>JAILNX010000025.1 GCA_024691085.1 Clostridiales bacterium | reverse complement strand
TACGCCGTCGAAATCAACGTTGTGGCCGGACGGACCGAACCAGTTGACATATCCCCTGTCGACCCTGGGGTTCCAGGTGCCGGTGTAATCGCCCTGCTCGACGTCGGTCCACTCAAGGACGTTCGAATCGTACTGGGGCTCAAGCTGGATGCTGGCAATGCCGGGGTTGTTCTCGATGCTGATCGTGACGCGAACGGTTTCGCCGGGAGCGGCTTCTTCCTCGGAAATGACGAAGGTCGGAGCCTCAGATCTGGGCTGGGCAAGCACGGTGCCCATCAAACCAAACGTCATAGCGAGCACAAGGAATATGCTCAGTATCTTTTTCATGTTGTTCTACTCCTTCCAATCAGAAGATCTCTACATCGTCGCCGGCAAGGAACTGCAGGAGACGGTTGACGTCCTTGTTGTTGATCTTGCTGTCGCCGTTGATGTCAAGGGCGCGTGCGACATAGACCAGATTCTCATCACCGGCAAGATACTGCAGGAGACGGTTGACGTCCTTGTTGTTGACTTTGCCGTCGCCGTTGACGTCGCCGGGCAGATACCAGTGAGCATATACGGTCATGTTGCCGTTTACTACCGTCTCGGCGGTCAGCTCGGTGCCGGTTCCGAGAAGATCAGCGGTGGTCGCTTCAACGTCGAACCAGCCGATGAGCTTCCAGCCTTCCTTGGTGACGGTCGGGATGAGATCGCCGATCGCAGCGCCGGGAGCGACCTCGACCTCGATGGTGTCCTCACCGTTTATGAAGGTCACGGTGAAGTGATCGACCTCTTCAATGACCGCATGTGCGGCGGGAGTGGTGCGGTCGGCTTCCATGACCTTGCCGTTAACGATGACACCGCCTTCGGGGGTGGTCACGCCGAAGTTCGAGGGCTTGGTAATGCCGCCTTCCGCATAGATCGCGGTGCCGCCGGAAAGAACGTCCCACTTGTCGATGATGGTGATTTTACCTTCCGCATAGACGCCGTTCTCGACGGGGTAAGAAGTGCCCTCCGGAGTGCCGTATACCGGATTGGCGGTGATCGTAAGCGTGCCGGATACGCTAATTTCGCCGTTGGAATACAGTCCGTAGGTGCCTTCGGGAGACATATTGTCGTTCCCGTAGAATACTTCGTTGATCGAAACGCTGCCTAAGACTTCGATATCCACGCCGCTGTAAACGACGTAGGTGCCCGCGCCGGTGGTGGTGAGATTGCCGGCAACGGAGACCGTGCCGGTCTCGGCCTTCATGACGTAGTCGGTTACCTTGCGGATCGTGCTGCCTATGGTCGCATCGCCGGAGATAGTGATGTTATCGTGTGCATATACGGCGGGACCGGTGGCTCCGGTGACCTTAAGATAACCTTCGACGGTAATGGAGCCCTCGTCGGAGCAGATGGCTCTGTTGGCCATGGTGGAAGGGTTATATGTCTCGACCTTGATTTCGGCGTCACCTTTGATCGTGATGTCGTTCTTCGCGCGGACGTTATACTCCTTGCCTCCCCTGAACTGCAGGGAGCCGTCAATGTAGATCTCTCCCTCGGTCGCCCAGAAGGCGCCGTTATAGGTGCTGTCAACGACAACGTCGCCGTTGACCGTTATGCCGGAGCCATCGCCCCTGGAGATCATGGCTGCCTTGCCGAGTTTGAGAGTGGCGTCGGATCCGCAGGAGATGCCGCCCCACTCGCTCACGATACCGGTTTTGATGAAACTCGAATCGTTGAGGTTGACCGTGCCGGTGATACTGACGGGACCGTTCGCGTAAATGCAGTAGTATGCGTTGCCGAACTCAAATACGAGATCGCCGTCGATCTCAACTCCGCCGTTCATTGCAACGTACCAGCCGGCGGGGCAGAATACCTGATTTCCGTTCACGATCTCGTACTCCGCGAGGCTGTCGGTCACGACGTAAATGGAGGTGCCGGAAACGCTGATATTGCCGTTCCTGGTGAAGATGCCGTTGCGTCCAACAATGATATCAAGGCCGCCGTTGACGGTGACGTCGCCGTTGTTGGAGTAAATACCGCGGCTTTCTTCGATCCAATCGTCGCCATAGATCTCTGTGGAGAATTTGCCGTTGATCGTGCAGTCGACCTCGACCCAGATAGCGGCTTCCGCGGAATCATCGGAGAGGTTGATCGTCAGGTTGCCGTTTACGGTCAGCGAGCCGGCAGTCATCCAAATGCCCTTCGTCGCGTTGCCGTTCGAGAGAGTCAGACCGTTGGTCGGAGTGACGATGGTCAGATTCTCCATGTCGGAATAGATGATCGCGCCCTCGTGAAGGCCGCTGTTGGTGGGCTTCGCGGTGAACGTCAGCGTGTTGGTGTCGAAGTTGTAGCTGACCTTGCCGTCGCCCAAAACGTTGCTCGCGTTGGAAGCGGTGACCTCGGTGCCGCATACCCACAGGGAATTGCCGGGTACGGGGCCGTCCGCGCCGACGACTCCGATGGTGCAGAACAGCATCAGGGAGCAGACGGCAAAAGCAAACAGTCTTTTAAGGAAATTGAGTTTCATTTGCGTTCTCCTTCTTTCTTTCTATGGATTGCCCGTCCCGGAGCTCCCGGACTGCGGGCGCTCCCCAACGGGGCATATCGGTTAAACCCAATTTATATAATATCATATTTCATTGCGTTCGTCTATAATAAAATCGTTTTTTTTCGAAAAAAAATTGTCGGGATCGGGCTGCTCCTGCCCGGAAGCGCCCGCCCGTCTCCAAAGACGGCTCCGTTTTCAGCAGAAAAAGGCACAAAGACGTTCCGTCCTTGTGCCGAAGGTTGTGTGTGAGGATCGACTCAGCGCGCCGACAGGCCGTCAACGCCCGACAAACGATCCGATCTCCCGCTCCAGAAGGCGGAAAACGTTCGCAGCCAGATAACCGTCGGCGATCGCGTGATTCAGCCGGACGGTAACAGGCATCATCAGTCTGCCGTTCTCTTCACGGTATCTGCCCCAATTCACGATCGGAGGAAAATACAGATACCCGTCCGGCAGTTCGATGTTCAAAGAATCGTAGGAAAGCCATGAGATATAGGACGCGTCGAACCAGTTCGGATACTTTTTATCGTCGAACTCATAGTCGCGGGTCTTCTCCGCCTCCTTAAGATCGGAAAGCGCGTTTTTATAAAATGTAGGGTAATCCTCGCAGTACACGGAGTGAACGGTCGTGCAGGTCTCCGTGTCCTCATGGAACACGTAATGGCACGGATTGACGACGTCATAGCAGATCAATTCGTCCGTCTTATAAAGATAATCCATTTTATAATCGTCGCGCGAGTTGAGCACTTTTGAAAGAAGGTACAGAAAATTAAGATAAAACTTCGTTCCCGTCTTCTTTGAAAACCCGACGAGTTCGGTAACGTCTATCCTGGCGGTCACGGACGTCGAGCACCTGCAGTCCTCCGTGAAATGACGGTAAACGCCTTTTCTGTAATACGTTTCCCTGTCGATGACCTTGTAATTCATTGTTTCTCCCCCGCAGCTTCCGGTTTGCTGATATGATTATACTATATCCGGCCTTATGATACAACGGGAAAACCGCCGTTGCCGCTGAGGAAAGAGGGGCCGAATGGGGAGTCCCGATACGGGGAGGAGCGATGCAAGCCAGAAGCCGTTACTCGATATTGTTTAATCCTTCATATAATTCGTTGAAGGATCTACCTTGGTTACATCTTCCAAAGGAGAAGTCCTTGTTCTCACCGTATTCAAGCAAAAAGCATTTTGTCAGTTCCTCAACAGTCTGTTCCAGAGCGGTGAAGAATTGTTGATATGCAAACCCGCTTGCTGCAGAACCCTCCTCAAAACAATTTGCAATGAGTGATTCTGTAACCTGATCCAGAGGATACATCTTGATATGCATCAATTCATGTACGATGACCTCCTCAAGGTTTTCCTGCTTTGGAGCGGCAGCATTTAACAGCAGAGCAGCCTTTCTGTCATCACAGTCTATTTTGAAATCCCCGGTTTTCGGCCACATTGGGTCTTCAACAAATTCAAGCTTGACATCCCATGCCGGGGTGATCCGAAGCTTTCTGATATACTTTTCGAATAAAGAAGTAAGTGTTGTTTTGTCATAGGTCATTTTGTACTCCTTTCGCAGTACGGCAGGAAGCGATCAGCAATCTGCGAATATTCCCGCAAAGCTTCTCAGCGCTTTGTTGCTCTGCCTCGCTTATTCTTCCGGTTTCCTTAAGGAGCTTCAGCCAATAGCTTGTCTCATTCGATTCTTTCAGCGCGATTTCAAGCTTGGCGATAAAATCAGCTTTACTGTGGGCGTACTGTGCTTCATGAATGTTTGCACCGATTGATGTTCCCGCTCTCGCAAGCTGGTCGACCATATATGTGCTTTTCGGCGTTTTAACACTGTCAACAAGATTTACGATCTCCTTAGCAAATTCAAAGGACAGATCAACAAGTTTATTCTCGGACACAGCAATCACCTCGAAATCAATTATACGGAGATAAGCAGGTCGTGTCAATGATATATCGCTTCGCGATATGATATACGCGGCTGACGCCGCGCATGATATACAGCCGCTTCGCGTCTGAATGATATGATATCCGTTCCTCTATACGCGAAGCGTATATCATCCCCGCAGGGGATATCATACCGAAGGTATATCACCCGTTCCGCCAGGAACGGATATCATTGCAAAGCACCTCTTTTGTCCGGTAGACAAAAGAGGTGCTTTGCATGGCGGAGGAGGAGAGATTCGAACTCCGTTTTCGCATGAGCTTGAGTTAGTGCCTGCCTGCGTGAGCGAAAACTTTGAATTTGCTGCGCAAATTCGGAAGGCAGCGTGCAGTCGCGGCCGGAGAGATTCGAACTCCGTTTTCGCATGAGCTTGAGTTAGTGCCTGCCTGCGTGAGCGAAAACTATGAATTTGCTTCGCAAATTCGGAGTTCGAATCACAGGCTTTCGGCAAAGAAAACGGATACCTATCGGTATCCGTTTTCTTTGTGAAAGACCGCGTAAAAGGACACCAAAGCACAGAAAGACCGCGTAAAAGACATTCAACCAACAATCACTATATCTTTAATTTTTTACTTCCCAATATGGATTTGTACTCAACTCTAAAACTGATACCGTACGACTTGACCCAAGAATCAATTCTTCCACATAATTCGACAAGTAATGCGCTTGGTTTTTTGTCTAAGCTTAGTACAATACAACAGTTTTCTTTTGAACAGCTGGGATGGTTGCTGGAAAACTCATCAGATAATACATAGCCGATATAGTTTTCCATCTTATCCATAAGCAGAGTTTGCTGCTCAGCACTGTCGTCAAACTCTCCGGATGAGATGATGTAAAGTTCAACAACACCGTCTTTTCTTTCTGCTTCAATATCGAGGTTGTTCGCATCAAAAATAGCCATAAAATACTCAGCTCCATAAAGACATTATATTAATAGTAATATTGCCAGGACCCATCGGGATTGTCAACTAAAGGAACCTCTTTTACATATAGTAGACAAAAGAGGTTTCTTTGATGGCGGAGGAGGAGAGATTCGAACTCCGTTTTCGCATGAGCTTGAGTTAGTGCCTGCCTGCGTGAGCGAAAACTATGAATTTGCTTCGCAAATTCGGAGCTCGTATCACAAGCCTTTCTTTCAATCAAAAAGCCATCCGTATGGATGGCCTTTTGATTGGCGGAGGAGGAGAGATTCGAACTCTCGAACGGCTTATGACCGTTACACGATTTCCAATCGTGCGCCCTCGACCAAACTAGGCGACTCCTCCAATGAAATATGCGGTTTTTGCTTCAACAGCGAAAGTTATTATACCGCAAAGTAATAACGATTGCAAGCCTTTTTTTGAAATGTGATAATATATTTGGGTGGGCGTTACGCGCTCTCGGCGATGTCCGCGAGTTGGTTTATTCGTCTTCTTGCCGCTTCCGCGATCCCGGCCGCTCCTCCGAAGCGTCTCCTCAGCTCCGAGTATTTGAACGGGCGGTCGATCAGCACCGTGCGTTTTTTCCTTGAGAAATACGTCAGCACCACGTTCAGATCGCGGCCGCGCCTCAGCATCCTTTCGCAGAACACGGCAAAGCCGCTGTGTATGCTTTTAAGCCTGTCGGAGTACCCCTTCGAAGAGTCCTCGGGAAAGAGTATGACGCTCTCGCCCTCGTCAAGCGCCCGGCGGCTTTCGCGTATCGTTCTTACGAAACCTAAGGCGTCGCGGAAAGTCGCGATGGGCTTGAGTCCCCTGTAATAGAGGCTGACGAAGGGGCTCGCGAAGAACGCGAAGAACTTCGATATCGCCTTATTAAAATGCTTCTTATCCGGGAAATAGTAATACGCAAGATAGCGGAAAACGGATCTTACCCCCTCCGTCATTTCGTGCGCCGCCCAGAATCTTTTGGGCATATCGAAATAGCGCTCCCAGGTCAAAGGACCCGCGGCGGCCTCATGATTCGACAGTATCACCGAAGGCTCGCTCACTTTTTCGCCGAGGTAAACGAACCTCGGGCGCGACGTGAACAGCCCGACGAGCCTGCGATATAATGAAAACCAGCGCGCTTTCTTCCTCATTTTCTTCCGTATCCTCTTTCTGCCTTTATAGTATTATACCATATCCCCGCAGATTATCAAATCACGGCCGTTTTTTTATAAAAAACCGGCCCGCAGCTGAGCTGCGGGCCGAAGGTTAGTTTTTTATCAGTCGCGGTACATGGGGCGAGCATGATAGTGGGTGTGGAGAAGCTCATGAGCCTTATGGGAGCCGGGAGCCTCGAGGAACTCGGAGTAAAGCTGCTTGACCTCGGGATTCTCATGGGACTTCCTGAGACCCATCGCGGCGTCCTCACCGTAAAGACCCGCAGCGCGTACGGCGCGGAGGTCGGTGAAGTTCCTGACGTAGCCGGGCTGATGGGGCTGACCGCCGCCGTTGACGCATCCGCCGGGGCAGGCCATGACCTCGATGAAGTGGTAGTTCTTCTCGCCGGAACGTACCATATCGAGGAGCTTCTTCGCGTTCTCAAGACCGCTGGTGACAGCGACGTTGACGTCCATACCCGCAACGTGTACGGTGGCTTCCTTGATGGCCTCGGTGCCGCGGACGGCATGGATATCGAGGTTCTCAAGGGGCTTGCCTTCGAGCACTTCGTAGACGGTACGGAGAGCAGCCTCCATAACGCCGCCGGTCGCGCCGAAGATGTGACCCGCGCCGGAAGCCATGCCGAGGAACGGATCGCAGACCTCGTCGGGCAGCTCGGTGAACTTGAGACCCGCTTCCCTGATCATCTTCGCAAGCTCGCGGGTGGTGAGGGATACGTCGATGGTCCTGAGACCGTTGGTCTGGAGCTCGTCACGCGCGGCCTCGAACTTCTTCGCGGTGCAGGGCATGATGGATACGACGACGATGTCCTTGGGATCGATGCCGGCCTTCTCGGCGTAATAGGTCTTTACGAGAGCGCCGAACATACCCTGCGGGCTGCGGCAGGAGCTGAGGTTCTCGAGGAAATCGGGATAATAGGTCTCGCAGAACTTGATCCAGCCGGGAGAGCAGGAGGTGATGAGCGGGAGCTTGCCGCCGTTCTTGACGCGGTCGATGAACTCGGTGCCTTCCTCCATGATGGTAACGTCGGCGGCATTGTCAACGTCGAAGACGCGGTCGAAGCCGAGACGGCGGAGAGCCGCGATCATCTTGCCCTCAACGTTGGTGCCGATGGGCATGCCGAACTCCTCGCCGAGCTGTACGCGGACGGAGGGAGCGGGACCGACGACGACGTGCTTGGTCGGATCGGCAAGAGCTGCCCAGACCTTCTTGGTATCGT
The DNA here is from genome assembly GCA_024691085.1 of Clostridiales bacterium. Taxonomy (GTDB): domain Bacteria; phylum Bacillota; class Clostridia; order Christensenellales; family CAG-138; genus UBA3857. Next base: position 74,773 of record JAILNX010000025.1, on the reverse strand, counting down.
CCCTCTCGGTAAGAGCGCCGGTCGGGCAGACAGCGATACACTGACCGCAGTTGACGCAGGCGGTCTCGTCGAGATCCATCTCAAACGCGGAAGCGATGTGGGTCTTGAAGCCGCGCTGGTTGGGACCGATAACGGAGCAGTGCTGGTTGTGCTTGCAGACCGCTACGCAGCGGCGGCACAGTATGCACTTGGAGTTATCGCGAATAAGGTGGATGGCGGAATCGTCGATATCGGGCTTCAGAGGCTCGCCGATCTCGAACTTATGGTTGTCGCAGCCGTACTCCTGAGCAAGGGTCTGCAGTTCGCAGTTGGTGGACCTGGAGCAGCCGAGGCAGTCCATGCGGTGGTTGGAGAGCATGAGCTCGAGGGTGGTCTTGCGGGACTTCCTCAGGGCGGGGGTGTTGGTCCTGACGACCATGCCCTCGGCGACCTGCTGGAGACATGCGACCGGGTTGGACCTTGCCTTCTCGACCTCGACAACGCACATACGGCAGGCGCCGATGGCGTTGACGTCCTTAAGGTAGCAAAGGGTGGGGATGCGGATACCGACGGACTCGGCAGCCTGCAGGATGGTATAGTTGGCAGGAACCTGAACGGCCTGACCGTTGATTGTCATGTTGATCATTTCCATAGTGCTGTCTCCTTATTTCTTGACGATGGCGTTGAACTTACAGGTCTCGATGCAGGCGCCGCACTTGATGCACTTGTTGACATCAATGTGGTGGGGCTGCTTGACCGTGCCGCTGATAGCGCCGACGGGGCACTTGCGTGCGCAGGCGGTACAGCCGCGGCAGACATCGGGCTGGATCTCATAATGCATGAGGTTCTTGCAGACGCCGGCCGGGCAGCGCTTCTCGTAAACGTGAGCCTCATACTCGTCGCGGAAGTACTTCAGCGTGGAGAGTACGGGGTTGGGAGCGGTCTGACCGAGAGCGCACAGCGCGTTCGCCTTGATGTAGTAGCAGAGCTCTTCGAGCTTGTCGAGGTCTTCGGGTTCGCCGCGGCCGTCGGTGATCTTGTTGAGGAGCTCGAGGAGGCGCCTGGTGCCGATACGGCAGGGGGTGCACTTACCGCAGGACTCGTCAACGGTGAAGTCGAGGAAGAACCTTGCGAAGTCGACCATGCAGGTGGAATCGTCGGTGACGATCATACCGCCGGAGCCCATCATAGCGCCGATGCGGGTGAGGTTCGCGTAGTCGATCGGGGTGTCAAGGAACTGAGCGGGGATACAGCCGCCGGAAGGACCGCCGGTCTGAACCGCCTTGAACTTCCTGCCCTTGGGGATGCCGCCGCCGATGTCATAGATGATGTGGCGGAGAGTCGTGCCGAGGGGGATCTCAACGAGGCCGGTGTTGTTGATGGCTCCGCCGAGAGCGAAGACCTTGGTGCCCTTGGAATCCTCGGTGCCCATCGAAGCGAACCATTCGGGTCCCTTGATGAAGATCTGGGGGATGTTGGCGAGGGTCTCAACGTTGTTGATGATGGTGGGCTTGCCGAACAGACCCTTGTTCGCGGGGAACGGGGGCTTGTTCCTGGGCTCGCCGCGGTTGCCCTCGATGGAGGTCAGAAGAGCGGTCTCCTCGCCGCAGACGAACGCGCCCGCGCCGAGACGGATCTCAACGTCGAAGTTGAAGCCGGTGCCGAAGATGTCCTCGCCCATAAGGCCGTATTCACGGGCCTGATCGATGGCGATCTGGAGACGCTGTACCGCGATGGGGTACTCGGCGCGGACGTAAACGTAGCCCTTGGATGCGCCGATGGCATAGCCGGCGATGGCCATGGCCTCGAGAACGGCGTGCGGGTCGCCCTCAAGGATGGAACGGTCCATGAACGCGCCGGGGTCGCCCTCGTCCGCGTTGCATACGACGTACTTCTGGTCGGCCTGGTTCGCCGCGGCGAACTGCCACTTCATGCCGGTGGGGAAGCCTGCGCCGCCGCGTCCGCGGAGGCCGGACTTCTTCATGGTGTCGATGACCTCAGCGGGGGTCATCTCGGTGAGGACCTTGCCGAGAGCGGCATAGCCGTCCATGGCGATGTACTCTTCGATGTTCTCGGGATTGATGACGCCGCAGTTCCTGAGAGCTACGCGCATCTGGGTCTTGTAGAAGTTGGTCTCGCCGAGAGCGGGAACGTCCTCGAGCTTCTGACCGGCCTCTTCCTTATGGACGAGACGCTCTACGATACGGCCCTTGAGGAAGTGCTCCTCGGCGATCTCCTTGACGTCCTCGGGCTTGACACGGCTGTAATAGGTGCCTTCGGGATAGACGATCATGATGGGGCCCATCGCGCAGAGACCGAAGCAGCCGGTGCGGATGACCTGGATCTCGTCCTGAAGACCAAGCCTCTCGAGCTCGACCTTAAGGTTGTCGGCAATCGCCTGGGAACCGCCGCTGGTGCAGCCGGTACCGCCGCAAATCAAAACATGTGAACGAATCATTTATATAACCCTCCGATTATTTTTCTGCAGCACCGATGGTGTACTCAACGATGGGCTCGCCGCCCACGATGTGCTTCTCGACGATCTCCTTCGCCTTATCGGGATTGACGTAGACGTAGGTCACGCGCTTGTCGCCCTCAAAGACCTCGACGATCGGCTCGAAACGGCACATGCCGATGCAGCCGGTCTGACCGACCTCGACGGTGCCGGTGAGATTGCGCTTTGCGATCTCCTCAACGAAGGTGTTGAGAACGGGACGGGCTCCCGCCGCGATACCGCAGGTCGCCATGCCGACTACGATGCGCTTTTCGGCGCTGCCTTCGCGAAGGATGACCTTGTTCTGCATCTTCTCGCGAATCTTCTTGAGTTCTTCCAAAGATTTCATAAACATATTTCCTTTCGGTTATCGTTTTTTAAATTATTCCTTGTACCGCTTAAAGAGCGGTTTCATCGAAATTCATTCGTCCTCTTCATCCGTTCCCTCGTACTGCTCTGTCAGAGTTTCGCGTATCCACACGAGCACGTCGGGGCTTGAAAGAGGTACCTCCTCCCCCAGCACCTCGCGTATCTCGCGGGTATCGAGCTCGACCGTATGGTCGGGGAAGGTGTGTCTGAACAGGAAATCCACGTCGGGGCTTCCCTGAACGAGCGACACAACGGTGGAGACGACGTCCCCCAGCGGGGTGAAATCAAGATGGTTTTTGTAAAAGAAGGCCGTGACTTTTGTTCCGTGATCCTCGGGATAAAGCGTCCTTTCCCGGGACTCGATCGCAAGGCTGCCGCCCGTCTGTTCCGCGGCGAGCTTCAGAAGAGGAAGCCCCATGCCGACCTTTCGGGTCGTGCGCGTGGTGGAGAACGGGTCGGTCACGCGTGAAACGAACTCCTCGCTCATGCCCTTGCCGTCGTCGACGATCGAAAGCGTTAAGCTCTCGTCGGTCTCGTCAAGAAGTATCTGAACGAGCGTCGCGTCGGCGTGGATCGAGTTCTGAGCGATGTCGAGAATGTTGAGCGAAAGTTCCTTCATGCTTTTAACCTTTCTTTCGGATCATTTGCCGGAAAGCTTTCTGAACAGCTCGCGCCTTACAACATCGGGGCCGTCGTCCTCCGAGCAGGGAAGCTCGATATGATTGAGCTTCTCGCCAAAGTCCTCGAGCCTGTGAGCGTCGGAAGATACCACTACCTTCCGCCCTCCGGCGAGCTTTTCGGCGTTCTCCTTGTCCCTGACCTCGCAGAGGTCGAATACGGGCTCGTCGGGGAACATGCCGAGTATCGCAAGCATGCCGTTCGACTCCCTGTCGATATGCGCGGGATACGCTATCCCGCCCATGCTCCTTACCATTTCGGCGGCCTCCTGCAAAGAGAGGCTTGTCGCCGCCGGAAGGAACCACGGATCCTGTCCTATTATCTCGTCGTCCTCCTTCATGATGAACTGGTTGCCGAATATCTCCACACGGTTCGGGATCTGCATTCTGTAAGGCTGCAAAGCCTCGTCAAATTCCAAAGCCTGTTTCAGGCCTTCAAACAGGCATACCATGTGGATCTCTTCCGACGTCGTCAGCTCGCACCCCGCGACGGGCGTTACCCCGTATTCCTCGCAGGCATGAAAGAAATCGACGCAGTTTTTACAGGAGTTGTGATCGGTCAGGGCGACGATCTTTACGCCCGCGATGAGCGCCATGCCCGCGATATTGCACGGAGTCATCTCGTCGTCGCCGCAGGGCGACAGGCACGAGTGCACGTGCAGATCGTAGGTGAAAAGCGCCATCCTGTTTCCTCCCGTCAGTTCTCGTCCCGGTATTCTTCGAGCATCGAGCTTATCTTATGACAGAGCTCGAACACTCCCAAGTCGCTTCCGAGCAGATTGATGCCGTGAAGCTCGGCCTTATTGACGGCCTCCCTGTCGGGTACGACGCCCTCCGCGAATATCACGCAGGCGACGTCGGTGAGCTGCGCCACTGCGGAGACGTTCATGTTGGACATGATGGTAACCCACGCGTCTCCGGGCTGCGCCCTGCCCATTACCCAGCTTAAGAGGTCTCCCGCGTAGCCGCCTTCTATCTCGCGGCCGCCGTCGGGAAGCATCATAATATTGAGGTCAAGCTCCTTTGCGAGCATTTCCACTGTAAGCATATCGTTCCTCCTTTCGCCCTCCTTTTTAAGGGAAGGCAGGCGGATCAAGGGAAACGTCCTTCTTATTCCATTTCCGTCCTGATCTTGCAGTCCTCGAGCTTCGCTTCGCCGTGCACGACGTCCAGAGCGAATGCCCTGCACGTGGGCGAGCCGCACGCTCCGCAGTCCTTTTTGGGGAGCTTTTCGGAAAGCGCCTCGGCTTTTTTCATAGCGAGCATCATGGACAGCATATTGGGCGATCCGTCGGGCATATAGGTGAACGCCTCGGACTCGGTGTATTCGTCGGGGATCTCTCCGGAGGAGAAATCGCCGATCTCCGAAATGTCGTTCGGCTTCACGACCATGCCGCCGGTCTTTCGTAAATTGTGCAGCCTGACCCTTGCCACATAACCGTTCGTGGGCGCGAGCACGCCGCCGACGCAGCCGGGGCTGCACGCGTTGAGCTCGACGAATTTGATCTGGCCCACAATGCCGCTCTCAAGGTCTTCAAGGACCTTGATCACGTTGTCGATCCCGTCCGCCGAGAGATACTCGTCGTTCATAAGGCTCGCCGCCTCTCCGCTCGTCATAGCCCAGCCGATGCCGACGATGCCGGCCTCGGACGCGGCCTCCGGGGAGGGTTCGGATCCGGGCTTCATCCTTGAAAGGAGCTCCATGTAGACGTCGTTCATGCTCGTCACAAGATCGACGTAGACCTTCTGCCCCTCCATGACGCTCTTCGCCCAGCTGACCTTTGCGGGACAGGGGGATATGAAGACCGTCTTGATATCCTCGGGATCGAGCTCGGGATGCTCGCGCGCGGCCTTTTCCTTTGCCAGCTTGCCGGCAAGTTCGAAGGGCGTCAGCACGGGTACGAGCTGGTCGCAGAGGGTGGGATAGCGAAGCTTTATAAGCCTTACGACAGCGGGACAGGCGGAGCTTATCGCGGGGAGCTCGACGTCCTTGCGGTTCATATAGAGCCTTGTGAAGTCGGTGACGTATTCCGCCGCCTTTGCGACCTCGTAGACGTCCTTGAAGCCCATGTCGAGAAGTCCCTGGATGACGTGGTCCGCTTCGTTCATGTGGTTGAACTGCCCGAACAGGCTGGGCGCGGGCAGCGCGATCAGATACTTGGTAAAATCGAGATCGGAGAGCTTATCGTACGAGGCGTGCTTCGCGGCATGCTTGCACACCCTTATGCACTCGCCGCAGTCGATGCAGGAGTTCGGGTTTATGACCGCCTTGTTGTCCCTGATGCGGATGGCCTCGACGGGGCATCTTCTCAGGCAGGTGGTACAGCCCGTACATTTCTCGGGATCGATCGAAACAGAGTGCGTATACTTAGCCATTTATCCCTCCGGTTTTACCCTTTACTGCTGTTTGTTCAAATGATACCAGAGCTCGATCGTCGTGCCGACGCCGACCTTGGTATCGATGTGCATCTCGTCCGAATACCTCTTCATGTTCGGAAGGCCCATGCCCGCGCCGAAGCCCAGCGCGCGTATGTTTTCGGGAGCGGTCGAGAACCCCTCCTTCATGGCCTCCTCCACGTTCCGGATACCCGGTCCCTCATCCTTCAGGATGATGATTATCGTGTCCTCCGTGATGTAGACGTCCGCGTCGCCGCCGTGGGCGTGAATGACCATATTGATCTCGCCCTCGTACATCGCGACGGAGATGCTCCTTATTATGTTGGGCGCGACGCCCAGCTGGCGGAGCAGTTTTTTCGTCTCAACGGAGGCTCGTCCGGCATTTGCGAAGCTTGCGCCGTCAACGTCGAAGTGATAGTGCAGAGTCTCGCTCATACCTTACACCTCGTTAAGGTCGGGACCGCACTCCTGATCCGCGCGTCCCAGCCCCGCGGCGTAAAGCCTTCCGCAGGACTCGAACATGGGAAGGTCGGTCTGAAGCACAGCAACTCCGTTTTCCTCGGCAAAATCGACAATGCCGGCAGCCGGCACCTTGCCTCGCACGAATACAACGCAGTTCATGTCCATCATGAGCAGCGTCCTTATCACCTGGACATTCATGAGTCCCGTGAGCAATATGCCCTGATCCTTGACGTAGGCAAGCACGTCGCTCATCATGTCGCTCCCGCAGGCGGAATTGACCTCGCAGTCGAGCAAATCCCCGCCTGTAAGTACCTTGGCCTCAAGTATTTCGGCCACGCGGCTGATCTTCATTTGGGTCGATCCTCCTTCGAAAAACGGTTCGGATTGTGATTACATGTACTTCGCAACGATGTCGCGAACGTCGGCGGGAACGAGACGTCCGTAAACCTCGCCGTCAACGGTCATAACGGGAGCCAGACCGCAGCAGCCGAGGCAGCGGGTCGCCTCAAGGGTGAACTTACCGTCAGAGGTGGTGTGACCGGGCTCGACCTTGAGCACGCGGGAGAGCTCATCCAGAATGTTCTGGGAACCCTTGACGTAGCAGGCGGTACCGAGACATACCCTGATGAGGTGTTCGCCTCTGGGCTCGAGATTGAACATGGAGTAGAAGGTGGAAACGCCGTAGATCTCCTCAAGGGAGCGTCCGAGTCCGTCCGCGACCATCTTCTGGACCTCTATGGGCAGATACCCGTAGATCTCCTGAGCCTTCTGAAGAACGGGCATCGTAGCGCCGTCCTTCCCCTTCCAAGTGGCGATGAAATCCATGAGCTGCTTTTCCTGCTCAGGAGTGCCCTTAAAGGGAATTGCCGTGATTTGTTTTGCCATGACAGTCCTCCTTATACCGCTTTTCCGCGGTTTTTTATTGGTTAGCATTCGGCCTTTGACCGCCCGCCGCGTCCCGTGCGCCGAAATACGGAAAATCCCGGCGGCGCAGTATGGATATGGTAAGCTATCATCAGCCAACATAGAGTATAACATAAGTTTTAAAATTATTCTATAAGCAAATGATACAATTTATTGTATATTTCGGGAAACTGTCGGATCATGGCGCATTGACAACGGTCCCCGACGCGCGGTACAATACGTTCTGACAGGGAAAATCATAAAAGGAGGCGCCTACGTGATAAGCGTTATCGTGCCCGTCTATAACGTAAAACCGTATCTCGAGCAGTGTCTTGAGAGCCTGCTCGCGCAGAGCTTTCGTGACATCGAGCTCATTGTTGTCGACGACGGCTCGACCGACGGGAGCGGGGAGATCGCCGACAGGTACGGAAAAACCGACGGGCGCATACGCGTATTTCATACGGAAAACCGCGGCCTTTCCGCGGCGAGGAACTTGGGCCTTGACGAGGCGCGCGGAGAATGGCTCATGTTCGTCGATCCCGACGACTGGGTGGAGCCGGGATTCTGCGAAATACCGTATAATGCCGCCATGGAGAACGGCGCTGACCTCGTCATCTTCGACCGCGCGGTCATCGGCGCGGACGGGGCAAGATCGGGAGATAAGATAGGCGTTTACGGGATAGTTTCCGCTCAAAAAGCGGTCGGCTGCGGCCGTCCCGCGGCGTGGAACAAACTTTATAAAAGCGCGCTGTTCGACGGCATAAGGTTCCCGGCGGGCCGTTTTTTCGAGGATATAGCGACCACTCACAAGCTCGTTTACAGGGCGGAGCGCGTCGTTATACTCGAGGACGCCCTGTATAATTACAGGAAGCGCGAGGGCAGCATTTCCGACAGGAAGGACGAGCGCGTTTACCGCGACCTGTACCTTTCGCGTCTTGAGCGGTATGAGGACCTCTTATCCTTCGGGCACCCGCGGGAGCCGCTCGAAAAGCGCATGCTGATCCATTCTCTTCTGTTCCTCATGCGGGTGAAGCCTTCGGACGATCCTTTGTACCGCCGCGCGGACGGGTTCGTTTCCTCGTGGCAGGGGGATCCCGCCCTCCTCAAGCCGCACGAGCGGAAAGCGCTTACGATCTGGAGGCTCGATAAGACTTCGTTCTTCGATCTTTACAGGAACGCGAAGGATAGGCCGGAGAATTAATAAACAGCCGCCGCAGATGATCTGCGGCGGCTTTCAAATCGGGATCTCAGGCGTCACTTCCTCCGGAACGCGAGGACTACGTCCGTGAGGATCAGCTCCCCGCCGTCTTCGAACCAGCCTCCCTCCGGTCTTTCAACGGCTTCGTTCAGCGGCATGGCGCGTTTTTCGCCGGTCGACAAGCACATCGTTTCAATATGCCGCAGAACGGGTACGAGCCGCACCTCCTCTATCCCTTCGAGCATGTCGAGCATGGAATACGGGAAGTTTACGCATGTGAACGTGAAGACGTATTCCCTCTCGCCCGTCTTCTCCCTTTCCATGTTAGAGGGGATGAACCTTTCTCCGTCAGCTTCGGCAAAGAAGACCAGACACTGCGAGAACGCCGCGCACTGTTCGGGCGTCCAGGCGGCGGGGAAGGTCACCCTGACCCGTACGTTCATAAGCCCGAGGCCGTTGATGAACGCTCCGTCAAGAGCTTCAAACCTTACGCCCGAAAGCTCCGCTTCGAGATTCTTAACGTTATACCTGTAAGAGTTGTTCGCCTCTACCCATTCGGTATAGGAGAGTATGGCAGTCCCCGAGGCAAGCGCCGCGGGCGCGGCGGCGACGTCGTGTTTTTCGAGCCTTTGGAACGCCCTGATATCGAAACACGCCGTGCCGAGCTCGGCCTCGAGCTTCTTTTCATAGCCATTCGGCGTCCAGCTCAACGCGCGGTACACCGCTCTCGCCCTCAAAATGCCGTTTTCATCGGCATAGCGCGAGAGGAACTCCATCGGATCCGCGAAGCCGTAATCGACCAGGGTGAGGCTTTCAAGATCGAATTTCACCGTTCCCATAAGGCTCTTTCCTTTGAGCCATTCCGCGTTCTGCCTGCTTATCCCGGCTTGCAGGGCTTCGTCAGTCGTCCACCCGACAAGCCCGAACTCGGAGTTTATGCGTCTTAAATGCTCTCCGATCCCCGGATCGTACATTAAGGAGTCAAGGCCGTAAAGCTCAAGCTCCGTCCCATCCTCCAGAACGAGGCAGATCCGGCCGAAAGCGGGTTCCCAGAGCGTACCGCTGCCGTCAAGGAGCTCTTTAGGAGTTTTGCCCTCCTCAAAGAGTCTTGAGACCTGATCCTGCGGCACGTGAGTGCGCGTTGCGTTTCCGCCGGTCGCGGCGTCGACTTCCGGCAAAGCGGTCAGACCGCCGAGCCTTACAGAAAGATACATCTTATCCCCGTCGACCATCGTCTCGCCGAGCTCCATTTTGAAATCGTCCGCGATCTCCCGCCAAACGGGTTCATCCGCTGTAAAGAGCACGCGGTTATCGGTAACGGAGCCGATCTGGTTTCCCCATTCGTCCCTGTCGCCCGGCTTCACTATGATCTCGTCGAGCGCTTCTATCGGGGTGCGTTTGCCCTCGCCCTGCCTTAAATACTCGTCGGGCGAGCTCGTTTTGAACCACGACAGCACCTCGGCTCTCGCCCGGGGGATCGCGAGGACCGTTATCACCGCGGCGAGGAGGCACGCCGCGACAGGCACGAGCGCCCTGCGCCGGTTAAACGTGCGTCCCGAGGCGCTTTCACGGATCACCGCGTCCCTTATGCCTTCCTTGTTCATAAGCTCATTCTCCGCGTAGGATATGAGCCTTTCGTCTTTTCCGTTCATTGTTCTTTCTCCTCTTTCAGCTTGATCCTAATCCTGTTTCTCGCTCGGGCGAGCCTCGATCTGACGGCGGCCTCGGTAAGGCCCATCCCGTCCGCGATATCGCCGAGCTTCATGCCGTATCCGTAAGCGAGCAGGAATATGCGCCTTGTAAGCTCCGGCTCGTCTTTGAGCGCCGAGACGATCTCCTCCGCGGCGGCGCTTAAGATCCCGAGCTCCTCGACGTTTTCGTCCGCGGGCTCGTTTTCCGCCGCGTCGAGAGGGAGCGTCGTGAACCTTGCCCTCCTGCGGTGGTAATGCGCGATCTCGTGCTTCAGGACCTTTACAAGATACGCCTTGGGATCGCGGACCGCGTCCCTGCCCCTGCGGGAGATGAGCGCGTAATACTTCGCGTAGGCGTTCTGCAAGAGGTCGTGAGCGTCGTCAGCCGGTGCCTTCAGAAGCGAAAGGCGCGTAAGCTCGCGGAAGGTCGCGTCGTACACGGTATTGAAATGATCTGTTACATTCTTCATGCCTGCTCCTTTTGAACGGCCGTTCACTTATATAGAGTGCGCGAAGAGGAAAAAGGTAGCGCGGTTTTTTAAAAGCGCCCCGGTCGGGACGCTTTAAAACGGGAAAGTTCTTTTCGTCAGCTCCCCAGGATGTTCTGGTCGAACGCGAAGAGCGTTTCGTTGATGCGGTAGATGTCGTAGACGCCGTGCGTGATGAAGTATTCGACGATGACGTCCGCCTTCGACGAGCGTGAGAAGGCGAAGCCCGCCCTCCTTAAAAGGTCGCTCGCGCCGTCCATATCGAGGCGGAGGGCGATCGCGAAGGCGAGCACGGTCGGCTTCGACGGGCGGTAGTTCTTATCGCTCCTTATCTTCGAGAACAGCTTGCGGTCGATGTTCGCCCTCTTGTAGCATTCGGCGTCGGTCATGCCGCTCAAGTCGATGCGCCTCAAGAGGTTCTCCGAAAAGCTCTCGTCGAGGTTCTTCAGCATATCGTCGAGCGATTCCTCGCAGACGGCCTCGCAGGAGGCGCCGCAGAGCACGCTATCCGCCGCGAGGGCGTGCTTTTTGCTCTTTATGGGACGGAGCGCCGCCTCCATGCGGTTCATGTACGTTCTCTCGCTGTCCTCGTGAGCGGAAACGTAATTCTCGTCGATGAACGCCTCGACCTCGCCCATGAGCTCCTTCGATATCGTAAAGGAAGCCTTGTCGAATATGACGAGATAGACCGTCATGTCGTGCTTAAGAAGGAACTCCTCTATGCACTCCGACGCGACGCGCACGGCCTCGCGCTTCGGGTAGCCGTATACGCCCGCGGATATCAGCGGAAAGGCGACGCTTTCGCACTTAAGCCCGTCGGCGATCCTTAACGAATTGGCGTAGCAGGAGCGCAGGAGCTCCTCCTCGCCGTATCCGCCTCCGCGCCACACGGGGCCGACGGTATGTATGACGTACTTCGCGGGAAGAGCGTATCCGCCGGTGGCCTTTGCCTCGCCGGTCTCGCAGCCGTTCAGCTTTCTGCATTCCTCGAGGAGCCCCTTCCCCGCCGCGCGGTGGATCGCGCCGTCCACGCCGCCGCCTCCCAACAGCGAATTGTTGGCGGCGTTGACTATCGCGTCGACGTTCATACGGGTTATGTCGTTCCGTTCTATGATAAAAGGCATTTCACACCCCTCCTTTTTTACATTATACAGTCGTTCCGGAGGAATGTAAATAAGCGTCAGTCGTCCGCGGCGGTCTCGAGTATCGCGAGCCTTATCTCGAGCTCATAGATCTTTTCCGCGAGCAGCGAAAAGTTCATGTTGAGGCAGCTCTCGTTCTTCTTGATGACGTCGTAATGCGTCTTTTCGTCCTCGCCCTCGAGCCTCTCGGTCGGGAGGCTTACGGGGTACAGCGCGCGCATGTCCATGAATTATCCTCCCTCCGTCACTCCGTTCTTTTTCTCACGCTCATCTCGAGCTCGACGCCGCCGGTGAGGGCGAACCGCCCGCCGAGGTCGTTCGCGATCCTTAAGCGGAACACGCGCCCCTCGTTTTTGAGCTTGACCTCCGCCGCCTCCGAAACCCTTTCGGGGAGCAGTATGCCGGTCGTTTCGTCCGTAAAGCCGACCTCGGCGCCGACGACGACTCTGCCGTCCCCGTAAGACTCACCGCGAAGGTACAGCGTGCGGAGCGATTTTATCACCGACTTGTCGCCGAGATCGGTATAGGGCGTCGTCCAGTAGGCATTGATCGGCAGACCGTCGAAATCATCCCCCTCGCCCCATTTTTCAAGATAACGGCGGGAATCGGCTATTATGAGGCTGCCCTCGTCGTTCACGATATCCCGCGCGAAGAAGCCGCCGTACTGCATATATCTGCGCAAGGTCGGATCGTATTCAATGAGCCTCGTTTCAAGGCCGACTCTTACCGTGAAGAACAGCCTGTCCCCGGCGACCGCGAGGCGCGTGTCTGTTACGTCCGCTTTTTCCATTATCCCCCTTATCATGCGCGCGTCAGGCAGGGGCGACGCGTCGACTCCGTTGAACGAACAGAGCCCCTCCTTCGTGACAAAGTAGATGACGTCGCGGTACACCGCCGCCGCAAGTCCGAAGACCGGCGAGGAGTCGCGGCTAATCAGCTCGACCGTGAAATTGCCGGGGCGGTCGCCTATAAGGCGCCAGACGGAGCTTTTCTTGAATATGAGGAGCTGATTGCTCATCGCCGCGAGCGCCGTTATCGGGTCGCCTCCCGCCGCGCCGATCTCGATATGCCCGCCCTCGACGGACGGCGAATCGGGATCGGGTCCCCAGTCCTCGATGCTCCTCTCCCCGCCGGGGAGCTTCGAATAATAGAGCCTGTCGGGATGCTCCGCGTCGCCCGCCGCAAAAAGGCGGTTCCTGAACATCGCGAGGCAGTTGACCTTGATATCCGAGCAGCCCTCCGCCGAGCCGAACTCCGTGAACGCGGAGCCGTCGAATTTAAGCACGCGCCCTATCCCGTCGGCAAGAAGCAGGGTGTCGGTCATGCCGATACGGGTCATAAGCGCGGAAGTGCAGGGAGAATTTCGCTCCTCCTCGAAGCTCACGCGGAGGTTCCACGTTTCGTTCGCTTCGCTATAGGTATAGATCCCCGTCTCCGTTACCGCGACGGGAACGCTCCCCGACGCGTTCTTATAGAAGCAGATCCTGTTGATCGCGCCGCCAAGGGTCGGGATCTGAACGCTTACGTACTTCGAGAATCCCTTCGTCACGCGGAGGCCGCCGTCCGAGGCGTCCATATTCATCGCGTCGGGCGAGTACGAGGGCGAAATTAGGCTTTCGTCCCGCGACTGATCGATGCCCATGAAGCGGTCGATCCTGTAAGTGAAGTTAGCCATCGTTCCCTCCGTCACCAGCGGTTCGTGATCTCATAGCTGCCGTGATCCCCGTAATGCGGGCGGAGCTTCGACTTCGCCGCCTCGTACATAGAAAGGTAGACGTTAGCGCCCCTCTGCGTCGAGACGTCGCCCGCCATGCGCTCGCGCCCGACGATATAGGTCACGATGAGCCCGTGCGCGTGCTCCGGAAGCTCGCTCACGTCCGAGGGCTGTTCGAGCCTCTTCGGCTCATAGCGGTAGGTGATCTTCGCCGTTTCGTTATAGGGCAGGGCGACGGAGCCCGTGTCCGTGCTCTTGAAGCGGACGGCGTGACCGAGCTGCTCCACGCGGACGATCTTAAGGCAGTCGCGCGAAAGATCGGAAAGCTCCACTATCCCGTCCGAGGGACGGGCGGTCTCGGTCCTGGTCAGACGGAGCGCCCTCGCGAGGTCCGACTGCGCGTCGTTCGCGTAGTCCGTAAGCCTTTTCCTATACGCGTCCATCGTCATGGAATCGTTTCCGCGGTCGAGCTGGGCAAGCGCGGAAACAATGATGTCGTTGAGTGTCATTTACGTTTTTTCCTCCTAAATAATTTGTCCTTATAATCTCATTGCCGAACGGGACAGCCTGTCCGCCGTCTCCTCGGCACTCGCCCGTTCCTCTTCCGTCCTCTTTATGTACTCCGAAAGAAATGCGGGAAGCATAACCTTTACGCCCCTCGGCACGCGGTACGTCACCGAGTTCAGGCACCCCTCCCAGGGACGGTCGGCGGGCGAACCCGCCAGGACCGTCTCGGTGAGGTCAAGATCTTTTTCAGTCATCTTTACCTCCGTTTGATTTAAGCGTTGACTTTATATGTTTTTGTGTTGGCAGGTTTTTATCCCGCAATTCCATTTTATCGGAATCAGGCCTCCTCTTCAACAGTTTTTCGAACATTTGTTTCTTTCATGCCCGAAGTTTTTTGTGTCAAAAGTTGGTTTTCAGTACCGAAAACACGCCTCGCGCCGCTCTCAGCTCTGTCATAACATAGTAATTAAGCCCGTTCCGGTTGATTTTCAAGAACATTTGTGCTATAATAGAAGCAGGGCGGAAAAGCGCCCGTACCAACACATGAAGGGAGATGGTCAAAGCGGAAAACCCGAAGGAGGCCTCCCCCGCGGTAAAAAAGCGCGCGGGGACGAGAAGGCTGAAAACGCGGATGAGCAGGCTGTCGGATACGGCATTCGACGCGCTTGAGGTGATACTTACCGACGAAAGCGTCAAGCCCGCCGACCGCCTTGCCGCGATAAAGCTCACTTTCGATCTCGCGAACAAGTGCGCCGTTCAGGACGCGCCAGCGGAGAACGGCGTGCTGCGCGTCGTGTTCGAGGGGATCGAAAAAGAATTGGCAGAATAACACCTTTCGGAAAAGCGCGGTCGCGCTTTTCCGATTTTTCATTTTCGAACTGCGCATTTCATGCGCGGGCGTTCAAAAATAAAGGAACCAATTGACAATCAATTGTTTCGCCTCCGCCGTACACGCCGCCGTCGGCGATTACAGTAGGCAGGGGCTAAAGCCCCCGCACCCCCAAAGGTGGCTTCTTTGCAATTGCAGACGGCTCATCCTGCTATCCATTTTATAATCCGTGCATAATATATTATTAATTGGTATTGCAAATTATATAAACCGTGGTATACTGTTATTGAGAAAAGATTGGATGAAAGGAGTTTACCTTATGAGTAAAAGCATATACTCCCTCGTGCTTGACGACGAGGTCATAAGGCTCGTCGACCGCATGGCGTACGCTGAGGGGCAGAGCCGCAGCGCGCTGATCAACCGGCTGCTCGCGCGCGAGGTCGGCTTCTCAACCGAGGAGCTTAAGATGCGCGACATATTCCGCCGCATGGAGGAGGAGCTTCGCGACACCCTGCTCCCCATGCTTTCGGAATCGAACGATTCGACCTACAGGATGCGTTCCGCGCTCTCATACAAATATAACCCCACTGTGAAATACACGGTGGCTCTGGGGCGGGACGGCGCTTCGATAGGCGAGCTCCGCGTGCAGGTAAGGAGCCGTTCGGACGGGCTTACGCTTCTGATGCTCCAGTTCTTCCGTCTTTGGGATAAGCTGGAGGAGGCGTACATCGGCAGGACGGATCTCTCGTTTGGGCCGAACAGGCTGACGAGAAAGCTGGTGCCGCACACGAAGAAGGACGGCCGCATACTCGACTCGGTCGACGGCTCGTCGATCGCGGCGTACATAAACGCGCTCGACGGCGCTATGAAGGCGTTCTTCGACCGGGTGAACGATCCCGTAGACGCCGCGGCGGCCGCGGAGGCGTGCATGGCGGCGTACGTCAAGAACAACGAAGTACTATTGTGACCCCGGAATGAGGTGATATTATGAACATGAACAAACTTACGCAGAAAAGTATTGAAGCTATCCAAAGGGCGCAAAGCCTTGCCTCGGCACGCAGCAACACGACGGTCGAGCAGGCGCACCTTCTGTCCGCGCTCGTGACGCAGGAGGACGGGCTGATCCCCGC
Source organism: Clostridiales bacterium (assembly GCA_024691085.1). Lineage (GTDB taxonomy): Bacteria > Bacillota > Clostridia > Christensenellales > CAG-138 > UBA3857. Next base: position 58,793 of record JAILNX010000025.1, on the reverse strand, counting down.
TCTATTAAAGAAGCTCGGCGCGGATCCCAAGTCCGTCGCCGCCGACCTCGGCTACGCGATGGACAGCTTCGCGAGGATGCAGGGCGGAACGAACGAGGGCTACGCCTCGCCGCAGCTCTCCGCGGCGCTCGAGGCGGCGGAGCAAATCGCCGCGAAGATGAAGGACGAATACACGAGCGTCGAGCACCTGTTCCTCGGCATTATCGAAAAGGCCGACCAGACGGTGAAGCCGATACTCAAGAAGTTCGGCATAACCGAGGCGGGCTTCAAGGCGGTATTGAAGGACGTCCGCCGCGACCGTCCCGTCACGACCGACGATCCCGAGGGGACTTACGACGTTTTAAAGAAATACGGTCAGGATCTCGTTGAGCTCGCGCGGGAGCAGAAGCTCGATCCCGTCATCGGGCGTGACGACGAGATACGAAACGTGATAAGGATCCTCTCCCGAAAGACCAAGAACAACCCATGCCTTATCGGCGAACCGGGCGTCGGCAAGACGGCTATCGCCGAGGGGCTTGCGCTCCGTATCGTGCGCGGCGACGTGCCCGAGAACCTTAAGGACAGGAGCGTCTTCTCCCTTGATATGGGCGCTCTCGTCGCGGGCGCCAAGTACCGCGGCGAATTCGAGGAGAGGCTCAAGGCCGTCCTCACCGAGATCAAGAACTCGGACGGACGGATAATCCTCTTTATCGACGAGCTCCACACCATCGTCGGCGCGGGCAAGACGGACGGCGCGATGGACGCGGGCAACCTCTTGAAGCCGATGCTCGCGAGAGGCGAGCTGCACTGCATAGGCGCGACGACGCTCGACGAATACAGGAAGTACATCGAGAAGGACGCGGCTTTGGAGAGGCGTTTCCAGCCGGTCATGATCGACGAGCCGAGCGTCGCGGACACCGTATCGATCCTCCGTGGATTGAAGGAGAGGTACGAGGTGTTCCACGGCGTCAAGATCAACGACAACGCGCTGATCGCCGCGGCGGAGCTTTCGAACCGCTATATCTCCGACCGTTTCCTTCCCGACAAGGCGATCGACCTCGTGGACGAGGCGTGCGCGCTTATAAAGACCGAGATCAACTCCATGCCCTCGGAGCTCGACGACTGCCGAAGGAAGATAATGCAGCTCGAGATCGAGGAGACCGCGCTAAAGAAGGAGACCGACCGCATTTCGGAGGAGAGGCTCGAGGCGCTTCGAAAGGAGCTTGCCGAGGAGCGCGACCGCTTCAACGAGATGAAGGCTAAGTTCGACGACGAGAAGAAGTCCATCGAGGCCGTGCAGAAGCTGCGCGGCGAGATCGAGGCGGCGAACGCGAAGATGCAGAAGGCCGAGAACGATTACGACCTTAACCGCGTGGCCGAGATCCGCTACGGCGAGCTGCCCAAGCTCAAAAAGGAGCTCGAGGAAAAGGAAAAGGAGCTCTCGGGGCGTGACAACACCCTCCTGCGCGACCGCGTGACCGACGACGAGATCGCGAGGATCGTCGCGAGATGGACGGGTATCCCCGTGACGAAGCTGATGGAGTCTGAGCGCGAAAAGCTCCTTAAGCTCGACGACAAGCTCCACGAACGCGTAGTCGGGCAGAACGAGGCGGTCGAGGCCGTCTCCGACGCGATACTCCGCTCGCGCGCGGGCATACAGGATCCGAACAGGCCGGTCGGCTCGTTCCTGTTCCTGGGCCCCACGGGCGTGGGCAAGACGGAGCTTGCGAAGGCGCTTGCGGAGGCGCTGTTTGACGACGAAAGAAGCATCGTCCGCATCGATATGTCGGAGTACATGGAAAAGTATTCGGTATCCCGTCTTCTCGGAGCTCCTCCGGGCTATGTCGGCTACGACGAGGGCGGACAGCTCACCGAGGCTGTCAGAAGAAAGCCCTACGCCGTCGTGCTTTTCGATGAGATCGAGAAGGCTCATCCCGACGTTCTGAACGTGCTCCTGCAGGTGCTGGACGACGGACGCGCGACCGACGGTCAGGGCCGCACGGTCGACTTCAAGAACACCATCATCATCATGACAAGCAACCTTGGCTCCGAGCTTCTTCTCGAAGACATGGGCGGGGACGGCAGGATCTCCGACGAAACGAAGGCCGCGGTCATGCGCCTCCTTCGCTCTCATTTCCGTCCCGAGTTCATAAACCGTCTTGACGAGACCGTCATGTTCAAGCCGCTTTCGGCGAAGGATATGGCCGAGATCGTAAGGCTGATGGTCAGAAAACTTGCGGAACGCATGAAGGAGCGCACGCTCGACCTCGACATCACCGAGGCGGCGCTCGGTTATATCGTAAGAAACGGTTCCGACGCGCAGTTCGGCGCGAGGCCGTTAAAGCGCTTCATCGCGCAGAACGTGGAGACGCTCCTCGCGAGGAAGATCCTCGCAGACGATCCCGCGCCGTATTCGACGCTCACCGTCGACGCGGACGAAACGGGACTGAAGATCAGTTAATGAATACTTAAGACTTAAAACTTAAGAATTAATAATGCGAACGGATCCGGCTAAAAGCCGGATCCGTTTTCGTCCTTGCAGAGCGGGTAAAACATGATATAATAGAGACAATAAAGATAAAAAAGGAAAGGAAAAGCATATGAACTGTGACATTGCGATAATCGGCGCGGGCATCGCCGGAATGACCGCCGCGATCTACGCGGCAAGGGCCGGAAAGAGCGTCGTCATGATAGAGAAGGAGGCCGTCGGCGGGCAGATCACGCTTTCGCCGCGCGTCGAAAACTATCCGGGTTTCAAGGAGATCTCCGGTCTTGACCTTGCGGACAACGTATTCAACCAGGCGCTCAGCCTCGGCGTGAACCTTGACGTCGACGAGGTCAGGAGCATCGAAAAGACGGATGAGGGCTTCAAGCTGACCGGCAGCTATACCGAGCATACCGCGAAGGCGGTCGTCATCGCGACGGGCTTAAAGCACAGGAGGCTCGAGGCGGCCGCCGCGTTCGAGGGCGAGGGCGTATCCTACTGTGCGGTCTGCGACGGAATGTTCTACCGGGGAAAGACCGTCGCCGTCGTGGGCGGAGGCAACACCGCCGTTTCGGACGCGCTCTACCTCGCGGATATCTGCGAAAAGGTGTATCTCATCCACCGCCGCTCCGGCTACCGCGCGGAGAAGGCGGTCCTGGACAGGCTCCTTGCGAACGAAAAGATCATAAGGCTCGAGAACAAGGTCATCGATTCGATGGAAAACGCGGACGGCGGAAAGCTCCTGCACCTCAAGGACACGCAGGGCGGCGCGGATACGGACGTCGCAGTTGCGGGACTCTTCGTCGCCCTCGGGCATATCCCCCAGAACGACGCTTTCAAAGACCTTGTCGACCTTGACGAATTCGGCTTCGTACGCGCAGGCGAGGAGCTTCTGACGAAGACCCCGGGTATTTTCGTCGCGGGAGACTGCCGCGAAAAGACCGTCCGTCAGCTCACGACCGCCGCGTCGGACGGCGCAAGCGCGGGCCTTGCCGCGGCGAAGTATATCGACAACTTATGAAGGGGTGATACCATGGATCTTAAAGAAGCGAAAAAAATGCTTGACACCAAGGAGAAAAACTCGTGCCGCTATTATCAGAACACGGACTGCGAGTACTTCCCCTGCCACAAGGGCGCGGATCCCGATTTCTTCAACTGCCTGTTCTGCTACTGCCCGCTTTACGCTCTCGGCGATAAGTGCGGCGGCAATTTCCGCTACCTTGAGAGCGGCATAAAGGACTGCTCGAACTGCTTAAAGACCCACGGCCGCGGCGGATACGATTACGTCATTCAGAACTTCCCCCGCATTTCGGAGCTTGCGAAAAAGAATCGGGAAACCCCCGAAGAATAAAACGATACAAAAAAGGAGAGCCGCAGCTCTCCTTTTTTTATTTCTTTTTACTCGGCCATGTGTCCTTTCGCCCTTATGACCTCGATGACGGAATCCACGTACTTTTCGCAGATCTCCTTGGTGTCGGCCTCGACCATGACGCGGATAACGGGCTCCGTGCCGGACTCCCTGACGAGTATGCCGTCGCCGGTCGTCGCGTACTTGGTGAAGATGACAGTAATAATCTTGACAACCCAAGGCAAAAAGCATTATAATATAATTGTCAGAACGCAATAGTTATGATAGTATTATAATACAAGGGGTTTTATATAGTGAAATAATACTGCCGGCATTACTTTCTGTTCTAATTGTATTATATACTCACGACCTTGACTGTTTTACTTTTGATATAGCTAATAACTCTTGGGCCGAACAAGTTTCGTTATTGATAAATAACGAAACAAAGATTAAAACAATTGTTCCTTATGGAAACAAATATAAGTGTACCGTCTGCGGACGAATTGAAGAAGTAATAATCAATAATAAAAATCGCTGCAATAACCGAAAGAGAGAGGATCCCTATTCTTGCATATTAGACAATTAAAGAATCGAGGTGTTAAAAATGAAACGGATCATCATCATTTTTTTCGGACTTTTACTTCTCACGTCTATGGCGTGCTGCCGTGCCGTTCCTATTAATAATGCCGGTATTACTCCTATGCCCTCCGGCACTCCTTCAGTCTCACCGGCCGGCACTCAAAAGATCACAGATCAAACAACACCGATTGCGACAGCTCTTCCATCAGTCGATCCTCTTTACAGCACGGGCACCGGCGTTCTTTACACCGTTCCGGCGGGCGACGGGGAGAACGACGTCGGATACGCGGCGTATGACGACGGCAATGCCGGGCCCGAGGCGTTTATCGTCATGGGAGATACGGTTTTTGTGCTGGACACGGTAAAGGCCCGTATCCTTATATTGAGCGGCAGCGTGACAGGCTCTGTTCCGCTTACGGGAACGGTCCGCCCCTTTCATTTCTGTTATGCCGACGGGCGCTTCTATGTCGTCGATTATTTCTCTAAAACAATAACGGTATATGAGGACGGCTCCGAATCGCACGACGAGCTCCCTCTCCCCGAAAGGCTCACCGGCGCGGACGTTTCACAGATTTTCTTTGACGGCACGGGCAACAGTCTGGTGATTTACGATCACGGTCTTTTCCGCTATTCATACAGCCTCACCGCCGAGGAATGGACGGCGGACGGAAGGATCCTCGTCGATCAAAGCGGGAGCGTTAAAAGGATAACCGTGAACGCTGCGGAGTACCTGCTCGACACCGGGGAGGAGACCACAGTTCGCTTCCTCAGGCAGTGTATGAACGGAGACATCATTGTCGGAGTTTACGAATACGAGACCGTCGATGAGCTCGTCTCCGTAAGGTATTCCGTGAGAGAATACAGGCCGGACGGCGCGCTCCTGAAATGCGCTTACCTTGACGTCTCGAACAGTTTCAGTCACCCGACCGACAGTGTTTTTATCGGGTATGACGATACCGTTTACACCATGATCTGCACCGCCGACGGCGCGGTGATAGGTACTCCAATATATTGATGCCGCACTTTAAAAAAAGGGCTTTCTCGGACGTTTTCGCCGGAGAAAGCCTCTTTTCATTTTTCTCGCTGCCTTATTCCATGTGTCCTTTCGCCCTTATGACCTCGATGACGGAATCCACGTACTTCTCGCAGATCTCCTTGGTGTCGGCCTCGACCATGACGCGGATAACGGGCTCCGTGCCGGACTCCCTGACGAGTATGCGGCCGGTATCGCCGAGGTCGTCTGCGACCTTCTTCACCGCCGCCTGGACGTCGGGATCGTTCTGCGCGTCGGGCTTCGATTTTACGCGGACGTTCTTCAGCACCTGCGGATAGAACACGACGGGCTTCGCAAGCTCGCTCATGGGCTTGCCCTTCGCGAGCATGACCTCCATCATCTTGAGGCTCGTCAGGATGCCGTCGCCGGTCGTCGCGTACTTGGTGAAGATGATATGGCCGGACTGCTCGCCGCCGATGCGGTGGCCGTTCTTGACCATGTTCTCATAGACGTACTTGTCGCCGACCTTGGTCTTTTCATACTCGATGCCGGCGGCGTCGAGCGCCTTGTAGAGACCGAAGTTCGACATAACGGTGGTGACGACCTTGTTGTTCAGAAGCTTGCCGCGCTCCTTCATGTAGAGACCGTAGATATAGATGATGTGATCGCCCGTGACAACGTTGCCCTTCTCATCCACGCAGAGGCAGCGGTCGGCGTCGCCGTCGAACGCAAAGCCGACGTCGAGACCCTTCTCGACGACGAATCTCCTCAAGCCGTCGATATGGGTAGAGCCGCAGTCGGTATTGATGTTCGTTCCGTCGGGCTCGTTATTGATGACGTAGGTCTTCGCGCCGAGAGCGTCGAAAACGCCCTTCGCGATCATCCACGACGCGCCGTTCGCGCAGTCGAGACCGACCTTCTTGTCCTTGAAGCTGTATTTCGACATGGAGATGAGGTAGCCGATATAGCGGTTCCTGCCCGCCTCGTAGTCGACGGTGCGGCCGATGTTCTCACGCTCGGCAAGGGGCACCTCGCCGACGCCGTCTATGTAGTCCTCGACCTTTAAAATGGTCTCCTCGTCCATCTTCTCGCCGTGGGAGTTAAGGAGCTTAATGCCGTTGTCGTAGTACGGGTTATGGGACGCGGAGATCATGATGCCGCAGTCGAAATCGTCCACGCGGGCGATGTAGCTGACGGACGGCGTGGTGGTGACGTGCATGATGTACGCGTCGGCGCCGGAAGCCATAAGACCGGTGCAGAGAGCGTATTCGAACATATAGCTCGAACGCCTCGTATCCTTGCCGATGACGACCTTCGCTTTTTTGCCGAGTCTCGCGCCGTAGTACCAGCCGAGATAGCGGCCGATCTTGACCGCGTGTTCATAGTTCAAGTTCTTGTTGGCTTCGCCGCGGAAGCCGTCGGTACCGAAGTATTTACCCATAGTTCATTCTGCCTTTCGAGAGTTACTCATGCCTTTTTCTGACTTCGCCGTTGTCGCGCCAGATGCTGTTCTCGGGGACGACGCCGCGTACGCAGGAGGTGGGATAGACGCTGGAGTTCCTGCCGATGACCGTGCCGGGATTCAGCACGGCGTTGCAGCCGACCTCGACGTGATCGCCGAGCATCGCGCCGAACTTCTTTATGCCCGTCTCGATCTGTTCCGTGCCGTTATGCACGACGACGAGCTTCTTGTCGGACTTGACGTTCGACGTGATGGAGCCCGCGCCCATGTGGCTGTAATAGCCGAGTATCGAGTCGCCTACGTAATTGTAGTGCGGCGTCTGCACGTGATCGAAGAGAATGACGTTCTTGAGCTCGACGGAGTTGCCGACGACGCAGTTCGCGCCGACGAGAGCGGAGCCCCTGATGAACGCGCAGTGCCTGACCTCGGTCTCCGGACCGATTATGCAGGGAGCGCCGAGATACGCGGACGGAAACACCTTCGCGGTCTTATGCACCCAAACGTGCTCCGAGACCTCCTCGTAGTCCTCTCCCAGGGTTGGCCCGAGTTCGAGGATAAAGTCCTTTATTCCCTTCAAGGCCTCCCAGGGGTAGGTGAACTTTTTAAGGTAATCCGCGGCCAGGGTATGGTCAAGGTCGTAAAGATCGGTAATAGCGTACATTTACAGCCTCTCGTTCTTCTCGATGTCGAGGAAATACTTGTAAGTATCGACGGTCAGCTCGCCGCAGGCGGCCTCGTCGCAGGCGATGATCGCAGCATTGTGCATCTGGAGCGCGGAGCAGGTCCATTTCTGGCTGACGCCGCCCTCGACGGTCGCGGCAAGCGCGCGCGCCTTGTTGTGTCCGCTGATGAGAACGAGGACCTCCTTCGAATCCGTTACCGTGCCGATGCCGACGGAGAGCGCCTGAGCGGGAACCTTCTCCGGATCGTTCCCGAAAAAGCGGGAGTTGACGATGCGGGTGTCGGTGGTAAGGCTGCGGACGCCCGTGCGGGAGGAAAGAGAGGTATACGGCTCGTTGAAGGCGAGATGACCGTCGACGCCGATGCCGCCCATGAACAGGTCGATGCCGCCGTAAGAGGCGATCTTCTCCTCATATCTTTCGCACTCGCCCTCGGGATCGTCGGTCATGCCGTTCAGAATGTTGATGTTCTCCGGCTTCATATCGACGAGATGATCGAAGAAGTTGTCGTGCATGAAGTACCAGTAGCTCTGGTCATGCTCGTGGGGAAGTCCGAGATACTCGTCCATATTGAACGTGACGACGTTTTTGAACGAAACCTCGCCCGCCCTGTTCATACGGGCAAGCTCGCGGTAGACGCCGATGGGGCTCGAGCCCGTAGGAAGGCCGAGAACAAAGGGGCGGTTTTCCTTATGGTTATTGATCTTATTCGCAATATAGCGCGCCGCCCAAAGGCTCATCTTTTCATAATCGTCCTGTATAATAACACGCATTTCAATAAATCTCCTTAAAATATTGTCCGGCTGCGCGGAAGCCTCTGTTACGCTTTTTATTACGCTTTTTGCTCTTCCGCTCACGGCCTGCCGAACATTCGCCGCGGCAGCATCCGCCGAATCTTTCGATGACTGCCGTCCTCGTCACCCGTTTTGTAAGGGCCCGGCGCTGACCGCGTCCCCCGTCACCTCATGGGGGGACCCGGTTTTCTTAACCATAATATTATACGCATCATTTTTTACTTGTCAACCGTATCGCCCCATCTGAAATCAATTTGTCACATTCTGTCCCGCGAACGGCAAATAAGCAAAAAAGATACGGTTTCGCTCTTGAAAAACGGACAAAAAATTGTTACCATATAAGGAGGACGGCCGGCACGGTATCCATACCCCCGCCGGCAGGCTCAAGCATACTTAAACGGGAGGTCAATTTCGTAATGGAAATCAAGAAGCCCGGCGTTGCCGGAACGATGGAATCCAGCGATATTATCGTCAGGATCGAACCGAAGGAGACGGAAGGCATAGAGCTTACGCTCGAGAGCGCCGTCATGCAGCAGTACGGAAAACAGATCGAAAAGGTCATCCGTGAGACTCTTTCCGAGTTAGGCGTTACCAGGGCTTACGTCAACGCCGTCGACAAGGGCGCTCTGGACTGCACCGTGGCGGCAAGGACGCTCGCCGCCGCATACCGTTCTGCCGAAAGCACCGAGTACGTCTGGAACGAGGTCAAGGCGAAATGAGCAGATTAAGAAGAAGTATGCTTTTTGTGCCGGGCAATAACCCCGGCATGATAAGGGACGCCCATATTTACGGCTCCGACTCAATAATGTTCGACCTTGAGGACTCCGTCGCGATCACCGAGAAGGACGCGGCGAGGTTCCTTGTCTATAAGGCCCTCACCAAGCTTCATTACGGCTCCAAGGAGCTCGTCGTACGCATAAACGACCTGTCCTCCGGGCTCGGCGTTGCCGACCTCGAGGCGATCGTCCGCGCGCGTCCCGACGTCATCAGGCTCCCCAAGACCGACAGCGCGAAGGATGTTGTCGAGTGCGAGCGCGAGATCGAGAGGATCGAGCGCGAGGCGGGCATCCCCGTCGGCTCCACCGGCATGATGGCCGCCATCGAGAGCGCGAACGGCGTTCTGAACGCGAGGGAGATCGCGTTCGCGTCGAAGCGCCTCATCGGTATCGCCCTCGGCGCCGAGGACTACGTTACCGACCTTAAGACCACGAGGAGCCCCGAGGGCATCGAGCTTATGTTCGCCCGCGGCATGATCGTGAACGCCGCCAAGGCGGCCGGCATCATGGCTCTCGATACGGTCTATTCCGACGTCAACAACGAGGAAGGCTTCATCGCCGAGGCGACCATGATAAGGAAGATGGGCTTCGACGGCAAATCCGTCATCAATCCCCGTCAGATCGCGCCCCTGCACGCCGTATTCACCCCGTCCGAGAAGGATCTCGCCAAAGCCCGCGCCATTATGGAGGCCATCGCCGAGGCCAACGCGAGGGGTTCCGGTGTCGCTTCCCTCAAGGGCAAGATGATCGACAAGCCCGTCGTCGCGAGGGCTCAGTACCTCCTCGAGATGGCTGAGCGCGCGAAGACCATGACCGTGGAGGAGATATAACATGAGCGAGTTCGATTTCAATTCCATTCCCCATATCAATGAGGTTTCCGCCTGTCACGGCGTTTACGACGAGAAGAATCTCTGGCAGAAGGATCCCGTAAGCTTCGACGAGCGCCAGCAGCACTCGAAGAAGGTCCTCCCGAGCCTCGAAGAGGCGATCCGCCGCGTCGGTCTTAAGGACGGCATGACGATCTCCTTCCACCATCATTTCAGAAACGGCGACTACGTGGTCAACATGGTCATGGACGTCATCGCGAAGATGGGCATCAAGGACCTCACCCTCGCGGCAAGCTCCCTGACCGACTGTCACTGGCCGCTCATCGACCACATCAAGAACGGCGTTATCAAGCACATCGAGACCAGCGGCCTGCGCGGCAAGCTCGGCGACGCGGTATCCCACGGACTGATGGACTTCCCCGTCATATTCCGCTCCCACGGCGGACGCGCGGCGGCCATCGAGACCGGCGAGCTGCACATCGACGTCGCCTTCCTCGGCGCGCCCTCCTGCGACCCCTACGGCAACGCCAACGGCTATAACCGCGACAGCGAGGAAGGCTCCTGCTGCGGTTCCCTCGGCTATGCCAAGCTCGACGCGCTCTATGCCGACAAATGCATTATCATCACCGACCACCTCGTCTCCTTCCCGAACACCCCCTTCGGCATTCCCGAAAGCCAGGTCGATTACGTGGTCAAGGTGGACAATATCGGCGATCCCAACGGCATCATGAGCGGCGCTACCCGCTTCACCAAGAACCCCAAGGAGCTCCTCATCGCCCAGTACGCGACGAAGGCGATCGTCGCCTCCGGCTACTTCAAGGACAATTTCTCCATGCAGATGGGCTCCGGCGGCGCGTCCCTCGCGGTCGCGAGGTACCTCCGCGAATACATGATCGAGCAGGATATCAAGTGCCGCTTCGCTTTGGGCGGCATCACCGGCCAGATCGTCCAGATGCACGAGGAGGGCCTCGTAAAGAAGATCCTCGACGTGCAGAGCTTTGACCTTATCGCCGCGAACTCCGTCAAGAACAACCGCTTCCATCAGCAGATCGACGCTTCGTACTACGCAAGCTACGTGAACAAGGGCGCGGCCGTCAACCAGCTCGACTTCGTCATACTCTCCGCGCTTGAGGTCGATACCGAGTTCAACGTCAACGTAATGACCGGCTCGGACGGCGTCATAAGGGGCGCTGTCGGCGGACATCCCGACACCGCCGCGGGCGCGAGCATGACCATCGTCGTATGCCCCCTGCTCCGCGGACGCATCCCCACCGTCTGCACGAAGGTCAACACCATCTGCACCCCGGGCAAGACCGTCGACGTCGTCGTTACAGACCAGGGCATCGCGGTCAATCCCGCCCGTCCCGAGCTTCGTGAGAAGTTCGTCGAGGCGGGCCTCCCCGTGACCACCATAGAAAAGCTCCGCGACCGCGCGGAGAGGATCGCGGGCACTCCCGAGCCCATCAAGTACACCGACAGGATCGTCGGCGTGCTTATGTATAGGGACAACTCCGTTATCGACGTCATCAGGCAGGTAGCGGACTAAACTCATTACCATTGCGCGCCGGAGGACGGACGCACGTCTTCCGGCGCGTATTATTGAACGGGATCAAAATGGACTGGTACGTTTCCCGCTGCGCGGAGCTTTCGGGCCCGCGCCTTGAAAAAACAGAAGCATTCCTTAAGGAAATGGGCCTTAAGTACGAGGGCGGCGCGGACTACACCGTGCAGCTCGTTTCGGATGCGTCCGAGATACTCGCGAACGGCAGTCTGTGCGGGAACGTTTTGAAATACATCGCCGTCGACCCCCGTCTTCAGGGCGAGGGCGCGGCGCTTTCCGTCGTTTCCGAGCTGGTCTCGGAGGCGATGCGGCGCGGCATAACGAAGCTCTTTCTGTTTACTAAGGCGTCGAATGAAATGCTCTTCCGCGGCATAGGCTTTTACACCCTTGCCGCCACGCGCGACGTCTGCTTTATGGAAAACTCAAGGACGGGGCTCGACCGCTGGCTTGCTTCGGTCGAGAGGTTTGAGGGCGTTGTCGGCGCCGCCGTCATGAACTGCAATCCCTTCACGCTGGGGCACAGGTATCTTATCGAGACCGCGGCGAAGGCGGTCGACCACCTTTACGTATTCGTCGTCAGCGAGGACGCGTCCCGCTTCCCGTTCGAGGACAGGATACGGCTTGTGAAGAACGGGACGAAGGACTTAAAAAACGTTCACGTCATCCCGAGCGGCGACTACATGATAAGCCTTGCCACCTTCCCGACCTATTTCTTAAAGGAAGGCGCGGACGCCGAGAGCGTCTACGCGGCGCTCGACTTGACGCTTTTCGGCGAGAGGATCGCCCCGAAGCTCAACATCACGAAAAGGTTCGTCGGCACGGAGCCGTATTCGCCCGTCACGAACGGCTATAACGGGATCATGAAGAGGCTGCTGCCCCGTATGGGGGTGGAGGTCGTCGAGCTCGAGAGGCTCCGCGGGATAAGCGCGAGCCGCGTCCGCGAAGCTCTGGACAGAGGTGATCTCGCCGCCGTGCGCGATCTCGTTCCCGAGGGGACGCTTAAGTATCTTGAACACATTGAATAAAAGCTATCCGCCGGCATTCGTTATCCGGCGCGTCAGGAGATAAAGATGGAAGAGTTCAAATGCAGCGACAAGCTCTGCGCCGTATGCGCGCACGGCTGTTCGCATTCACATCACTCAGAGGAAATCGAGGCGAGCCCCGTTTCCGTTGATGAGATGGCGGCATGCCGCGAAAGGCGCGCGAAAAGGCAGGAGGAGCTTTTGAAGGAAAACGCCCTCCCCGTCATATCGTTCACGATGAACGCCGCGGGCGCCGTAAAGTATTCGAAGGCGTTGGAGGTCTGCTTCAACGTCGGCGTAAGCGAGCTTAAAAAGGCGCTGTCACGGTTCAACGCCGAGCTCGTCCACGAGGAGTATTCCGTCCGGAAGACGGGCTGCGAGGCGCTCCTCCAGTATAAGGGTCTGAACGCGAAGCTCATAAAGGCCGTCGCGGTGAAGGTCGAGGATGCGATGAGCTTTTCGCGTCTTTTCGACGTCGACGTAATCGGCACGGACGGCGTGAAGCTCGTGCGTCCTAAGCCGAGAAAGTGCCTCATCTGTTCCCGTCCCGCCGCCGAGTGCGCGAGGAGCAGAACGCATTCCCTTGACGAACTTAAAGAAAAGACCGAGTCGCTCCTCCGCGAGGCGATATCCTACGCGGCGGGCATGGCGGCCTATTCCGCCCTCGTTTCGGAGGTCATGACCACCCCGAAGGCGGGGCTCGTCGACCAGAACAATAACGGTGCGAACGCGGATATGGACATTTCGCTCTTTATAAAGAGCGCCGACGCGCTTCGTCCCTATTACTATCTTATGGCGTACAACGCCGCCGACAAGGACACGCCCGAATCCGGTCACGGTGAGGGCTGCTCCGTCGACGAGCATGTGAACTGCGCCGACTGTCCCTCCCACGAGTCCTGCGAGCTTGAGCACGGCGCGAGCCTTATGACGAGGCTCACGCTTCTCGGCGTCGAGGCGGAAACGCGCATGAAGGAAGCAACGGGCGGCGTGAACACCCACAAGGGCGCGATATTCTGCCTGGGACTTCTGGTATCGGCTTTCGCGAAGCTCGCCGCCGAGGGAAAGAGCTGTCAGCCCCTCGACATAATCGCCGAGGCGAAGCGCATGGCGCTCCTCCGTCCCGAGCCCGGCCGCGGCACTCACGGCGCGGACGCGCGTGAGAAGTTCGGCGAAGGCAAGGAGGTATTCGGCGCGGACGCCGAGGCGCGCGCCGGTTTCCCCGCCGCGGTGAACGCCTACCGCAGGATACTCGGGTTCAAGCTGATGGGCTTTGACGACAACGCGAGCTACGCGCTCGCGCTCATAGGCATTATGGCGGAGCTTTACGACACCAACGCGTACTCCCGCGCAGGCGCGGAGGGCGCCGATTTTGTCCGCGAACGCGCGGCGGAGATCTCCGCTCTGCCCCTCTCGAAGCGTCTCAACGAGGTCGTCGTGTTCGACCGCGAGCTTATAGAACGCAATATCAACTGCGGAGGCGCCGCCGATATGCTCGCCGCCGCGATATTCCTCGACAAGCTGAATGAATACGCCGACAGGCTGAAGGGGCCGGAACAGATAAAAGAAGAATGACCGAAGCTCCGAAAACAGAATACGATCCGCGGCCGGTCGGGGTTTTCGACTCCGGCTTCGGCGGAGTGAGCTTTTTGAGGAACGCTCTTGTTGAGCTTCCTTCGGAGCGCTTTATCTATTACGGCGACAACAAAAACGCCCCCTACGGCTCGAGGAGCGAGGAGGAGATACTGCTTTTGGCCGAGAACGCCGCCGAAAGCCTCGTCGACCGCGGCGTGAAGGCGCTTGTCGTAGCCTGCAATACCGCGACGAGCGCGGCGATAAACGTGCTGCGCGAGCGTTTGAGCGTCCCCGTCGTTTCGGTCGAGCCCGCGATAAAGCCCGCCTGCGCCATGCCCGGCGACGGCAAGGTACTGATGCTCGCGACCCTCGCCACGACGAAGCTCTCGCGCTACCGCGCGCTCCAGAGCCGCATGCCCGATCCCGCGAGGATAATCAACGTGGGTTGCCCCGGCATAGTCGAGCGCGTCGAAATGGGCGAGATCGGCGAGACCGCCTTCGACGATATCCTGTCCGAGCGGCTTTCCTTCATTGAAGGCGCGAAGATCGACGGCATCGTGCTGGGCTGTACTCATTTCCCCTTCATCGCTCCCGCGATATCACGTTACGCCTCCATGCATTTTACGGGCGAATGCCGCCTGTTCGACGGCAACGCCGGCACCGCCCGCCAGCTTAAGCGCGTGCTTAACGCGAACGGCATTTCGGCGGACCCGGAGCTTGCGCCCGATCCGCAGGTCTTATTCCTGACGAGCGGCGATAAGGACGCTCTTGAGCCTATATTCGAGATGCTTCTGAAGGTTCCCATAGGCTATTGAAGAACAAAAAAGGATCCTGCGGCGCAGGATCCTTTTTACGTATCGTTTTACTCCTCTTCCTCTTCCTCGGGGAGAACGGCGTTGTGGTAGACGTTCTGTACGTCGTCGTCATCGTCGAACATATCGAGAAGACGCTCGACCTTCGCCACCTGCTCGGGATCGGTGATGTCGACGGTGGTCTGCGGGATCATGGCGACCTCGCCGGAGAGGATATTGAGGTTCATGCCCTCAAGCGCGTCGCGGACGGCGAAATAGTCGTTCGGAGCGGTATAGACCTCGAAGCAGTCGTCCTGGGCGACGAAATCCTCGGCGCCGGCGTCGAGCGCGCTCATCATGAGCTCGTCCTCGTCAAGTTCGCTCGTGCGCTCGATTATGATGACGCCCTTCTTGTCGAACATATAGGAAACGCAGCCGGTGTTGCCCATGCCGTTGCCGTATTTATCGAAGATGTGACGAAGCTCCGCCGCGGTGCGGTTGCGGTTGTCGGTGACGACCTCGACGATGAGAGCGATGCCGGCGGGACCGTAGCCCTCGTAGGTGCCTTCCTCGTAGTTGACGCCGGCGCCCTCGCCGACGGCCTTCTTGATGGAACGGGAAATATTGTCGTTGGGCATATTCGCCGCTTTTGCCTTCGCGATGACGTCGCGGAGCTTGGAGTTGTTGGCGGGATCGCCGCCGCCCTCCTTGACGGCTATCGCGATCTCGCGTCCGATCTTCGTGAAGATCTTGCCGCGGGCGTTATCGGTCTTTTCCTTTTTATTCTTAATGTTTGCCCATTTGGAATGTCCTGACATAAAAACCTCCTGTATGTCGGTAAATTAACTTAGTGATGTATCTCCGTCTACTCGACGGGGCTGCACACGGCGACGATCCTCGTCCTCGACGTGTGGATAATGTAGTCGTAATCACCCTTGCAGGTGATGAGCGTGAGCCTTCTCATGCCCGTCTGCGCCATTACCGACGACGGCACCTGATCGTAGGGGTACTCGTTTATCGAGATCACGGTGTAGAAGGCGTATGAGCCGTCCTCCATCTTTACGGTGATCCTGTCGCCGACCTTCAGCTTGTCGCGCAGCACCGAGAACAGCCCAAGCTTGCCGTGGAAGCGGATATGCCCGCCCATGATGCAGTTGCCCGTTTCATTGGGGCAGGCGCCCGATTCGAGCCACCCGGCAACGTCCGCGGATGGGGCGTCGTCCATAAATCCGTCGGCGTCGACCCCGACCGGGATCACCGCTACGTTGACGCCGTAGTCAACGAAGGAAACGCTTACGGGCTTCTTCCCCGGCTCGGGAGTCGGCCGCGGCCCGGGATCGGGAGTCTCGGTCACATCCGGCCCCGGCAGCGCCGTCGCATCGGGAGTGGCGTCCGCTATCACCGTCGGCGGAAAAGTCGCCTCGGGATCGCCGGCGGTGTTTATGCTGAACACTCCCGTGCAGTTGCGAAGGATGATTAGTACTCCCGTCAGTATCAGACAGGCGGACAGAACGTAGAGACATATATTAAATATACTGTTTCTGCGTTTTCTTCTGATCCTGTCCTCATTTAGTTCTTTTTTTTCCATACGCGGTCATTATAACACACGAATTGGCTATTGGCAACAACTAAAAAATGTGTTATACTGACCGCGTATCGTTTTAAATCGGCATTTTGCAAGGAGATATGGTAATGGATATTAGAAAGCTGATCGCCGCGAAGGTTTCTGAATACGCTTCCGTTCCCGCCGGGGACGTCGAAGCCTGGTTCGAGGTCCCCCCGTCTCCCGACAAGGGCGACGTCGCCCTGCCCTGCTTCAAGCTCGCGAAGAGCTTAAGGAAGACCCCGCCCGCTATCGCCGCGGAGCTTTCTAAGGCGTTCACGGGCGTAACCGGCATCGTCAAGGCGGAGCCCGTCGGCGGGTACTTAAACTTCTTCCTCGACAGATCCGGCGAGGCGAGGACCGTGATCGAGAAGATCCTCTCGGAGCGTGAAAACTACGGCTC
Source organism: Clostridiales bacterium (assembly GCA_024691085.1). GTDB lineage: Bacteria > Bacillota > Clostridia > Christensenellales > CAG-138 > UBA3857. The sequence continues at coordinate 41,917 of JAILNX010000025.1, read as the reverse complement.
CTCCTGCGAGGGCAAAAACAGGAACGTCTGCATCGACTTCTCCTCCATCAATATCTGCAAGCCCTTCGGCGTGCATCACATCACCACCACCGTGCTCGGCAATTCCCTCGCGAGGATCTATAAGCATCTCGGCTTCAATCCCGTAAGGATCAACCACCTCGGCGACTGGGGCACGCAGTTCGGCAAGATGCTCGTCGCCTTCAAGAAGTGGGGCGACCGCGAGACCGTCGAAAACTCCGAAAGCCCGATGCGCGAGCTCGTTGCGCTGTACGTTAGATTCCATCAGGAGGCGGAGGCGCATCCGGAGCTTGAGGACGAGGCGAGAGCCACCTTCCGTTCCATCGAGCTGCACGATCCCGAAAACTGGGCGCTTTACGACTGGTTCAAGGAGATGACTCTCAAGGAGGCGCAGCGCACATACGATCTTCTCGGCGTCGAGTTCGACAGCTATAACGGCGAGGCGTTCTATGAGGACAAGATGCCCGCGGTCATCGAGGAGCTTAAGGAAAAGGGCGTGACGACCGTCGACAACGGCATGACCATCGTCGATCTTTCCGCATACAATATGCCGCCCTGCCTTATACTTAAATCGAACGGCGGCACGATCTACCCGACGCGCGACATAACCGCGGCGATCTACCGCAAGAACACCTACGATTTCTATAAGAACCTCTACGTCGTCGCCTATCAGCAGAACCTGCATTTCAGGCAGGTGTTCAAGACGCTCGAGCTCATGGGCTATGACTGGGCGAAGGACTGCGTGCACGTCAACTTCGGCATGATCTCCATGCCGGAGGGAACCTTCTCGACAAGAAAGGGCAACGCCATATACCTCGAGGACGTGCTCGTGAAGGCCATCGAGAAGACCGGCGCGATAATGCGCGAAAAGAGCCCCGACCTGGAGAACATGGACGAGGTCGCCCGCCAGGTCGGCGTTGGCGCCGTTATCTGGGGTCCCCTGTATTCTTCGAGGATCAAGGACTTCACTTTCAGCTGGGACAAGGCGCTGAACTTCGAGGGCGAGACCGCGCCGTACGCGCAGTACACCCACGCGAGGTGCTGCTCCGTATTGAGGAAGGCCGACGGTTACGATATTGAAAAGGCGGCTTGGGACTGCCTCGACAACGAGAGCTGCGCCGCGCTCGTCAAGGCGATGAGCGCTCTCCCCGCCACGATAGAGTCCGCCGCGGAGAAGTACGAGCCGTATCTCATCTCGAGGAACGTTATCGAGATCTGCTCCGCCTTCAACAAGTTCTACTTTGAGAACCGCATCATGGACGAGGACGAGGGCGTACGCGCCGCGCGCCTTGCCGTGACCGACGCCGCGAGGACGGCGATAAAGCTGGGACTCTACCTCCTCGGCATCGAAGCGCCGGAGAGGATGTAATTTTGAGCATCTGCTCAATATGATAAGGATAATAAACCGAAAGGAAGCAATATCATGATCATCATGGACGAGTACCGTCAGCAGCTGACGGCAACCATTGCTGCCCTCAAGCAGGCGGGTGAATCCCTTTAAGGTCGCCGAGCTTGCCGAGGAAAAGAAACAGTTGGAAGAAGAGATGGGCAAAGAGGGCTTCTGGGACGACGTCGAGAACGCCAACAAGATCAATCAGCGCATGAAGTCCATCTCGGGTAAGCTTGACAAATATCAGAAGCTCGAATCCCAGTGCGAGGATTTCGAGGTGCTCATGGACATGGGCGAAGAGGACGAGGACATGGCTAACGAGGTGCCCGAGGCGTTCGAGGCGCTGAACAAGGCCGTCGAGGCGTTCCACCTCGCCGCTCTTCTGACCGGTCCCTACGACAGCTACAACGCCGTGCTTTCGCTCCACGCGGGCGCGGGCGGGACCGAGGCGCAGGACTGGGTCAGCATGCTCTACCGAATGTACGTCCGCTACTGCGAGCGCTCGGGCTATACCGTTAAGGAGCTCGACCTTTTAGACGGCGAGGAAGCCGGCATCAAGTCCGTCACCTTCGAGGTGCAGGGCGAAAACGCCTATGGCTACCTTAAGGCCGAAAAGGGCGTGCACAGGCTCGTCCGCATCTCCCCCTTCGATTCGTCGGGCAGAAGGCATACAAGTTTCGCGTCCCTCGACGTAACGCCCATCCTCACCGAGGACGACAACTCCATCGAGATCAAGCCCGAGGATATCAGGATCGATACCTACCGTTCCGGCGGCGCGGGCGGGCAGAACGTAAACAAGGTCTCCTCCGCCATCCGCATCACGCACTTCGCAACGGGCATAGTCGTGCAGTGCCAGAACGAGAGGAGCCAGCTGCAGAACAAGGAAGTCGCCATGCGCATATTGAAGGGCAAGCTCCTCGAGATCAAGGAGCGCGAGCGCATGGAGAAGATGGCCGACATCAAGGGCGAGCTTAAGAAGATCGAATGGGGCAGCCAGATCCGCTCCTACGTATTCCAGCCCTACACCATGGTCAAGGATCACCGCACCGGCTGCGAGACGGGCAATATCCAGGCGGTCATGGACGGCGAGCTCGACGAGTTCATCCACCAGTATCTTATCAAGATGTAACTATCGGATAATAAAAAGAAGTCCCGATCCAATTAGGATCGGGACTTCTTTTCTTTTCGTTACGCTCTCAGTTCTGCGTTAAGGCGGAACTTTAAGCTCTTCAATATCGCGTTGACCGCCTGGCCGATCTCCTCGTCTACGAGGGTGTGATCGTCCGCGCGGAGCGTGAACGTGAACGCCATGGACTTCTTCCCGGCGGGAATGCCCTTGTCGCCGGGGAGCTTCGGACGGTAGACGTCGAACACGCGGATGTTCTCCACGTTAACGCGCGCCTTGGCGGCGGCGATGACGTCGATGACCTGCTGCGCCTCGGTCTTTTCGTCGACTATCAGCGCGAGGTCGCGCTGCACGGCGGGATACTTGGGCAGGGGCTTATACTTCCTTACCCTAACCATGTGTTTCCTTAAGAGCGCGAAATCAAGCTCTGCTATGTACGCATCCTGCGAGATGCCGAACGCGCGGAGCGTCTTGGGATGCACGGCGCCGATCTCGCCCAGCTTTTCGCCGTTTGCGGATATCTCCGCCTTCCTCGTGGGATGGAGGCAGTCCGAGCCGCCCTTTTCGAAGCGAACGCCCGAAACGCCGATCTTCTCGAACAGCGCCTCGAGGGTGCCCTTAAGGGTGAAGAAGTCCTCATCAAGGCCAAAGTGGATCACGCCGAGGTGCTTCCTTTCCTCGGGGAGGTCGCCGTTATCGAAATGGACGTTGCCGACCTCGAAGAAGCGGCCGAAGCCCGTCTTGCGGTTTATGTTGAGCGCCGCGGCGCGCATAAGGCCGCCCGCGAGCTCGGTGCGCATAAGACTCTGATCCTCGCCGAAGGGGTTCATGAGCCTGACCGTCTGCCTGCGCTCGTCGCCCTCCGGGATCATGAGATCGTCGAGTTCCTTCGGGGCGATGAAGTTGTAATTGTAAAGCTCGAGGCAGCCGAGCGCCGCCATGGTGTCCTTAACGATATCCTCGTCCTTGAAGGACAGGCCGATGCGTCCGCGGAAGGTGTCGCCGCGCATGAGCGTCGGGGCGATATTGCCGTAGCCGTAAAGCCTTCCGACCTCCTCGGCGATATCCCAGTCGGTCTCGATGCCGTCCTCGATGTCGGTGCGGAAATGCGGCACGGTGATGTCGAGCATACCGCCGTTCGCCTCGGCGGGGATATTGATGGAAGAGAGGAGCTCCGCCATCTTACCGGCGGAAAGGTCGGTGTTCAGTATCTCGTTCACGTGGCTTACGGAGGCGGAGACGCGCTTAACCTTAAGGTCTGCCGCGCAGACGTCGATCATGCCGCCCATGACCTTGCCGGCGTGAAGCTCCTCGACGAGCTCGATCGCGCGGTCGAGGGCGAGCTTCGCGTTGACGGGCTCGACGCCCTTGATGAACCTCGCGGCGGAATCGGTGACGTGATGGAGCTTCCTCGCGGTGGAGCGGATGTTCTCGGGACGGAACACGGCGCTTTCGAACAGAGTCGCCTTGGTGTTCTCGGTGATCTCGCTGTTGAGGCCGCCCATTACGCCCGCGACGCCCACGCCCTTTTCGGGATCGGCGATGAGGAGCATATCCTCGCTCATTATCCTCTCCTTGCCGTCAAGGGTGAATACGCTCTCGTCCTTCTTCGCGTTCCTTACCACGATGTGGCTGTCCTTGACGCAGGCAAGGTCGAACGCGTGCATGGGATGACCGTACTCGACCAGCACGAGGTTAGTGATGTCGACTATGTTGTTGATGGGACGCATGCCCACCTCGATGAGCTTCCTCTGCATCCAGAGGGGGGACGGTTCGATCTTGAGGTCGGTAACGACCCTCGCGGTGTACCTCGGGCAGAGGTAAGGATTCTCGACGGTGACCTTCGCGATATCGCGGCAGTCGCCCTCGCCCTCAACTATCTTCGGAACGGGCTCATTGAACTTCTCGCCGAGCGCGGCGGCGGCCTCGCGGCAGATGCCGATTATCGACTGGCAGTCGGGGCGGTTGGGGGTGAGCTCAATGTCGAAGATGCAGTCGTCGAGATCGAGCGCCTCCTGTATGCGCTGACCGTTCGGGTGCGGTTCCGCGAACACCATGACGCCGCCGTTCTCGCAGCCGGGATACTCGGTGTTCGTGATGCCGAGCTCCTCGTTTCCGCAGAACATGCCCGCGGAAGCGACTCCGCGCATCTTGGTGGGATGGATCTCGAGATCGCCCGTGAGCTTCGCGCCGTCGAGCGCGACGGGGACCTGGTCGCCGACCTTGACGTTCGTCGCGTTGGTGACGATCTGAAGAGGCTCCTCGCGGCCGACGTCGACCGTGCAGACGCGGAGCTTATCGGCGTTGGGATGCGGCTCGATCGCCGTGATCTCGCAGACGTAAACGCCGTCGACCTTGCCCATCTCGGGGATTATCTCGGCGACCTCGAAGCCGCGGAGAAGCATCTTCTCGGCAAAGTCGGCGGGAGTGATATTAAACGGAACGTATTCTTTTAACCATTTAAGGGGCAGTTTCATATTGATTCACTCCTTACTTGAACTGGGATAAAAATCTTCCGTCGCCCTCATAGATGAGGCGGATGTCGCTGATGCCGTATTTCAGGCAGGCGACGCGGTCGACGCCGACGCCCCAGGCGAAGGCGCGCCATTCGTCGGGGGATTTTCCGCAGTTTTCGATCTCATGCGGGTTGGTGATGCCGCAGCCCATTATCTCCATCCAGCCGGTGCCCTTGCAGGAGGAACAGCCCTTGCCGCCGCAGATGGTGCAGGAGATGTCGACCTCCGCCGACGGTTCCGTGAACGGGAAGTAGCTCGGGCGAAGCCTCGACTCGACGTTCTCGCCGAACACGGCCTTTACGAACGAGTCGATCGTGCCCTTAAGATCGGCAATGGAGACGTTCCTGTCGACGACGAGGCCCTCCATCTGCATGAAGACGGGGCTGTGGCTCGCGTCGGGCTCGTCCACGCGGAAGCAGCGGCCGGGGATCACCAGCCTGAACGGCAGGTCGAGCGTCTTCAGCGCTCTCGCCTCGCAGGGGGAGGTATGCGTCCTTAAGAGCACCTTGTCGTTGACGTAGAAGGTGTCCTGCATATCCCTCGCGGGGTGGTTCGGCGGGAGATTAAGAAGCGTGAAGTTATACTCGTCGTACTCGATCTCGGGCCCCTCGAAGGTGGTGAAGCCGAGGCCGATAAGCGCGTCGCGGATCTCGCGGTAAACGAGCGTGAGCGGATTGAGCGCGCCCATGGGAACTGCGCGTCTTACGCCCGGAAGCGTAACGTCGATCTCCTCGCGCTCGATCTTTTTCTGTTCGGCAAGCTCGTAAAGCGCGGCCTTGCGCTCCTCGAATTTCTCAAGAAGCTCCTGCTTTACGGAATTCGCCTTTTGTCCGAGAGCGGCTCTCTCCTCCTGGGAGAGCTTGCCCATGGTGCGGAGTATGGCGGTCAGCTTGCCGCCCCTGCCGAGCACCTGTGTCGAAAGCTCGTTGAGCTCGTCGGCGTTTTTGATCGCCTCGAGCTCCTTTAAAGCCGCCTCGCGTATCTTAAGCAGCTCTTCAAACATTTATTTAAGCTCCTTTCGTTAGTTCAAAAATAAAAGCCGCACGCGTCCCCATGGGACGGCGTGCAGCCGTGGTACCACCCAAGTTCACGCGGAAAAACCGCGCCTTGTTAAAACGCTTTAACGGGCGCACCCGCCGGCGGCTACGCATCAAAATCGACTTCACCGTCGGGGCTCCGGGGCGAACTTAAACGCTTTTGCCGGCTGTAACGCGCTTTCAGCGTACCGCGCGTCTCTCTTTCAGAGCCAACTGGGCTTTTCCCCTTCATTGCCTGTACAAATCGGTATTTTACATCAATCGGCCGGTTATGTCAAGTAAGAACTTCAATTCTTCTTTGCTTCGCGGCTTACGTGTTCCTTCTCCTCCTCGACGGGCTTGAGCACCGCGTTTATAAACAGCGCCGCGAGCAGCATATAGCATACCGCGCAGGGGATTAGGAGGAAATAGAGCTTCGAACCGTATCCGCGGCTGAGCTCGGCGGGGATATAGAGAAGCAGCGCGAGCAGCATTAGTATCCACACGAAGCGGAACCTTTTGAGCTTGTGCTTCCTCTCGAACCACACGAATATGACGAGCAGGCCGAGCAGCGCCTGCGGGACGAGCCTTATGACCGCCCAGGTCTTGGGGAAATCGCCCTCCCAGAAATGGTTCTGCGGGAACATACAGGCGATGACCGAGACCGCGGCGAGCAGCCAGACGAGCCAGACGGTCTGGTTGGGGACCCTGCGGCTGTACACGCCCGCCCTTATATAGAACATGAGCACGTAGAACACCGGTAAGCTGATCGCGCTTATCAGTCTTCCGGTGCCGAAAGCTCCCGCCGGAAGGTCGCCTGAAAAGTGGCTGACCGCCCATACGCCGAGCAGGAGCGCGCTTCCGAGGCCGACCGAAAGCACGGCGGGGCCCATAAGCCATTCGGTCCTCGTGCGGGCTTTCAGAAGCAGTACGAACCCGCTTCCCAGCATGAAGACGAGGAATATCGCGTCGAATGCCGTTTCAATGTAATTCATTCTTCATCCTTTCCCTCAAATAAAACGCAAGCGCCGCGCCCATGAACGCGTGACTTTCCTCGGGACTTCCAAGATCCGCGATGACGTCGCCGATCTTTTTAAGCTCGACGCGAATAAGCTCGTCCGGATCGAGTTCCAAAGACCCGGCGGGCTTAAGATCGCGCGCAAGGAAGCAGAAGAACCTGCTGTTGAAAAGAGCGGGGTTTGGGCTGTATTCGCCGAGATAATCGAGCCTGCCCGCTGTAAATCCCGTCTCCTCGCGAAGCTCGCGGGAAGCGGCCACCCGCGGGTCTTCGCCGCGGTCGACAACGCCGCCCGGGAACTCCAGAGTCAGCCTTCCCGCGCCGTGGCGCCACTGCCTTACGAGCACGAAGTTCCCTTCGTACTCGGGTATCACGACCACGCAGTCGGGAGCGTCGAGCGCGATATAGTCGCCCTCGATGCCGCCCGCCGCCTCACGCCTCGAAAGAACGGTGAAGACGCGCGTTTTTAAAAGCTCCCTTTCGTCAAGAGTCTTCCATTTGAGTTTTTCGTCGTCCGTTATCATTTTTTAATCATATCACAATCTGCCCGTCCGGGCAACAGAATTATTGCCTTTTGAAGAAGGTGTCCGCCTTGACGGGCAGTATCTCCCTCGCCCGGCCGGGGTTCAGCTCCGGATCGTAGAGGCACACGTCGGCGAAGGCGCAGAGCTTGCAGGAGATCCTTTCGCCCTTCGGCGTTTTCAGCTTGGCGGGACTTATCGCGATCTCGCCGTCAAGTATGCTCGAAAGCGTGTTCGCCGCCTTCCTTTTGGCAAACGAAACGGCGTATTCGAACTCGTCCGCGGAAACGAGCGCGTCGCCCGAGACAGTGCCGTCCTTCGAGACCTTCATACCGGCCGCGACCGCGGAGCCCGACGAAAGCTCGTCCGTCGCTTCGATGACCTCGGCGTCCTTTAACATTATGCCGTTCAGCGCGAAGTTTTTCATAAGCTCGTCCGTGAGCTCCTTTTTGACCTCGCCCGAATCGTCCATCGCGGGAGCGATATCCTTGACCGGCATATAGTACATGCCGACCGTTTCCGACGAGTCTATCGCCGCGGCGTAGAGCGGGAGCTGTAGCTGAAGTCCGTTCATAAGCGCCGCGTAGTCGAAGTCCTTGCCGTTCGACTTGTAGTCGATTATGCGGCTCATGTCCCCCGACCTGTCGATGCGGTCGATAACTCCGCTTATGTAGAACACCGCGCCGTCCGCCTCGATGCGAAGCGGCGGGAAAACGGAATCCGCCCTGCCGAACGTGACCTCGCAGCCCTCGGGACGGAAGCTGCCCCTCTGAATATGGCGTGTGACCGCGCAGCAGGTGTATTTGACCGTTTCGATCGCTCTCGGTATGTTCGCCCGCTGACGGGCGGTGTCGAGAAGCAGATGCCCGCCTTTTTTGCTGATGAGCGGGGGTATGATCTCCCTTAATATCGCGAAGGTCTTCTCGTCGTCTATTTCCTTCCAGTCGATGTCCGAATCCATCACGTATCTCACGTACGCCTCGAGCGCCTCATGATAGAAGGAGCCGAGATTCGTCTTTTTCTCCCTGCGCTCCTCGCGCTCCTCTGCGCGGAGGCCGAACTCCAGAAAATGTCTGAACGGACAGCCGTTGAAGGCCTCGAGCCTTGTCGACGAGCCGTACATGAGCCTGCCGTAGAGCCTCGACGCGAGCTCCTTCCCGAGCGGCGCGGGACCGTTCCTTTCAAGCAGTCCGTCGGTTATCGCGTCGAGCATCGGCCTATACTCCCTGCGGCTTCTGAACCACGAGACGAGCTCCGCCGCCTCGGGATCGGGCGCGCCGGAGTCCGCCATCGCCCTCAGCTTTCGGGAGAGCGCCATGAACGCAAGCTCCTCGTTCGAGCCCGTCCTGTCTGAAAACACGCCGTCACGGACCGGGATGAGAGGGAACGCCTTCTTTAAAGACTGGATCAACCTGCAGGGCTCGGCGGGCTTGTCCAGCCTCGACGCGCCGGTTATCCTTACGGGATAGGAGAACACGATCTCCTCCGTCGCCTTCGAGAGCGCCTGGTATACGGCGGCTGCGTCCGAGGCGGACAGGCTTTCGGAGCTTCTCCAAAGCTCGAAACCCTTCGATTTAAGAAGTCTTAAGTCGCTGTCGTCGATAACGCCGTCGTCCTTGCGCGGCTTCGGGAACAGGCCGTCGTTCATGCCGAGAACGATAAGGAGCCTGACCTCGCGGCTTCTGGTCCTGTCATAGCTTCCGACCAGCACCTGGTTTACGGTCGAGGGGATCATGCCGACGCCGTAGGCTTCGAAGCCCTCGCGCACGACGTTTATGAAGCGCTTCATGCCGACGGTCTCGCCGCCCATTATGACGAAGAGCTGATCGAGCACCTCGAGTATCGTGTTCACGACCTGCGCGTTCTCGTTCTCCTCGCGGTAGCGGCCTTCCCCGTGGAGCGTCAAGCAGAGCTCCTTCTGTTTTCCGTAAAGGTCGAGCGACTCCATGAACGCGTGGATGGCGCGCGTCCTCGACTCGCAGCTTTGGTCCCCGAGCGCCTCCTTGAACGCGGAGAGCGGCGTCATTATCCTGAGCCTTACGTCCTCATATTCGGCGTTCTCCTCGTCGAACGGCTCGAGTAGCCTCTTGCCCGATATGCCGGTCTTAAGAAGGCAGTTCTCGAAAAGCTCCGCCTCGTCGGGCGTTAAGTCGAAATACCCCGTCTTGACCGCCTCGAGGACGTCGCGCGCCTCGAAGCCGCTCTCCGCGGCGGTAAGCGCCGAAAGTATCAGCCTTGCCGCCGGATGCGTGACGAGGCTCCTTGATTCGTCCGCGAAATACGGTATGTTATAGGTGGGGAATATCCTTTGAATTATCGGCGCGTAGCCCGCCATATCGCTGACTATCACCGCCATGTCGCTGTATTTCATCCTGCCCGCCGCGGCGCGTATGCGCTCCGCCGCCTCGGCGACCTCGTCGAGCCTTCCGGGGGCGACGAATATCCCGAGTCCCTCGGGTTCGCCGTTAAAAGGTGCGGGATCCGGCGTGAAAAGCTCCCGCTCAAGATGCCTTACTGCGTCGGTTCCGGGGCGCTTTCTTTCGGTAAGCCCGGTCACGGTATAGGCCGTTCCCGTCTCCTCCGCGATGGAAACGAGTCTTTCGAATATGAACGCGTCCTCCTTAAAAAGCTCCCTGTCGCGCGAACGCGTGTCGAGCGTCATCGCGACCGTCACGTCCGCCGCGTTTGTAAGAAGCGCGCGGAACACGGGATAGACGTATTCGTGCACGGTATCGCCGCCGTCGATGAAGATGTGCGCGTCTTTGAGCGGGCTTTCGCCCATCCTGTTGACGAGCTCGCGCATCATGTCCTCGGAATCGAGGTACATGCCCTCGAGCTTTTCCTCAAGCTCCGCGAAGATCGTGCCTATGTCCCTGAGCTTCGCCTTTAAAGGCTCGCCGTCAAAGAAGCACTCGGCGGCCCTGAACACGTCGTCCGATGTGAACGAGCATCTTTTGAACTTCGCGATGAGCGTGTCGCACTCGATGGGGAAACCCCTGTGCGCCGCCGATTTTTTGAATACGGTAAGCTCCTTTAAGACCTTGTCCACGGCTCTTCTTACGAGCATTATCCTGCCCTCGGACGAGAGGAACGCCCTCTTTTCGCCGACGAGATCGAGCGTCCGCCTCGCGGCGTCCTTCCACGAGGTCACCGTGCAGCCGAAAAGCCCGCCCGAAAGACGCTCCGAAAGGCCCTTCTCCGTCTCGAAGGTCGCCTGCTCGGGAACGATGACGAAGCATTCCGCCGCAGCGTCCGCCGCCTTTAGCGCCGCGATGCGGGAATAGAGCTCCTCGGTCTTTCCCGTGCCCGCTCTTCCTATGATAAACTCAAGCCGTGAACCCATGTTTCCTCCTTGAAAAGGAACTTGGAATAGCTGTTTCCTTCACTATCTTAGCACAGTTTTGACCGCTTGAAAAGCCCCGTTTGTTATGGTATTATTGTGGTGTATCGATTTTGGGACACAAGTGACGGAGAAGTGAAAAAATGACCGATCTGGAGCTTAAAAGGATAACGGAGGGCATACTTCCCGCGGACGCCGCCGCGGTCTCTGCCGCCGAGATGCGGCAGGCAAGCCTTGCAAAACCGCCCAGAAGCCTCGGCAGGCTCGAGGATATTTCCGTGCGCCTTGCCGGAGTCACGGGCAATGTTAGGAACAAAATGGACAAGCGGCTCGTCGCGGTGTTCTCGGCGGATAACGGCGTCGCCCTCGACGGCGTAGCGGTGACTCCCCAGTCCGTCACAAAAAAGCAGTCCGTCAATATGATGCGGCGAAAGACCGGTATGAGCGTGCTTGCCGAATGCTACGGCGACGACGTGAGGGTGTACGACGTCGGCATAAACGCGGACGCGGACTATCCCGGCATAATAAATCGCAAGGTGCGCTTCGGCACGGCGAGCATCCTTACAGGGCCCGCCATGACGCGCGGCGAGGCTCTTGCCGCGATCGAGGCCGGCTTTGATGCGGCGAAAAGCGTGAAGGCGGAGGGATACGACGTCATCGGCATAGGCGAGATGGGGATCGGCAACACGACGACCTCCGCCGCCGTGCTTTCGGTTCTGACGGGCGCGGCGCCCGCCGCGGTCACGGGACGCGGGAGCGGGCTATCCGACGAGGCTCTCGCCCATAAGCGCGAGGTCGTCGCCCGCGCTGTTGAGCTGAACGCGCCGGATCCCAAGGATCCCGTCGGCGTTATCGCGTCGGTAGGCGGTCTTGACATTGCCGCGATGACGGGCGCTTTCCTCGGCGCGGCGTATTATCGCCTGCCCGCTGTGGTCGACGGCCTCATCTCGATAACCGCGGCGCTCGCGGCAACAAGGCTCACACCCGCCGTGCGCGATTATCTGTTCCTGTCGCACGTTTCGGAGGAACCCGGCTACCTTATCGCGAAAAACGAACTGGGGCTCGATCCCATGCTCACGCTCGATATGCGGCTCGGCGAGGGGAGCGGCTGTCCGCTCGCCTTCCAGATAATGCGCGGGGCGTGCGCCGTGATGAACTGCATGGCCGCCTTCGGCGAGGCCGAGATCGACGACGGCTACCTTAAAAAGCTCGAAAACGTAAAGGATTTCAATTATAAAAAATGAGGATACTTCTTGTCGGCGGTTCGAAGAGCGGAAAGAGCATGCTGGCGCAGAGGCTGACGAAAAGCCTTCACGAAGATGCGCCGATGTATTATTTTGCCGCCATGGAGCCCGTCGACGACGAGGACAGGGAGCGCATAAAAAAGCACGTTGCCGACCGCGAAGGCTGGGGCTTTTTAACCGTTGAGCGCGCGCGGAGCGTCGACGAAGTCACTCTCGATCAGGATGGCGCGGTGCTTTTTGACAGCGTGACCGCGCTTCTCGCGAACGAGATGTTCGGGGACGAAAAAGCGCCGGACCCTAAGCGGCGCACGCTTTCGGAGCTTAATAAACTGAGCTTGAGCGTTAAGCATTTCGTGTGCGTCGCGGACGAGCTTTTCCGCGACGGTTCGGAATACGGCGGCCTTACCGAGGAATACCGCAGGGGGCTCGCGTTCGTTTTAAACTCGCTCGCTGAGGAGTTCGACACGGTGTGCGAGGTCGTCTGCGGCGTTCCAAAGGTTTTAAAGGGGGAGCTTCCCCCGATCGGAGAAACGGTATGAGACTTTGGTTTTACGCATTTTTCATGGCGTGGGGCATGTTCCTCGCGATCCCCTGCCCGTTCCCGAAGTGGGACGAGCGGGCGAGGTACCGTATGCTGGTATGCCTTCCGCTTATTGGCGGGATGATCGGCGGACTGTGGGCGCTTTCCGCGTTCCTTCTGTCCCTCTTCCCCTGCCCCGCGGCGATACGCGCTCTTGTTCTCACGGCAGTGCCCGCGCTCATTACGGGCTTTATCCACCTTGACGGATTCATGGACGTGTCCGACGCGGTGCTTTCGCGGCGGGATCTTGCCGGCCGTCAGAAGATACTGAAGGATCCGCATACCGGCGCGTTCGCGGTGCTATCCGCGGCGTTCCTGCTGCTCAGTGTATTCAGCCTGTTCTTCTCGTGGGAATATTCGAAGGAAGACCTTCTTCCCCTCGCGCTCATACCGGTCGCGGTCCGCGCCTCCGCCGGCATCGCCGTGATACTTTTCAAGCCCATGGAGACGAGCCAGTACCGGGGCGAAAAGAAAAAGACTCTCGTCATTCCCCTCTTTGTGATGCTTGCCGCGGCGATCGCCGTTCCCGCGGCGCTTAATGGCGTGCACGGGCTCGCTCCCGCGTCCGCCGCGCTCATATACTTTTTAGCCGCGCTCTTCGCGAAGAAGCAGCTCGGCGGCATGAGCGGCGACGTTTCGGGCTATGCCCTTACCCTCGGCGAGCTTGCTGGCGTCGCTTTAACGGTTCTTTTAAGGTTGTTTGTGAGGTAGTTATGGATCTGGTCATAGGCGGCGCATATCAGGGAAAACTCACGTGCGTCAAGAAAAAATACGGTTTCAAAAAGGACGAGGTATTCGATCTCGCGAACGGCTTCCCCGACAGGGAGTATAAATGCTATACCCACCTCGAGGCGCTGACAAGGGACGAGACGGATCCGCACGAGCTTATAAGACTCCTTATGCCCTATATCAAGAACAGCGTGGTCATCTCGCGCGAGATCGGCTGCGGCATCGTTCCCATGGATCCCGACGAGCGCGTAATGCGCGAGCGTCACGGCATCGCGCTCTCCCTCCTTGCGAAGGAGGCGGAGCACGTCACGAGGGTGTTCTGCGGCATTGAGGAAAGGCTGAAATGAAACTGACGCTTTTACGCCACGGAATAACGAGAGGCAATCTCGAGCGCCTCTATTACGGGAGCACCGACCTTCCGCTGCTTTCAGAGAGCGCGGAGGAGCTTAAAAAAAACGCCGCCGAGGGCGTTTATCCCAAGGCGGAGCGTTATTATACGAGCGGTATGCTCCGCGCGGAGCAGAGCTTCGAGGCGATCTACGGGCGCGTACCGCACGGGATACTTCCCGGCATGCGCGAGATTGACTTCGGCGCGTTCGAGATGCGTTCGTACGAAGACCTGAAGAGCGATCCCGAATATCTTGAGTGGATAACGGGCGACAACGAGGCGAACGTCTGCCCCGGAGGCGAAAGCGGCGTTTTAGTTACCGAGCGCGCGCTCAACGCCCTTAAGCCCGTGATCGCGGAGGGCTTAGACGCCGTCGTCGTAACTCACGGAGGCGTGATAGGCGGAGTGCTCGCGGCGTTCTTCCCCGATTCGAACGGGCGGTATGATTTCACGCCCGAGCCTGGACACGGCTACACCGTGGAGTTTATTGACGGAAAACCCTGTTCATGCTCCCCGATCTGAACCCGTCGAGATCGAGCGAAACGAATTTGAACCCGAGGGCGTGAAGCCTCTCCGATATGAGATCCTTGTTGTCGAGGATCTTTTTCATATCCTTTTTTTCGGTCTCGATCCTCGCCGCGTCCCCGTGAACGCGCACGCGAAGCTGCTTTAATCCGAGCGAGAACAGAAGCTCCTCGGCGCTTTCGACGGCCGAAAGCCTCTCCTCCGTTATCGGATCGCCGTAGGCGAAGCGGGAGGCGAGGCACGCTAAGGACGGCTTGTCCCAGGTGGGGAGCGAGAACCCGCGGGAAAGCTCCCTTATCTCGTCTTTGGTAAGTCCGGCCTCAAGGAGCGGGCTGATCACGCCGAGCTCCCTGACCGCCCGCATGCCGGGGCGCCAGTCACCCGCGTCGTCCGCGTTCGAGCCCTCGGCAACGAGGGAAAAGCCCTCCGCCGCCGCGGCTTTTTTTATCGCTCCCATAAGGAGCTTTTTGCAGTGATAGCAGCGGTCGGGCGGGTTGTTTTTGAACGCGCCTAAGGATAAAAGCTCCGGAAAGACCTCGATCCTTTTAATGCCGTACCTTTCGCAGAACTCCGCTGACTCCCTCCTCTCCCTTTCGGGGAACACGGGAGCAGAGGCGGTGAACGCGGTCACGTTTTCGCCGAGAGCCTCGCGCGCGGCAAAAAGCAGAAACGCCGAATCGACGCCCGAGGAAAAAGCCACGGCAAGCCTGCCGCAGCCCGAAAGGATCCCGGTCAGCTTTTTATACTTCTCTCTCATCGATCGCTTTTCTGACCTCCGGTAAGCTCATGCCCGTCTCCCTTGCGATGCGGGCGAGATCCTCGTATTCGTACTTCGTCTTTGTGACACCGAAGCCCTCGGAGACCTTCATCCTCACGCCGCCGAAGCGGGTGTCGACGGTCTCCGTGCGCCTTGAAAGCGTATGCCGAACGGGGTGGTACTCGCGGACGCCGAGAGTGCTCGAATGGCGGAATATGAGCTTAAGGAGCTTTTCCCTGTCCTCTTCCTTAATAAGCACCGTCATCATCGTTCCGGGGCGGGATTTCTTCATGCTGACGGGAACGTCGAACACTTCGAGCGCGCCGTTTTCAAAAAGCGTCTCCGTAAGGAAGCCGACTTCCTCGCCCGTCATATCGTCGACGTTGAACTTAAGCTCGACGATATCGCCGCCGCGTTCTTCGCTCTCCCCGAGCATCGCGCGGACGCAGTTCGCCGCCTCGAAGTCCTTTTTGCCCATGCCTAGGCCGATCTTTTCCACTCTCATCACGGGCATATCCCCGAAGCGGGATACGAAGCGCCTGATAAGCGCCGCGCCGGTGGGCGTACAGAGCTCGGATCTGATCGCGCCGCCGTAGATCGGAACGTCCCTCAATATGTATGCCGTGGCGGGAGCGGGGACCGGCAGTATGCCGTGCGCGCAGCGCACCTGTCCCGCGCCGACGTGGACGGGCGACGCGAATACCGCGTCCGGCTTTATCTCGTTCATAAGAAGGCAGACGGCGGTCACGTCCGCGACGGCGTCCATCGTGCCGACCTCGTGGAAGTGTATCTCGGTCACCTCCCTGCCGTGCGCCGCGCTCTCCGCTTCGGCGATGAGCAGGTAGACGGCCATTACGTCCTTCTTTACGTTTTCGGGGATATCGAGTCCCTCGACGATCTTCCCTATCGACCCGAGGTCCGAGTGGTGATGCTCATGGTGATGCCCGTGGTCGTGGTCGTGATGATGCTCGTGCTCCTCCTCGCCGTTCACGCGGACGGACATATGCGTGCCGAGTATGCCGCATTTTTCGGAAGGCTCGCGGACGAACTCCACGCCGGGGATGTTGAGTGCGTTGAGCCTTTTTACGAACCCCTCGGGATCGGGCAGAAGCTCAGTCAGCGCCGCGGCGAGCATATCCCCCGCCGCGCCCATATTAAGATCGAAATACAGTATCTTCATATCATTTACCCATGTGATTTATAAGGTTCGCGATATAGCCCGCGCCGAAGCCGTTGTCGATATTGACGACCGAAACGCCGCTCGCGCAGGAGTTGAGCATTGAAAGAAGCGCCGAGAGCCCGTTTAAGGAGGCGCCGTAGCCGACGCTCGTCGGGACGGCTATGACAGGGCAGGCTACAAGCCCGCCTATTACGCTCGCAAGCGCGCCTTCCATACCCGCTATCGCGACGACGACGCTCGCGCTCATGAGCCTTTCGCGCTTATCGAGGAGCCTGTGCAGCCCCGCGACGCCGACGTCGTAGATCCGGTCGACGCGGTTCCCGAGCGACTCAAGCGTGAGCGCGGCTTCCTCCGCGACGGGGATATCGCTCGTTCCGCCCGTCGCGACGGCGACCGTGCCTATACCGTCCGGCTCCGGCATTCCGCCTAGCACGGCGAGCTTCGCTTCCTCATAATAGGCGATTGGGTGCGTTTTTAAGACCTCCGCCGCCTTTTCGGGCGACAGCCTCGTTATGATGACGCGTCCCTGCCCGTGCGCGACCATGCTTGAGAGTATGCCGGATATCTGCTCCGCGGTCTTTCCCGCGCCGTAGACGACCTCCGGCACGCCCTTTCTTACAGCGCGGTGAAGATCGACGACGGCGTAGCCCAGATCGTCGAACGGCTCAGTCCTTATTTTCAGAAGAGCGTCCGCGACGGTCATCTTTCCGTCGCGGACAAGCTCGAGTATTCTTTCCGTCCGATCCATTATGAGAACAGTCCTCCGAACAGACCTTTCTTCTTCGGCTCTTCCTTCCTGGGGAGGCGGCTGTTGTCGATAAAGAAGTAGATCGAGAAGCAGTCGGGATCCCGGAAGGCGTCGGTCTGGCCCACGCAGTAGGCGTTGCCGTCGATCACCTTGAACACGACCTCGTCGCTCGACCAGCCGGCGGGCCTAATGAAGCCGTTCTTGTTGAGAAGCACGAAGTATCTGTCAAGCTCCATGCGGTTGGTGCTGCCGACCGAGAGTATCGCGAGAGTGTCGTCGCCTTCGCCCCTTCTATCCTCAAGCTGGATATCGCTTCCGCCGAAGCACCACTTCGGGTACTGGGGAAGTATGTCGTCCCACTTCGCAAGCTCCGCTTCGTCGTGCGCCTTCGCGGCCTCTTCCTCCGCTATCTTCGAGGGGAGCTTCGCTCCGCATTCGGCGCAGAACGAGGTGCCGATGCTGTTCTGATGTCCGCAGGCGGTACAGGTCGCCATCTCGTAGACGGTCTTCTCGGGCAGCTTAGCGCCGCAGGAGGGGCAGAACTTCACGTCCGCCTTCGCGCTTTCGCCGCAGTTGGGGCAGACCTTCATGTTCTTCGACGCGTTGGTCGCCATACCCTCAAGAAAGCCCATAGCCTTTTCCCAATCCTCTTTCGGAACCTTCTTCGCTTCCTCGTTCGCCCGGTTCATGCTCTGAGCCGCCTCGTTCGCGGGCTGGCGGATCTCGCTCGTCGCGTTGTTTATCCCCTTCGCCGCGGCGTTCGCGGCGGCGTTCGCAGCCTCGTTGACCATGGGCTGAACTGCCTGACGCGCGCCCTCGCGGGCGGCGTCCTTGACCGCCTTGCCGACGGTGTCCTTAATAAGCTTATCAAACAGGCTCATATTGATCTCCTTTCGAGAGCGTTTTTCCTCAATTATGACTATAGCATGAATCAACATAAAAAGCAAGGAAAAATATATTAATTCCGTGCTATAAGAAATCCGATGTTTACAATCGTGCGGGAATATGTTATCATTCATTAAGGGATGCTCCTCCGGCGTCCCTTAATCTTTTCCGGGAGTACAAACACTATGGCAACCGTATCAAGAGGCATTCGCGCGCCCATAATCCGCCAGGGCGACGACATCGTTAAAATAACCGTTGATTCCGTGCTCGAGGCGGCGAAGACCGACGGCTTTACGCTTCATGACCGCGACGTTATCGCCGTGACAGAGGCGGTCGTCGCGCGCGCGGACGGCAATTACGCAAGAGTCGACGATATCGCGGCCGACGTCAAAAGAAAGCTCGGCTCCCACGTCGGCGTCGTATTCCCCATTCTTTCGAGGAACCGCTTCTCCATCTGCTTAAGGGGCATCGCGAGGGGCGCGAAGAAGGTCACCGTGCTTCTTTCCTATCCCTCCGACGAGGTCGGCAATCACCTTGTCGATCCCGAGGTGCTTGAGGATAAGGGCGTGAATCCCTGGGCAGACACCATGACCGCGGACGAGTTCTACGAGCTCTGCGGCGGCGAGTGCCGTCACCCCTTCACGGGCGTAGACTACATTGACTTCTATAAGACGCTCATCGAGGCCGAGGGCGCGGAGGCCGAGATCATATTCTCCAACCGTCCCGAGGTCATTCTTGACTACACGGGCGACGTACTCTGCTGCGACACCCACACGAGGACGCGCACGCAGAACCGCATCAAAAAGCACGGCGGCAAAAACGTGCTCACGCTCTGCGACATACTGAACGAGCCGGTGAACGGCTCCGGCTGCTGCCCCGATTACGGCCTCTTGGGCTCCAACAAGGCGACCGAGGAGCTCGTTAAGCTCTTCCCGCGGAACGCGAAGGAAGTCGCTTTCGGCATTCAGCAGCTCGTTTTCGAGCGCACGGGCGTTCACGTCGAGGCCATGGTCTACGGCGACGGCGCTTTCAAGGATCCCGTCGGAAAGATCTGGGAGCTTGCGGATCCCGTTGTCTCCCCCGGCTATACGGACGGACTGCGCGGTCTTCCCAACGAGCTCAAGCTCAAGTTCCTTGCCGACAACGATTACGCAGGTCTCTCCGGCGAGGCTTTAGCCGAGAAGATCCGCGAGCGCATCCGCGAGAAGGACCGCGACCTTAAGGGCTCCATGCTCTCCGAGGGCACCACGCCGCGCATGCTGACCGATCTTATCGGCTCCCTCTGCGATCTGACCTCCGGCTCGGGCGACAAGGGCACGCCCATCGTTCTCGTGCAGGATTATTTCGTTAATTACGCGGGCTGACGGAGGACGGATGTTTCCTTATTTAAAGATCTTCGGGATACAGATACCCATGTACGGACTGCTCATGGCTGCCGCCATGCTCGTGTCCGTCGGGCTTTCGTGGCTGAGATGCAGAAAGCGCGGCCTTGACGGCGAGCGGCTTCTGACCGTCGCGCTTATCGCGATCGTTTTCGGTATAATCGGCGCGAAGGTGCTCTTCATGGCGGTGACCTATACCTGGGACGAGATCGCGGACGCGGTCAGGGCAAACGGTGTTATCTGGCTCCTCCAGGGCGGTCTCGTGTTCTACGGCGGGCTCATCGGCGGCGTGATAGGCGCGTTTTTAGGCGCGGCGATAGCCAAAACGAAGCTCCTCGATTATTCCGATTCCATCGTGCCGACGCTCCCTCTCGCGCACGCGATCGGACGCATGGGCTGCTTCTGCGCCGGCTGCTGCTACGGCAAGGTCACGGATTCGTGGATCGGCATGAGCTTTCCGAGCGCGGTGACCGGTCTTGCCGAGAACGTGAAGGTCATACCCACCCAGCTCATCGAGGCGGGGGCGAACGTTCTCGTATTCCTGTTCCTTTTGTGGTTCACAAGGAAGAAGCGCGTCGGCGCGACCACGCTCTTCGTCTACCTCATCATCTACGGCGTGGAGCGCTTCCTGCTCGAGTACCTGCGCGGGGACGAGATAAGGGGCATATTCGGCGCGTTCTCCACCTCGCAGTGGATCAGCATCGCGATAGTCGTGCTTGCCGCGGCGGGGCTTATAGCGACGAAGATCGTCTCTAACAAAAGGTCGAAGGCTGCCGAAAAAGGTAATACCGATTCGTGACGGCCCGAAAATTATATTTTGGATCGGCCGGCAGAAGCCACAATATCTTGTACCGGAAAGGAATATACACATACAAGCGAGCCAAATTTTGACTTGTAATCATTAAGGAAATTTGCTATCATAGCTATCGGGGACAGATCGAACGCTCTCTGTTCCCTTTTTATCCCGATTGTTCGGTTATTTGGGGGAAATGATGATTTCGGCACAGATCGTATGGTCAAAGGCGCTTCCCGTTCTCGAAGCGGAGATGACGCCTATAAGCTATAAAACCTGGATCAAGGATATAAAGCCCATCTCCATCGAGGGCAGCACGCTCATTCTTATGGCTCAGAGCGAGCTTTACCTTACCAGCCTTCGCCAGTTCTACGCGAGCACCATCACCGACTGCGTGAACCGCGCGAACGGATCCAACTACTCGGTCAACTTCATCATCAAGGAAGAGGCGGAGGCCGTTGTTTCCGTGCCCGTTTCGAACAGCACGGAAAAGGGGCTCTTTTTCGGCGTACAGCCGAAGTACACGTTCGACACATTCGTGACGGGCGAATCCAACCGTTTCGCTCACGCCGCCGCCGTCGCGGTCGCGGACAACCCCGCCTCCGCGTACAACCCGCTTTACATCTACGGCGGTTCGGGACTTGGCAAGACGCATCTTCTGCACGCGATAGGCAATTACGTGCACGAGCTCCGTCCCGAGTTCAATATCTGCTGCGTATCGAGCGAGGAGTTCACGAACGACGTCATCGCCGCGATCAAGTACGACACCCGCGAGGAGCTGAGGAAGAAGTACAGGAGCCTCGACCTGCTGCTCGTCGACGATATCCAGTTCATCGGCGGCAAGGAAGCGACGGAGCTTGAGTTCTTCAACACCTTCAACGCCCTCTACGGCGCGAACAAGCAGATCGTCATCACCTCCGACCAGTCGCCGAAGGATCTGCCCAGCCTTCAGGAGCGCCTTAAGAGCCGCTTCGTGTGGGGCATAACCGCCGACATCAAACCGCCCGAGGTCGAAACACGCGTCGCCATCTTGAAAAGCAAGGCCGAGCGCGACGGCATCGATATCTCCGGCGACGCCCTGCTCTATATGGCGGAGCAGTTCAGCGCCAACGTCCGCGAGCTCGAAAGCTGCTACAACCGCGTGATGCTCTACGCCGAGTTCTCTAAGCGCGCCATGATCGACAGGAGCTTCGTCGAGGCGATCCTGAAGGACTACGTCTCCTCCGAGGGCAAGCACATGGTCACTCCGGAGCTTATCAAGCGCGTGACCGCCGACTACTTCGAGATCAGCGTCGAGGAGCTCACCTCCACCAGGAGGGACAAGCGTATCGCCACTCCGCGCCAGATCGCCATGTACCTCTGCCGCACGCTCACGAACACCTCGTATCCCGATATCGGCAAGGCGTTCGGCGGAAAGCATTACTCCACCGTAATGTACTCCTGCGACCAGATCACGAGCGAGCTTGCCGAGAGGGCGGACATCTCCACCGCCGTCGACGACATCACGAACAGGCTGACGAACGACCTGTCGCTCACATAACGAAAGCGTTACAGCGTTCTCCTTTTTAAGGAGAGCGCTTTTTTAGTGAAATGCCGCCTCCCGCTTGAAATCAGCCCGTCGCGGTAGTATTATAATAATGATATCCTAATATTGGGGGAAAGGAAAATGAGTAAAGAAAACACCGCTGTCCGTGTACAGGACGATCTGTACCAGTTTGTTAACGGCGAATGGCTGAAGACCGCCGTCATACCGGGCGACAGGCCCATGACGGGCGGCTTCTCAACGCTTGACGAGGACGTGGAAAAGCTGCTGATGAAGGATTTCGCGGGCTTCGCGAACGGAGCGGAGCTGCCCGACGTCCCGATAATGGAGGACGCCGTCCGCCTTTATAAGAAGGCGCTGGACGAAAAGGCGCGCGGCGAGGCCGGCATGAAGCCCCTCTACCCGCTGCTTCGCGAGATCAAGGGCATAAAGACCGTCGCCGAGTTCAACGAAAAGAGCTTCGAGCTTCTCCGCGCCGGCGTGACGTTCCCGTACGAGCTGGCCGTTATGGAGGACTGGAAGGACACCTCCCGCTACGGGCTCGCCATAATGGATCCCGGTCTGATACTGCCGGACACCTCGTATTACGAGAAGACCGTGATGAAGCTCTATATGCTTTCTCTCTACAAAAAGATGGCGAAGAGCATGCTTAAGTACACCGAGCTCTCCCCTTTAGAGCAGAGGCAGTACCTTAAGGACACCATCGCGTTCGACGATATGCTCCGCAAAAAGGCGCTCAGCGCAAGGGAGATGGCGGATTACTACAAGCTCTACAATCCCATGCCCGCGGAGGAAGTTTACGCCCTTTCGGCGGATCTCGACTTAAAGGGGCTCCTCGAGAAGCTCTACGGCGACGGCGCTCCCAAGATCATCGGGCCGGCCAATCCCCGCTTCATGCAGGCGTTCAAGGACATCTTCAACGAAAAGAACTTCACCCTGTTCATCCACTGGTGCTACGTCAACACTGTATTCGATTTCGCGCAGCTGCTTTCGCCGGAGATCTACGCCATTTCAAGGCAGTATGCCAACAAGCTGATGGGTATCAAGGAGATGCCGCCCATCGAAAAGCAGGCGTACATGTTCGTTTCCGAAACGTTCGATAAGCCGATCGGCGTGTACTACGGCAGGAAGTATTTCGGCGAGGAGGCCAAGGCCGACATCACCTCGATAGTCAAGAAGATCATCGAGACCTATGAGGAGAGGATCCGCAAGAACGGGTTCCTTGCCGAGGAGACCAAGGAGAAGGCGATACTGAAGCTCTCGAGCATCAAGATCAAGATGGGCTATCCGGACAATTACGAAGCCATATACGACACCTTCAAGGTCGACGAGGACGCATCGTTCTTCGACGCGGCGTCGTCCATAAGGCTTAAGATGCGTATGCATCAGTTCGAAAAGCTGAACAAGCCCACCGACCGCAGCGAGTGGCAGATGCCCGGCCACATGGTCAACGCCTGCTACGATCCGTTCAAGAACGACATCACGTTCCCCGCGGCAATACTGCAGAAGCCCTTCTACTCCGTCGACCAGAAGATAGAGGAGAACCTCGGCGGCATCGGCGCCGTCATCGGTCACGAGATCTCGCACGCCTTCGACAACAACGGCGCGCACTTCGACGAGAACGGCAATCTCTTCGACTGGTGGAAGGAGGACGACTTCAAGACCTTCGAAGAGCTAACCAAGGGCATGACGGAGCAGTTCGACGGGATACCGTTCCACGGCGGAAAGGTCAACGGCGGCCTGGTCGTATCCGAGAACATCGCGGACGCCGGCGGCATGGCCGTCACCATCGAGATAATGCACAAGCTCCCCGATCCCGATTTCAAGGCGTACTTCCTTAACTGGGGCAGGATCTGGTGCATGAAGGCTAAGGAGGGCTTTATAAAGCTCCTGCTTACGATGGACGTACACTCGCCCTCCGAGCTCCGCGCAAACATGATGCCGAGGAACTTCAAGGAATGGTACGACGCCTTCGACGTGAAGCCCACCGACAAGATGTATCTTCCCGAGGACAAACGCGTCGTGATCTGGTAATTTGCCAAGAAAAAACGTAAAAGCCGCCCACAGATCTGCAGGCGGCTTTTTGCAGTTTGCAAAACCTCTTTGGGGGTGCGGGGGCCGAAGCCCCTGCCTACTGTAATCGCTCGCGGCGGCGTGTACGTCGCGAGCGAACCAATTGCGTTTTGCAATTGGTTCCTTTATTTTTGAACGTCCGTGAGGTTTGAAAGCTCATTGCTTTCAAGCCGAACAGTTCAAAAATGCAAGCCGTCGAAAAAGTCGATCAGACTTTTTTGACAATCAAAAAAACCGCCCGTGTGCTTACGGGCGGTTTTAATTTCTGTTATCACGATCCGATGAAGAGCGAAAGGATGATCCCGACTGTGAAGAACAAAACTCCAACGACGATGTAAGGCATAAAGATGAGGTTTCCCCTGCGTCTTTTTTCCTTATTCGCTTCGGAATACTCGTAGAGCGATTTGTACTGCGTCCTGCCCATGGGCCGCCTGAAGGCGTACCCGAAGGTGTCAAGAGCGCCGAAATACCATACGAGCAGCAACATTCCGAACAGGAATACCAGTGCTCCGGCGATCGTAAGCGCGTCCACGTAGTTGATCAAAAGCTTGTATCCCCTCGTGGCGAGCGCGAGGGCCGAGAGAGCTATGCCGACAATGAATGCGGCGACATAGCTCTTCGGCGAATGCAGAAACAGTTTCTTGAATAGTTTCACGTCAGTGCTTCAATTCGGTTAGATACTTCTCGAACTCGGCGTCGTTGCAGAGAACGAAATGATCGGGCTCGATCTCCCTCAGCTCAGGCTGCTGCTCGGAATAATCGTGCGCGGTCTTGGGATCGTAGGTGATCCTCTTCCTTACACGCTCGGATCTGGGGTTCGGCTTGGGGATCGCGGAAAGCAGAGACCTGGTGTAGGGATGGAGAGGATTCTTGAAGAGGACGTCGCTGGGCGCCTTTTCAACGACCTTACCGAAGTACATAACGACGATGGCGTCGCAGAAGTACTTGACGACGGACAGGTCATGAGCGATGAAGATGATCGAAAGACCGAGGTTATCCTTCAGCTCGTTAAGAAGGTTGATGACCTGTGCGCGAATGGAAACGTCGAGCGCGGAGATCGGCTCGTCGCAGATGAGGAGCTTGGGGTTCATTATCAGCGCGCGGGCAATACCGATACGCTGACGCTGACCGCCGGAGAACTCATGCGGATAACGGGAAGCATGCTCCGATACAAGACCGACCGTTTCAAGAACTTCCACGACCTTCTTGTGGTTCTCTTCCTTGTTGTGGAAGCCCTGGATCTGAAGACCTTCCTGAATGATATCCTCAACGGTCATCCTGGGATCGAGCGAGTCGATAGGATCCTGGAATATCATCTGGATCTCGTTCATGAGCTTGCGGCTTACATTGGCGTTATCAAACTTAATCTGCTTGATCTTCTCCTTCTGCTCCGCAATATGCTTCTCGAGGTTCTTGTTGATCTCGGCGATCTCGCCCTCTTTGCCGCCTTCCTTGGCGAGCTCGGCGATCTTTTCCTTCGCGTGGATGCGGGACCACTTGATCTCCTTCTTGTTCCAGCGTTCGCCGGCGCTTATGCGGACGCCGCGGTAATAGATGGAACCGGAGGTGATGTCGTAGAGGCGGATGATGCAGCGGCCGGTAGTGGTCTTACCGCAGCCGGACTCGCCGACGATACCTACGCACTCGCCCTCTTTGACGTCAAAGGAGATGTTGCTGACCGCTTTGAGCTTCTGGCGGTTGACACCCTTGCCGAAGAAGAAGAACTGTTTCAGATGCCTTACGGAGAGCAGTACCTTCTTATCGCGGAGCTCGGGCTTCTGTTTCACCTTGGAGTTCAGCTTATAATAACGGTTGAACTCCTCCTGGCTCATTGCGTTGACGTTGACGACTTCTTTGGAGTCCTTTTTTTCATTAAGCTCGCTCATTGTAATCCTCCTCCAAAGAAATTCTGATTCGCTCGCTGACTATCTTCGGCATCTCGACCTTCGGTGCGTGAGGATCGAGCAGCCAAGTCGCGGCGTAATGCGTATCACTGACCTTGAAATAGGGCGGCTGCTCACGATAGTCGATGTTCATCGCATACTTGGAGCGGGCAGCAAACGCGTCGCCCTTAGGCGGATAGATCATGTTGGGCGGAGTGCCGGGGATGGCTTCCAGCCTTTCCTTACTGTCAACATCCGGGATACTGGACAGGAGCGCCCACGTGTACGGATGCCTCGGGTCGTAGAAGATCTCGTCAGAGGTGCCGTATTCGACGATCTTACCGGCATACATAACGGCAACACGGTCTGCCATGTTGGCTACGACGCCGAGGTCGTGGGTGATGAAGATACAGGAGAGCTTGCGCTCCGCCTTGATCCTGTTGATAAGCTCGAGGATCTGCGCCTGGATGGTAACGTCCAGAGCGGTGGTCGGCTCGTCGCAGATGAGGATCTCGGGGGACGCGGTCAGCGCGATCGCGATAACGATACGCTGCCTCATACCGCCGGAGAACTCGAAGGGATACTGCTTATAGCGCTTCTCGGGCTCGGGGATACCGACCTCACGCATGATCTCAAGAGCCCTTCTCTTGGCTTCCGCCTTGGTGATCTTGAGCTTGTTGATGTGGTCCTCGTCCGCCTCGGCGATGGCCTTCTTTATGTTCTTGACCTCTTCGTCGGACTTGGCGGCGGAGAGCTGGCTCTTGAGCTCGGAGATCTTCGCTTTATGCTCGGCGTTGACCTGGGTCTTGTACTCAGCGACCTGCTTCTTGGCCTTCTTCTGGGTTTCGCCGAGGACTGCCTTGAGCTCCTTGGCCTTGCCCATGTACTTGGCCTTGGTATCCTTTACAAGCTGCTTGTAATCGGCCTTCCTCTGCTTGATCTCTTCCCTGAGCTTCGCCTTCTTCTCGGAGGAGAGGCCTTCCTTGGTCTTCGCCTCAAGGATGAACGCGTCGAGCTTCTTCTTTTCGGTGTCGATCTCGATGTTCATCTTGGCCAGCGTGTTCTTATAGCGGATAAGGTCGTCGCTGATCAGGTCGTTGTACATAAGCTTGAGCTTATCGGAGTTGATCAGCGTGGCCTCGGTGATCTGCTTGCCGATCTTGACGATCGGGTTAAGCGCGGAAAGAGGATCCTGGAAGATCATGCCGATCTTGTGACCGCGGATCTTGTAGAACTCTTCCTCGGAGACCTCGAGCAGGTTCTCACCGCGATAGATGATGTTGCCGTTCGCGATGATCGCATTGTGGGAAAGGATACCCATTATCGCCTTGGAGGTGACCGACTTGCCTGAACCGGACTCGCCGACTATGCAGAGCGTCTCGCCCTGATAAAGGTCGAAGGATACGTCGCGGACAGCCTTGACTATGCCGTTATCCGTCTTGAAATTAACGACGAGGTTATTGACGGACAAAACCTTTGCTTTATTGTCTGCCACGCTTAATCACTTCCTTTCAGAGACGGGTTGAAGGCGTCCCTCAGACCGTTGCCGAACAGGTTGAACGAGATCATGATCAGGGCCATGATAACGGCCGGGAAGATGACCAGGTACGGATAAACGCCGAGGAACTGCTGGTTGTTGGCCATCATGATACCGAACGACTGCTTGCCCTGGAGACCGAGGTGTAAGTAAGCCAGGGTCGCCTCAGAGAAGATAACGCTCGGGACCATAAGGATGCTTGAGGTGATGATCGTACCCATGGAGTTCGGAAGAATGTGCTTGAATATCAGCCGCATATCGGAAGAACCGAGGGTACGCGACGCAAGAACGTACTCCCTTCCCTTGAAGCGGTAGAACTGAGTACGCGTCCTTGCCGCCGTGCCCATCCATCCGGTCATACACAATGCCAGAATGAACGTTCCGAAGTTATTGCCCAGGTGCAGTATGGCCAGGGTCATGATAACGATCCAGGGAACACCGCCGAGGAGTTCGCAGAAACGCTCCATCGCAAGGTCGACGTTGCCGCCGAAGTAACCGGAGATGGAACCCCATACAAGACCGAACACGAAGCAGAACGCGGCGGTGATAACGCCGAGGAGCAGCGAGGTCCTGAGGCCCGCGAACGCGCGCTTGAACAGGTCGAAGCCGGAAACGTCGGTGCCGAGGATGAACTTCGGCATCTCGCTGTAGCCCATCTTGTGGTACTTCCAGCCGGTGCCCTCGATCTCGAGGAGCTTGCCGGTGATCTTGTTGGTGCGCTGGGATACGACCTCGTCGATCGGGCACTCGTCCGAGAGCTTTACGAAGGACTCGATACCGACCTTGGAGTCGTAGGTGCACCAGCCGGCCTCGATCCAACGGTCGAGGTCCGCCTTGGAATAGGTAACGGGATCGGCCTTGCCGTAAGCGAGCATATAGGTGTCGATCACGTAATCGCAGTAGTAGACGCTGGCCGCGTGAATGCCCTTGCGGCCGGTGCAGGCCCAGTAACCGACGTTGTCGATCGCTTTGCCGGCAGTCCTCTTGGTGATGAGGACCATAGCGGTAGCGTCGTCGAAGGAGATGCCCTCGAGGTAGTCGCCCAGTGTGACGTCGTTGTTGTCGGCGTCCTTAGCGGCGATCTTGTCCTTGACGTCGTCGTTCACGGTGAGCTTGAGGCTCTTTACGAGAACGAACTGCCTTGCGCCGTTAGCTGCCTTCACCTCGAAGTTGATGGTGCCCCTGAAATCGGAAAGACCTGCCTCGGCGAGCGCTTCGCTGATGTTGAAGTTGATCGTCGAGTAATCCTTGCTGAAATCGCGGATGATTATCTCGGTCTCGTCGTCGCCGACGCCCTTGAGGTATACGCGGAACTGACCGGGAGCGGAAACTCCGTTGAATTCCTCTTCCTCTTCGGGTTCAGGCTCCTCTCCCTCTTCGGGAGTGGTCTCGGTCTCATCGCCTTCGGAGATCTTGGTATCGCTGGAGAAGACGATCTCTACGACGAAATTGTCGGCCGCGGTGAAGTCGACCGGCTGGGAGTACAAAAATACGTTGTTCTCCTCAGATGCGGTCTCGACTTCGGTCTCGATAACGACGGAGCCGCCGTGACCGTAGGGACTGACGACGTCGACGCTTTCGGGCTCGGTCGCCGGGTTGATGCTGATAAGAGCGCTCTTGATCGTATCGACAGAGTACTTATCGGAAACAGCGGGGACCTCGTTAACGGTATCGTAAACGATGTGCTGGAACTTGCGCGTTCCGTCCCAGAAGCCCGTGCCGGCCTTGAAAAGCTTCGGCGCAAGGAATTTCTCTGCGGAGTTGGGGACCTCGATGTTGGCCTTCGAGACGACCGGAACGATCAGCGCGAGCAGGATAAGTATCGCGAGTATGATCGCCGCGACAACGGACGATTTGTTCTTGACGAAGCGTTTGAACGCGTCCTTTAAGAACGTAGTGGGCTTGGTCTCGAATTTTTTATCAAAGATCTTTGAATTTTCCTGAACAAGAATAAAATCGTCATTCTTGAATTCAACGGGAGTGTTGTTATTCTCTGCCATTACTTCTTCGCCCCCATTCTGATTCGAGGATCAATGAATCCGTAGGAAAGGTCGACCAGGATGCCGAAGAGAAGACTCATCGTCGTGAAGATCGCCATATCCACGAACAGTATGTCATAGTCCTTGTAGCCCAGGGAAAGAACGAACAGCTTGCCGATGCCGGGGATACCGTACAGCTGTTCAAGAACCATTGAACCGCCAAGAAGGCCGATGAACTCGGAGAGCATGACCGGGAAGATAGGAACCAATGCGTTCTTGAGCGCGTGGCGGACGATCGCCTGCCTGCGGGTAAGACCCTTGGTACGGGCAAGGAGCAGGTATTCGCTCTCCATTACCTCGCAGAGCTCGGCCCTGATGTACCTGCAGTAATAGCAGACGGAACCGAAGGACAAGCAGAATACGGGGATTATATAACCGGAGGCCCTGACGCCCCAGGAGGCTGAATCGGGCGGCCACGAGGTGGGCAGCCACTGGAGATCATAACCGAATATTCTAATAACGAATGAGATCAAAACGAAGCTCGGTATCGAAATAAATACCATGACCATCGTGGAAATGATGTGGTCTGTTATCTTATTTTTCTTCAGCGCGGCCCAGATACCGAGAAGTATACCTGTAGGCACCGAGAAAAGTACCGCGAAGATATTCAAACGGATGGTGTAGCCGATCCTCTTCATAATGATGGTGGATGCGGCGACGTTGGGCATGTAGGTCTTACTTACGCCCCAGTCCCATTTTGTAATGATGTTACGGAGCCAGTTTCCATACTGCTGGAAAACAGGAACTTGATAATAGTAGTTCGATACACCGTGATCGGCGGGAGATTTGTAAAGAAGTCTGCCTAATTCGGGCTTCTCGACGTTGAATCTGAACACGTAGCCCAAATGAAACTGCTTATCGAAATATGCGATCTGCTGCGCATCTCCGCCAATGGGCCTCTCGAACGGAAGGAGCTTGACCAGGATGAACGTTACGGACAGTATTATGAACGCCATCATGAAGGCAAGCACTATCCTTTTCAGGACATATTTTCCCATAGCGATCCCCTTTCGAGTGGATTGTCAACTGAGGAGCGACGAGCCGGAAGCACCCGCCTCGTCGCTCCTCGTTAGTTACCTATGCGGTTGTGTTATCAGTCAACGATGAAGTGATCCTCGGAGACCGAATAGTAAGTGGACTGGGTGTCACCGTCGAACTCCAGGTCATAGTAGAAGTCGAAGCCGGTGTAACCGGTGGGATTCTCGGAGGTGCCGCTGCCGGTCGCGTAATCGGCGGCGATATCGGCGGGAACCGTGAAGGTGATCACGTAGACACCGTTGCCCTGATCCTCACAGGTGAAGTCAGTGAGCTCGAACTCATCATAGGTGCCGTCGCCGTTGTAGTAACGCTCGTAGTTGCAGCAAGCGATGGAGGTGACGTTGAACTTGGTGAGATCGGGCAGAGTGGCCTTAACGGTCAGCGTGCCGGTGTAGGAGCCGTCATCGTTCTTGACGATCGGGGTGTACTCGAAAGTGAGGGAAGCCTTGTTCTGGCCCTGAGCAACGATCGCCTTGGAGTTGACGGCGTTGTACAGAGCGTCGAAGGACCAGCGATAGCCCTCATAAACGATGGGA
The DNA here is from genome assembly GCA_024691085.1 of Clostridiales bacterium. Lineage (GTDB taxonomy): Bacteria > Bacillota > Clostridia > Christensenellales > CAG-138 > UBA3857. The sequence continues at coordinate 11,112 of JAILNX010000025.1, read as the reverse complement.
TACGCATCGGGATCGTTGGTGTCAACACCCCAGTTGAGGGTGAAGGAACCGGAGATCTCCTGATCGGAGGAGAGGACGGAAACGAAGCCGATAGGATCGAGGGAGTTACCGGAGATGGAGCCGAAGCCGATATCGAACTGGCCGACCATCATCTTGTTGTAGTAAACATCGCTCCAATCATTGCCTACCCAGAAATCAACACTGAGCTGGTAAACGCCGCCGCAGACGGACTCATCGTTGAACGCAGTCTCCAGGAAGTTCTTGATCTCATTGTGGTAGAGCTCCTCATGAGTGGGGTACATCCAAGCAATCTCAATGTGGATAACGGTGGGGTTCTCCTTGGTGCCGGGGGTGTAAGCGCCTTCGGCCTCGAGCTCGGTAAGAGCTACGCGGAAGTACTCACGGGCCAGCTCAAGGGAGAAGCCGTAACCGTCGGTGTCCTCGAGGAGACCCTCAACAGCCTTCTTATGAGCCTCGGTGACGGAGTAGGAAATACCGTTCTCGGGGTCGATCATGTAGTTGGAAGCGAGGTAGTCGACCGAGGGGATAGAACCACGGGCGTTAGCGAAGGTGAGCCTGTCGATGGAGAGGCTGAGAGCCTTGACGAAGTGCCTGTTGGCAAGGCAGGGCTTGCTCTCCCAGTAGTCTTCCTTCGGAGTCTGGGTTACGACGCCCTCTTCACCGAAGAGGTACTCCCAGGTCTCGGGGCTGGTGGCGTTGACGTTGAGTTTGAAGTTGGAGGTACCGGTGGTGGACCTGGTGCGAGGATCGTTACGATACTCGTTCAGATACTCCTGGGGGATACCGGCTACGTCGAAGTGACCGGCGATGAACTCGTTGAATACGGCGTTGGTGTCTTCCTTAGCAGCGGTGAAGATCTTGACATGGATGCCGGGGATGGCATACTTGGTGTCGGCAAAGACGTAGTTGGGGTTCTTTGCATAGACGATCTGCTGATCGGCGTCATAACGCTCTACGTAGTACGGGCCGACGACAAGGGAGTTGTCGACGGGGGTGGTGGTGGCGTTCTTGTCGAAGCCGCAGTAGTTCGTAACGGTTACGAGGTCAACGAACTCCTTGGGGATGGGCATGTACAGGCTGGAAGCGATGTAGTACATGCAGTAGAACTGGGTCTGCTCCTCTTTGAAGGTGACTTCGAAGTAGTTCTTGCCGCCCTCGTTGTAGGTCTTGATACCGACATTCGCCCAGAGCTCTTCATTCTCGCCCTCGGCAGTGCCGTCGTAGTAAGCCTTAGCGCCCGCGATAGCGCCGGACTTGGTGTTGGCAAGCTCGGAACCACGGTAGAGCTGGTTGGACTGAGTGAGCAGGAGCTTGAACGCATACTCGTAGTCCTCAAGAGCTACGGGCCTGTTGTTGAAAGCAGCGCGGTCAGCCATCTGGGAAGCGGTGGTGTACTTGAGGCCGTCGTCACCGGTGCGGACTTCGAACCTCCAGGTGGTGCACATACCGTCGGCGTCGTCATCGTTGACGGCTACGGGCTTTTCCTTAGCAAGCTCGGGAACCCAGTCATAACCGTCCTTGGTGGCGTTCATGAAGTTGGTGAAGAAGCTGGCAGCCATATAGCCGTAGAGATCGCCGACAACAGCGCCCTGATCGTTCAGGTAGTTGAGGGTACCGGGATCATCATGCTCTTCAATGTGGTAGTACCTCTTCCAAGCTTCGTTGGTCTCATACTCGAGGTCCTCGGTGATATTGCCCTCGGGGAGAACACCGAAACCGTAACCGACAATGAAGTTCTCGGTGCCGAGGGTGATACGGGGGTTGTACATAACGTAACCGCCGTTCTCGAACAGGGAGATACCGGTGATGCCGGTGGTGACAGCGTAGCGCTCGAGGATACCGAGGATAGTGGTCCTCTCGGAGTTGGGGAGCTTCTTGTAGGTGGCAACGCCCTCATAGGTGGGGATCGCATCGAGGATCGCCTGATAGGCATTGGCATAAGCAGCGCGGATCTCGGCAACGGTGCCGGCGAAATCGATCGCCTGAGCGCCGGCCTGAACGGCAGCCTCTACAGCAGCGGCGGAGTCGCCGAGCTGATCCTTAATGGTGGCATAAAGGAAATCGAGGTCGTGCTTGATGTAAGCCTTGTAGTCGTCCCTTTCAATGTACTTGCCATCCCAATCAGCCATGGGAGGCGGAGTGACTTCGGGTTCGTCAGTCACAGTCGGCTCAGTGGTGGGGTTGGTGGTGGGGGTGGGATCTACGGGAGTTTTGCAGCCCGCGAGAAGAGCCACGACCATTGCCAAAACCATCAGCAAAGCAAGAGTCTTTTTCATGTTTGTTCCTCCTTGAAATATTGTGCATATGGAAACACGGTCGGATCAAACGCTTTTCCCTTGGTCGCCGGGATCGTTTTCACGGCCCCGGCTTCTTCGGAAGCGGCGCTCTGCCTCACGTGGTTTTCCCTGTACCTGCCGCCGCGCCATACGGCGCGAAAGGCTGTTTTCAAAGGTGCGCACGGGCTTTTTTCCGAATAGTACGCTTATTTTCCGCGCATACTGTCCATCGTGGAGACCTCGCTTTGGCTCAGTCCCCGGCCCGATCATCGAAAAGAATATACTAAATTGGGCATATTCCTTCTATAATTCTATCCTATCAAGGCGTAAATGTCAACTGTTTTTTTGCCCTTGGAAAAACTTTATGAACTTTTTGTTAACAAATTGCGACCGGGCGTGTTTTTCGATTCTTAATATATTAAAAATCCCGAAAAATATTTCATTAAGCCCTTGACAACCGAATATCTTTCGTGTAGAATAGCTAAGCTGTCACGAACGAGCGAGAGAGTGACGCGACGAGTTTACGAAAGTAAACTCGCTGAGATATCCGGAAGCGAAGCGAAGGATATCTGGAAGCTGTCACGAAAGAGCGAGTGAAAACGAGCGAGAGAGTGACGCGACGAGTTTACGAAAGTAAACTCGCTGAGATATCCGGAAGCGAAGCGAAGGATATCTCGAAGCTGTCAAACAGAAGGAAGCATAGCTCAGCTGGGAGAGCACCTGCCTTACAAGCAGGGGGTCATAGGTTCGAGCCCTATTGTTTCCACCATTCGGCCCGGTAGTTCAGTTGGTTAGAATGCCAGCCTGTCACGCTGGAGGTCAGGGGTTCGAGCCCCCTTCGGGTCGCCACATATGCCTCGGTAGCTCAGTAGGTAGAGCAAGGGACTGAAAATCCCTGTGTCGGTGGTTCAACTCCACTCTGAGGCACCAACCTGCGGGAATAGCTCATTTGGTAGAGCGCCGCCTTGCCAAGGCGGAGGTGGCGGGTTCGAGCCCCGTTTCCCGCTCCATTTATTAAATCCCCTTCATGGGGATTTAATAAATGGAAAAGGATACAGCGCCCATTGATCCGCATGAAATGCGGGTTTGAGGTTCGGTTCCGGTTGCCGAAGGCAATTTTGACCATCCTGTGAATGGTCAAAAAGGAAACGAACGGGCGGCAGTCCGAACGAAGTGAGGTAAGCCCGCCCCGTGGACGTCACGGTTTTCAAGCTCCTGCGAAATGGGGGTTCAGAGTCCCATTTCCGTTGACCATCCGGTGAATGGTCAAAAAGGAAACGAACGGGCGGCCGGGTCCGCCCTGTGGACTTCTCCGTTTCCCTACATTTTAATTCCCGGCACCATAGCCAAGCGGTAAGGCAGCGGTCTGCAAAATCGCCATTCTCCAGTTCGATTCTGGATGGTGCCTCCAACGCAGAAGCACCCCGAAAGGGGTGCTTCTTTTGTCGGAAGCGTTCCTGCGTCCGATTTGACATTTCCGCTGTTTCGTTGTATATTGAAAGCCAAGCTCCCGCCATAAAAATACTACAATAAGGATCGATTATGTTCTGGACGTCTTTACACGCGTATACGCTGATCCCGCAGTTCGTCGTTTACATTGCGCTCGCTTTCGTATTGAGCCGCGCCCTTAAAAACAAGGATCGCGAATCGCAGCTCCTGCCGCTCAAGATCTGCACGGTACTTCTGCTGGTATTGGAGGCCGCGAAGCAGATCATGGGGATCGTCACCGGTTACAGCACGTACTGGATTCCCTTGCATTTCTGCAGTCTGTTCCTGTATTTTCACCCTCTCGCGTGTTTCTGTAAAGGAAAGCTCCGCGAAAGGTTCATCCTGATCGCCGGCGTTGTATCGACCTGTCTTTTCCTGTTCATGGCGGTGTATCCGAACATCATTTATTCGGACGACGCCATAAGGAGCATGTGGAATTACCTGACCGGACGCGGCGGCAGTTTCTTTGAACTGCATACCGTCCTGTTCCATGGGATAGGCACTTTTACGTTCTTCCTGTTTATGTTCCAGGGGCTTATAAGATTCAATACCCGAAAGGACGTCGTGACGGTCGTTATCACCTACGGGCTGTACTGTCTGATAGTCGCCCCCGTCGCGCAGCTGATCGATACGAACTTCAATAATTTCGTTCACAGCAACGCTCCGTTTTTAGAGAATATCCGGCTTAGTATGATCGAAAGCACAGGCGCTTTCGCCGGCCAGACCGTTTATGTGCTGATACTGTCCGTGGGAACGATCCTCGTTCCGCTGATCGCGTACTTTATCCTGAAATGGACGACCGGTTTATTCGGCCTTAAGAAAAGCGACCGGGATTGATCCTCCTCAAGAGCCGTCAAATCAAAAGCTCCGCCCCCCTGCCGGGGACGGAGCTTTTGTTCTTTACTGTCATTCGGTTATGAACTTCGCGCCGAGTATGAGCTGACGGAAGCTGTCGTTCGCGGCGGAAGCGTATTCCTTCGCCTCGGCCATATCCATATTCATGGTCATGGTGATGACGATCAGCTTGCCCTGACCGTTCACGCCGCAGAGCTTATAGACCGTGCTCCTTCCGAGCCCCTGCGGGCCTTCGATGAACGCGCCGTAGAAGTCGAACCCGTCGATCGTGTAGTGGGTGAAATCCCTCGCTCCGGGAGCGTTTTCAATGAGGTACGGCAGCGCCTCGGTATTCCACGAGGTGTACGTGAAGTCCACTCCCGTCACCTTGTCCGCGGGCGCCGCGAGCACGAGTCCGAGAACGTCGTTCTGCATGACGACGTAGTTATCGGGAAGGTCGAGCCTTATATGCCCCGTCGCGCTGAGAATGATCTTGCCGCCGGCGGGAATGGGATCGTCGACAGCTCCGCTGGGCCCCGCGGTGAAGAAATCGTGCGCGGAGAGGCCCTCCATGGGCGAGAGCACCGGAAGCTCCGAGGTCTTGCCGCCGAGAGCGTCGATGACTCCGGGGAAGCCGTAAGCCTTAAGGAAATCGGCCGCATCGGGATCGATGCCCGAACCCGCGAGCTCATCCGGCCTTGCGAGGACGATCTCGATCTCCATGCCGTTCGCTTCGTCGCCGAACTTCTCGCTGAGCTTTAAGAGCGCGTTCTCCCTGCGGAATGTCCATTCAACGGGGTATCTGTTGATCATGCCCTTCACCTTGAGCGCGCCGTCGGCGATGGCGGAGGTGCAGAGCGCAAAGAGATTCTTGCTTCCGCTGACGGCGTCGGGCGAGAGGCCGTTGACCGCGAGGTAGCAGTTCACGGCGCCGGCATCGTAGATCGCTATGCGCATGGCGCAGTCGTTCTTCACGCCGGCGTTAGCGGCGTAGATGCCGGAAGCGGTCTTGACCGTATACGTGCCGTACCAGTCGCCGAAAAAGGCGTCGACCGTCTCTTTATCGGGAAGAACGGGAGCGGCGGTGGGCACGGGAGTCTTGAGATCGACCACGGAGGGACCCGACGGATCCTTGAAGCATCCGCCGAGGGGAACTATCATGACGGCCGCCATGAGGATAACGAGGAGTTTACCGAGCTTTTTCATATCACGCGTCCTCCTCTTCCTTCTTTTTCGCGGGCGTGGGAAGGATGGCTTCCTTCGCTCCTCCGAACGGAACGAGCGGTCTGCCCTCGGGGAACTCGTTAAAAGGCGTCTCTGCGCCCCTGCGTCCGAACAGGATAAACGTCATGCTCAGCCTGCCCTGATCCTGAACGAGGAAGTCGATCGAGAAATCGACCCTGCCCTCCTTCGGGAGGACGCCCCTTATCGCGACGTAGCGCACGTCGCCGTCGCCGGTCACGATCTCAAGACCTTCGGGCAGCGCGGGCGACACGCCGGTATAGACGATCTTGTTTACAAGTCCCTCGACGAGTCTTATCTCGAACGGGGTATCGATCCTTACGTACTGCACGGTATCGGCAGCGCGTCCCCAGAACACGGCGGGCTTCAGTCCGTCGCCGGGAGCCGGCGTATCGACCGGGGTCTCGGTCTCGGTCGGAGCGGGCGTAACGGTGGGCGCAGAAGTCGGCGCGGGAGTCGCGCCGGCGGGAACGATAACGAGAGTGAACGTCTTCTCGACGGACTCGCCCGCCTCGGCGGACGTTGCGATCATCGTGAAGGTGTGCGTTCCGGGGTTCTTGAGGAAGCCGTACAGCCTGTTCCCCTCGATAAGTCTGAGGCCTGTGGCCGCAAGCTTATCTGGATCCTTGGCGGAGAATACGGCGTCCGAGAAATTCGCTCTAAGCCTGAAGGAGTATTCGTATCCAACTTCCCTTGGTGAAGGAAGGTCCGAAGAGGTAAGGATAACGAGATGATCCGGCTTGGGCGTCGGGGTCGTGTCGACGGGCGTGTCCGTCGGCTGAGTCGTCGGCTCGACGGGAGGCGTGGTGGGCTCAGAAGGCGGGGTCGTCGGCTCAACGGGAGGCGTGGTCGGCTCAGAAGGCGGGGTCGTCGGTTCGGAGGGAGGCGTGGTCGGCTCGGCCGGCGGAGTCGTCGGCGCGGTCGTAGGAGCCTCTGTCGGCGCGGCAGTGGTCACCGGGGTCTGCGTTTCCGACGGGTCGCCGGGCTCCCTCGCGGGAGCGCCCGAACCGAGCGCGGCGGCGCTTAAGCATCCGGCAATAAGCAAAAATGCGGTAAATATGCTAACGAGCTTTCTCATCATATCTTCATACTCGCCTTTCGGCCAATGTGCGAAAGGTCTCCTTTCCTCTTTGTTCACGGCGCTTTTCAAAATACCCCGCGCCATGGAAAAGGGCTTATTATCTGCCGATCTTATTATATCAAATATTTGCCGTTATTGCAAGCGATATGCCCTCGCGTAAGAAATGAAAAAACGCTCCCGACGGGGCTTCCTGATAAGGAAGTCCCGTGCGAGCTGAGCGAGCCGCTTAGCGGCCGTAATGACATATTTGTCATAGGCCGCGGCGCCGCGGCACGTTGAGCGTTAAGCGGAGGCAGCGGTGTTGCGTCCGCAGCGAAACGCCGAGCAGCTGTGCTGCGAAGGAAAAGCCGCGGAACGCGATAAACCAAGATAATAAGGCTGCTCCTGCGAGACATATCCGCGGTAACTGAATAAACAAACACGGAGCAGGGACTTGCTGCCTTTGCTCCGTGTTTTGCTGTTTTTTATTCCATCAAATAATGTCAATGCCCGCTTGCTTTCCTATTCGAATCTCGGGAAAACGGGGGCGTTAAACTTTTTCCGATTACTGCTCGAGCGCTTTGTTCGCGATGGTGCAGAGCTCGTTGAAGGCGTTCATGTCGCTGATGGCGAGATCGGCGAGAACCTTGCGGTTGACCTCGACGCCGGCGAGCTTCAGGCCGTGGATGAGCTTGGAATAGTTGGTGCCGCAGATCCTGGCGCCGGCGTTGATACGGGCGATCCAGAGACGGCGGTACTCGCGCTTCTTGAGCTTCCTGCCGACGTAAGCGTAGGCGAGGGACTTCATTACCTGCTGGCTGGCAGCGCGGTAGAGCTTGGACTTAGCTCCCCAATAGCCCTTGGCCAGCTTAAAAACTTTACGACGCTTCTTCAAAGCGTTAACTGCTCTTTTGATCCTTGCCATGGTTTTGTTCCTCCCTTACTTCTTATACGGTATCAGAGCGCCGATCTTCTTTGCTTCCTCGTCGGCGATGAAGCCGGCCTGGCGCAGATTGCGCTTGCGCTTGGTGGATTTCTTGGTAAGGATGTGGCTCTTGTAAGCCTTAGCCCTCTTGATCTTGCCGCTCTTTGTAAAGCTGAAACGCTTTGCGGCGCCCCTGTGGGTCTTAAGTTTCGGCATGGGATTTCCTCCTGTTATTAGTATAAGTTTTTTGACTTTCTTGGTTTCTGCCTGACGGGTTGGTGTCAGGCGGAAGGATTTCGTTCCCGGAAGTTCTCACTTCCTATGGAAACGGGATGACTTTCCGGGATATGTCTCGCAGGAGCAGCCTTACTTACTTGGCTTTTCGAGGTATCGCGCCTATCGCGGCGCTCCCGCGCTGACCCGCGCAGCTCGCATGGCTCGCGGCTCCCTTCGGTCGCTGATTGCCCTTTCGAGCGATCATCATTACTTGTTTGTCTTCGGTGCGAGGAACATGTACATATTGCGTCCCTCCTGCTTCGGCGGCTTTTCGACCGTCGCGTTTTCCTTGACCATTTCAAGGAAAGCGTTCATAACGTCTACGCCGATTTCACCGTGAGCAGCCTGTCTGCCCCTGAAGCGGATCGAGACCTTGACCTTGTTGCCCGCCTGCAGGAATTTGTTGCACGCCTTGGCCTTGACCTCCATGTCGTGCGTGTCGATGGTCGCTGAAAGCTGAACTTCCTTCATTTCGACGACGGTCTGATTCCTGCGCTGTTCCTTCTCGCGCTTGGACTGGTCGAAACGGTACTTGCCGTAATCCATGATCTTGCACACGGGCGGATTCGCCTGCGGCGCGATCTTGACAAGATCAAGCCCTCTTTCCTCCGCGACCTTAAGCGCGACGGCGATCTGAACGACGCCCATCTGCTCCCCGTCCTCACCGATAAGGCGGACTTCCTTGTCGCGGATATCTTCATTGATCATCAAATCGTTAGCTGCTATGGTGTTTCACCTCCGAAAAAGATTAACTTAAAAAGCAGAAAAAATCGGGCGGCATATGCCGCCCGAAAAGACCCGAATATCAAAAGGTTCTTGCCAACAGACTGCACCATGACGGAACACGGTGAGTGAGAAGCGGGCGGCTTCTGCTTCAAAGCTTTATAATTATAGCATAATTCGCCCGCCTGTCAAGTGTTTTTATAATATATTTACTGTTTCAGCGCATTCAATATCTGATCCCAGAGGCCGGAGAAGCCGACCGTGGCGGCGACGATGACGATCGCGATGACTGAGACGATAACGCAGATGAGCGTCCAGATCCAGTAGCTCCTCGCAAAGCTGCGGCGGTTGATGTTCGAACCGTTGAACGTATGGATGATCAGGAAGATGAAGCCGACGATGGGAACCGAGTAGAGTATCGTGAGTCCCCAGTAAGCCCATGCGCTGAGCGGCCTGTACTGCTCGGGCAGGTCTTCCTTCGTGATCGTCCTGGGAGCTGCAGGGGTGTTGACTATGACCTGGGGAGCGGGAGCGGCCTCTGCGACCGTCGGACCGCCGCATTTGGGGCAGAAGGCGCCGTCGGTCACGGTACCGCAGCGAGTACATTTATTCATGATTATTCCCTCCTTGTTTAGGTTCGAATAAAATTATATACCTTTTTCTCGAATTATTCAATACCTTTTTCAAAAATGCCTCGGAAGGCCCGACGCTCCTCGTTCCCTCCCGTCCTACGCTACATCTTGTGGAAGAGCTCCGTACAGAGCACTATATAATAGGAAGAAACTCCCTCGAAAAATGCCTCCGGACAATTCGCCGAAGGCTCGATCAATACCTTGTTTCTATAGATCCTATAGATTCTATAGAAAGAAAACAGATAAAATAATACTATAGATGGATCTATTTGTTTTATCTATAGAATCTATAGATGAATCTATTTATGTTTTTTCTATAGATTAATCTATTTTTGTTTTTTCTATAGATGAATCTATAAACAGATATATATATGCCGGAAATAAGCCGCCGCAGCCTTAAGGCATACGGGAACAAGCCGTAAAAGCGGCTTTCTTTTGAATGATCATTCAGGTACCCTACAATTATATTATAGCACATTCGTTCTTGTTTGTCAATCTTTGCCGGGTTTTTTGCGCTTTTCGGGAACGACCTGAGCGATCATCACCGCCGCGAGTATCAGCGCGCAGCCAACATACTCGCGGACGGTCATCCTGTGCCCGAGTATCAGCGCGCCGGCTATTACGGAAAAGACCGATTCCATGCTGAACAGGAGCGAGACGAGCGCCGGGTCTCCCCTCTTCTGCGCGACTATCTGCAAAAGGTACGCAACGCCGCTCGAGAGTATCGCGACGTACAGGAGCGGCCAGATTACCGTGCCCACGGCGCCGAAGTCCGGGCGTTCGAATATGAGCATGCCGGCAAGCGAGATTATCCCCGCGACCAGGAACTCCCCCGTGCAAAGGTCGATCGAGTCGAGAGACCCGCCGAAGCGGTCGATAAGGAGTATCTGCACGGCGAACGCGGCGGCGCAGACGAGGGTGAGGAGGTCGCCCAACTCAAGTCTGAAACTGCCCTTAATGCACAGAAGATACAGTCCGCCGAGCGCGAGAAGTATGCTTACGACGAGAACCGGACGGACGCGCTTTCCTATTAACAGCCCGAATACGGGAACGAGCACGATATAAAGGGCGGTGATGAAGCCCGATTTTCCCGCGTCGGTGCCGAGCTCCATGCCGAACTGCTGCAGGATCGACGCGATGCCGAGCGCCGCTCCGATGGGGATCGCGGCCTTCAGCATGGTCAGCCTGTATTCGCGCGTCGTGCGCCTGGCCGGCTTCCCCGATCTCTTATTGATCAGCGTCCTCACTCCCCAAACGACGGCGAGGAAGGCGATCGCGATGAAGAAGCGAAGAGTATTGAACGTCATCGCGCTGATCATCTCCGAGCAGATGTCCTGCATGACGAACGCCGTTCCCCAGATGAGGGCGGTGAAGAGCGGCAGTATTGAGGTTTTCAGCTTTGTTTTCACGGGAAAGATTATAGTACGGGGAGGGAAGGTTGTCAATCGGGAAGGGCACGAGGCGCCCGGAAAAGGCCGCAGTGCGGCGTTTTCAGCCTTCCCGACCATTCACCGGATGGTCGGGATCGCCTGCGGCGACCGGCTGCAAACCCATTTCGTCGCCCCATGCGACGGCATGAGAGGATAGGCGGAGTCAATACTAAAACAAAACAGCCATCCGTTGGATGACTGTTTT
>JAILNX010000023.1 GCA_024691085.1 Clostridiales bacterium | reverse complement strand
CTGGCTCTTTTGAAGGGACGCGGCTGGACTGTCGATTATGAAGAGGGCCTGCAGAGGGTGTTCTATCGCGAAAATCTCGTTGTCAGGCTATTCGCCCTCGCCGACTGGTTCAGTCCCGCCGACGTCGAAGCTCCGACGCTTGAGACCATACAGTTCTTCAACAGACGCTCCGGCGAAAGCGTGCCTCTTGAGAACGTGCCGCCCGTGCTGTTTTCTGAAGTCATGCGCGATATCGACCTCGTCGTCAGCATCGCTTACGTCGGCGGTGTCGATCCCGAAACCAGCATGTCGACGATCGAGATCCGCGTTGCGCTCGCGGAGGAACTCACGCGTCTGTTGAAGCTTTCAAACGTTCGTTTCATCGGTTCCCATGCAAGGATCGAAGGCAGGCTTGCAAATTGGTCGGTGCATATGGGCTCCGGTATCGTTCATGCGGAGGGCAGAGGCATGATACCGATCCTTCCTGTCCATTCGCAGGCGCGTGGACGTGTTTTCCTGCCGTTTGCGGATGACGATCCCAAGACTGCCGAGATTATGTCGAAGATCATTCTGCTGTCCGAGGATACGAAGATAAAGGATCCGGAGATACTAAGCAAAGTATAATGATTATCTGCTTAGCTTCATTTTCACCCTGCACACATGTCCCTGAGATTCCCTGACGAGTATCGTTTCGGGGATCTTTTTTAGGTACAGCTTGCTGAAGTTCGTGGTGCCGTAATAAGCTTCGAAATTGGCTACGGGAAGTACGACCCAATCGGTATCATCACGGCGGTTGGCGAGATAGAATGCGGCAATGTCCTTTAGGACGTCGATCGGCACATCCTCCGGGCAGAGTATGGAAAGCATATCGGAAACGTGCTGCGGGAGCTCGTATTCCTCCATGCGCAGCGGCCCTGACTCTAGCGCATCGGCGAGGACGTCGTCAAAGCGCAGCTTCCAGCTGGCTTTGGTGTTAAGTGCGAATATCGGCACCTGAAGCCCGCGGACTTCCTTCTGCCATTTTTTTGTGAACCCCCGGCGCATGCCCTCGCACTTTTTCACAATGGAATCGTGCACGATGCCTGGGTTCTTTTTCGCGTAGTCCATGACCTTCTTTACATGGCGGTAATACCAGCCGCTGCCGTTCTTATCCACAAGCTCCGGGAAGTCATCGGAAAGCTCGCGAAAGTCCACCGGCGGAACGGAGCTTTTGTTTCTGTCGGGCACGCTGCACCATGCCTTCAGCGCGTTCAGGGCGTATTCGAGCCTGTCGCGCGGATCGCCGGGAAGGAGGCTCCCGTCCTTCGCATGAAAAAGATAGCCCCGCGCAATGATCGTGAGGATACGCTTGAAGCCGACAAAATCACACATCATATCGATAGTGAATCTGCCGAGGAAAGTCCTATCCTTTTTCCCGGACGATCTATAGACCGGCTTACCGGTATATGCTTTGAATTCCTTCCACTCGTTCGTCATTTCTTTTTCCTCCCGTGTTTCCCGGGAACGGGCTCCGATACGTTCTTCATGACCGCTGCCGGAAGCACCTTCAATGCGAAATCCCTTTCGCCCAAGGCCTCGGCACATTTGAGGACCTCATTATCATTGAGCCGGTCCGCGTCTCTGTATGGAGGAGCTATGAGGTTTACACAGTTCAGGGTTATCCTTTCTTCATATTTCCCGTGCAGCTTGACTCCGGCAAGCAGGCTCCTGATATCGCTGCCGTCGCCTTTGCGGATAATGCGTTTTGAAATTTCGTTCTTTCGGTTCATATCATCCACGTCGCAGATCAGATCGCCGAGCACCCTGTAGCCGCTGCAACTGAAATCACAGAACAGCTCTGCTTTCCGGAGCAGTGCATGTATGTTAAAGTCGTAAAGTGCAGGCTCTCTTTCATCCTTCGGGAGCAGGTGCCACTTGATCTCTGAAAGCTTGGCTCTCGCTTTGCGCACCGTTATCGGAGCTGTGAAGTCGAAGAGCGCATACAGCTCATCGAGGCTGTAGTCGTTCTCCTGCCCGCGGGAATACAGTATCTGCTCAATATCGGACCTGCGTCTCCGGTCAGCGGGAAGATGCTTTATGTAGCGGATCCTGCTCAGAGCTTCGCGGTATGCTGATATGATAGCCTTCGTCCGTTCCATTGTATGCGGATCGACGGTATCCCTCCAATTCGGATACTTGGCAAAAGCGAAAAGTTCCTCCGCAGGTGCGGGT
>JAILNX010000005.1 GCA_024691085.1 Clostridiales bacterium | reverse complement strand
GACTATATTGCCGACCTTGGTATCTATAACATTGCCCCAATCGTCATACGTGAAGACGTAGTAGGTGGTATCCCTCGAAATACCCGTGATCGCACCGTAATCATTATACGTATAGCCTACCGTTCCCACTCCGTCGCTCGTTATGGTCGCGAGACGCAGCATGGCGGATGCGCTGCCGTAGGAATAAGTGCTCTCATTGCCCTTGGGATCGGACAGTATAAGGCCAGAGTGGGGTTTGAGTTGCGGACATTTGCCCGTACTTTCATTCCCCGCCACGGCAAGAGCCGTTAGCCCCTTTTGTTTTCAAGATACGCGGAATCGGATGTTGTCAAGAGAACCGTCCCCTTGACACCTGAATGTGTCAGCAGAACTGTCCCCTTGGCACACTTTGTAATCACCGGTCAAAACATTCCGTCAAGCACAGGCTTTTTGCCTTTTGATTCAACTATCCTTCTGTTCCCGCAGGCAATAGCGCTAACCTTCCCATCCGCGCCATACTCGGCGCTCCATGCTTCGGTTCTGTCGAAGTAAGTAAAATCTTCCATTTTCAGAACAGAGCCCAGCAGCGGCTCGGCCGAAATCACTTTTTTCATCAGCTCCAGCGGCTCTCCAACCGTCTCCCAATGGCTTATACGCTTCACCGGCCGACCGTTTTCCATTGCCGTCATCCAAGTATAGATGCTAGTCAATGCATTAACTTCCCCATTCTCACTGATATGCACCGATATTTCGCTCATCGAATACAGGTCTTTTCCGTTATTACACTCAATGCACAAATAGAACTGCCCATTTTTTCCCTTAACCCCGTAATCGCTTTTAAACATAACGCCAATGCGATAGCCGTCAATATAGAAAAGCACTTCGTTGAATTGCGTCGACCAAATGCCGCAACCTGTGATCTTTTCCACGAGGATTAGCCGGTCGTTTTCATCGAACCAATAAGAAAAGCGGTCGCCTTTGGGTTCGGTCTTAACAAGCCTGCCTCTTCGCACATTGCTTACGATTATTTCTATCAGAGGATCGGGACAGAAATAGCCTCTCTTAACAGCATTTCCGGCACTGCAGTATGCTGTATGTGAATAATTTTCTTGAATGGTTTTTACGGTTTCCGCCACACGATCTTTGACTGCCTGCGCGATCTTTTCCGCCGCGTCGAGCCTCATATGTGCCGTTTCTTTTTTAGGCTCAAACCAAATGTCTTTAGGATAAGCGCTCATTATCCCTTCAATCTCTTTATTTCTTCTATCCATTTATTTTTCTCCGATTATATTAAAGCATTGTACGCTGAAAGTATTGCTTTTACAACTAATATCACTGAGTGAACCATTGCATCTTTTCCTAAAGCATATGAAACTACTATTAATGATTCTATAGTCGCATAATACTGAATCGTATGTAAACGAGCATGAAATGCCGGATTTAGATAAATAGTATTCTCGAGACCATCTATATCTCCGCGACACAAATCCATATAAATAAAGCGCGACAAGGATGTGTTACTTGATCCTATAGGAATAACATGATGCCTTTCATCATGATCGTTCCTTGGCGTTTGTCCTATTGATTTATTTGCAATTTCTGCTACAGTTGCAATAAGGTGTGTCAACAAGCCAATAATGGCAGCATTTGCAACGCCCTCTAATAGTGAAAGTGCGGCTTCTATGTCAAAGGAATTGATTAAACTAGTAATAGTTAACAAACCTGCACCGCCGCCATATCCTCCAATTCCAAAGGAGCCGGTTCCCTGTCCATCGAGTCGTCTTTCACGCCCTAGTAATACTTCGCTGTAGTTTCCGGCGCTGTCCGAACGGCATATCGGATTATTCAGGCAATACGCAAAGCTGTTGTGTCCGATAACGCCTTGCCCGGTGGAAAGCAGGACATCTGCGGAGATGAAGCGGCAGGTAGCGGGATCGTAATATCTTGACTGCAGATAGTACCACTGCGACTCGGTATCGTAGACATAGCCTCTGTAACGGAAGGGCTGGTAAGTGCCCACCGTGTTTGCCAAGGTACCCGTTGTGGAAACGATGCTTCCCCAACTGTTGTATACATATTCTACAACAGTCGTTCCCGTGCTGTCAATCAGTTTGACTATGTCATTTTGTGCGTTGCGGAGATAATAATAAGTCGTATAGTTTGTTCCGTCGTCCTCGGAGTAATCGACCGCAACAACATTCCCCGACGCGTCATAGCTGAACCTCAGCTTGACGTGATCGGCGGCGATATACATACCAATGAGCACGGAGCCGTTGCAGCAGTATCCTCATAATTATCATCACTTCTATATTTGGTTTCTTCCTTCCGTTCATCTTATCTCGATCTCTGCCCAAAGTTTGGTGTTTGCGGTTTCGCAAATATAGTAAAACACATTTATCTGATATCTTCCGTCCCGGTATTTTGCTATGCTTACTTCTGTTATTTCATAATCTATTTCGGATAAAGTGACCACCTCATTGCTGTAAATTTCACAATCTCTGCAATATCTTCTGCTGCTGAACCAGTATGCGGATATCTTTGTCGGTTCGAAGTCTTCTCTTAAGAAAATATCAACGGCCTGTTTGACAAACTCCACTACGCTGTCTTGATTAAACGAGGCTGTTTTGATTATTTCTATTCTGCGGTTCCATATTCCTTCGTTTTTAAAATCATTGCGCAGCTCTGCATAAAGATTATCCGCGTCCTTTTGTGACAATGATCCTCTTGGATCACAGCTTACAGAAAACACAATGAAAACAATTATCAGCAGTATTGTAATTGCTTTTCTCATTTTAATTAGCCCCCCTTTTTTTTGTGGTTTGGTTTTTTATCCGATTTGACTAAATACCATTTATTAGAAAATACATCGTACCTGTATATCTCGCCAGATTCATTCGCCAAGTATTGGGTCAGAATAAATGGTACAAAGAACAAAGAAAGATCGTAAACTGATGGTCCTAAATCAATTTGTTTCCATTCATTGTCATTGTAATATGCCGTATGTATATGAACGAATCCTTCAACAGTATTAAGTGGGTTTATCATTTGTAAAAAGTATCCATTCAAAAAATCTTTCCAACAGGTTTCGTTATTACCAGTACCTGTTGATACAACAGAGTAATACTTTTTTCCTGATTTCCAAACATAAACGATGATTCCGCATCTTTCCAGATGATCGTTTTGTGTTTGTGGAATATACTCATTGCACCATGAAATAACAGCTGTGTCAATAGAGCTGAAATACTCTTGCCCAAGAAAAATAATAGAGTATTCATCCGGCGGTGTTTTCGGCAATGGGTCGAGCTCTTTTTTATCCGGATTGTCAATCGTCACACTGTGAGAAGGAATATTCCCGCAATCATCGCTTAACATGACCGGATTATTCAGGCAATACGCAAAGCTGTTGTGTCCGATAACCCCCTGACCGGTGGAGAGATAGACGTCGGAGCTGATGAAGCGGCCTATTTCCGGATCGTAATACCTTGACTGCAGGTAATAGAGACCTATGACGCTGTCATACACATACCCTCTGTAACAGAAGGGCTGATATTTACCCAGCGTGTTTCTCAAGCTGCCCGTTGCGGAAAGGATACTTCCCCAGCTGTCATAGGTATATTCTACCACTGTATTGCCGCTGCCGTCAATCAGTTTGACTATGTCATTTTGTGCGTTGCGGAGGTAGTAATATGTCGTGAAGCTCGTTCCGTCGTCCTCGGAGTAATCGACTGCAACGACGTTTCCGCTCGCGTCATACGAAAAGCGGAGGAATTCCGCCGTGCTGCCGGAGCCTATCTTCATGCCGATAAGCACAGAGCCGTTGTAGTGATCCTCCGCCGTTAACAGACCGTTTCAAACGGAACAGCGCTTCTCAGCTTGCTCCGACGATCCTTACGATCCTTACCTCGTCTTCATTGCAGTACATCTCATACAGGCTGCCGTCCGGGCCGACTATCCTGCCGTAACGGACGGTCATATAGGAATCCGCGAAATAATCGATCCTGTCGCAGTGAATGAGCCGTCCGTGCTTATCGAACACCTGGTAAAGGCCGACGTCATGCCCGTCCTCTGCGGATACCTCCTGAACGACGAAAATACTGCCCTCACCGTCGACCTTGAGAATATCGATCCTTGACAGGCGCCCGCCGTTCGAGGGTTCCGCCGGGAAGCTCCATGTGGTTTCTCCCCTCGTCACGGTAAAAATGCCGTTCGAGAGCTTCCAGCTTGTGGTATAGAGGCTCGTCACGCTGCCGTCCTCGAGGGATACGGCTTTAGTTGTGACGGAGCTTTGACCGACAAGGCTTATCATGAGCCTGCCGTCCTCTACATAGAATTCCGAAACATAGGAGTACCCCAAGGCTTCCTCTATCTGCGGAACGGGGATCTCCCGGGTCGTGCCGTCGGGTTCGACCGCGACGATCCGCGTGTTGTAATCGGGGATCAGCACGTAATATACGCCGTCCGATTTTGTCACCCTTATAGGCGCGGCATGGTTTATCCTGCCGACGCCGACAGTTCTTTTGAGCTGACCGGTCGCCGTGTCATACACGCAGAGCCTCGCACCCGCCGTATCGACTATGGCCGTCTCTCCGTCGTCAGTTATTACGAAGGCCTCGGGCGAATGGTAAGGTATCTCCATATCGGGTACGGCCTTTATATACGTCATCTCCGCACCGAGCTCCGGTTCCAGAGAAAGCTCGCTGTACGTATACCACTTGACCGGCACGGACAGCACCTGCTCGGTATTGCTGTATTCGGTCGGTATCTCAACAGTGTCATGCGCGGGAGGCTCGGTCGCCGGAACATCGGTCGGCGCGGCGGTCGGAGCATCGGTCGGCGCGGCGGTCGTTTTGTCCGCCGCAGTCTCGGTGGGTTTCGGGGAAGCGTCCGCCTCGACGGGCGCCTTCCGGCACGCCGCGAGGGGGACGAGCATCATGAGCATAAGCGCGATGGATATAATACGTTTCATATGGAATCCTCCTAACTTTTTCATTTAATAATATAACGTTTTAAAAGTATGTATGGTTCCCGCTTTTTGTATAAAATTTAAATCTCTCATCTTTTTTGCCGGTAGAGAGTGCATTCTGTACTGCGATAAATCGAAATCATAGAAATCATTAAAACAGTCCTTGCCGTTTGAATCAACATAGCTTACCAAATCTGCATAAATTGTATTGTTAAATGTCGTCGCAGAATTTGCTTTTTTACAATATCCTCCCAAAGTCATAAATACCGTGCACAGCAGTAAAATGAGGCAAATGCCTCGTTTTTTCATTGATATCATAACAGATCCTCCCTTCATTTTTTAGGATATCAAGTCCATAATTGATATAACACCTGAATAGCGCAAACAGAGGACATCACTTTAAAATATATTTTTATATGGATCAATTTTCATCTCTATTGCTTCCCGCATTTTAAGAACAAGAATTTCGGGAAGGACGTTTCATAACCTTCAGGCATAAACTCTCTGAGAATATGGCAGCAGACCGAATTCGTTTTGACGAATGTGCGAATTTTAGTTTTTCAGGGATATGCGTGCAGTTTTCTGTAAATCCGTTATGATGATTCGCTCCAAATAATGATCCTCCGGTTTTACCGGAGGATCATTATTTATAGTCAGTCCATGAATTGAACCCCGAATTTGCGGAGCAAATTTAGAGCACAGCGAAGCGACAGACGGCATGTAAACAACTCGTCGCTGTGCGGGGTTCAGATTCCCATCACCCGCTCCAAAAAGCCCGTTGTCGGCAAAGCCGACAACGGGCTTTTTATAGTTGGTTTTTGAATAGAGCCCCGAAAACGGCAACGCCGTTTTCTCAGCGTTCCGTCATGCAAGACAATACTATAATCAAAAGCTCGGAACGCGGGGTTCAGATTCCCATCACCCGCTCCAACGCCGCCCCCGCTTTGCGGGGGCTTTTGCGTTGGGCGGGTGATGGGAATCGAACGGGTACGACGGCCGAAGGCCGGAAAAAGGGCCGCAGTGCGGCGCTTTTTAGTACCCCGGTGATATCCTCTCATGCTTGAGGGCAGGAATGGGCACGGATTGATCAAGTCCGTTATCGCTGCCCGCTCCCCCTTTCACCTAAAAACAAAGCTCCCTTTTTCAGGGAGCTTGTTTTTAAGCATTCGGTGTATGTCCGATCAGCTGTTCCTTCTCTTCTCAAAGCAGGCGCTGCAATAAACGGGACGATCATTCCTGGGCTCAAAGGGGATCTTGGTGGGCGCACCGCACTCCGCGCACACGGCGTCATACATCACGCGCTCGCCGCGGGCGGCGTTCTTGCGATTCTGTCTGCAGGCTTTGCAGCGAGTGGGCTCGTTTTTGAAACCCTTTTCGGCATAGAATTCCTGCTCTCCGGCGGTAAAGGTGAACTCTGCGCCGCAGTCCTTGCAAACAAGTACCTTGTCTTCAAACATGTGATAAAAACCTCTTGATATTTTTTTCGGCACTTTGGACCGGCTGACCTGGTCTTTGACCCCACACTCGCCTGTTGACGCTGTCGCTACCCGGGATGCGCCCTCTCACTACACACGTTCTCCGCCGGGATCGCCCGACGGACAGGACTTACTTCTAAACCGCACCGTGCTCACGGGAACTTTGCCCCGCTTACGTGGATCGTTTCGCCTGCGA
The DNA here is from genome assembly GCA_024691085.1 of Clostridiales bacterium. Taxonomy (GTDB): domain Bacteria; phylum Bacillota; class Clostridia; order Christensenellales; family CAG-138; genus UBA3857. Next base: position 71,086 of record JAILNX010000005.1, on the reverse strand, counting down.
CTGGCATCGACTTTCAACCACAGACCCGCTCCTATGCCAATGGGTATTATACCCTTGCTGCAAATCGTTTTCAAGTCCTTTTTGCAATACAGAAAAAATATAATGATTCGCTATCTCAGATACAGTATCCAGATCGCGATGAGCGCGCTGTCGAGGAGCATCAGCACGGGCAGACCGAGCATGAACTTTATGTGCTTCGTCTTGTGACGGATCATGAGCATCGTCGCGAACATGGCGTAGCTTCCGAAGAAGGCGCCGATGAGCATAAGCATGCGCTCGGGTATGCGCCTCTCCCCCGCCTTCGCGGCGAGCTTGTCGCGAACGGTCAGCGCCGCACCGACGAGGCTCATGAACAGTATGAACGATAAAATTATCCAGTCTCCGATCTTCATATAGGGTATTGTAATCCCACGGAGAAGCCGTGTCAATCCCGCGTTTTCTCACCTTTTAAGAGATTTTAGAAAAATCTTTCTCTTAACTGTTGACTTGTTCGAACAGATGTGCTATAATGGTAATAGAGACAAGCGTTGACGATGCTGCCGTACGGCTCTGGCAGGGGAGCCCGAAGGCGGCAGGCGCTTGTTTCTTTTATTATTTTCAAAAAGGAGACAACAATGTCAAAAAACAGTATCAACCAGATGCTTGCCGGACTTGAGGCGGACCTTAAGGCCGGCATGGGGGAAAACGAGTCCCCGAAGGCTTCCGCTGCCGAGAGGCTCGGCAGGGCTTTGCTTGACAGCTTCGGCGCGGTCGAGGGCATGAACGAGGACGAGCTCGTCGACGCCCTTCTGGGCGAATGGAGCAGCAGGCAGAGTCAGGCAGGCGAAACAGAGAAGGCGGAGCCGAGGGAGCCCTTCGAGCCCGCTCTGAAGCCCCCCGTTCCCATGAAGGCGGGCGTTTCGGCGCCGCAGCCCATGAATTACGCGGATATGCCCGCGAAGCAGTTCAACGAGCTTAAGAAGCTCCTCAAAAAGGCCGCCATGGACGGCAAACGAATGAAGATCTAAAGAAAGGAAAGAAAAATGTCTAACATCACCAACACCGTTTCTTCGCTCACTTCCGGGCGTTTCAATCCCACCTATTACGACCGCCAGCTCCTTGAGAGCGCAAAGACGAGGCTCGTTCACGCCGAGTTCGGCCAGAAGCGTTCCATCCCGAGGAACAACGGCAACAAGGTCAATTTCAGACGCTGGAATCTTTTTGATCCCAACACCGCGCTTGACGGCCTTACCGAGGGCGAGACCCCTACCGGCCAGATGCTCTCCCAGACCGATATCGAGACGACAGTAAAGCAGTACGGCGCTTACGTCGAGGTGACCGATCTCCTCGATCTCACCGCGTATGACAGCGTCATCAACGATTCCGCCGAGCTTCTGGGCGAGCAGATCGGCACCGTGCTCGAGTGGGTCACCAGGGACGCCATGTGCGCCACGACCAACGTTCAGTACGCCGGCGGCGCGGCTAACCGCAAGGCGCTCGACTCCACGAAGAAGCTGACCGTCGAGGAGGTCAGGAAGGCCGTCCGCACCCTTAAAAAGAACAAGGCCCGCCCCTTCGCGGACGACGGACGCGCTCCGCATTTCGTATGCATCTGCTCTCCCGAGGCGACCTACGATCTGCAGAACGACGAGAACTGGAAGAACGTATCCGCCTATTCCAACGCGGAGGCGATCTATTCCGGCGAGATCGGCCGCCTTTACGGCGTCGTATTCGTCGAGAGCACCGAGGCGAAGGTCTACGAGCAGAGCGTTCATAACGCCGTAAACGCCGACACCTCGAGCTCCGCGAGCTTCGTTCTGAAGAACGCCCCGACCGCCGCAGAGAAGGCCTACCTTTCTAAGGGCGGCAACAAGATAAAGGTCGGCGACAACGAGTACACCCTCGCATCGTCCGGCTCCTTCGATCCCGAGACGAACACCGTCACCCTTTCCGCCGCAGCCTCCCTTTCCGCAAACGCGGTCGTTTATTCCGAGGACGCCGGCGCGGTCGACGCGTCCACCAAAAGGGCGCTTCCCGTTCACGCGACTCTCGTGTTCGGCAAGGACGCCTACGGCGTTATCGACGTTGACGGCAAGGGCGCCGTTCAGCTCATCGTCAAGCCCCACGGCTCCGGCGGCACCGCGGATCCCCTCGATCAGCGCGCGACTGTCGGCGCGAAGGCCTGCGCCTACGCCGCCGTCATACTTAACGATCTCTGGCTCGTGAAGATCGAGCACACGGTCTCCTGACAAAAAAGGAGGGCGGTTTTCGAATGAAACGATTTAAAGACCTTCTTCGCTCCGCCTTCAATAAGCCCGAACCGGTCACGGACATCCCCAAGGACGAACGCCCGGGAGCGCCGCTCCCGGGCGGGGAGGTCCCGAAGGAGTACGGCGGCTTGAAGGACGGCCCTGCCGAAAAAGCTTACGATACCGCTAAGAGCGCAGGCGCTTCACCGGCGCCTCGCTCCGCAGGCTCAGAAAACGAGCATGCCGAATCCTCGTCAGCGGGCGATAGTTCCGTATCCGGCGCGGCTGAAGAGAGCGGCTACGACTTTGACAAAAGCTTTTCGGAGTTCTACGACAGGCTTCTGAACAGGCTCAACTCCTACGGCATTACGGGTATCCCCGGCTTTGACGAGCTTTACGGCCTGATCGAGAGCTTTTTAAGGCCCGCGATCGACGCCGCCATCGCCGAGAGGAACCGCACGGGCAGGAAGAACCTTGCGGAGCTCGACGCCGACGCGTACGCGCGCGGCATGGGCGGATCGAGCTACCTTTCATCCGTTAAGGCGCGCGAGCAGGACGCCGCCGCGAGCGACGTCATGGCGCTTGAGGGCAAGTACACCCAGGCGGTCGGCGAGTACCTTTACAAGGCGCTCTCCGAGATGCAGAAGATCGAAGCTGACATGTCGAAGCTCAGGATGACGCTGTCCGCCTCACATCACTCGGGCTCGGGTTCCGGAGGCTATGGTTCGGGCAGCTCTTCGGGCAGCTCCGACGCGTCGGATCCCCGTCTTAATTCGCAGTACGGCTACGCCCCCTACGGGCACGACAAGCATGGCGCGTACTTCGACGGGGTATGGTACGAGGGCGATTTCAGCTATTTTGACAAGGACTACACCTATGCGGACTACGCAAATTATCTTGAGGGGCTCTCCCCGTCAGAGCGTTATCTGTTCTTTACGAGCAACGCTTACGAGTGGCGCAGAAAGCGCTGGCAGGTGCAGTACAACCTGCCGCAGGTCGACTACCTCGAACTTATGGCGAGGTTCATGCGCACCGGCATGACGGGCGGTTCTCCCGGAGGAAACGGAGGCGGCAAATGGTTTACACGGATCGACTGAAAAACTTCGAAGCGAACATCGATATAAAGAAAACCGTCGCCGTACGTCCCTTCTTCGTGACCGACGGCGATACGGGCAACGTCCTCACGCTGAACGTCTACGACGGACAGCAGTCCATCGACCTCTCCGGCTGCTTCGTGAACGCAGTCTTCATTCACAAGCGCGGGATCTCGGCGCAGGACTCAGAGGACGGAAGCGTTTCCGTTCTCGGGAACGTAGTTACTATCAGGCTCGCGCCTTCGTCGTTCTCCCCCGGGCTTGTCGAGTGTGAGCTCCAGATCTATTCGGGAGAGACGGACGGCGAGCCCTCGTATGAGACGCTCGTGACCACGGCGAGGTTCAGCTTTACCTGCAGGAACGCTATCCTGAACGGGGACGCCATCGTCTCCTCGACGCAGTTTCCGGCCCTTACACGGCTTATAGATTCGGTGACCTCCGCCGAGGAAGCGCGAGTGAGCGCGGAAAACGCAAGGGCGGGCGCGGAAGCCGAACGCGCCGCAGCTGAGACCGCCCGCGCGGCAGCGGAAACCGGAAGGGCTTCTGCCGAAACGGAGAGATCTACCGACACGGCAGCCGCGATATCGGGTGCCGATACCGCCGCCGCGCATGCGGAATCAGCCGCCGGCAGCATCGCGCAGCTCTATTATCCGACGGGCTCGTCGATGGGCACGATAACGAAAGGCTATACGATCAATTTGAGCGGCGTATCGAAACAACACACCAAACGAGCGCGGACAGATATCAAATCACGAATATATGGCGCTGCAATAAGACGCCTCGCCGTTTCGCTTGACCTCGAAGGTTATGAGTACGCGATAGCATTATATGGCAGCCCCGCACAGTTAGACGGTACCGGATGGATAGGCTATCAGAGCAACGCGGCGTGGCTGACGGGCAAGACTATAATATCTCCGACCGCTGTCAATTTTGCGCTCGCGTTCCGTCACACCGTAAACGGCACGGAGCAAGTCATAACCGATGCTGATGTTACCGCGATAAGCGAGTCTCTTGTGGTCTATGCCGCCACGGACATGGATTTAACGGAAGCCGGCGTTCCCGCCGACGCAAAAGCAACGGGCGACAGGCTCGGCTTGTTCGAGGATGCGTCCCTGCATTGGATATCGTGGCTTCCGAACCTTGAGCAGAAACGGATTACCGACGATGGCGGCATATACACCTCAGCCGATAATTACCAGGTTCATACCAAATCCCTGTGGAACGGCAGGATGGATAATGCCGCCGTGCGATATGCGGTCAAAATGACGGACACGACGTATCAGTTCCGCGTAGCTTCTTACGGAGAAAACGGCTCTTACGGCGCAGGAGGTGTGGGTGTTGATTTTAACGGTTTTGTGAATGCTTGGACAACGGGAACGGTCGTGCTTCCCGCAGATTGCCGGAAGTTTGCCCTCGTTTTCAAGAAAGTCAACGGCGGTCAATGCCAAGTCGGAACGGACGGCGCGGCGATACAGGCAGCGCTGTCGGTGCAGGTCGCAACGGACGAAACGCTTTCCATAAGCGGTCGTGCCGCCGACGCGAAAGCGGTGCGCGATTTTATCGCTCCCGAGCTTACCGCCTCGCAGAAGCAGGATATTCTCGACCTTGTCGACGCATATTACTCCATTCGTGAGAACGTTGTTTACAGGTTCGTTACCACGCGAAACAGCTTCGCAAGCAAGGCAACGACGTTCGACGAAAACAACAAGCTGCAGCTCTGCTGCACGGCGTTCACGCAGCTTATATGGGGCGGCGTAGATCCACGCACATTTGCCGATCCTTTGACGTATGACGGAACGATAAACAAGGCATTCGATTGGGGATACTTCCTGAATTTCCTCATCCGTCAGCGCACGGACGGGCTTGCGATACGCGAGAACGGAGTCGTGACAGGCGAATACGGATACCGCAGTACGAACGGTTACGAGCACGGGTGGTCGTTCAACTCCCGCTATGACGAGAACGGAACGTGGCCGAATTCGCAGAAGCCGCGGACGGCGCTGAACGCTTCGGATATCGCCTGCGAGCTGTTCAACAACGGGTACGAAATACCGCTTCGCTATGCCGACGTCGGCGATATGGTGTTCTACGAGGAGATCCCGAGCGGAATGAACGAGTATTACAGCAACGCGTTCCGCAGGATCGACCACGGATCGATCGTGATCGGCAAAAGGGACGGCTTCCTCGAGGTCGCGGAAGTCACTTCGATCAACGGCGGCAATCCTCCGGTATTGAAGCGCAGCATCTTCTCCGAAGACGATTTCCTCGCGGCGAAGTCGGGCTATATGGCAAGCCGCATCGTGATGGTCGCGCGTCATCCCGCCGCGTTCGGCGTCGCCGGAAACGTGCCGAACAAGTTCACCACAGTGAACGGGAGGTATTGAGGCCAATATGAAAAACGCTGTTGATTTTATTAGCTTCGCCCTGTCCCACGCGAAGGCCGAAAGCGTGCCGGAGGGCGCCAAGCTCCCCATCTCCTTAGACGAATGCGGCACGGAGCCCTGGGAGTACCTCTACGGCACGACCGGATTTACCGTGACGAAGGGACTTCTCGACGAGCGGTACAACGATTTTTACAGGAAAAAGGGCTGGACACGCGAGGCTTTCGACTTCGTTACCGAAAACTGGGTCGCCCTTAAGCGGAAGGCGACCGACTGCCAGGGGCTGCTCGACGCGTTCCTCGGCACGGACGTCACCGCGAACTACTGCTACACCGCGTGGTGCACGGATCGCGGCTCCGTTGAAGAGATAACAAGGCCGTATGAGCTCGGCGAGGCGCTTTTCTACCGTAACGGTGAGGGGCGCATGACGCACGTCGGCTTCGTCTGCGGCTTTTTAAACGGCGAGCCGCTTGCTGTTGAGGCGCGCGGCATACGCTTCGGCGTAGTGGTTACGAGGTTCTCCGAACGTCCCTGGACACACAGGGGGCTCGTGACGAGAAGGCTGTCCTACGATCCCGAATACCGCGATGAGCAGGTCATCCTCTCCGTCAGGCGCCCGATGATACAGGGCGAAAGCATACTGAACCTGCAGAAGGCGCTGAACGCGCTGGGGTACTACTGCGGCTCCCCCGACGGAAAATGCGGGAAGCTGACGATGAGCGGAGTTATGGAGTTCGTAAGAGCGCATGAAAACAAATTCGCGTCCCCTTCTGATGACAGGGAACGCGGAAAGGAAGCGGTATGACGAGTTTCTTTACATGGCAGGGTCTTGTGACCTATTCGGACGCCGTGCTCGCCACGGCGGTGATAACTCAGTTTTTGAAGGATCTTAAGCTTAAAAACAGGCTCCCCGCGAGGCTCGTGAGCTATCTCGCGGCGCTGACCGTGCTGACGGCGGCGACGTTCGTCACGTCGGGCTTCGATTATAGGAAGCTGATACTGAACGTATTAAATGCCGTTATCGTCGCGCTTGCGGCAAACGGCGCGTTCGACGCGGTGAACGAGGCGCAGCTTAAGAAGTTAAGGTGATAAGCGAGCGCGCTTCTTCCCGATCGAGAGTATCGAGAGGAGCGCGCCTAAAAGGACGAGCAGTATCCCTGCGGCCTTTGTAATCGTCATCAGCTCGCCGAACACGAGCATGCTCGTGAGCGACGCGAACACCGGCTCGAGCGTGTTGAGCGCGGACGCCGGCACGGAGCCGAGTATGCGTATCCCGTTTAAAAGCAGGCGCAGTCCGATGATATAGCCTATCACGCCGCTTGACACCAGCACGAGGAGTATGAACCACGTGGGCGGCAGTCTGAACCTGCCTGATACAAGCGCGATGACGAGGCTTATGACCGCCGCGGAGCCCGTTATATAGACGTTAGAGACCGAGCTGTCGAGATCAGAGTACGAGGCGTGACGCCCCGCGAGAAAATATACGGCGTAAGCGAGTCCCGAAAGGAGCGCAAGCGTTATGCCGAGCGCGGGTCGTCCGCCCGTCGAGGCGGAGCCCGGAAGCGATATGAGCGCGACGCCCGCTATCGCGGCGATAAGCGCGATTACCGCGGTAAAGCGCAGCTTTTCCTTAAAGAACACCGCCGAAATGAGCGCAACGATTATCGGATAGGTGAAGTTCAATACGATGGTCATCCCCGCGGGTATCGAAAGATACGCGTAGGAGATGAGGAGCATCGTGGCGGTGAAGCCGCCTCCGCCGAAGAGCGAAAGCTCCGCCGCCTGCCGAAGAGTGACCTTGAGGCTTTTCCTGCCGGTCAGACAGATAATGAGCGAAAGCACGCAGGCGATCGCCATACCGAAGCCGACGACGGACTCGTTCGGCATAGCGTTCTTTGGATCGAGCGCCATGAACGAGGGGGCTTCCCCTAACACCCTTATAAGGAAATTCCCGGGGAGGCCGCCCTTGAGGGCGGTATTCGATAATATCGGCGTTATGCCGTAGCACATCGAAGCGAGCACCACGCACAGTACGCCCCATGCTTTGTTTCGTGTTTTCATAAGCAGATAATACAATATTTTGAACAGGATTTCAACATGAAAGGAGATGATGCACGATAAAACTGATCCTTCACGGCGAGCCAAACAGGAGGCAGAGAGAGTTCTTCCTGTCGCGGGCGCGCCATACGGCCTATGGTGGGGCGAGAGGCGGCGGCAAAAGCTGGGCGATGCGCCGCAAGCTCGTGCTTCTCGCGGTGAACTATCCCGGGCTCAACATACTGCTCTTAAGGCGCACCCTGCCGGAGCTTCGGGAGAATCACATACTGCCGCTTCAGAGGGAGCTTTACGGCTTTGCGCAGTACTCCGCGACGGAACGCGTGTTCAATTTCCCCAACGGGTCGAGGATAAAGCTCGGCTACTGCGATACGCTTTCTGACGTCTATCAGTATCAGGGGCAGGAATATGCCGTGATAGGCATGGAGGAGGCGACGCATTTTACCGAAGAGCAGCAGAAGTTCCTGATGACCTGCAACCGCACTTCAAAGCCAGGCTTTTCCCCGAGAATGTACTACACCTGCAACCCCGGAAACGTCGGTCACGCGTGGGTGAAGCGGCTCTTCATCGACAGGGACTACCGCGAGGGCGAGCGGGCCTGCGATTACGCATTCATCCCCGCAAGGATCTGGGACAACGAGGTGCTTCTCTCCGCAGACCCCGGCTACGTCCGCCAGCTCATGTCGCTCCCGGAGGACCTCCGGCGCGCGCATCTCGACGGCGACTGGGACGTGCACGCAGGGCAGTATTTCAGAGAGTTTTCGCGTGAAAAGCACGTCACGGAGCCTTACGCGATCCCCCCGTGGTACAGGCGTTTCCGCTCCATGGACTGGGGCTTCAACGACCCGTGCTGCGTTCTGTGGCACGCGGTCGATCCCGAGGGCAGAGTCGTCACCTACCGCGAGCTGTACGTGCGCGAGATGCGCGCGGAGGAGGTGGCGAAAAAGGTGATCGAGCTCACCGGAAACGAGGAGATCGCCTACACCGCGGCGTCGCCCGACCTCTGGCAGCACCGCGGGCAGGGGCTCGTCACGAGATCGGGCGTCGGCGGCGACAGCCTCGCTGATATCTTCATTAAGAGCGGCATGCCCATCATACCCGCGGACAATACCCGCGTGGCGGGCTGGCAGACGGTAAGAAGATTCCTTGCGAACGGTCCGGACGGACGCCCAAAGTGGCAGTGCTTTTCGGACTGCGTAAACCTGATAAGAACCCTGCCCGCCTTAAGCTACGACAGCTTCAACCGCGAGGACGCGGCGGACGGCGACGATCACGCTCCCGAGGCGCTCCGCTACGGACTTATGAGCCGTCCGTCTCCAAGCGCCGCCGCCGTGCCGAAAAAGAAGCCCGTATTCGACCCTCTCGATCTCGGAAAGAGATCCGGAGGAAGCTATCTTACGACATAAACAGAAAGGAAAAAAATGAAAAACAATTCGGAATCCGAAAAATACTATTCTCTTTTCAGAGAGTTTTACGACGCTTACGCCGGCGAGAGGGCGAGGATCGAAAAGTGCGAAAGCCTCTACCGCGGGGATCACTGGTTCGACGTGCCCGCGGACGATCCCCGTGAGCCCCGTCCCGTAACGCCCGTCATACATTCGTCCATCGAGAACGTGAGGGCGGACCTTGAGGACTTCATTCCCGAGGCCGTCATCACCGCCGACTCGAACGCCTACGTGGGGCTTGCAGAGACGCTCACGCAGGTGATAAAGGAGAACCACGTCAACTGCTCCTATGACGAGGAGTTCAGAAAGCTCACGCATGATCTTCTGGTCGCGGGCTACGCCGTGCAGGAGATCGGCTACGATCCCGCGGCGCTTTCCGGCATGGGCTCCGCCTTTATACGCCACGTCGACGTATCGGGCGTGATGTTCGATCCGCTCGTCACCGACATACAGGACGGCAGGGCGGTATTCAAGTTCGCGAGGAGGACGCGCGACTGGTTCCGCGATCACTATCCCGACAAGGCGGACAGTCTTAAGGACGACGGCATATTCATGGACGTGGACGGCGACGGCGTGCTCGCGCCGAGATGCGACAGGAGCATAATGCTGATCGAGTGCTGGCTGCGCGAGTACGACGCGAAAAAGGACAGGTACTCCGTGCACATGCTGAAGATGGCAGGAGGCGAAATACTGGAGGACTCCAGAAGGGATTTCCCCGGCGGCGTCTACTCCCACGGAAAATACCCGTTCGTCGTGACCGCGCTGTTCAGGCGCAGGGGCTCGTCCCTGGGGCTCGGCCTCGTCGACATGTTCGAAACGAGTCAGCGCTATTCGGACAAGCTCGACCAGATCGTGATGAAGAACGCCATGCTCGCCTCGCACAACAAACTGCTCGTGACGGGCGCTTCCGGCTTCGACGAGGAGGATCTCAGAGACTGGTCTAAGGAGGTCCACAAGGGCGACAACCTTAACGGCGTGTCGTGGTTCCAGACCGCTCCCCTGCCCTCCTACCTCATATCCTATATCGCGGATATGCGAAATTCCATCAAGGAGGAATCCGGCTCCAACGAGTGGTCGCGCGGCATGACCAATTACGGCGTGACGAGCGGCACCGCGATCTCCGCCCTGCAGGAGCAGTCCTCGAAGCGCGCGAGAATGGCGGCAAAGAGCCTCCACTCCGCCTTCCGCCAGGCGGTCGAGCAGGAGCTGGAGCTTGAGCGCGAGTTCGCTCTGGGGCTTCGCTGCGTAAAGACCTGCCTCGACCGCTCCGATCCCGAGGGCGCCGCGAAAGCCGAAGAAGCGGCGCGCGAGATAATGGGCATGGAGGATATGCCCATATCCATCCGCGTGACCGTCAAGGTGCAGAAGGAGACCGGCTTCTCCGCCATCGCCCATAACGACACCGTGTTCCGCCTGGTCGAGACCGGCATGATAACCCCCGAGGTGGGGCTCGAGCTGATCGTTTTCGAGGGCAAGGAACAGGCCAAGGCGCTTATGAAAAACGGTACGTAAGAATAAAGAAAGGGATCCTGCTATAGCAGGATCCCTTTCTTATCCGTTTATCAGAAATGATCGATAATGCCCATGGCGTACCTCAGTATGAGGAGCGCGTCCGCGGCCTCGATCTTGCCGTTACCGTCGACGTCATAGACCGCGATGTTGTCGGGAGCATCGATGATGCCCATCGCGACCCTGAGGGCGAGCAGCGCATCTGTCGCCTCGACTTTTCCGTTGCCGTCGGCGTCGCCGCGCATGGAGAACTTCGCGATAACGCGCGGATACTGTTCGGCGTACTCGTCCGCGCGGATCTCAAGCTCCTCCGATATGAGCGTCCCGTCCTCCGCGAACCATCCCATGAAGACGCCGCCGTTTTCGGGAGTCGCCACGGCGACCAGGTGGTTTTCACTCGTGGAAAAGTCGATCTCCATGCTACACGCGACGGTGCCGCCGCCTTCAGCGGTGATCAGATCGAAAGCCGTCATTCCTTCGCAGTTTGAAAGATCGATCTCGGTGATCTCGTTTCCCTCGCATGATACCCACGTGAGAGCGGTGTTATTGGAAAGATCCAGCGAGGTGAGCTGATTGTAGTGACAGACGAGGGTCGTAAGCTCCGGATTGTGCGTAACGTCGAGTTCCGTCAGCTGATTGTACCCGCAGTTGAGAGACACGAGCAGGGGATTATGCGTAACGTCGAGTTCCGTCAGCTGAAGGCCGGAGCATAAGAGGATCATGAGTCCCGGATCGTCCGAAACGTCGAGCTCGGCAATATCGTTCAGGAAGCATTCGATATACCAGAGACCGTCACAGTCTGTAAGGACAAGCCCCGTCAGTCTGTTGTCGGAGCATGTCAGCCTTAAGAGATCGGTCATACCGGAAACGTCGAGCGTGCCGACAAGATCACAGCCGGAGAAGGTTATTCTATTGACCCTGTATTCGCTTCTTTCTTCCATCCACTCTACGCCGGTCCAGGTGGCGGGATCGTCGGGATCGTAGTCCGGGTTCAGCTTCGTTCCGTTCTTCACGCCGGTTTCGTCTTCGGTCTCGAGGAAAGCTACGAGCTTCTGATAGTCGTGCTCGTTATATCCCGAAGGCGTGGCATAGCGGACGTGTATCGCGCCGCGGAGCGCGAGAGCAGGAAGAGCGGTCATCGCGAGCAGTACCGCGACAACGAACGAGAGAATGCGCCTTTTCATTTTTATACCTCATTAGAATCAGGCGGACGTACCGCCGATATTAGCCCAAATTATAAACTGTTCGGATACGTTTTTAAGAAAAACGAAGCCCGCGGACTTCATTATTTATAATTCAGGGATTGAGCCTAATGGGGCTCCTGAATATGAACTCGGCCTCCTTGATTCCGATGTCGAGGAGCAGCATAGTCATGCGGTCCACGCCGAGACCGAATCCGCCGTGGGGCGGGCAGCCGTAGCGGAAGAACTCCATGTAGAACTTGACGTCCTCGCCGAGGCCCTTCTCGTCGGCCTGCTGCTTCAATAACTCGTAGCGGTGCTCGCGCTGTGCGCCGGTAGTGATCTCGGTGCCGCGCCAGATGAGGTCATAGCCCTGGGGCACGCCGTCCTTGCGCATATGGTAGAACGCGCGCTTGTCCTTCGGGAAATCGGTGACGAACAGGAACTCGTGACCGAACTCCTCCTGCGCGAACTTATAGGAGAGCTTCTCCGCGTCGGTGGAGAGATCGACCTTCTCCTCCTCGGGCACGGTATAGCCGTAGCGCTTCTCGAGCTCATCGTAGAGGTCGTGAAGCCTGATCCTCGGGAACGGGAGCGTCGGGACGACGGTCTTCAGGCCGTAGAGCCTCTCGATGTCCTCGCCGTACTTCTCCGCGATGTTCTTGAGAGCATAGGCGAGCATCTCCTCCTCGATATGCATGACGTCCTCATACGAATCGATATAGGAGAACTCGAGGTCGAAGCCGGTGAACTCGGTCGAGTGGCGGCTGGTGAAGCTCTTCTCCGCGCGGAACACGGGGCCGACCTCGAAAATGCGCTCGAGTCCGGCGGCCATCGCCATCTGCTTGTAGAACTGCGGCGACTGGGCGAGATACGCCTTGCGGTCGAAATAGGTGAGCTCGAACACGTCGGCGCCGGATTCGGACGCCGCGCCGATGATCTTCGGCGTGTGGATCTCGACGAAGTTCCTTTCAAGCAGGAACTCGCGGAAGGACTTGACCATCTCGGTCTGTGCCTTGATCATGAGCTTGTTCTTCTCGGAGCGAAGGTCGATCCAGCGGTAGTCGAGCCTTGCGTCGATGGAGGAATCGGCCATAAGCGGCATCGCCTCCGCTACGGACTCGACGACGAGCTTTTCGACGATGAGCTCCCTGCCGCCCATCTTGACGGCGGGATTGTCGACGACCTTGCCGTAAGCGGTGACGACGGACTCGACGGTGAGCTTGTCGACCTCGTTAGCTACGTCGGGATACGCGCCCTTGTCGACGGTAAGCTGCAGCTTGCCCGACATATCGCGAAGGACGATGAACGCCATGTAGCGCTTGTTGCGAAGATTCTCAACAAAGCCCCCAACGCGGACGTATTCGCCGGAAGGCGCGTTTTGAACCGGAACTCTTTCCATATTGCAAACTCCTTATAATTTGACTTTACGCGGTATTTTACCACAGTCGAAAAGGATTTACAATAATTTTTGCGTTATTCCGCCTTATTTCTTTCCTCGATGCTCGCTTTCCACGTGGCCGAGAGCTTCTTGCCCTTGCGGACGGAGCTTATCGCCTCCTCCATGACGCAGTAGTTGAGCCTCGTGCCGACGGAATCGGAGCAGTAGGTCACGGCGCGGTCCTCGTCGATGCCGAAATGCTTGGCGGTCTCGACGGCGTCGATGTTCGCGCCCATGAATATGAACTCCCAGCCGAGCTCCTTCTGCCTTCCGATCATCTTTTTGACCTCGCCCGAGGAATACTTCTTGCTCGCGTTCTCCATGCCGTCGGTGGTGATGATGAACATGGTGTGCTCCGGGACGTCCTCGTCCCTAATGTACTTATGCACGTTTGAAATGTGTCTGATCGCGCCGCCTATGGCGTCGATGAGCGCCGTGCAGCCGCGGACGGAGTACTCCTTCCTGGTGATGGGAACGATCTTGTCGAGCGGAACGCGGTCGTGGAGGACCTCCTGCTCGTGGTCGAAAAGCACCGTCGAAACGAGCGCCTCGCCCTCCTCCTTCTTCTGTTTTTCGATCATCGCGTTGAAGCCGCCGATGGTGTCGTCCTCGAGCCCGCCCATGGAGCCCGAACGGTCAAGAATGAATACGATCTCGGTAAGTCCTTTTTTCATTGTTTTGTACCTCCTTGTTGGGTTTGTTTTCTGTTTACGGGCTTATTATACCAAGGCGCGCAGGAGGATCGGTCGCCTGCGAAGCGACAAATAAAAAAGGAGCGGAGGCTTAACGTCTCCGATCCGTATTCCGCTGTGTGAGCTTGTTTATTTATCAGTATCCCCGGAAGCAGGCTCCCTGTCAAGGAAGCGTTCTATTATCGCCTTCGCGGCGCGCTTGCCTGCGCCCATTGCGGAGATCACGGTCGCGGCGCCCGTTACGGCGTCGCCGCCCGCGTACACGTTTTCGCGGGAGGTGAGGCCTTCCTCGTTCACGATAATGCCGCCCTTCCTGTTTACCTCGAGTCCCTCCGTCGTCGACTTGATGAGCGGGTTCGGACTCGTGCCGATCGCCATGATCACGGTATCGACGTCGAGGACGTATTCGGAGCCCTCTATGGGAACGGGGCTGCGCCTGCCAGAAGCGTCGGGTTCGCCGAGCCGCATCTTGATGAGCCTGATGCCCGAAACGAAGCCGTTCCTCGCATCGCGGGGGTCGTCGGGGTTATTGAACCCGAGTATCTCGACAGGATTGTTGAGAAGCCTGAAATCGACGCCCTCCTCGATCGCGTGCTCGACCTCCTCGCGGCGCGCGGGGAGCTCCTCCATGGAGCGGCGGTATACGATATAGACCTTATCCGCGCCGAGCCTTAAAGCCGTCCTCGCGGCGTCCATAGCGACGTTGCCGCCGCCTACGACGCAGACACTGCCGCCCTTCATGATGGGCGTCGAGGGAGAATCGAGATACGCCTTCATGAGGTTCGACCTCGTAAGAAACTCGTTCGCGGAATAGACGCCCTTAAGCGCCTCGCCGGGAATGTTCATGAAATTGGGAAGTCCCGCGCCGGAGCCGATGAACACCGCCTCGTAGCCCATTTCGAAGAGCTCGTCCACGGTGAGCGTCCTGCCGATGACGACGTTCGTTTCGATATCGACGCCGAGCTCCTTGAGCGTTTCAACCTCGCGCGCGACTATGGATTTGGGAAGACGGAACTCGGGTATGCCGTAGACGAGCACGCCGCCCGCCAGGTGCAGCGCCTCGAATACGGTGACCTTGAAGCCGTGCCTCGCGAGGTCGCCCGCGCAGGTGAGGCCGGAGGGGCCGGAGCCGACTATCGCGACGCGGTGACCGTTGAAGTCGGGAGGATTGAACCTTTCCGATACCCTTCCGTTATGATAGTCCGCGGCGAACCTTTCGAGGCGGCCTATGCCGACCGGCTCGAATTTTATGCCGAGGGTGCATTTCGATTCGCACTGCGTTTCCTGCGGACATACCCTGCCGCAGACGGCGGGAAGAGTCGAGGTCTCGCGGATGACCGCGTACGCCGCCTCGAAGTCCCCCTCCTTCATCTTCGAGATGAAGCCGGGGATATTCACGTTGACGGGACAGCCGGATACGCAGGGGCTGTTTTTGCAGTTAAGGCAGCGCTTCGCCTCTTCTATCGCGACCTCGGGGGTGTAGCCGAGCGCGACCTCATTGAAATTGCGTGCGCGGACGGACGCTTCCTGCGTCGGCATCTCATGTTTTTTCGGATCGATCGGCATATCATTCCTCCGCTTTCTTCAAAAGATTGCAGGTATCCGCGTGCGCTTTGCGCTCGAAGTCCCGGTACATCCCCCCGCGGGAGATCGCCTCGTCGAAGTCGATCTCGTATCCGTTGAAGTCGGGGCCGTCGACGCAGGCGAACTTCGTCACGCGCTTTCCGTCGCGTACGAGCGTAACGCGGCAGCCGCCGCACATACCCGTGCCGTCGATCATGATGGGGTTCATCGAGACCGTTACGGGAACGCCGTAGGGCTTCGCCGTGAGCGTTACGAATTTCATCATGACGAGTGGGCCGATGGTGATTATGAGGTCGAACCTCTCGCCGTTTTCGAGCATCTCCTTAAGGGGAACGGTCACGTTGCCGTGCCTGCCGTAAGAGCCGTCGTCGGTCATGACGGTGAGCCTGTCGGAGCAGGCCGAAAACTCATCCTCGAGTATCAGGAGCTCCTTCGAGCGGAAACCGATTATGCTCGTGACGGTCGCTCCGAGCCTTTTGAACTCCTCCGCGACGGGAAGGGCGATGGCGCAGCCGACGCCGCCGCCGACTATGCACACGTTCTTTATGCCCTCCGTATGCGTGGGAATGCCGAGGGGACCGACGAAATCGGGTATCTGATCGCCCTCGCGCTTTTGGTTAAGAAGCTCCGTGGTGGCGCCCACGATCTGGAATATGATCTTGACCGAGCCTTCTGCGCGGTCGACACCCGCGACGGTAAGGGGGATCCTCTCCCCCTCCTCGTTCACGCGGAGGATTATGAACTGGCCCGGCTTTGCCTTCCTCGCGACGAGCGGCGCGAGTATCTCAAGCTGGGTGACCGTTTTATTCAGTTCCCTGCGGCGAAGAATCTTGAACATGGCTTATACCTTTTTTTACGCGCTTACTGCTGTTTTTCCATCACGATCTCGGCCTTGCCCACGGTTCCCGTGAGCTTTTTGCCCTTAAGCGTGAATACGTAGGTTTCTTCGTTCGTTGTGATCGTGACCTTGTTCCCGTCAAGAGTCCACGTGCCGGTGCCGCGAACGCCGAGTATCGATTCGACCAGCGCGGAGCCGTCGTTATAGAGCGCGACGCAGAACAGCCTCTGATTGAACTCCTTCTCGGTGAGGCCGAGCGCTTCGAGAAGCAGCATCGCGTCGGATTCCCCGCTCTCCTTCAGATAGTCGACGGGCGTCTTGCCGTTGACCGATACGGAAGCGTACGACCCGACGGGGTTCGTTTTGCACGCGGTGAGCGTGAGCGTAAGGGCGAGTATGAGCGCCGCGATAACGAGAGAAACGATCTTTTTCATAGTTTGCTCCTGATAGTTGATGATTGGATTATAGCACGCCTTGAACGGCGTTTCAACCTTGATTGCCGACCTTCTCGAGCAGTACCGAATACCCGCCGAAGCTCATCACGAGAAGTCCGTTATAGTACCTGCACCTTGATGTTTCGCCGTCGATGACAAGGTCGACGTCCGGTCCGCGCTGCGTCCAGACGCCGCTTTTTCCGTTTAGCTCCGGGGAATAGCTCGATATGAGCGCGTTCCCGTTGGTCAAAAGCTCCAGCCTGAAGGCGCGCTCCCTCAGCTCGTCCTCGGTCATGCCCGTCGCCCTCATGAGCGCAGCGAGGTCAATGCCCTGCGCCGCGGCGTACTCCCTTATGAACTCGGAAAACTGTCTTCCGTCGACGGTTTTAACAAGGTATACGCCCTCCGCGGTGCAGTAAAGCGGGCCTGGAGTCGGCGTGACCGCGGGTACGGCGGTCGGCCGCGGCGTCGGCGTTGGTTTGGGAGTGGGCGTGGGAGTCGGCGTAGGAGTCGGCGTCGGTGAAGGCGCAGGAGTCGGAACCGGCGTCGGCGTTGGAGTGGGCGTGAACACCGGCCACTCGAAGGGCTTGAGGTTTTCCGCGAGGGAAACGGGATCGCCGCTTTCATCAAAAAAGCCGAAGCAGCCTCCGCCGCCCGTACAGGCGGAAAGGACCGATACGGCGATGATCAATATGGAAAGGATGGCGGCGGTCCTCTTCATCCCGTTATTTTTTGCCCCGGCAGTAAAGCTCTGCGAGCCTCAGGCAGTTCTTTAAAAGGTACGCCCTCGTCATGGGGCCGACGCCGCCGGGAACGGGGGTTATGAACGAGGTCTTCGGCGCGACGCTTTCATAGTCGACGTCGCCGACCGGTTTCCCGTCGACGTAGTTCATGCCGACGTCGATGACGACCGCGCCCTCCTTGACCATATCGCCCGTTATGAGGCGGGGCCTGCCGACGGCGACGATGAGCACGTCCGCCATGCGCGTGAAGTCCCCGACGTCCTTCGTTTTAGAATGGCAGACGGTGACGGTCGCGTCGTTAAGAAGGAGCTGTATCGCCATGGGCTTGCCGACGATATTGCTCCTGCCGACGACCACGCAGTGCCTGCCCGAGACGGAGATGCCCGATTCCTTAAGCATGCGCATCACGGCAGCGGGGGTGCAGGCGGCGATGTCGTAGTCGTCGCAGTCGATCCTCGCGGAGAAGCCGTCGACGTCCTTTTCGGGAGCGATCGCGGCGAGTATCCGCTTGGTGGAGATATGCTCCGGAACGGGGAGCTGGCAGAGTATCGCCCTTACGTCGTCGTCGCGGTTGAGCCTGTCGATGAGCCTTAAGAGCTTCTCCTCGGAAGTATTCTGGGAAAGCGCGATGACGGTCGGGGTGATGCCCGCCGTCTCGCAGTCCTTCGCCTTCATGGAGACGAGCTTTTTCGAGATGGGATCGTCGCCGACCACGATGAGCGTCATGTTGGGACGCGCGTCCTCGCCGTATTTCTCTACAAGGCGGGAGGAGCCCTCGCGCACCTCGTCGGAGACCTTGTTCGCTATCGCTTTGCCGTCGATTATCGAAGTCATAAGTCCGCCTCCTTTTTATCAGTTGAAGAAATCGTACGCCGATCTGAAGAGTCCCATATCGTAGACTCCGCCGACGTTTTTGTAAAGTCCCCGGCCTATCCTCTCGGAGTGGCCCATCTTGCCGAATACGCGCCCGTCAGGGCTCATTATGCCCTCTATCGCGGCGACGGAGCCGTTGGGGTTGACGCTCATATCCATCGAGGGCTCGCCCTTCGCGTCAACGTATCTGGTGATTATCCGGCCGTTCGCGGCAAGCGCCCTTATCACTTCGGGATCAGCCGCGAAGCGTCCCTCGCCGTGAGAGACGGGCACGCAGTAGACCTCGCCGCGGCGCACGTTTCTGAGCCACGGGCTCGCGTTCGTCTCGACGCGGACGCGGACGATCCTCGAGATGTGCCTGCCGATAAGGTTATGCGTGAGCGTGGGCATCTCGGAGGAGATGGCTCTGAACTCGCCGTAGGGGAGAAGTCCCGTACGGAGGAGCGCCTGGAAACCGTTGCAGATGCCGCCCGCGAGACCGCCGCGCGCGAGCATCGCCTCGACGGAGCGCCTAACCTCGGGATTATTAAGGAACGCGGCAATGAACTTGCCGGAGCCGTCGGGCTCGTCGCCGTTCGAGAAGCCGCCCGGTATGAACATGAGCTCCGACCTGTCGATCGCGCCGGCGAATTCCGCAACGGATGCGCCGAGATCGGCGTCGCTGCCGGTGCGGACGATCACTATCCTGGTATCGAAGCCCGCCTCTAAAAAGGCGCGCTCGGTCTCGTATTCGCAGTTGGTGCCCGGGAAAACGGGGATGACCGCCGCGGGATGCGCGGTCTTAACGCCGAAGGGCTTCGCGTAGGGCTTGTCGGCGCACTCGACATTAAGCATCTCGCCGCCGTCAGCGCTTACGGGGAACACGCCGTCGAGCCTTGCCTCATAGTCCTCGAGGACCGAGGAGAGCCTGACCGATTCCTCACGCGGCTCCCTCGCGGGATAGCCGGGATCGGAAAGGCTTACCGTGATCACGGGATTCGATAAGGTCTCGCCGATCTTTTCCGTCTCGAAGAAGCCGAAGTCGGGCTCCTCCGTGCACTCAAGGACGAAAGTGCCGAACTCGGGCCTGTAGATCCTGTCGGTAAAGAGCTTTACGCCGACGCCGTTGCCCATCGCCATCTTAACGGCAGCCTCGGCCGTGCCGAAGCGCCCGGGAACGTAGGCGGAGACCACGACGCCCTTCTTTATCGCGTCGGAAACGAGCTTTGAAAGCTCCTTCACGAACCTGCCGTTCGGGAGACCGTTCGCCTTTTTGGGAGCGGTCACGCGGTAAACGAGATGCCCCGCCGCCTTGAACTCGGGCGAGATGACGTTTTCGAGCCTGCCCGTCGCGGCCGCGAAGGAGATGAGCGTCGGCGGAACGTGGATGTCCTCGAAGCTGCCGCTCATGGAATCCTTGCCGCCTATCGCCGCGGTCTTAAGATCCGTCTGGGCGTCGAGAGCGCCGAGAAGGGCGGACAGGGGCTTGCCCCACGAGCTTTCGTCCTTCATGCGCTCGAAGTATTCCTGGAAGCTGAACCAGCACTCGTCCATATCGGCGCCGGCAGCGGCGAGCTTCATATAGGAATCGACCACCGCGATATAGGAGCCGTAATACGGCGAGCTTTCTGAAACGAGGGGATCGAAGCCCCAGCTCATGAACGAGCAGGTGTCGGTATCGCCCTGCTTCATGGGGATCTTTGCCGCCATCGCCTGGGTGGGCGTGAGCTGATACTTGCCGCCGAAGGGCATGAGCACCGTATTCGCGCCGACCGTGGAGTCGAACATCTCGGCAAGTCCGCGCTTCGAGCAGACGTTTAAGTCGGAAACGACGGAGCGGAGCTTTTCAAGAAGGCTCCCCTCCGGCTCGCCGCCCGTATAGAGGAACTGCCTGCCGACGTACGCCTCGGTCTTCTTCGGAGCGCCGTTCGAGTCGATGAACCCGCGCGGAAGATCGACCGCCTTTTTGCCCTTGAAGTACATGGTCAGCCTGCCGTCGCCGGTAACGTGCGCGACCTCGACCGCCCTTATGCCCTCTGCGGCGCAGAGCGCGATGAACCTTTCCGCATCCTTCTTTTCGACGACGACCGCCATGCGCTCCTGCGATTCGGAGATCGCGAGCTCGGTCGAGTCGAGACCCATGTATTTCTTCGGCACCTTGTCGAGGTCGATGTCAAGACCGTCGGCAAGCTCGCCTATCGCGACGGAAACGCCGCCGGCGCCGAAATCGTTGCACCTTTTGATCATCAGGGACGCCTCGGGATTTCTGAAAAGCCTCTGGAGCTTTCTCTCCTCGGGAGCGTTGCCCTTCTGCACCTCCGCGCCGCAGAGGTCGAGCGAGGAAACGGTATGCGCCTTCGACGCGCCGGTAGCTCCGCCGCAGCCGTCGCGCCCCGTCTTGCCGCCCATCAGAATGACTGCGTCGCCGGGAAGGGGTTCCTCGCGCCTTACGTTAGCCGCGGGAACGGCGGCGATGACAGCGCCTACCTCCATGCGCTTGGCGGCGTAGCCCTCGTGATAGAGCTCCGAGACCATGCCCGTAGCCAAACCTATCTGGTTGCCGTAGGAGGAGAAGCCCGAAGCCGCCTCGCGGACTATGCGCCTCTGCGGGAGCTTGCCCTTGATCGTCTCTTCGACCGGCCTTGTGGGATCGGCGGCGCCGGTCACGCGCATGGACTGATATACGTAGCCCCTGCCGGAGAGCGGATCGCGGATCGCGCCGCCTACGCAGGTCGCGGCTCCTCCGAAGGGCTCTATCTCGGTGGGATGATTATGCGTTTCGTTTTTGAAGAGTAAAAGCCACGGCTCCTTTTCGCCGTTCACGTCGGCGTCGATCCTTACGGTGCAGGCGTTGATCTCCTTGGACTCGTCGAGCTTTGAAAGATCGCCCGTCCTCTTTAAATATTTCGCGCCGACCGTGGCGAGATCCATAAGGCAGACGGGTTTTGAATCCCCCGTCTCCTCGCGGAGCTTCAAATACCTTTCCCACGCGGCCCTGACCTCGGGATCGGAGAACTCCACGTTCTCGAGCCTCGTGTTGAAGGTGGTATGGCGACAGTGATCCGACCAGTAGGTGTCGAGCACCTTGATCTCCGTCACAGACGGATCGCGGCCTTCTTTCTTAAAATAATCGCGGCAGAGCGTAAGGTCCGCAAGATCCATCGCGAGCCCCATGCGCTTTATCATATCCTTGAGCCCTTCCTCGGAAAGGTTCGTGAAGCCGTGAACGAACTCCACTTCCTCGGGCTCGTCATAGGTCTGTACGAGGCTTTCGTATTCCTCAAGCCCGCCCTCGCGGCTGTCGACGGGATTTATAAGGCTCGCCTTGACCTTTTTAAGCTCCTCGTCGGTGAGATCGCCGTATAGGAGATAGACCTTCGCTGTGCGGACGATGGGGTCCGCCCCGCCCTCGCCGCCGAGCCCGACGAGACGGATGCTCATCTGGGCGGCGTCGGCGCACTGGTCGAACTGGCCGGGAAGGTATTCGACGGCGAACGCCGCGTCTGCGCCGTCGGGAAGAGCCGTGAAGCTCTCCTCCGTGCGCGGATCCGAGAAGATGCCGCTGACGGAGCTTAAGAAGGTCTCCTCGGGAATGTTCTCGGCGTCATAGCGGCGCAGTATCCTTATCCTTTTTATGCCCCCGATGCCGTGGAGCGTCTTAAGGTCAAATAAAAGCGCTTCCGCCTCGTGCGAAAACTCGGGCTTTCTTTCAGAATAGATCCTGTAAACCATCTTATTATCTCCTCATTCAGTCTTTTCTTTTGATTAAATGCGGTCGAGGGCGATCTTTCCTATGTCGCGTCTTAAATACATGCCCTCGAAGCTGACCTTTTCTGCGCCCTTGTATGCCTTTTCGACGGCTTCCTTCAGACTGTCCGCGGTGGAGATCACGTTCATGACCCTGCCGCCGGCGGTTACGAAGCCGTTCTCCGTCATCCTTGTTCCCGCGTGGACGACCTCCGTCCCCTCATCAAGCACGCCTATCGAGATCGGTTTCCCCTTTTCGTACTTTCCGGGGTATCCGCCCGACGCGAGCACAACGCAGCAGGCGGCTTTATCGGAGAATACGACAGGCGTTTCTTCAAGCTTGCCGTTCTCCGTGGCCATCATGGCGTCCAAAAGGTTCGTCTCGAGAAGCGGCAGCACCGTCTGCGCCTCGGGGTCGCCGAAGCGGCAGTTGTACTCGATGACCTTCGGTCCGTCCTTCGTGAGCATCAGCCCGAAGTAGAGGCAGCCGGTGAACGGACAGCCCTCTTTTTCCATCGCGCGGACGGTCGGAAGGAAAATCCTTTCCATGCACTCCGCGGCGATCTTTTCCGTATAGAAGGGGTTCGGCGCGATAACGCCCATACCGCCGGTATTGGGACCCGTGCCGCCCTCGCCCGCGGTCTTGTGATCCATGGAAGCGACCATGGGCTTCACCGTCTTTCCGTCGGTAAAGGTCAGCACCGTCACCTCGGGGCCCTCGAGGAACTCCTCTACAAGCACCCTTTCGCCGCTCTTGCCGAAGAGCTTGTTATCCATGAGCTCGTGAAGCGCTTCCGCCGCCTCCTCATGACTTCTGCATATGAACACGCCCTTTCCGAGCGCAAGTCCGTCCGCCTTGATGACGAGGGGGTAATCCTGCGACGCGATATAGCAGGAAGCCGCGGCCTTCGAGTCGAAGCTCTCGGCCTTCGCGGTCGGGATGCCGTATTTCTTCATGAGGTCCTTCGAGAAGATCTTGCTCGCCTCGATCCTCGCCGCTGCCTTCGACGGGCCGAAGCAGGATACGCCCATGCCGCGGAGCATGTCCGCCATACCGAGCGCGAGGGGATCGTCGGGAGTCACGACGGCGAAATCGACGGGATGCTCCAAAACAAAATCGCGCACGCCGTCAAGATCGGTCGCCTTGATATCGAAGCATTCGGCGAACTCCGAGATGCCGCCGTTTCCGGGTAAGACGTATATCTTTTCGACCCTCTCGTCCAG
Organism: Clostridiales bacterium; assembly: GCA_024691085.1. GTDB lineage: Bacteria > Bacillota > Clostridia > Christensenellales > CAG-138 > UBA3857. The sequence continues at coordinate 47,638 of JAILNX010000005.1, read as the reverse complement.
AGAGATCCTCTTTGCGATGCCGTATTCGCGGCCTCCGCCGCCTATGACGAGTATTTTCATTTTCTTATCCTCAAAAGTAAAAATGCAAAGTTAATAACCTGATCCCCGCCGGCAGTAAGTACTGTCAGCGAACGCGAAGCGTTAATGGTGGAAGAGCCTTATACCGTTCATTACCATCGTGATGCCGAGCCTGTCGCACTCCGCGATGACGTCGCCGTCGCGCTTCGAGCCGCCGGCCTGGACGATGTATTTGACGCCCGAGCGGTAAGCCCTCGTAATGTTGTCCGAGAAGGGGAAGAACGCGTCGCTCGCGAGGGCAAGCCCCGCACGGGTGCTCAAGAACGCCCGCTTCTCTTCCTTGGTGAGCTCCTCGGGTTTTTCCTTAAAGAACCTCTGCCACTCGCCTTCCGCGAGCACGTCCTCCGCGTGGTCGGAGATATAGCAGTCGATGCAGTTGTCCCTGTCGGGCCTCGCGATACCGTCTTTAAAAGGCAGGGAAAGCACCTTATCATGCTCGCGAAGGAGCCAGTTGTCCGCCTTGTCGCCTGCAAGCCTCGTGCAGTGGATGCGCGACTGCTGTCCCGCGCCGACGCCTATCGCCTGACCGTCGACCGCGTAGCAGACGGAATTCGACTGGGTGTATTTCAGAGTGATCATCGCGACGATCAGATCGCGCTTCGCGGAATCGGGAAGCTCCTTGTTCTCGGTCACGATGTTGGTAAGTACGGTCCCGTCGAGCACGGCGTCGTTGCGCCTCTGCGTGAAGCTCACGCCGAAGACCTCCTTGGTCTCGTACTCGGGAGCCTCGTAGACGGGGCTCATCTTGATTATGCAGTACTTGCCGCCCTTTTTGGTCTTAAGCAGCTCCAGAGCGTCGGGGTCGTAGCCGGGAGCGATCACGCCGTCCGAGACCTCGGGCTTTATGACCTTCGCGGTGGTGAGATCGCAGACCTCGGAGAGCGCGATGAAGTCGCCGAAGCTTGACATACGGTCTGCGCCCCTCGCCCTCGCGTAGGCGCAGGCGAGCGGAGAATCGTTGATATCGGTTATATTCTCGACGAAGAGCTTTTTCTTCATGACGTCGGAGAGGGGCACGCCGACCGCCGCTCCCGCGGGGGAAACGTGCTTGAACGACGCCGCGGCGGGAAGCGAGAGCGCCTTCGAGAGCTCCTTCACGAGCTGCCACGAATTGAGCGCGTCGAGGAAATTGATGTAGCCGGGGTTGCCGTTCAATATCTCAAAGGGAAGATCCCGCCCGTCCTTCATCGTGAGGTACGCGGGCGCCTGGTTGGGGTTGCAGCCGTATTTAAGCAGTAATTCCTTCATTTTTCGTTCCTTCCCTTATTCGTATTTGTTGATAAGCCTGTCCTCGTATTCGCCCGTCGCTGGATCTGAGAGCCTTACGTAGAGCGCGACCTTGTTGTCGTCGTCAATGCCGTTCCAGACGGCGTTAGTGAATTCGTCGATGCCGTCGGGTATCGCGACCTCCCACGGCTCGCCCTCGAAGGTCCTGAGCTTGTCCGTGCCTCCCATATAGGTGTGGATGAAGTGCCCGACGCCCTCCTGCTTCTCATACATAAAGAAGCTGCGGACGCAGGTCTTTCCCTCGTCGTCGCCCGCCTTTAATACCGAAAGCTCGTAGGAGGGAACGCCGTTCTCCGTCGTGACCATGCCGCTGATCCTCGCCGTGAAATGAGGGGGATCGGGCTCAAAGCACCTTGTTTTAAGGGCGCTCTCGAAGCTCCCGCCGAGGCGCAGCGCCTCATAGACCGTATCGGTCTGGTCTCCGTTCGTGACGATGATTTTGTTTCCGAGAACGCGGATGGGCGAATAGATGATGAGCTCGGCGTGCTCGGGATCCTTATCCGCCGTGTACTTGATCGCAAGATCACGTCCGTCGCGGACGAAGCGCCTTGCGCGGCTCGAAGCGGATCTGCCCATGATGAAGTAGGCTATCGCGATCCTGCCCGAAGGCGTCGTGCCGAGGATGATTCCCCTGCCGGAGTATTTCTGTGTGCGGAGAAGTGAATAGAGATCTAACATGTTATTTATCCTCGCTTATTCCTTTTGCAAGCATTTCAAGCGCCCTCGGGAGGAGTATCCACTCCGCCTCCCGCATTACGCGCTTCTGGAGAATCTCCGGCGTGTCGCCTTCTTCTACCTCGACCGCCTTCTGGAGAAGTATGGGACCGGCGTCCGCCTCGGCGGTGACGATATGCACCGTCGCGCCGGTGAGCTTCACTCCGCGGGAAAGCGCAGCCTCATGCACCTTGAGTCCGTAAAAGCCCATGCCGCAGAAGGACGGGATCAGCGACGGATGGACGTTTATTATCCTGCCCTCGTACCTTTTGATGAAATCCGCGCTCAGTATCCGCAGGAATCCCGCAAGAACGATGAGCTGTATCCCCTCTTCCCCGAGAAGGGACAGAAGCCCCGTCTCGAAGGCGGCGTCGCTCTTCACGTATTCCGCGCGGATGCCGGCGTCCTTCGCCCTCTGAAGCGCGTAGGCGGATTCCCTGTTCGACACGACTAGGCTGATCTCCGCATGCGGGAGTTCCCCCCGCCTTTCCGCGTCGATGAGCGCCTGGAGGTTAGTGCCGCCGCCCGAAACGAGCACCGCTGTTTTGGCCTTCAGCATACGATGACTCCCTCGTCGGAGGCGATGACCTCGCCGACAACGTAAGCGTCGACGCCGGTTTCCTTAAGCGCGGCGATCGCCGCGTCCGCATCCTTTTCGGGAACGGTCGCGATCATGCCGACGCCCATGTTGAAGGTGTTGAACATATCCCTCTCGGGGATGTTCCCGCGCTTTGCGATATAGTCGAATATCGGAAGCACACGGACGCGGTCGCGGTACACCTTCGCGGTGAGCCCTTCCGGGATGGCGCGGGGAATGTTTTCATAGAAGCCGCCGCCCGTGATGTGCGCGAGAGAGTGTACCTCCGCCGCCTCACGGAGCGCCTTGACGGGCTTTACGTAAAGCCTCGTCGGGACGAGCAGCGCCTCGCCGAGCGTTTTTCCGAGCTCGGGCACGAACTCATCAAGCTCTCCGCCGTCGACGTCGAATATCTTCCTTACGAGCGAGAAGCCGTTCGAGTGCACGCCGGACGACGGCATGGCGATTATCACGTCGCCCGCCTTGACGTTGCCGTTCGACATCATCTTGCTCTTTTCGACGACGCCTACCGCGAAGCCGGCAAGGTCGTATTCGTTTTCGGGATAGAAGCCCGGCATCTCGGCGGTCTCACCGCCGATAAGCGCGCAGCCGGACTCGACGCAGCCGTCCGCGACGCCCTTGACGATTTGTTCGATCCTCTCGGGGATGAGCTTGCCCGTCGCGATATAATCGAGGAAGAATATGGGAGAAGCGCCGGAGCATACGACGTCGTTCACGCACATGGCGACGCAGTCGATGCCGATGGTGTCGTGCTTGTCCATGCGGAAGGCGAGCTTGAGCTTCGTGCCCACGCCGTCCGTGCCGGAGACGAGGACGGGCTCCTTATAGCCCATGAGCTCGAACGCGCCGCCGAAGCCGCCCAGCTCCGAAGCGGTGCCGGGAATGTTCGTCCTTTTGACGTGTTCCTTTATCCTCTTGACCGCCTCATAGCCCGCGGTGATGTCGACGCCCGCCTCGGCGTAGCTTTTGCTTGAACTTTTCATATCCTTGATCCTTTCAGTTGAGGTTTATTTTTCTGTCCTTCTCCATGACCTCGCGGGTCATGCGCTCCCTCTCGCCGGCGAGCTTATCGTTAAGCTCATTATCCGAAAGGGCGAGTATCCTCGCAGCGAGCCAAGCGGCGTTCGCGCCGCCGTCGATGGCGACCGTCGCGACGGGAATGCCTGAGGGCATCTGCACGGTCGACAAAAGCGCGTCCATGCCGCCGAGGTCGGAGCCCTTTATGGGAACTCCGATCACTGGAACGAGCGTGTGCGCGGCGATAACGCCCGCAAGATGCGCCGCCTTGCCTGCGAACGCGACTATCACGCCGAAGCCGTTCGCCGCGGCGTTCCCCGCGAACTCCGCCGTAGCTTCGGGCGTGCGGTGAGCGCTCATTATATGCATTTCATAGGGCATGTCGAGTTTTTTAAGTACGTCCGCCGCCTTCTGGGCGATGGGAAGATCGGAATCCGAACCAAGTATCAGAGCCGTTTTTTTCATATTCTGCCGTCCCGTCCTTTGTCTTTTTTCGTATGCGGTTTTACATAAATGGTAATACCTTTTCAAGATAAAATGATATCATAAATATTCCTTCGTGTAAATAGCTTCCCGGGCAAAAACCCGTGTATATTTCTTTGCCGCACCCTCCCCCTCCCGCGCTTGAAAAAAGCCTCCGCCGATGATACAATAGCTTTTAGAATCAAGATGCCGGAGTGTGAAAAATGGAGCTGATACTTGCGAGCGGATCCGAAAGAAGGCGCGACCTTTTGATTTCCTGCGGATACGATTTTACCGTGATAAAGTCCGAAGCCGACGAGAGCGCGGTAAAGGAGGACGACCCGTCGGAGCTCGTCCGGAAGCTCTCGCTTTTAAAGGCGGAAGCGGTATGGGAAAGCCTGCCCGTTTCGAGGCGCGAAAACGCGGCGGTGCTCGGCTCGGATACCGTCGTCGCGCTTGACGGCGAGATACTCGGAAAGCCGCGCTCAAGGTCCGACGCCGCGAGGATGCTGCGCGCTGAGAGCGGGCGGACGAACACCGTGCATACGGGCGTCGCGCTGATCGTTCCAGACGGAAAGGGCGGCGCCGCGGCGTACGTCGATTCGGACAGCGCGCGCGTCACCTTTACGGAGCTTGACGACCGGGAAATAGAGGCCTACGTTTCCTCCGGAGAACCCCTCGACAAGGCCGGCGCGTACGCCATACAGGGGGCGTTCTCCGTGTTCGTCGAGCGGGTCGAAGGCAATTTCAGCTCGGTCGTCGGGCTTCCGGTGCATCTCGTTTACCGGATGCTGAAAGCTGTCGGCATAACGCCTCATTTCTGATTTTTTGGGCATTGAGTAAATATCCTCCGCTTTCGGGAATAATAATCATTATCAACACCCGATGAGCGGAGGATTTTTATGTTTGAATTCATTATTGCGGCGGATCTCGGCTCCTCTTATACGCGGCTCGCGTCGAGGACAAGACTTAAATCGGACGAAACGCGCGTCGCTCTCGACCCCGCGAACTCGAACCGCGTGCTCGCGGTGGGGCGCGAGGCGGGAGAGCTGCTGAACGCGACGAGCGTCTACCCCGTGCGCGGCACGATCGCGAACGTGACGCTCTGCGCCCTGATGCTTAGGAGATTCTCCCTCGATATGCTAAAAAGGCACACCCTCGCGGGAGCGGGGCTTCGGATAGCGTCGCCTTTTGACGTAAGCTCCACCGAGCTTTCCGCCGCGCTCGAGGTCGGGCGCGAGGCGGGCTTTACCGAAACGAGGATCGTCGACGGCGCTCTCGCGGGGGCGATCGGAGCGGGAGTCGACATAGGCAGTCCCGAGGCGAATCTGACAGTAAATATAGGCCGCGACCGCATAAGCGCGATAGTCACGGCGAACGGCGGCGTCCTTAAAAGAGCCTGCGCTCCGTTCGGAAGCTCCGCTTTCGACAGCCGCATACAGGCGCATTTCGCCATGGAGCACAGCACGCTCATCAGCTTTTACGCCGCGGAAAAGATAAAAAAAGAGCTTAAGACCCCCCTGCTTCGCGTCCACGGCAAGGACTCCGCGACCGGGCAGCCGCTCATGCGGGCGGTCAGAACGCGCGAGATCATCGAGGCGTCGGAGCCTGTCATGCGAAGGTTCGCCGCGTTCCTCACCTCGGTCATCGGGGATCTTCACCCCGACGCCGCGGCGGATCTTCTCGATACGGGAGTCACCCTCATCGGCGGCGGAGCGAATATGTACCTTATGCCCGAAAGCCTCGAACGGCTCCTCGGGATACCGGTGAAGCGCGCGTCCAACGCCGAGAGCGCCGTGATACTCGGCATGCGCCGCGGCATGAGGCTCCTTGCGGGTCCGGAAGCGGAAAAAATATCGGGGATCGGATTTTCCCGCTCCCCGAAAGGATTTTTAGGCGGTCAGTCGATGTGAATGATATGGTCAAGGTCCCGCTCGTGCGGTTCCTTCTCGGTCGCTTTGTGGCCGATGCCGATCGCGATGGAGAACTCGTACCCCTCGGGGAAGCGGAACTCCCTGCGGAGCGCCTCGCCGTACTCACCCGCGAACGCGCCCTCCGGCATGCCGAGAATGACGCTGTCGAGGCCTAAGCTCTTCGCGGCTAGCGCGAGATTCTCGACCGCGATGCCCGCGTCCACCCTCGAGAAATGAGCGGGCTTATTGACGATTATGACGATGAGCCTTGCGTTGTAGGTGGTCTTTCCTCCGCGGCTCTTTATCCTCTCGGCAAAATCCGTATTGCCCGAGTCGATTATGCTCTTCATGATCGCATTCTCGAGCCTTTCGAGCATGCCGTCGTCGGTCACGAATATGAACCTCTGCTCGCGGCGGTTCATCGCCGTGGGCGCGGAGAGCGCCGCCTGCTCGAGCGCGCAGAGCTCCTCATCGGTCAGTTTCTCGTCGGTGTACGCCCTTATCGAGCTTCTTTCGAGCATTGTTTTAAGTACGATGTTTTCCATATTTTTCCTCCGTCTGTATTTTGACTTCATTATATCACGGGCATATATGCTTTTCCATATTTTTCAGCTTATTTTTTAAGCCCTTAAAGCAAATACTTTTCATGAAAAAAAGAAGGGGGTCTTTGATCATGAAGCTTTGGGGCTTTGCCGCCGGAATGGCGCTCGGCATGACTGCCGCCACGGTCGCTGTGACCGCCATGTATCCCGTCGTCGGAAAGAAAATGAAGCGCGACGGAAAGAAGCTGTGGAAGGGAATAACCTCCATGGTGTGACAGAAGAAACGCTCCGCATTTAATTTGCGGAGCGTTTCGTTTTTCATTCGGGGTCGGGTTCTTCGATCACCCATCTCGGCGTGAACGTGACGTGGTGCGATATCTCGCCGTTTTCGTCGAGCACCATGAACAGTCCGTATCCGGTCGCCTCGTCGGTATCGACGAGCTGCATCGTGCCGCCGGTCATGTCTATGGGCATAAGGTAGTAAAGCGCCTTCGAAAGAGTGGTGTCGACCACCGCGATGGTGTACTCGCCGTAGATATCGACCGTCGCGTCGCCGGCTATCATGAGGCAGCTTCCGGACGACTCCGCGTTAAGGAGTATCGACGGGGCGGAGCCCGCGCCGGTGACGGTCAGCTTGCCGGGGCCTCTTATCGTCAGGCTCCCGCCGTACATGGCTCCCCAGACGCTGATCTTGCCGATCCGGTTTTCGCCCTCGAGGCGGATGGTGAAGCCGTTGCCCATGAGGTTGACGTCCAGCTCCTCGCCCGTGAAATCCGTCATGGTGAGCGTGTTCGTCTCCCTGTCGTAGGAAAGGCCTTCGACCGTCTTAACCGTGTTCGGATTGCCGTTGCTGTCGGTCATCTTCGCCCACGCGCCGCCCATTACGATGAACGTGTAGTCTTCGTTCCCCGTTTCTATGACTCTGATGTACTCCTCGGAATTATCGCGGCCTGTGCCGCTCCACGAGTATTCGCCCTCGAAGTCGGGATCTAAATTGTCAAGCTCGGGGAATGCGTCGTCCCAGTCGCCCTCGGGAACGGGCGTAGGCTCGGGAGTCGCTGTAGGCTCGGGAGTCTCTATGTGGATGGGCGGCTCGGTCGGTTCGGGAGTGCCGTCGGGCGACGGGGTCTCGGTCGCATCCGCGTGCGCGCCGAGGAAATCCCCTCCGAGGGGATCGTAGCCTATCGACGCGAAAAGCAGCGCGATCGCACCTGCCGCAGCGGCGACCGGGATAAGTATCATCCTTAGGAGACGGCGGTGGCGGTTATCCTCCTCCGCGGCTCTTTTTACCGGTTTCTGTCCGTAAAATTCGTTTTCCGGGAGCGCGTACTCCTCCGGCGGCGTCTTGAACTCCTCCGGCGGCGAGGCGTACTCGTCCGGCGGTTTCAGATATTCCATGCGTGAACCTCCTTAAAAGGAGCTCTTATTTGTCCGTATGGACGTCGACCTGCGGGAACGGGCACTCGACGCCGAGCTTTCTGAAGCCTAAAAGCAGGTCGTGGTTCAGAAGCCTCATGCCGGAATAGATATCCTTTTCGTCCACGCTCACGGCAAATCTCAATACGACCGAGCTGTCGGCGAGCTTCTGAACTCCCAGATACCTCGGCGGAGCCTTCATGACCTCGGGATTCGCCGCGGCGATCCTGACCATGAGCTCGGGGAGCTGTTCCTCCAGCTTTTCGAGGTCGGTGCCGTAGGGGATCGCGATATCGCTGACGGCGAGCGAGACCCTGTCGGAACGGTTGAGAATGTTCTTCATCGAGGAATTGTTGACGATCTTGACGTTGTCGCCCGGATCCGAAATGCAGGTGGTGCGGATGCCGATGTTAGTTACCGTGCCGCGGAAGCCGTCGACCTCGACTATGTCGCCGACGTTATACTGATTCTCGAATATCATAAACGCGCCGGTAACAACGTCCGCGATGAGGCTCTCCGCGCTGAAGCCGACGACCAGGGCGACTATCCCAACGCTCGCTACAATGGTCGAAACGTTCACGCCGATTATCGTAAGTCCCCAGCAGAGGATCACGATGAACGCGACGTACTTGAGAAGGCTCTGGATTATGGACAGCACGGAACGCGCGCGGTGATTGTTGGGCTTCGGGATCCCGAGCAGCACTACGAGCAGCGTTTCGACCGCCACCACGCCGATTATCATGAGCGCGAGCCGCCAGATAACGGCGCCGTCGATCTTAATGTTCCCGAGCTTCTCCGGCGTTATGACCTTGGTGAGAAAGCCCAATGGGATGAGCACGGCGAGTATCGCCGCGCAGACTATCAGTCTGATTATCACGTTTTTGTTCTTCTTCATCTTTCCGCTCCTTCTCCCCCATGCCTGCAGGGAATAATCATACACAAATAGTATATCATATCCCGCGCCGCCGTTCAATAAGCAAATACGGGAAAAAACGTGAAATATATCTTTAAAAAATCAAAAAGAACTCTTGTTTATTGATTTTCCGTGTGTTACAATAGCATTTGGCATAAAACTCACCCGTGCGGACCCGGGGGCCCGTCCGCGAAAAACGCGGTACCTTCAGGGGATGAAGCGCGGGGAGGAATAAATTAACGGGAGGTTATTTTTATGTCAGTCATTTCTATGAAGCAGCTCCTCGAGGCGGGCGTCCATTTCGGTCATCAGACCCGCCGCTGGAACCCCAAAATGCGCGAGTACATCTTCACCGAGCGCAACGGGATCTACATCATCGACCTTCAGAAGACCGTTAAAAAGATCGACGAAGCTTACGCTTTCGTTCGTGACGTTGCTATGGACAACGGCACCGTTCTTTTCGTCGGCACCAAGAAGCAGGCTCAGGAGTCCATCGAGCAGGAAGCCAAGCGCTGCGAGATGTTCTACGTGAACCAGCGCTGGCTGGGCGGCCTCCTCACCAACTTCAAGACCATCCAGAGCCGTATCGCGAAGCTCCGCGAGATCGAGAAGATGGAAGAGGACGGCAGCTTCGATCTCCTTCCCAAGAAGGAAGTCGTTAAGCTCAAGTACATCCAGGATAAGCTCGAGAAGAACCTCGGCGGTATCAAAGAGATGAAGAAGCTCCCCAGCTGCATGTTCGTTGTCGACCCCAGGAAGGAGCACATCGCCGTTCAGGAAGCCCGCTGCCTCGGCATCCCCATAGTCGCCATCGTCGACACCAACTGCGATCCCGATGACGTCGATTACGTCATCCCCGGCAACGACGACGCCATCCGCGCCGTCAAGCTGATCGCCGCCAAGATCGCCGACGCCGTTATCGAGGGCAAGCAGGGCGAGCAGATGACCGACCACGCCGTCGATACCACCATCGAAAAGGCCGAAGAAGAGGACAACTTCTGATTCCGGCCGTTTCGGCAACCAGTGCATTTTTAAAAGGAGAAAATAACATGGAATTCACCGCTAAAGACGTTATGACTCTGCGCGAGCGCTCCGGCGCCGGCATGATGGACTGCAAGAAGGCTCTTAAGGAGTGCGACGGCGATATGGAAAAGGCTATGGACTATCTTCGTGAGAAGAGCCTTGCCGCTTCCGCAAAGAAGGCCCTGCGCATTGCCGCCGAGGGCGTTGTCGACTGCTTCGTCTGCGACGGGTGCAAGGTCGGCGTTATCGTTGAGCTGAACTGCGAGACCGACTTCGTTGCCAAGACCGACGCTTTCAAAGAGCTCGCCCGCAACATCGCGAAGCACATCGCGAAGAAGGCTCCCGCCACGGTCGAGGAGCTTATGGCTCAGACCTACGCTCTTGACGAGTCCATGACCGTTGAGAACCTCATCAACACCTCCGTTGCCAAGATCGGCGAGAAGATCACCATCCGCCGCTTCGAGCGCATCGAGGGCGTCTGCGATTCCTACATCCACATGGGCGGCAAGATCGGCGTTCTCCTCCAGGTCTCCGATAAGACCGAGGGCACTGCCGTTCACGACGTCGCCATGCAGATCGCGGCTGCGAAGCCCACCTGCATCGACAAGGCCGACTGCGACCAGGCCGAGCTCGATCACGAGCGCGAGGTCCTCCGTGCCCAGGCTATGAACGAGCCGAAGCCCAAGCCCGCCGCCATCATCGAGAAGATGGTCGAAGGCCGTATCGAGAAGTACTATAAGGAGGTCTGCCTCCTTGAGCAGCCCTTCGTAAAGAACCAGGACGAGTCCGTCCGCACCATGATCAACGGCCGCTTCGACGTTATCAGGTTCGTCCGCTACGAGATGGGCGAAGGCCTCCAGAAGCGCGAAGACAATTTCGCCGAGGAAGTTGCCGCTCAGACCGCGAAGAAATAATTCAAGACAGATGAAAAGAGCTCCGTTCGTTGAACGGCGCTCTTTTTGTTATTGCTCTCTCTTTGCCTTTATCCTCTTTACCGAGAAGAATATGAATACCGCCGTCACTCCGCAGATGACGGCGACAGCCGCCGCGCACGCATATGCGGAGGCCGGGATATAGAATATCCCGAGCGCGGATCTGACGCTCCCGATCAGCGCGGAGTCGGTGACTCTCGTGCTCTTCGGATTCGTGGTTTGGCTGGGCAGTCCCCCGCTGTTCAAGGTTTCCGCTTTGAAGACCGCGTCTTCGGCGGGGTTGTAATAGTACGTTTTGTACTTATCGGTCGTGACCCTCGAGGTCCTTCCGGTAGCTCTGCCGTTCGAGGTCTCGTTGTACGTGTGCGTGTCGAGATCGTAGAAAGCGAACACGATGCAGTCGACCGAATCAAGCTCCTCCTTCGTCCACTCCTTTGAGGCGTTGATCCCGCGGGTAAAGTAATTTATCACATTGCCCGCGCTGTCGAGGCGGAATATTATGAAAGACTTTGCGTTTGCGGGAGCCGCGCTCTCATTGACGCCCTTGTTCCTGATGCGGTTCCCGATGCTGTCGCCGAACACCTCCGCGACAAGATCGCAGTTCGCCTTTAGCCGGCCCTCCTCGCGGCTTTTCTTCACCGAGCTGAGTACAATGATGAGTATTACTGCCACGATCGCTCCGATAACGATCCACTGCTTATATTTTTTCTTTTCGTCCATACCGTTTTCCTTACTGCTTTTTCCGTTTCGCCCTTTTGACAAGGAATATTATCAGGAAAACGACTCCGGGGAATATGACGAACGAGACGACGGCGGGGACCCAGTCGGGCACGTCCGGCCTTTCCTTCGCGGGAGTCTCCGCTTCGTCCGGCTCCTCGCCTTTCAGCACGGCGTCGATCACCTTTTTGATCTGACTGTCGGAAACGGTAAGATCGCGCCCGGATGAGGTCTTTTCGGGAAGCGGGCTGCCCTTGATCTTCCTCGTCTCGAACGTTCTTCCGTTCAGCGTGTTATAGAATTCTATCGTGACCGATTCCGACGATATCGTCGTCCTGCCTCCGTAGGTGCCGTTCTGCGATACGTTGTACGTCTTTGTCTCATACGAAGACCTGACGATAATAACGAGCTCGATATCCCGGATGTCGTCCTCGGTCCAGGACTTATAGGGGCTTAAGCCCTTTGTGAGTCCCGAGACGGTATCCCCGTCCTTTTTGTATCTCAATACGATGTATTTGTCCGTATTCTCCGGCCTGCCGGGAGTTTTCGAGGTCTTTTTGTTTTCAATGAGCACGCTCCGGACGAGGGGGATATTGTCCTTCGCGTATTTTTCGGAGCAGGATGAGAACCTGCCCTGAATAAGTGCGCCGACGATCAGGACTATGACCAGGACGGTGAATACCGCCGATATGATCATCGATATCTTTGACTTATTATTCATGGCCGCAGTCCTCCGCATTCGCTTCGAATATCCGCTTCGGCATGAACCCGAGGCTGTCGGCCGAGCAGAGCTCGTAGCGCGTTCCGTCGAGCTCGCCCGTGAAGCCCGCGCCCCATGCGCCCTCGCCGTGCAGATGGCCGTAGACGCAGACGCTTACGCCGTACTCCGCGAGCTTTTTTGAAAAGCCCGTGGGCTCGCCGTCCTTTAAAAGCGGCGGGAAATGCATCATGGCGATGATCGGTTTTTCGCCCTTCGCGAGCCTTTGGGCGGCGGCAAGCGAAAGCTCCAGCCTTAAGAGTTCCCGCTCGTAGATCTTGCGGTCGTCGGCGGAGAAGCCGTCGTCCGCGGGCAGTATCCAGCCCCTTGAGCCGCATACGACGGCGGGGCCGAGATCGACCGCGTCGTTCTGGATAACGCTCATCTTTTCGGGGAGCGCGGAGCGCATGCGCGTTGGCGAGCTCCACCAGAAGTCGTGATTGCCCCGAAGGAGCACCTTCCTGCCCGGAAGCTCCGCTATCCTCATAAGGTCGGGAAGCGCTTCATAAAAGCGCATCGCCCAGCTGATATCGCCGGGTATGAGCACCGCGTCTTCGTCCAAAACGCAGCTTTGCCACGAGCCGAATATGCGCTCGCAGTGGCCGGCCCAGTTCGGTCCGAAGACGTCCATGGGTTTGCCCGCGCCGCCGTCCATGTGCAAATCGGCTATGGCAAAGATCTTCATATAGTGAAAAATTCAGATGATTATTTGCGCTTCATCCTGGCGGGAGTCACGCCGTCGTCAACGTCGTCGTAGGAATCGGCGGGTTCGTCCGCCTCGTCCTCCTCAAGCGCTTCGAGCGAGAGTCCGTTCGAGAACTCGATCTCGCCCTCCTCGGGCTCGGCCTGCTTACCGTCCATTTCCTCCTCGAACTCATCCGCAAGCTCGTCGGGCATATCGCCGGTCGGTATCTCCTCGTCGGGGAGGCTTACGTCCGAAACGTCGTCAACGTCCTCGAAATCCATACCGTCGATCGATTCCGAGCGCTGCTTCTGGAGCTTCTGCTGACGCAGGCTCTCCTTATAGCACTCGGGACAGAGCTCCTTGCCCTTCATGGCGGGATGCTCGCCGCACTCGATGCACATGAGCTCCTCCTCGGGCTCCTCCTCGTGCTTCGCGGAACGTTTGCAAACGTTGCAGAGCTTTTCGTCATCCTTTATATAGTTGAGTTCGCACTTGGGACATTTCTTCAGACCCATTGTTTCTTCCTCCATAAAGCACAGCGTCGCGCAGGGGGGCGCCCCGCAGTCATCTTATTATGCTATTATGCGCATATGCCTCTTTTATGTCAATAGTTTTTTTCAAAAATTATTCGGCGGCTGTTCCGGAGATCTCGGCGTCGGGGTGAACGACCGCGCCGATCCTTTCAAGAAGCTCCGCCCTGCCGTCGCCCGTTTCCGACGAATACGCTATCGCGTAGGGCGGCGCGCCGAGCTTCTTCGCGAGCGCGTTCGCGGCCTGTTTTCGCTTGGATTTCGCGAGTTTGTCGGCCTTCGTCGCGATGAGGGTGTAGGGTATGCCGTAATAGAGCATATAGCCGAACATCTGCCTGTCGAGCTCGGTGGGGTCGTGCCTTATGTCTATCAGCATAAACAGGTGGCTCACCCTGCCCGAGGAAAGATACCTCTCCATCAGCTCGCCCCATTTCTTCTGGTCGTCCTTCGGCGCCTTGGCGTAGCCGTAGCCCGGAAGATCGACGAGATAGAACTCGCCGTTAAGCAGGAAGTAGTTGATGAGCCTCGTCTTGCCGGGAGTTGCGGAGGTCTTCGCGAGCTTGTTCCTGCCCGTAAGCGAATTGATGAGCGAGGATTTGCCGACGTTCGACTTGCCGACGACGGCGATCTCCGCGCCGGCGGGCTGCGGGAGCTCCAGAGTGAGCCCCGCGCTCGTCACGAATTCCGCTGTTTTGATCGAAAACTCCATCATTACTCCAGAAGCATATCGTTCTTTTTGATCCAGCCGAGCTTCCGCATGAGCTCGGACGCCCCGAGCGCTATCGCGGCGGGAAGCACTAAGTGGAGGAGCAGCACCTTAACGGTTATCCACCACCACGGATCGGGGTTCTCCATGCCGAGCATGGTGATATAGGTGCCGATCTGTCCCACGAAGCCGCAGGTGCCCATGCCGGCGTTGATGCCCTGGTTGAACATTGGCAGCACGGTAGTGGCGATGGGGCCCAATATCGCCGCGGCAAGCGTCGGCGGGATGAGTATCGCGGGATGCCTTACGATATTCGGCACCTGGAGCATCGAAGTGCCGAGCCCCTGCGAGAGGAGACCGCCCCATTTGTTCTCACGGAAGGACGCGGCCGCAAAGCCTACCATCTGGCAGGAGCAGCCGACGGTCGCGGCGCCGGCCGCGAGCATGAGCCCGTAGGCGGTGTTCGCGTCCATGGTCTCGGTATTGATGACGAATATCATGGAGCAGATCGCCGCGCTCGATATGGGCGCGGTCAGCACGAGGCCGATGACCACGGAGATCACGATGCCCATGGGGATGGGGCTCATATAGGTCGCGAGACCTATGACTCCGCCGAGCCAGCGCATGAACGCGCCGAGCGGCGTGCCGAGCATATATCCGACGAGACCGCCGGAGAGTATCGACACGAGGGGCACTACGAGTATGTCGACCTTGGTTTTGCCGGAAACGAGGTTTCCGAGCTCAGCGCCGACTATCGCGGCGATATAGGCGCCTACGGGGCCGGCTCCGCCCGCTCCGCTCGTATAGCCGATGGCACCGGTGACAGCCGCGGAGAACATGGCGAGAGGCGAAACCTTCATGCCCTGAGCGATGGCTACGCCGATCGCCGCGCCGACCACGCAGCCGTTCTGCGCGACCGAAACGACGGCTCTTATGAACGCGATCACGGCCGCAAGGAACGCTCCCGGTTCTTCGCCGGCGGCGAGCTCAATAAGCGTCGCTGCCGCGCCGAGTATCGTTCCCGTGAGGAGCGTCGCGAAAAGGCCCTTCGCCATGGAGCCTAGGGCGTCCACAAAGTACCTCTTCGCGCAGCGCTTTACCCAGTTATCCTTTTTCTTTTCCATTTTCTTTCGGGATCAGTTTTCCCCGTTCTTCTGCTCGTTCTTCATGTTTTCGAGCACCTCGTCGAGAGTGGGCTCGGTGCCGTCGAACTCGAACGCCGCCTTCGAAGCATTGCCGCCGCCGGTGCGCGCGGTCTGCGCAGCCTTGTCTCGCTTTTCCTTGTCGGTCATAACGTTGTTAACGACGAACATGCCGATAATGAGCACCGCGCCGAGACCCATGAGGACGTACCTTACGATCTTAGCCCAGTCGAGATAGCTGAAGCAGATGCCGATCACGGCGCCAGCGATGAGCACGATGCCGGCTGCTACGCCGAGAGCGGTGATGAGCTTGTTATAAAGGGGCTTCTTCTCCTCTTTGATGAACTCGTTGCTGAAAAGCGAGCTGTTCTTCCTGAACACGCTCACGACCAGGTAGATCGCTAGAGCGGCGATGAGCAGATCGGTCGCTTCGATCTTGAAGCGCTTTACGGAGATGGGATAGCTCGTCTCGCCGTTTTCCGCGGTGGTGCTTAAGATCCTGAGCGAGAAGGTGTAGGGAGTGTCGGAAGCGTGAAGGATCACGCGGTTATGCTCGAGCGTGGTGTGCCCGCTTAAGTCGTCGACGCCCAGAATGAGCTCGGTGTCCGGCTCAAGATACTCGTTCTTGGAATTGTAGAGCTTCGCGACGATCTGATAGTCGTGCTTTATGAAAAGGTCAACGCTGCCGCCGGTCATGCAGGATAAGAGCCCTGCTGATGCGGGAACGGTCTTGCCCTCGCCGTCGAGCACGAACAGCCCGATCTGGTAGCCTTCGGGAATGGGGTTCTCGGTCGCGTCGGGTTCCGCGCCTGTCGTGGGAACCTCGGCAGGCTCGACGGGAATTTCGGTTTCTTTCGGAGCTTCCCCCTGTGCATTCGCTATCGCCGCGAAAGCGAAGACGAGCATTACTGCAATGAGAAGAGCTGAGAGCTTACGCAGTTTTTTCATATTTTGACTCCTTAAATTAAGTTCAGATTTTCTTGAGTTTCGCCCCTTCGGGGGTGTCGACTATCATGTAGCCCGCCGCCTTGACCTCGTCGCGGATCCTGTCGGCGGTCGCCCAGTCGCGGTTCTTCTTCGCCTCGGCGCGGAGCTTAAGAAGCTCCTCGAGGTGCGGATCCGCGCCTTCGTCCTCTTCCTTCTCGGGAACGCCGGAGAGAAGGTCGAGCGAGAGCACCTTGTCGAACTCCTTTATGACAGCGATCTTCGTCGCGTCGTCCATGTCGGCCTTCAGCACCTCGTAAACGAGGGTAAGACCCATCGAGGTGTTCAGGTCGTCGCCGACGGTCTCGATGAACTTTTCCTTGTATTCGCTGACCTTTTCGGCGTCGGGCTCGCCCTTCGCCTTCGCCTTTACCGAGGCGATCCTCGCGATCAGCTTGTCGTACGCCTGCTCGGCGTTGTCAAGGGACTCCCAGCTGAAAACGAGCTGCTTCAAGTAATGGCTCTGCAGGCAGAAATACCTGTACGCGAGAGGCTTATAGCCCTTCTCCTCCAGCACGGAGACCGTGAGGATGCCGCCCTTCGATTTCGACATCTTGCCCGACTTGTCGTTAAGATGCCTCGGGTGGAACCAGTGCGTGCACCAGGGGTGCCCTATCGCCGCCTCGGACTGGGCGATCTCGTTGGTGTGATGCGGGAAAATGTTGTCAACTCCGCCCGCGTGGAGGTCGAGGTATTCGCCGAGGTTCTTCAAGCTGATCGCCGAGCACTCGATATGCCAGCCGGGATAGCCGTAGCCCCAGGGGGAATCCCACCTCAGCTCCTGTTCGCCGAACTTCGAGGTCGTGAACCAGAGTACGAAGTCGGTCTTGTTCCTCTTGTTTTCATCCTCGGTGACGTCGTCGCGCACGCCGACCATGAGGTCGTCCGCGGAATGGCCTGTCAGGCAGTAGTAGTCCGTGACCTTCGAGGTGTCGAAATAGACGTTGCCGCCCGCCTGATACGCATAGCCCTTATCGAAGAGCTTTTGGATAAGCTCGATGAATTCCGGTATGCAGCTCGTCGCGGGAACGACGGTCTCGGGCTTTTTGATGTTCAGCTTTTCGCAGTCTGAAAAGAACGCGTCGGTATAGAACTTCGCGATCTCCATGGCGGTCTTGCCCTCGCGCTTCGCGCCTTCGAGCATCTTGTCCTCGCCCGTGTCCGCGTCGGAGGTAAGATGGCCGACGTCGGTGATGTTCATCGCTCTCTTCACCTTATAGCCGTCAAGCTCGAAGAGCTTCTGGAGCACGTCCTCCATTATATAGGTGCGGAGATTGCCTATATGCGCGTAGTGATAGACGGTCGGTCCGCAGGTGTACATGGTGAGCTTTCCGGGCTCATGTGTTTTTACCGGCTCGACCGAGCGCGTCAGCGTGTTGTAAAGATCAATGGTCTGCATATTTGCCTCCATGTTCAGTTATCGATGAGATCAGTGTATTCCCGGCTCACGCCGAGCGCCTTTATTATCTTAACCGCGTCCCTCGGCGGCTCTTCGTCGGGAGGAACGGGATAAAGTCCGTAATCCATGAACTTAGATAGATCGCCGGCGCCCGAGGCAAGCCGCGCCCTGAGCGTTTCGGGATCGTTTTCCTTAAGCCCCGCCACGCGGAAATGGAGTTTAGCAAGTCTCGATACGCCGTCGAAATGCGTGGCTATGACGGCGAAGGTGTTCGTCCTTTCGTTGAAGAGCCTCGCCGCCGCCTTGACCAGCTTAGCGCCCTCGAATGGATTGGTGCCCCTTGCGAATTCGTCGAGGAGCACGAGCACGTTTCCCTTGTTCCGCGTTGCCGAAAGCATCGCGTCGAACGCCTTCATCTCCCCGCCGAAGGTGGAAAGTCCGCTCTCCACGTCCTCCCTGTCCTCGCTGAGCATACAGATATCGTCCATATAGGGAAGCTCCGCGGCGTCCGCGAACACGAAATATCCGCACATGGCGAGCGTCACGTTCAATGCGAGCGTCTTTATCGCGACGGACTTGCCGCCCATATTTGCGCCGGTGATTACGACCGAGCCGCGCTCGAGCAAAAGCGAAACGGGCATGAACTCAAGCCCTTTTTCGCTGAGGACGGCGGAATATCTGGGATTCGTCATCCCCGTGAGAGCGAACCTTTCGGAGCCGACACGCGGCATGACCGCGCCGGTCTTTTCGGCGAGCCTCGCCTTGCCGAGCGCGAAATCGAGCCTCGCTATCGCGGCGGTGTTTTCAAGAAGCGCTTCCTTATAGGGGACGAGCCTCTCCGTTATCTCGCCGCGCACGCGCGCGTTCTCGTCCTCTTCCATTGCGGCGATCCGGGTGCGCCTGATGACGAGCTCCTCTTTGTTCCCGTATTTTTTCATCTCCTCGTCTAAGAGCTTCCGCTCGCGGCGGATCTCGCTCAGCCTTTCGGAGAGCCTGTCGGAGACGTAGAACGACGGCGACCTCGTCCCGTCGGGATCGATGACGGAAAGCGCGCCGGGGAGCGGAACGATCCTTATCCCGTGAAGAGCGCGGGAGGCCTCTTCCGTTTCGGGCGCGAGAAGCTCAAGCTGCAAAAGAAAGCGTTTTATCTCGAAGAGCTCGACCTCGGTGAGCGTCCTTTCTCCTATCGCGCCGATCGACCTTCTTATGTCCTTCACGGGCATGAGGAGCCTTAATATCGCGTTGACCTTTTCGGGCTTTTCCCCGATCAGACGGACGAGCTTTCCGATGTTCTCCTGCTCGCGTTCGAGCTCCTTTTCCTCGCCTTTTCCGTAAAAACGCGCGCGCCTTTTAAGCTCCTCCCCGTAAGGGGTCATGAGCTCGACGCTGTCCGTTACGAATCGGAAGCCGATCTTCTGAAGCTGTTCGTTATCAAGCATTTTTTACGTCCAGAACCTGCGCCGAAACGCCCGCTTCCGCGAGCCGCGCGCGCACCTTTTTAATAAACTCATCCGCGTCGTAGTGCATTCCGTACGCGGAGAACGCGTTGACCGTCACGGCAAGAAGCCTCGTGCTTTTAATGACCGAGAATCCGCGCGTGAACCTTGTCAATTTATCGAAGCTCTCCTTTTTAAGGAGCAACCTCGACGCGTCCATCGCGGCGAGCCGCGTGTTTTTGAGGAGCTTTGCGCTGTTCAACAATTCCCTCGCGGTCATGTCGGTCACGGCGCCGTTCATGATCAGCCACTCCGCGCCCGCCTTTAAAGGCTCCGTAAGCTCATTGAGCTCATCCGCAAAGAACCTTCCGCGTTCGGTCACGGCCTCGAACCTCGTCCCGCCCGATACCGTCACACCCGCCTCCTTAAGACTGAAAAGCGACGCGATATAGGCGGTGTCGGCAGCGGTCTTTTCCATATCGGGATCGTATGACGCGCCGGAGGATAAAATCACGCCGTCCGCAAGCGCGGGATTTCCGAGGGATTTCCTGCTTATCGCGCCGTCGATCAGAACACGCGTGCAGCCGAAACCGAAGAGCGCGTCGCGAAGCTGTTTCTGCTGTTGGGTGGTCGACGCGCCGCCGAGCTGTACGAACCCCGACGACCTTGCCCTGAATATTATTATTTCGCCCATGGGCGTCGGAATACCCGTTTTTTCCAGTATCTCGCGCGATACGTCGCCGTATGGGACGAGCCCCTCGGCGGTCGCGATGACGGCGCCCTCTTTCACGAATATCTCGGGCTTCTTCGTGTTGGTGACAAGATCGCTCCTCTCGCCGTCGCGGCCGATGGAGGTAAGCCCCAGCGTCTCGCCGCGCTCCTCGCATTCAAGGATCGCGGAATTGAGAACGGTGGTCTTGCCGGCGTTCTTGCACATACCTATTACCGATAGGGTCTTTACTCCCCCGATCAGTTCGTAAATCACGAAGTGCCCCTTTTTTAGCGCGGCAAAAAAGCCTGCCATAATATTCCGATTATAATTATAGCATAGTGGAAGCGGAAATGTAAACTCTTAATATGAATATAAATCCGCGCGAAGCGGTCGTGCGCTCATTTTGCCCGGCGTTTTTTTGTCAGGGTTTCGACGCTTTTCGCCGCGTTCTCAAGCCCCGCGGCAGCCGCGAGTATGATTACGGGCACGAAGTTCGAGAAATAGCGCCACCTCGACTCCCAGAACAGGAAGAATATGAATAGCCCGAGCATGGCGAGCCTCGGCGCGAGGTTCCTTACGCTCTCCGTCCGTCCGAACACGTCGAACACGCAGGACGCGATCATGAGCGCGTAGAGCGCCATAAGCACGCCGGTCGTCAGGTGCTTGTAGACGTTTCTCGCCTTAGTTCCGTTATTCAGAAGAAAGCCGTGCAGGAAATTGTCCTCGCCGTGCGGACAGCCCACGCAGTCCGAGAGCCCGTACGTGCCGTCGCAGAATACGACGTCGATCTTCCTCTTTTCGAGCTTCAGCATATCGCCTGCGCTCGTCGCCTTAAGCTGGTTTATAAGCCGTTCCCTGACCTTCGCCGCGCGCTCGTCGGGATCGGTGAACGACTTGGTGAACTCATAATCCGCGCCGTCGTAGCCGCCGGGCCAGTGCGTGCCCATCATGATCCAATGGACGATCGGGATCTTCTTCTCCTCCGAGTACTCCTTGCCTATGTGCTGCGTCATTATCGCTCCGAGGGCGAAAGTCGAAGCCAGCACTATCGCCGCGCCGGCCGCGAGGAGCGTGAGCCATTCCTTCGGCTTCGTATAGAGCACGCCTTCGATCACGACGGCGATGAGCATAATGAGTATGCTCGCCTTGATCCCCGTGCCTATGCCCGCGGCAAGGCCCATCAGCACGCAGCAGGCCGCCTTCTCTTTGAATCTTTCGCGCGAACGCGCCTCGAGCCACAGCCTGAATATGAGTACGGGGAACACCATGGTCAGCGCGTCGGTATAGAACGCGGGGGCAATGAAGTAAAACGGCAGGCTTATAAGGAACATGAAGTACGCCGTCATCCTGCCCCGCACGCCGTAGAGCTTCTCCGCAGCCGAGCCGGTTAGATAGATCGCCGCGACCGAGAGCGCAGAGTTCAGTATGCACGCGGGTATGAAGAAGTCCTTCACGCCGAAGATCTTCATTATCCCGAACCAGATCCTGAACAGCATTATCCCGCCGTAATTGTTATGGAACATCCCGAAGTATTCGTAATAGGAGGCGAACGTGCCGGTGTTCACCCACTCGATCGCGCCGTTGTAGATCGCGCCGATATCGTAAAGCGGTTCGTATTTGAGCGGGAACGAAAAGCCAAGCTGGCACGCGCCCATGAAGACGAGGAATACCGCGGTGATGACCCTTTTGTGCTTTTTAAAGAACTCCTCGCGCTTGCCCGCTGTCAGCCGGAACTCGACCATGAGTATGAGCGCCGCAAGGGTGAGACCTAAGAGGATCAGCGGCTTGTATTCGTATGAGCTTCCGACGAACGCCGCGAACAGGACGAACAAAAAGCACAGTGCAAGCAGCGCGTACACGATCTTTGACAGTATTTCCGGGAGCCTGACCTTCACGGCGTTGTCCTCCTGGGGGCATAAAGTTTAGACCATTATAACACGGTTTCCTCCTTTTTTGAAGTTTTTTAAGCGTTATTTGTGAAAAGCCCTCCGTTTTACGTTCGTATAGGCGTCAGGCCTTGTGAGGCGGTTCTGCACCGAAAGGAGAATATTGCCTCGATTTTTCTCTTAACTATTGATTTTTGCGCGTGCTGCTGTTATAATATCGAAAATCGGAGGTGTTGAACATGGAAATCGGAAAAAGGCTTACCGAGCTTCGCAAGGCGGCGGGGCTGTCCCAGCAGGACGTCGCCGACATCATATCGAGGCATCTTGCGCCCATCACCAACAGGGCGGTCTCGAAGTGGGAAAAGGGCGCGTCGCTGCCCGACGCCTGCCAGTTCATCTGGCTGTGCGAGATATACGGCGTGACGGACGTCGCGTCGGAGTTCCTCGGCATAGGCGGCTCAAGTCCCTACGCGGGGCTCAACCGGGACGGTATCCTCATGGCGAACGAGATGATCGCGCTCCTCCGCCTCTCCGAGCTCTATTCCGTGAAAAAGCCCAAAAAGGCGGCAAAGCGCGTCGTGCCGCTTTACGATCTGCCCGTTTCCGCCGGCACGGGGTTATTCCTCGACAGCGACAATTATGAGTCGATCGAGTCCGACGATATTCCGCCCGACGCGAATTTCGCCGTAAGGATAAGCGGCGACTCGATGGAGCCCGAGCTTCACGACGGGCAGGTGGTGTTCGTAAAGAGCACGACCGAGCTCAAGACCGGCGAGATCGGCATATTCGTCTACAACGGCGATTCCTACTGCAAGAAGCTCGACCGCTCGGACGGCATACGCCTCGTGTCGCTCAACGACAAATACAAGCCCATCAACATAAAATACGCCTACGAGCTCCGCGTTGTCGGCAAGGTCGTGGGATGACACAAAAAGATAAGAGAGTGCGTGCAGCACTCTCTATTTTTTTCGCTTACAGTTTTTTACCACCACTGGCTTTCGTCCGCCATGAACGGGATCTCGTAGAGCCGTATATCCCTCGCCGTGCCGATCAGAAGATACGCCGTTTCCGTGTCCTTCATCCTGATCTCGGTATCGACGAATATCACGAAGCCCTCCTTTTCGCCGTAATCGTTTGCGGCGACGAGACGGCTTTCCTTATCGTAAACGAGGAGATACTCCTCGATATGCTCTTCGAAGTCCGCGTCCCAGAACTTTGCGGAGTACCTTAAATAAAGATCGCCGTTTTCGTCCACTCCGAGGAGGGTGATCTCGTCCTGATCGTCGAGCTTTTCGATCGTCCACGTGAAGCCGAAGCCTTCGATGACGACGGTTTCCTCCGAGCTTTGAGATCTCAGCACGGGATCGCATGCGGTAAACCCGCCGTCCGAATAGAGGTAATCGTTAGTCCTGGGCTTGCCTATGCCGCTCGCAACAAGATACAGCCTGCCGCCTAAGACCATGAGCCTCCCTCCCTTCCCCGCGGGGACGTTCATCCTCTCGGATACGGAGCCGTCCTCGCCGAACGAAACGACGGCGCCGCTTTTCGACGAATAGACGAAGTATCGCCCGTCATAATATGCAAGCCTTCCCCTGTTGGTTTCGGGATCGAGCCCGACCTCGGATACGTCGATGTTTCTGACCCATTCACGCGTTTCGATATCGAATACGCGGATCAGCCCCGCAAAGACGTCGAGCACCATGAGCTTTCCGTCGCTTACGTCATAGTCCGCAGGTCCCTCCGCATTAAGCAGATACCCGTTGTCAGCGTACTCGCCCCTCATCACCACACGCTCGCGGTCACGCTCCGCGTCGTAGATATCGTATTCGACGACCGGTATCGAGAAAAGCGGCGACAGGCTGCCGAGATCGAGCGGCATGGGATATTCCACGAGCTCGGGGCGCCCGTAGGGCTCCGTGGTCGGTTCAGCCGTAGGAGCCGCAGTCGGCGCGGAGGTCGGCGCGTTCGTGGGCTCCGTTACGGGATCGACCGTTCCCCGGCACGCGGCAAGGGAAAACAGTATTGCAATAAAAAGCATGACAGCAAATACTTTTTTCATATCATTCTCCTTTTTCAGTCGTTCGGAACGCTTACGCGGACGGGCGTGAGCAGTACGCTGTCGGTATCTCCTGGCAGCCCGTAGAGATCGCAGCCCCACACGAGGACGCTTCCGTCCGAGAGCACGGCTATCCCGGAATTATAGATACGAAGCATATAGCCCTCATACGCCCTTCGGTACTCGTCGACGAATGAGAGTTCAACATTCGTAACGAACCATGCGTCGAGCCTGACGAAGCCGAACCTTGTTTCGGTCGAGCCGTCGCCCAGCGTGCCCATGATGCTCCAATAGTAATCCTCGCCGTTGAAGCCCGTCGCGTAAAGCTCGCCGCTCTCCGTTACGATGAATGTCTGCAGGCGATTGGTGACGACCTTCTTTACGCCCGTCGCAACGCAGGCGGGCTCCTCCTCGGTCTCGAACAGGAAGCCGTGAGCTCTGCCTATCGGCGCGCCGTGACCGTTCTTCGTCCACGACCAGAGCTCGCCGTTTTCCTTGAGAGCGAGCTTGTAATCATAGCCCAGATCGTCTGTGGAGTAATGCCCCGCGTAAAACTCCTTTACGCCGTCCATTATGTGTATCAGCCTCTGCACCGCCAGTCTGTCCGGACCCCGGAACTCAAGCGTGCGGTAAAGGTACAGCTCGCCCGCGTCCGTCAGCACGTATGCCGTTTCATCGGCGTATACGACGCTCTTGAAGCTTTCGATAATGGGGAACCTTCCGCCGGTCGACCTGTCGTATTCCCAAAGCCTTCCCTCGGTATCGGCGATGACGATACCGTTCCAGCTCCAGACGGCGGTCACGTCGTCCGCAAGCTTTCTGGGTTCCGTGGTGTACGCGGCGTTCCACAGCTCGTGGTTCTTCGTAATGGCAAAGCGGCTTGCGGGATCATAGCTTTCGACGTTTTTAAAAATGAGCACGGGCTTTAAGAGTTTTTCCTTTTCCTCGTCGGAGATATTGGATCGCCCTTCCTCATAGCCCCACGTATACAGCTTGCCGTCGTTTTTAAGACAGTAATACCGGTCGACGTACTTAAACACGCTCTTAACGCCGTTCATGAGCCTGACCGGCACGAGCCTGTTCGTCCGGTCGCCCAGGCCGAGCTGACCGCAGTCGTTCCTGCCCCAGCCCCACAGCGCGCCGTTATTATCGAGCGCGAGCACGGTCTCGCCGACGAGGACGGGCTTTAAACCCCTGCCGATCATGACGGGAACGGAGGATGGCTCGGTATCGCCCCTGCCGAGCTGACCGTACGCGTTCTGCCCGACCGCCCAGAGCGTGCCGTCCTCATAGAGGAGGAAGAACACGTCCTTGCCCGGGAAGACCTCCGGTATGCCCCTTACGGGATCGGCGGTAGGCACGGGCGGAACGGGCGATGGCGCGGGCGTCGCCGTAGGAGCGGGAGTGAGCTCGGGCGTGGGAGCCAAAGTCTCTCCGGGACGGGGCGAATTCGCCTCGGTCGGGAAAGCGGTCGGAGCTTCGGTCTCATCCGCCCCACCGCGTTTCTTTATCCTCTCGTAATACTCCCTCGTCCTCGCGGCGATCTCAGCCATTCGGGATGAGAATGTCGTGCGGAGATTGGGCTTCGTCACGTATACCCCGTCGGATAAGCAGTGGAGGACGTAAACCTCTCCGTCATTCGAGATATAGTCGAAATCGCAGTCCGTGAAGAAGAATTCGCCGACGTCGATCCTCGTCATGCCGACAAGGTTTCCCGAAAGATCGAACTTCCTCAATGTGTATTCGAAGCTGATCACCGGCACATCCGGAACAAAATCATACACACCGGCATACAGGAAGCTGTCGGTCAGTCTTTTAAAGGACGCCATCGTGTTCGGGCCGGTCGTGATCGAAATGCCGAAGCCGGATGCGTTCTTGAATGTCTTCGTCTCGTCGTACATGCCGGAAAGCTCCATATGATAGAGTCTTTCCCAGTTTTTCTCCGTTTCGTCGAGCCTGTAGAGCGTCAGGTTGTGCGTGAGCAGCATGAGCCCGCCGTTTTCGAAATAGAGCCTTGAAGGATCCAAATAGGTCACGCCGTTCGGAACCGGTACGGAAAATACGATGCTGCCGTCCTCCCCGAATGCCGTTACGCCGAGCTCGCCGCCCGTCGCGCTCTTGTAGCTAAGCATATATATCACGCCGTCCTTAACGGCCATGTATTCAAGCGAAATGTATCTGCCCTCGGGCTCGGGAACGGGCAGCACTTTTATATCGCCGTTTTCGATGATGAGTATCGCGGACTTATTCGAATCGGCGATATAGACCTTTCCGTCCTCGACAGCGAACGCCGTCGGCCAGAAATCGTAGGCGTGCACGGTATTCGGATAATCCTCGTGCTCGTTCCAGCCGGAGACGACGGAAAGCTTTGCGATAAGCTCCGCGTCCTTAAGGCTCGAGCCGTGTTCGCGCTCCTCCTCGGCTCTCTGCTCGAGCACGGCAAGGCTCCTTTCGAGCACCTCGCCCGTCTTTTCGAGCTCGAGCCTGCCGGATGAGATATCGCGGTAGACGGCCCTGACCTCGCGGCGCGTGAGCCCATCCGAGATCAGGCAGTTCTCCTCGAAGAACGCCGCGGCTTCCTTATACTCCTTCGCCTCTGCATAGGCGAAAGCGCCCGCGCCGATAGAAACGACGAGCACGACCGCCGCTGCAAGCCCGATGAGCACCCTCCCAAGCGGGCGGGAAGGCCTGCGGCTCTTCGTATTCTCCGACGTCTTTTCTATATTATCAAAGCGGTATTCGCCCGCCTTCTCTGCAAGATCTCCCGCTATGGAGCTCATTGCAAGATACAGCTTCTCTCCGCCGTTCATACCGTCACGCCCCTTTCATCAAGAAACTCCCTGAGCTTTTTTCTCAGATAGAATAATCGCTGCGAAAGACGGTTCGCCGTCTCGCCCGTCTCCTTCGAAAGCTCCTTTACGCTGTCGCCGTACCAATACCTTCTTATGAAAAGCATGCTGTCCCTATCGGGAAGGGAGCGAAGCCAATCGTTCAGAAGTCCGGCAAGCTCGGCCAGATCCGCGCTCTCCTCCGTATTATTCGGGGATGGGACACACTCATCAAGCTCCGAGAGCGAGAGCTCCAGACCGTTCGAGCGTTTTTTGGCGGTGCGCCTTCTGAAGCTCATCAGCGCCTTGTTCCTTGCAATGCCGCCGAGATAGGCTTTTAAGGAATCGGGTCTCGCGGGGGGAATGTTGTTCCACACAGCGAGCAGGGCGTCGTTCACGCATTCGTCCGCATCGGCGCTGTTCCCCAGGAGGTTCACGGCGATGCGTTTGATCAAGCCCGAGTATTTATCCCAGGTCTCCGCTATCGCCTGTTCGTCCCTTGCGAAGAACAGTTCGATTATTCTTCTGTCATCCATCGTGTTTTGCTCCTTTCGGACACATAAAGGCCTTCACCCTATAAGTTGCCGAATGCGCGCGGATATTTGAAAAGATTACGAATAAAGATCCTTATCGCTCATTATACCGCAAATAACATGATAAAAAAAGGCCTCCCTCTGTAAGGCGGTGCAAATAAGGGATCATTGAGCCCTTATTTGCGCCGCCTGCGAGCTTAGCGAGCCGCAGCGGGTCAGCGCGTCCGCGCCGCGACAGGCGCGGAACCTCGATCTGCCAAGCTCGTCGAACCGCACCTGCGAGTCATATCCCCGAAGCTGCATACAAAAAGCCGCTGTAAAGCTTAAAACAAGCTGCACAACGGCTTTCTTTTGATTATTAGGTACTAAGTTCCAATGGAAAGCATCCCTATCTTGTACCGCCTTATGAAGGGGAAGGCCTTAAGACGTTTTTGATTACTTGATGATCTGCTGGGGCTCGTCCTTGCCCTCCTCCTTCTTCTTGCCGGAGAGGATGATGTTGGTGATGATGCCGAGGATCAGCGCGCAGGCGATGGTGGTCAGCTTGATCGACTGGCCGTTCTTGAGGGCGAACTCGAGCGCGAGGCCGCCGACGCCGGCGATGAGGATAACGGAGGCAACGAAGAGGTTGCGGTTCTCGTTAAGATCGACGGGCTGGAGCATCTTGAGGCCGGATACCGCGATGAAGCCGTAGAGCGTCATGCAGACGCCGCCCATTACGCACGCGGGGATCGAATCGAGGAACGCGACGAACGGGGAGATGAACGAGGCAAGCATCGCGAGGATCGCGGCGGCGGTGATGGTGATAACGGAGGCGTTGCCGGTGATGGCTACGCAGCCGATGGACTCGCCGTAGGTGGTGTTGGGGCAGCCGCCGAAGAACGCGCCCGCGAGGGAGCCGATGCCGTCGCCGAGGAGGGTCCTGGAGAGGCCGGGATCAACGGTGAGATCCTTGCCGACGATGGTCGAAAGGTTCTTATGGTCGGCAAGATGCTCGGCAAATACTACGAACGCGACGGGGATATAGCCGACCGCGATGGTGCCGACGTAGGCGGGAGTGAGCACCTTAAGCCCGTTCCAGGCCTTGATGAACGCAAACTCGGGAAGCGAGACGAAGGTCGAGACCTTTACGCCGTCCGCGGCAAGCGCCTTGAAGGGACCGAAGTCGATGATTTTGAGCGCGTCGATGCCGTTCGCGTTGCCGATGAGTGTGAACACGAGCGCGACCGCGTAGCCCGCAAGGATGCCGATGATGAACGGAACGAGCCTGATCTTCTTCGAGCCGTAAGTGGAGCAGATAATTACGACGAACAGCGTGATGAGCGCGCAGATGAGCGCGATATAGGGGGAAGCGACGGGCTGGAGGACGCCGTCAACGTAAGGTCCTACGTCGCCCTTCATCATATCGCCGACGGCGTTGCCGGCAAGGGAAAGACCGATGATCGCGACGGTCGGCCCGATTACGACGGCGGGCATGAGCTTCGAGATCCACTTAACGCCCGCGAACTTGACGATGATCGCGATGACGACGTAGACGAGAGCCGCGAAGGCCGCGCCGATGATGAGTCCGAGATAGCCCATCTCCATGGAAGCGGCGCCCGCGAAGGCGGCGAACATGGAGCCCAGGAACGCGAATGAGGATCCGAGGAACACGGGGCTCCTGAACCTGGTGAAGAGCTGGTAGACGATGGTTCCGACGCCCGCTCCGAAGAGCGCGGCGGAAGCGGTCATGCCGTTGCCGACGATGGCGGGCACGGCGATGGTCGCCGCCATGATCGCGAGCAGCTGCTGGAACGCGAACATGACGAGCTGCCCGAATTTGGGCTTGTCCTTGACGTTGTAGATGAGATTCATGATTCCCTCCGTATAATTTTACAAACCGTTAAGGTCTGGTTTTAACGCTCGAAAAGCTTGACCGAGAGCGGCTCGCCGTCCGTTTCCGGCACGGTCACCGCCACGAGCTCGCTCCTCTTGGTCGGGATGTTCTTCCCGACGAAGTCCGGGCGGATCGGGAGCTCCCTGTGGCCCCTGTCCACCAGCACGAGAAGCTGTATCATCGACGGACGTCCGCGGCTGAACACGGCCTCGATCGCCGCCCGCGCAGTGCGTCCCGTGAAAATAACGTCGTCGACGAGTATGACGCATTTGCCGTTTATATCGCAGGGGAAGAACGTCTCCCCCGCCTCGGGCATGTCCTTGAGCCCCGTAAGATCGTCGCGGTAAAGGGTGATGTCGAGATACCCGACCGGGACGCTCACGCCCTCGAACCTTGATATGTTCGCAGCGACGAGGTGCGCGAGGGGCAGTCCCCTGCGCCTTATGCCGATCAGGACGATGTCCTCCGTGCCGCCCGAGCGCTCGATGATCTCGTGCGTGAGCCTCGCCAGCGTGCGGACGACGTCGTTTTCGGTCATTATTTCGGACTTGAGCTTCATATTACCTTATCTTAAGAACGCGATCATGATATCGCTCACGGCGGAATCGGCGCCTAAAACGACTATCAGCTCTTCGATCCCGAACTCCGTCACGAGCTCCGACGGGAGCGGGAGATCCGGGCTGTTATAGTATCTGGTGTCGATCATGACCACCCTCGAATACGTGAGCGCGAGGAGCGGAGCGATGGAGTTTCCGAAGCTGTCCTTCACGAGCATGACGGTCTTACCGTTGCCTTCGGGATTCTCGATCACCGTGATGGCGTTGTTCGACCAAAGGTACGCCGCGTACTTGTCGACGTTGCCGTCCTTAAGCTGCCCGCGGTCGTAGACGCCGCTGTATGTTGCGGTTCTTTCGCCCCAGCCGATCTTCGTGGTCAGCCTGTCGAGCTCGGGGCTCGTCCACACCTCAAGAGCGTCGGGCTTGGTCAGCCAGAGGCCGGCCTTCCTGTAATAGCTTCCGTAGAACTCATAGCTTTCGACTTTGAATCCGTCCCTATTGACGGGCTCCTCGCCGAAATGCTCCATAATATCGGTGTAGACCTCGTACGCGCCGGCCATAGTCCAGTGATGGTCGGTCCTGTACATGAGGTATTCCCCCGCCCTTTTATTGAACATTCCCGCGATATCGGGAACGTAGGCGTCGGTCTTTTCACGCACGGCGGCAACGATATCCCCGTCGAAATAGTTAAGATGGACGGCGGGCAGATCCTCCTTCGCCGTTTCCGCGGCGGACGGGACGACGGCAATGACAGTCTTTAAGCCGTTATCCCCGGAAAACGCATTGATCTTCGAAACGTTCTTTTCGATATAAACGCTTGTGGGATCGAGCGGCTTATCGAAGAGCCTGCCGTTTCTGCCCATTACGACGGCCTGGTCGGCGTTTCTGCCGGTGAACCTTAAATAATAGGAATTGAGCGCGATGAAGAAGCTCCTTGCGGGATAGTGATCCTCGAGGAACTTATCGACGTTCTTCGACATATCGCCGCGCACGAGCTCGGTCATGAGCGTCGACGCGGATTTGTCCCTGAACGGATCGTTCGCGAGAGCGCGGAACTCCAGGGGGTCGAGCTCGCCCGCGCGCTTCGGAAGCGCAAAGAGCAGGACGGAAAGAAAGCCCAGAGCCGCCATGAATATGATGACGGTCATGAGCTCGCTTGTTTTGAAATTTTTCTTACTGTTCTTCAATTTTTATCAGAGCGCCGAGTCGATGTACTTGGCGGCGGCGGTGTTGTCGTTCGTCACGGCGAGCACCACGTATCTGCCGGAGGTCCTCTTAACGGCGGTGTTCAGCTTTTCCACCTGGTCGGGACCGTACTCGGTATAGTCCTTGATGTAGCGCTCAACGACCGCGCTGAGCTTCTCCATGACCTTTTCGGCAGCGGCCTCGTCGGCCGCCTCGACGCAGATTATCATTTCGGGATACGCTGCGGAGGAGTAATAGGCGATCTGCTTTACGCCGTCCTTGTCGGCTACGAGATCGGCGTCGATCTTAGTTAAGGTGAGCGCGAAGTTCCTGTCCTCGATCTCGGCAAGGAACTCATCCTGGAAGGAGCAGTTCGTGAGGATATCCTTCGCAAAGGCGATCATGTCATGCTCCTTTACGGGATTTTTCTTCTCGCCGCAGGCGGCGAAGGCGAACGCCATGAGTGCCGCAAGCATTATGACGGCGATGGATCTTAAAGTTTTTTTCATTTTCTTTCTCCTTTTTTACTGTCTTACGCCCATGACCCACAGGCAGATGTGCTCCGCCCAAACGCGGTAATAATCGAGCTTGGGATGCACGCCGTCGCTCGAAGCGTCCGCGGGGAGGTAGCCGTCCGCGTCATAGAAGGATTCGGGGACCTTTATGAGCGTTACGTCCTTTTCGGCGCAGAGGGTGCGGATGACCTCGTTAATGCGCCTGACGTTTTCAATGTTGATCCCGTTCTCGTTCTTGTCGCTCTTCGCCTTGCTGACGGGAAGCACCTCGAGAACGTAGATCTTGCAGCCGGGCTGACGCTGACGTATGGCGTCGATCAGCTTGCCGTATTTCTCGCTGAAGGTATCGAGGCTCGGCCAGCCGAGCTCGTTCGTGCCGAAGCAAAGGATGACCTTTCCGTAGCGGCCGCCGTTCAGCTCGTCGATAACGGGAACGGAGCTGCCGTCGAGATAGGAGGTGAACACGGAGTTCACGTTGAGCGAAGTCTTGGTGAAGAACTTGCCGTGCGTAAGTATGCCGTAGGAATACAGGCCGTGCAGGATGGAGTTTCCTATAAAGGCGGCGTCGTCAAACACGGTGGGATCGGCCTGATAGGGCGTAGCCGTGGGCTCGGGCGTGTCGGTCGCGGGCGGATCGCTGAACTGCGTCGCGGGCTGCGTGACCTCCGGCGTGGGAACCGGCGTCGCGAACGGCACCGGGGTGTATATATCCACAACGGGCGGATCGTCCGGCGTGACCGGCGTCTTGCAGCCTGCCGCGAAGCTCACCGCCGTGAGCAGTATCAAGAATATCGAAAGCGTTCTTTTCATTGGATCCTGTCCTTGTTTGTCACTTTGCTGCGTGCGGGAGCTTATCCCCTGCACAGTTATGGTTATTATACCAAATATCGGATGGAAATGCAATATGGTATGTACATCTTGTTATAAAAAGCAGGACCTTCCCCGCAGGAAAGGTCCCTTCGCGCAGATGGTATCACTTGATAATAAGATTAACGCTGCCGCCTCCCGAGACGGCACGCACCTTCGTCCTGCCCGTCCCGACGGACGCGCGGACGCTTCCGCCGCTCATGATCTCGTTTCCGAACGCGATGATCCGCGCCCTGCTGCCGCCGCTCCTTAGCTCCGCTTCGGCGCCGTCGGTCTCCGAAAGCTCGACCGCGACTCCACCGCCGCCCGTCTTCGCTTCGACCGAATCGGCGTCCCTTACGAAAAGCCGTACGTCGCCGCCGCCGGAAGCCGCCTCGGCCTCGCGCATCGTGCCCGACAGCAGCACGCTGCCGCCGTCCGTAAGGGCGCTGACCTTGCCCGAGAAGGAGACGCCCTCCGCCTTGACCGTGCCGCCGCCGGTCTTGAGCCCCGCGGTCCCTCCGTTAACGTCCTTAACGATGATGCTGCCGCCGCCCGTCTTGACGCTGAGGTTTTCGATCCTGCCGTCCTCGACCGACGCCCTGCCTCCGCCGAGCTTCGCTTCAAGGATATCTGCGCTGAGCCCATTCGAGATGAGGCTGCCGCTTTTGAGGATCGCGGAGATCTCCCCCATCCTCCTCGGAAGCGTCACGGTCACGACGAGGCTTGACTTGTTGGATCTGAACATGCGGCCGAAGAAGCCCTCGTCGTCATCGTCGTCCTGAACGATATTGAACGTGTCGCCGTCGCGCGACATGCGCACGCTGTCCTTTTCGTCGTCCGGCCCCGTGAGCGCGATCTCGCAGCCGCTCCCGTCCGAGCCTAAAAGCTCCACGCTCCCGCGGACGGAGATTTTAAGATTCCGTATCCCGTCGGCAGTTCCGACCGGCGCGGAGTGCGCGGATCCGGTCTCGCCGAGCTCCGCCTCGTCCATGCCGGGTGAGTCCTCGTTGCATAGAAGCTCGTCGACGCTTATGCCGTAAAGCCTTGAAAGCATTATTATGTTGTCGATGTCGGGAGACGACTCCGCCCTCTCCCATTTCGACACCGCCTGGCGCGAGATGCCGAGCCTGTCGGCAAGCTCCTCCTGCGAAAGTCCCTTGTTCCTTCGAAGCTCGATGAGTTTGTTCGCGATCTCTATGGTCAAAATAATCAGCTCCTTTCGTTTCATGCCCGAATGATACCGCAAAGCCTCCGGTTTCACAAGCAAGTTTGCTTTACATGCGAAAAAAAGTCTGTCAACCGGCGGTTGACAGACCGATTCTCATCGCTTTTTTCAACAATCTTTTCGCTCTTCGATTGTGGAAAACCCGTATTTTTGGCTTAAATCAAGCATATTTATTGTGGAAAAGCCTGTGGAAACTGTGGATAAAGAGGCATTTTCGGTACCTATCGACAGGATAAACGCTCATTCGCCCTTTGCGCGTCTCAGTTTTTCGAGAGCGGCGGAAAAGTCGTCGGGAAGCGGCGCCGTGAAGACCATCGTCTCCCCCGTGCGCGGATGCGTGAGCTTGAGCTCGCCCGCGTGGAGCGCCTGCCCGACAACGCCGAGCCTGTTCTTCGCGTGTCCGTAGACTTCGTCGCCGACGATCGGATGCTTTATGTATGCCATATGCACCCTTATCTGATGCGTGCGCCCGGTCTCGAGCTCGACGCGAAGGAGCGTTATATCCCCGAACCTTTCCAAAACGCGCCAGTGCGTGACGGCGTTCCTGCCGTCCTCCGTGACCGCCATCTTCTTGCGGTCGGAGCGGCTCCTGCCGATTGGCGCGTCGACCGTGCCCTCGTCCTCGCGGAAATTGCCCTCGGCGAGGCAGTAATAGACGCGGGACACGGAGTGCGTTTTCAACTCGTCGGACAAAAAAATATGCGCCGCGTCGTTCTTCGCGATGACGAGAAGTCCGCTCGTCATGCGGTCGATACGGTGAACGATGCCGGGGCGTATCTCGCCGCCTATGCCGGAGAGATCCTTGATATGATACATGATCGCGTTCACGAGCGTGCCGTCGGGATTGCCCGCGGCGGGGTGTACGACCATGCCTTTTTTCTTATTTATTACCGCGATGTCCCCGTCCTGATAGACGATATCGATGGGGATGTCCTGCGGCACGACGTCGACCGGTGAAAGAGGCGGCGTCTCGACCGTGATCCCGTCACCCGCCCTGACCTTCGTTCCCGTTTTGGGGACCGCGCCGTTAAGCAGAACGAAGCCGCCGTCCGTAAGCCTCTGGACGGCGTTTCTCGTAAGGCCCGTCTTTTTCGCGACGAACGAATCGAGCCTCTGCCCCGCGTCTTCCGGCGCGACATTTATTATTGTCAGCTCTTCCCCGTCAAGCATCTTTCTTTTTGTTTTCCTCGGGGAAAACGGCCTTAACGAACTCCTTGCCGGGCTTCGAGAAAAGGAGCACGGCGGCGAGGGTTATGCCCCCGACCGTCACGAAGCAGTCGGCGACGTTGAACACGGGGAACGAAATGAACTCGGTACAGATGAAATCACGGACGCAGCCAAGAACAACGCGGTCGATGAGGTTGCCGATCGCGCCGCCGATCACGCACGCGAGGGGTATCGCGACGGCGGGATGCAGATATTTCCTGTACTTGACCGCGACGAATATGAGAAGCCCCGTCGCGATCGCCGTGAAGACGGTAATGAAGATAAGGGCGCCGTTCGTGCCGTTCAAAAAGCCCCAAGCGACGCCGCGGTTCTCGACCGAGGCGAAGCGGATGACGCCCTTAATGAACGCGGAGTCGTGTCCGTAGATGAATACCTTTGTAAGCTGATCGGCGCATACGGCCAATGCGGCGATAAGAAGCATTATAACGAGCATAATTACCCGGCCTTTCGTTTCGATTACGCTTATTTTATCACGGCTTGCGTATTGCCTGCAAGTCCCCAAAATGGTAAAATGCAATGTAATAGATCTTTCAAGGAGTCGATCGAATGCCGCGCAGCTTTACCGATGAACAGAAAAGCGCCATAATGCTCGAGGGCGATCTTCTCGTTTCCGCCGCCGCGGGAGCGGGCAAGACCTCGGTGCTTACCGAACGCATAGCAAGGCTGATATCGGAGGGAGTCCCCGTCGAGTCGCTCCTCGTGGTGACGTTTACCGGCGCCGCCGCGGCGGAGATGAAGACGAGGATCGAGGAAAGGCTGAAGGACCTTTCCTCGCTTGAACCCGATATCGACAGAGCCGCGTGGCTCGCAAAGGCCGCGGCCGCCTGCGGCAGGGCGAACATATCCACCCTGCACAGCTTCTGCATGAGCGTTCTCAAGCGCAATTTCAGCGCCGCGGGCATCGATCCCGCGTTCCGCGCCGCAGAACCCGCCGACGCGGATATCCTTTTCAACAAGGCTATGGACGCCGTGCTCGAGGAAAAGTATCTTGAGACCGAGACCTCGCCCGATCCCGCGTTCGAGGCGCTCGTCGCCGCGGCGGGCTCGGACGAAAAGCTTACGGAGCTTTTAAGGAAGCTCTTCGATTTTGCCGAGAGCCGTCCCGATCCCGACGAATGGCTCGAAATGTGCGTCCGCCGCATAACGGACGAGGCGGAAGAGACTCTTCGCGGGATCGAGAAAAAGTTCGTGGCGAACTCGCGTGAGAAGCTCGAGCATTTCGCCGCCCGCGCAAGGGCGCTCCGCGTGGAGCTTCCCGAGGATCAGCGCGGGATCGCGGCCGCGCTCGACGCGGATCTCGGCATGATGCTCTCGTTCACGCTGACGGACGATTACGACAGCTGGGTAAAAGCGCTTTCCGAG
Organism: Clostridiales bacterium; assembly: GCA_024691085.1. GTDB lineage: Bacteria > Bacillota > Clostridia > Christensenellales > CAG-138 > UBA3857. The sequence goes on along the minus strand of JAILNX010000005.1, from coordinate 11,576 downwards.
ATAAAATACGAGCGGCTGAACTGGCAGCGCGGCACGGATCCCGCGGACAAGCAGGACGTTATAAACTACCGCGATCAGCTTAAGGACTATACGGGCAGGCTTAAGGTGCTCTTCGCGCACAGTCATAATGAGGAGACGGAGTATCTAAAGCTCCTTGCCCCGCCCGTAGTGGAGCTTGTCTCGCTCGTCCGCCGCTTCAGGCAGAAGTACACGGAACTCAAGGAGGACGCGGGACTGATCGATTTTCGCGACATGGAGCAGCTGACGCTGAAGGTGCTTAAGGATCCCGGCGTCGCGGACGAGTACAGGAGCCGCTTCACCCATATCTTCGTCGACGAATACCAGGACATAAACCCCGCGCAGGAGGCGATACTCCTCGCCGTTTCGAAGGGGAACCGCTTCCTCGTCGGCGACGTGAAGCAGTCCATTTACCGCTTCCGCCAGGCGGATCCCACGATCTTTATAGATAAATACAGGAGCTACGACGGCACGGATGGAAAGATCAGGATCGATCTTAACCGCAATTTCCGAAGCGCGCCCGTGGTGCTCGACGCCGTGAACGAGGTCTTTTCGAAGCTGATGCTCGGCGACAAGGTGGGCGAGATCGATTATTCCGACAACGCCGCGCTCATCTCCGGAAAGCCCGACGCCTTCTTTGGCGCGGGCGAGGTCGAGCTCACACTCGTCGATCCCGACCTTTCGGACGGCGCCGGCGCCTACGCCGATCCCGACGAGCCCCCCGAATTCGACCCCGACGCCGAAGGTCCCGCCTCCGGCGCGGCTTCCGAGGCCGCGTACGCCGCAAGGAAGATACTCTATATAATGGAGAACTGCACCGTCCCCGAAGAGGCCGGCCCGAGAAAATACCGCTATTCCGACTTCGCGATACTCCTTCGCTCCGCGCGCGGCGTCGTCGGCGACTGGATGAGCACCCTCGCTCTTTACGGCATACCGTGCGTGACTGCGCTCGGCGAGGGCTTTTACGATTCCATCGAGGTGAGGCTCTTCATGAGCCTTCTGCGCGTGATAGACAACCGCCGCCAGGATATTCCCCTCCTCGCGGTCATGCGCTCGCCCATATTCCTGTTTACGGACGAGGATCTCGTCCATATCCGCTCGGAGCACCGTGAGAAGGATATGCTCTCTTCCGTAGTCTCCGCCGCGAACGATCCCGCCGCTCCGCCCTGGGGCGTAAAATGCCGCGAGATGCTTTCAAAGCTCGACGAATGGCGGATGAAGCAGAAGCTCATGGAGCTCGGCGATCTCGTCGCGTGCGTGCTTGACGAAACGAGGCTCCGCGCGTTCGTCTCCTCGCTCTACGGCGGAAGCGCGCGCGCTGAAAACCTCGAGACGCTCGTCACGCTTGCGGAGAAGTTCTCCGCGTCCGGAGGCAGTCTTTCGGGCTTTATCGCCTATATGGACGATTCAAAGGAGACGGCGAAGCTGCCCACGGCGCTCCAACCGGTCTGCGACGCCGTAAAGCTGATGACCGTCCACGGCTCCAAGGGACTTGAGTTCGACACGGTCATACTCGGCGGCATCACGAGGCAGTTCCGCCGCGCATATAATACCGACATCGGCATATTCGATTCCGAGCTCGGCGTCGGCCTCTGCTCCGTTTCGGGCGACAGGTCGATAAAGTCCATACTCCAGAGAGCCATCGCCGACCGCGAGGCCTCGCGCCTGAACGCCGAGGAGATGAGGCTTTTATACGTCGCCATGACCCGCGCGAAGACGCGCCTTATTATGACGGGCGTCAAGAAAAACGCGGCTGTTTACGCCGAAAAGCAGGCGAGACCGCTCGACGCCGTGCGCATCATGCGCGCGAATTACTACGCCGAATGGCTCTTCGGCGCACTGTTCCCCGCGGGGACGGATATCGAGCCGAAGCTCCCCTCCGGCGGGACCGTCCGGTTCGGGATCAGCGGCGCGTCCGTATCCGGCGCGTCGGGCAGTATGACTCCCGCGGACATTGCCGAGTGGCTGCAGGAGGCGGCGTTTACGGACGCCTCGGGCCTTGAAGAGCGCTTCAAGCCGACAGACGACGGAGCTTCCGGCATACCGTCGAAGCTCTCCGTAACGGGGCTTACGCTTGCCCCGGCCGAGTTCGCCGCCCGTCCGCGTTTCATGGACGACAGGAACGATTTCACCGCTGCGGAGAAGGGCACGCTGACGCACAGGCTTCTGCAGCTTGTCAGCATAAGGCCGCATACCGCCGAAAGCGTGCGTGAGGAGCTCGCCGCGCTTACCGAAAAGGGACTCTTCACCGAGGAGGAGGCGGCCGCGATAAGCGTGGATTCCGTCGTGGGCTTCTTCTCGTCCGACCTCGGCAGACGCCTGATCGCTTCTTCCCGCGTCGAGCGCGAGAGGGAGTTCGACATACTAATCGGCGCGAACGAGCTGATCGAGACGGGCGAAACGGCAAAGGTGATGCTGCAGGGCGTGATCGACTGCTGCTTTATCGAGGACGGCGAGTGGGTGCTGGTCGATCACAAGACCTCGCATATCGACAAGAGCCACAGCGCGCGAACGGTCGCGGAGCGCTACCGCCGCCAGATCGAGCTTTACGCCGAAGCGCTTACAAAGCTCACCGGCATAAACGTGAAACAGCGATACGTCTATCTCCTCTCGGCGGGGATCGCCGTCGAGATCTGAAAGCAAAAAAAAGCCGCTTCCCTCTAGGAAGCGGCTTTATTTTTGCCTAATGGGGGTGCGGGGGCCGAGGCCCTTCTCCATGCCGGAGGCTTTTTTTATTCGGGTTCGATAAGGCCGAGGTTGCCGTCCTTCCTTCTGTAAAGGACGTTTATATCATTGGTCTCCGAATTCATGAATACGAAGAACGAGTGTCCGAGAAGATCCATCTGGAGTACCGCCTCCTCCTCGCTCATGGGCTTGATGGAGAAGCGTTTTACCTTAACGACCTTGGGGCCTTCCTCGTCTTCATCTTCGAAGTACTCGGGGATGGGTTCATCGAATGCGTCCGTCTTCAAGTTCTTTTCAAGCTTCGTGCGGTGGCGGATGATCTGGCGCTCGACCTTCGCGATAACGTTGTCGATGCTGGCGTACATATCGCCCGTGACCTCTTCGCCGCGGATAAGACCGCCCGCGTAGGGGATGGTGACCTCAACGATGTGGCGGTTCTTTTCTACCGCCATAGTCACCTGAGCAACGGTGTCCGACGGGAAATACCTCTCCAGCTTGGTCATCTTTTTCAGAGCGAGATCCCTGAGATAATCCGATACCTCAATGTTCTTTCCTGTAATGGTAACGCGCATATCAGTTTGCTCCTTTCTTCGGTCCCGGAAGGGACCGATATGCAGGCGGGAGGTTGGACCGTCCTCCTCACCTCTTCGGATATATTATATCATGTTCCGAATGCTTTGGCAAGACCGCTTTGGTAAAGTTCTTGTAAAACGTTTGGGCGGCCATCAGTACGCTTCCCCGTTCCCGAGACCGAAGAACCCCGGGCAGTCGATCCTTATCTCCATACCGTCTGTATAGACTGCTCTGTCGACCGCGATCAGAACGACGTGATCCTCGAACGCCTGCGTCGCCATATTGACGGGCGCGGTCGCCCTTATCAAGATATCGAGTACGCCGTCGACGACTGTGACGCGCTCCGGCTCGAACGTCCATCCGCCCGTCCTGGTGGTCATATAGACCGCGACGATGACCGAGCCGCCGAAGCTCCTTTCGGAATACTTTGAGGTGTCTACAGCAGTATCGCGAAATGCGCGTTCGAAGCTTTCGAGGTCGGTATAAACCGTGAAGCCGTTCCTTATCTCAGCCCCTCCGCCGAGCCTGACGTGCTCCCAGGCAGGGACGTTCTTTAAGGGTGCGGGGGTCTCGATCCCCGCCGGAGCGCCGGTCGAGATCACGGGCTTGTCGGTCGGTTTGGTCAGACCGTCGAGGATATGCTCGAATCCCGAGCCCTCGCCCTTGGCCGCGGCGCATCCCGCGAGCATTAAAACCGCCATGAAAAGCGCTCCGAGTGAGATGATCTTCTTCATATTTAAAACCTCCTTCTTAAAAAGGATCGTTCCTTTCTTTGAACATATAACGTTTTAAATGCCCTTTCGGTTCCCATTATATCAGCAAAAAATCGATCGGGCAATAATTTCCTTGCCATTCGCCCGAAAAGCAATTATAATATTATCCGGAATAATATGAGAGGTGACAAACGATGAAAAGGATCTGCCTCATAGGTACCGGCGGTACGATCGCCTGCGTTCCCACCGAAAACGGGCTCAAGCCGGAGCTTTCGGCGCATGAGCTCGTGAAGCTCTCCGGCTGCGAGCAGGACGGCGTCGAGATAAGCTGCACCGACCTTTTCAGCATGGATTCCTCCAACATACAGCCCGAGGAATGGTGCCTCATCGCCGAATCCATCAAAAACAAGGTGGGAAGCTGCGACGGCATAGTGCTGACGCACGGCACGGACACGATGGCGTATACCGCGTCGATGCTGTCGTTCATGCTGATGGGCATACCCGTTCCCGTGGTGCTTACAGGAGCTCAGTATCCTGCCGTCTACCCCAATTCGGACGGAAGGCGTAACCTTGTCGACGCCGTGATCGCCGCGTCGAGCCTCCCCGGAGGGGTCTACATCTCGTTCGGCGGTTCCGTTATACTCGGCTGCCGTGCCGTCAAGACGAGGACGACCAGCCTTAACGCTTTTGAATCCATCAATTACCCCTACGTCGCGATAATCGCGGACGGCAAGTGCATAAAGCTTCACGAGCCCAAGCAGCCTCTGGGCTTTGCTTTCTCCACCGCGCACGACTCAAGGGTCGCGCTCGTGAAGATCACTCCGGGTCTTAGCCCCAAATTCCTCGACAGCCTCAAGGACTGTGATATGAAGGGCGTTGTCGTCGAGGGCTTCGGCCTCGGCGGCATGCACAATTTCCGCCGCGACCATACCGAATCGATACGCGGGCTCATGAACGCGGGCATACCCGTCGTGCTCACGAGCCAGTGTCTTTACGAGCAGTCCACGCCCGACGTGTACGAGGTCAGCCGCTCGCTCTCCGAGCTCGGCGTGCTGGTCGCGCACGATATGACGACCGAGGCCGCCGTCACCAAGCTGATGTGGGTGCTCGGCCGCGCGCACGACATCGAGAGCGTGAGAAGGATAATGGATACCGATCTTGTGGGAGAACTGACCGAATGACAGATCTTATAATTATTCAAATTGGCACGGACCTTTCGTCAAAGCACAGGTCCGTGTTTGATAATGCCGAGGCGCGCTTCGTGCAGACGACGGAGCATCCGTTCATAAAGAGCCTCGCCCTCACCGGGAATTACACCGCCATGGACGATCTTTTCCGAGAGGCAGAGGACTACGACGAGCTGAACCGCCTCATCGCGGGCAGGCTTGTCGAGGCGGCGGAGTTCATGTCAGGCGACGGGTATAATAAGCTCGTTCCCGGCGAAAAACCGACATACGCTGCATATATCACCCTCGGAAGGCTCAATCCCGACCTGCTCGGCGCGATCCGCGAAATAGCCGACGCGGGAAAGGTCAACGTCGAGGTGCTTCCGTTCGCGGGCTTTGCGGAATCCGCCTATGCCGCGGCGCTCTCATACGGGCTCATCCCCGGGCAGGAGCTCATCACCGAGCTTCCCGCGAACCGCCTCCGCGCGATAGCCGATACCGAAGCGATGTATGCCGTGACGGAGATCGACTCCCCCCTTGCGGCGAGCGAGGTGAAGCTTAAGCTTTCCGAATACTATCCCGACGAGTATGAGGTGCTCTTCGCCCTTCCCGCGCCGGACAGCTCGGGGTACGAGGTGAGGCCGGTACCGCTTTATGAGCTCGACAGGCAGAAGGCGTACGACGCAGCGAGCGTGCTGCTCGTTCCTCCTAAAAAGGATCTCGACCTCCCCCGCCACTCGGTCGAGGGGCTCATGCAGCTGATGCGCCGTCTACGCGCACCGGGCGGCTGTCCGTGGGACGCCGAGCAGACGCACGAGAGCCTAAAAAAGACGCTCCTTGAGGAATGCTGGGAGGTCATCGACGCCATCGACCGCAAGGATGCGGACGATCTCTGCGAGGAGCTGGGCGATCTTTTGATGCAGATCGCGTTCCACGTCGTCATCGAGGAGGAGCGCGCGTCGTTCACCCTCCGAGACGTCGCGACGGGCATCACGAACAAGATGATATTCCGCCACCCGCACGTGTTCGGAGACGTGCACGTAAACAATTCCGACGACGTGCTTACGAATTGGGAGATACTCAAGAAGGAAGAGAAACACCTTGAGACCGTAGCCTCCGCCATGGATTCCGTGCCGAAGAGCTTTCCCTCCCTTCTGCGCGCATACAAGATACAGAAGAAGGCCGCCGACGTGGGCTTCGACTGGTCGAGCGCAGAAGAAGCGCTCCCGAAGGTGCACGAGGAGGCGGACGAGGTGCTTTCCGCCATACGCGAAAACGATCCCGACCATATAGCCGACGAGGTGGGCGATCTCTTCTTCGCCGCCGTGAACGTGGCGCGTCTTAAGAAGGTCGATCCCGATCTCGCTCTCACCGCCGCGACGGACAAGTTCGAGCGCCGCTTCAAGCTGACCGAGGAGCTGATCCTGAAGGACGGTCTGAGCTTTAAGGATATGACCCTTCCCGAGATGGACGAATACTGGGAAAAGGCAAAAAAGATTACGGAAACGTACTGATATTTTTCAAAAAGCACTTGACGGAAGCCTCTTGCGGTGCTATAATCCGTTACATGTTTTTGATATATTATCCGTCCGTAATGACGGTAAGCAAAACCGAATACCGCCGCGAAGCGGCTGATACAAGATGAACGCAAAAGGCGCTCGTCCGCAGGGGAATCACCCTCTCGGACGGGCGCCTCTCAAATACTACGGAGGTAATTATGGCAAAGTTCGTTTTTGTGACCGGGGGAGTCGTGTCCGGTCTCGGCAAGGGGATAACCGCGGCGTCGCTCGGCAGGCTCCTTAAGGCGCGCGGGCTGAAGGTGGCCGCGCAGAAGCTCGACCCCTATATAAACGTCGATCCGGGGACGATGAGCCCGTATCAGCACGGCGAGGTCTACGTCACGGAGGACGGCGCTGAGACCGACCTTGATCTCGGTCATTACGAGCGGTTCATAGACGAGGATCTCACCCGCTTCTCGAACCTCACCACGGGCAAGGTGTATGAGAACGTCCTCGCCCGCGAGCGAAAGGGCGGTTACCTCGGCAGGACGGTGCAGATGATACCGCACATAACCGACGAGATCAAAAGCTTCATATACGGCGCGGCGGAGAAGACGAACGCCGACGTGGTCATCACCGAGGTCGGCGGCACGATAGGCGACATCGAGGGACAGCCGTTCCTCGAGGCGATCCGCCAGGTCGGGCGCGAGGTCGGCCGCGGGAACGCGGTCTATATACACGTCACCCTCGTGCCCTTCCTTAAGGCGAGCGGCGAACACAAGTCGAAGCCCACGCAGCACTCCGTGAAGGAGCTCCAGAGCTTCGGCATCTCGCCCGACGTTATCGTACTGCGCTGCGACGAGCCAATAACCGATCCGACGATATTCGAAAAGATCGCGGGCTTCTGCGGCGTCGAGCGCGACTGCGTTATCGAAAACCTCACCCTCCCCGTGCTCTACGACGCGCCGCTTTACCTTGAAAAAGCTAACCTTTCCGGCATCGTATGCAGAAAGCTCGGGATCGACGCTCCCGAGCCGGAGCTCGACGACTGGCGCGAGATGACGAAGCGCATACGCACCGCCGAGGGCAGCGTGACCATCGCTCTCGTAGGCAAGTACACCCAGCTCCATGACGCGTATCTTTCGATAGTCGAGGCGCTGAAGCATGCGGGATTCATGCACGGAGTGCGCGTCGATATCCGCTGGATCGATTCCGAGACCTTCACGCCCGATCAGCTTGAAGGCGCGGACGGCGTGCTCGTTCCGGGCGGCTTCGGCGACCGGGGCATCGAAGGCATGATTTCTGCATGCGAATACGCGAGGACGCACGGCCTCCCCTACTTCGGCATATGTCTCGGCATGCAGATAATGTGTATAGAGTACGCGAGGAACGTGCTCGGCCTTAAGGACGCGAACTCCGGCGAGTTCGATCCCGCGAGCCCGAATAAGGTGATCGACTTCATGCCCGGACAGTCTGACGATATCGACAAGGGCGGCACGCTCCGCCTGGGGAGCTGGCCCTGCCGCGTAAAGCCCGGAACGACGCTTGAGCGCTGTTATAAAAAGTCCGATATCGCCGAGAGGCACCGCCACCGCTATGAGGTGAACAATGATTTCCGTCCGGCGTTCGAGGCAGCGGGGCTGACCTTCTCGGGCGTTTCGCCCGACGGCAGGCTCGTCGAGGCGGCGGAGCTTTCCAATAGGGCGTTCTTCGTCGGCGTCCAGTACCATCCCGAGTTCAGGAGCCGTCCCACAAGGCCGCATCCCCTGTTCCTCGGCCTGATCGAAGCGGCAAAAAGAATAAAATAACAGTGGCCATGGAAATAAAGAACGCGCGGCAGGTATTCCCTGCCGCGCGCGTTTTACTTAAAAAGACCGTCAATGTCCGCACTGGATCACGAACCCGCAGTGGTACGCTTCGGTCTCGTACTCTTCGAGCTCCGGTATGAAAGTCACATTATGAACAATGACAATGTCAACGAGAACGCACCAGTCTGCGCCTAACTCGAGTATGCTGCTGTCAAGATGCTCGGCGGGATGCTCCGCGATCTCGCGAAGCTCTTCGAGGCTTATATCCAGCACTATCGGCTTAAGAGTGCCGACGTCGTATACGTTGATCTCGACTATCGTTGTGTTCTCAAGGAGCACCGGCTCGAAGCTCTCTCCGACGCACGGGAACAGCTTCAATATGCTCCTAACGTCCCTCTTATCCTCGGGGATCATGCTGAGGAAATCCTGTCCCTCTTTCCTGACAAGGCTGCCGTCGCCGCCCTCCGGTCTGTGATAGACCGTACTGTATGCAGGAGCCGTTAAAGGCGAGAAGCCCATATCCAAGTCAGAGAGCCACATATAGCCGGCGGCCTCGAAGCCCTCCCACGGCGAATGCTCGTTGGCCTTGTCGAGCTCGACCTTGACGAGCCCGGTAAAGCCGATGATATCCTCGCGGGAGGTATAATAGCCGGGAACTATGATCTCGAAAACACAGCCGTCATACACCCACTTGGCGGTACATTCCAATCCGTTCCCGGAGTATTTGACAAAAACGCCGTCCGGCCAGCCCGAAGTATCGATATCCTCGGGAGTCCATGTCCTGTGCCATATCAGGACGAAACGGTTGGGATCGGATTCTGCGTGTATCCATTCCTCCGAAATGGCATACTTCACCTTCACCGTATCTAGAGTGACTGTGATATCGGTAAGCTCCGCGCCGTAAGGGACCTTCGTCGGCATATAGATCGCGGCAAGATCATGAAGCACCTCGTTCACATCCATATACCAACCGGTGGAGATCGCCATAGCGATCGCCGAAACGGAGCCGAACCTGACTTGACTGCCGCCAATCGGCGCGGGAGTCTGCGTAACACGCGGATCGTCCGTCACAAGCACCGGATCCTGAGTGACCGCGGCATAGTCGGGTGCTTTTGTGGAGATGACCACATATCCGTTATCTGTTTCATCCGGCGATCCTGTCGGGACTGAGGCAGTTATATTCCGCGTGCCGGATCCGAGAACAAATGGCAGCGCGACCGCAGTTCCGGCGGCGAGCACCAGCGCCGCCGCAGCCGTCATGATCCGGGAAAAGCGGATCTTAGGCTTCACTGCTGTGCAGGAGCCTTCTGACGAGCGAACTGCCTCGGACACGAGCGCGTCGTCAATATTGCCGAGCGCATCAGATACTTCAAATGCCTTCTTATTCATAAATGTATTCCTCCTTGATAAGATAGCGGCGGAGCTGTCTTCTGGTCTTGGCAAGAAGCGCGTTCACACGATCCTCTGTCAATCCGAACGAGCCGGCTATCGCCTTAGCGCTGTCGAAAAACCAGTAGCGCCTCATGAACACCCCTCTCTGCTCGGCGGGAAGGACGCGGATGAATTCCTCGACCGCCTTCGCCAGCAGTTCGGCGTTGAGATCCTCCTCCGTACCGCTTCCCCCCGTGATGCATTCCTCCAGCTCGTCAAGCGAAACGGATGCGGCTCGGTTTCTTTTCGAAGCGTTCCGGCGATACCTCATCAGCGCCTCGTTGCGGGCAGTCTTAGCTACATACGCGGTAAGATCATTGGGGCTTGCCGGAGGTATGCCCGACCACAGTTTGAAATACACGCTCGAGACGCATTCCTCCGCATCGCGCCGGTCAGATAGTATGTTCGAGGCAAGCCTGAAGCACAGCCCGCCGAACCTTTCCTTAATGGCTACGACGGCGGTCTCATCCCTGTTGTTCAGCAATGCGATTATCTCGCCATCCGTCATTATGGGAGCTCCTTTCGAATAATAAGGCCTTATACCGATCATGATGCGAAAACAGCGCGCTTTATCAAGAACGGTAAAAATATATTTTGTGCTTTCCTTCACGCGGCCGCTCCTTTCCGCCAAAAGCACAAAATAACGGCGTCCGTTTGGACGCCGTTAATTCTTTGTTGATTACTCCTGCTCGGGAGCTCCGACGGGGCAGGTGCCGGCGCAGGCGCCGCACTCTACGCACATATCGGGATTGATCTCATACTTGCCGTCACCCTCGGTGATGGCGCCAACGGGACATTCTGCTGCGCAAGCGCCGCATGCGATGCAGGCATCGGTGATTTTGTAAGCCATTTTAGAATACCTCCTATTGGTTTATATCATCATTATAATGATCGATGACGGAAAATAAAGCTGAAGGTGCGCGGTGAGCGAATTATTTCTGCTCGAGGGCATCCTTGAGCGCGTTGCCGGCCTTGAAGGCGGCGCTGCGGCTGGCGGCGATCTCGATAGCTTCGCCGGTCATGGGATTGCGGCCGGTCCTGGCAGGACGCTCGCGAACCTCAAAACGGCCGAAACCTACGACCTGTACCTTATCACCGGCCTTGAGAGCCTCAATGATAGCGTCAAAAGCAGCGTTAACGGCCGCGTCAACATCCTTCTTCGCAAGACCGGTCTTGGCCGCGACAGCATTGATAAGCTGAGCTTTGTTCATTATAAATATCCTCCGAAAATAATAGGTTTATTAGTTTCAGCCCACATTAGGCACAATGTGTATTGTACCATAAAAACTCGAAAAAACAAGGGTATTTTTAATATATTATGCGATTTTTTCAAGCAAAATAAAGCAAAAGTGCAAAAAAACGCGCAAGGCATTACTGCCTTGCGCGAAAGCGTATGCTTATTACTCGATGATGGCGGTAACGACGCCGGAAGCAACCGTACGGCCGCCCTCACGGATAGCGAACCTCAGGCCCTCGTCCATAGCGATCGGGGTAATGAGGTTGATCTCCATACGGGTGTTGTCGCCGGGCATGACCATCTCGGTGCCCTCGGGGAGCTTGATGGTGCCGGTAACGTCAGTGGTACGGAAATAGAACTGGGGACGATAGCCGCTGAAGAAGGGGGTATGACGGCCGCCCTCTTCCTTGGTCAGAACGTAGACCTCACCCTTGAAGTGGGTGTGG
>JAILNX010000001.1 GCA_024691085.1 Clostridiales bacterium | reverse complement strand
GGAAAGTCTGTACAATGGTTACGGGAAAATCTGGAATGCGATGAAAAGACAATTGATGACCGTCTTTTCTCTGATGCAGAAAGCCGACGTGATGAATGGAACAGGCTGAAGCCCTTTTTCGACCAGGTGATGGCAGAAGATTCCGTAAACATCATTATCGTTTCCCATGGCGATCTGCTGAGCGTTTTCAATTCAATGTTCCTTGGCCTTGAAGTCGAGTCACTGAACGCATGTGAATTGTTTGGCTTTGCCGGCGGGGTATCCCAGATGATTGTGCGGGATGATGGGAAAAGAATGATAAAGCGAATCAGTGACATGTCATTTGTACGATAAATTCCCGTTTACCGAGCCTCGACGCGGCTCTTTTCTTTTCCGCGCCCGGTTGAATCGGAGCGGCGGTTGTGGTAAACTTATCTCACCAAATCGGTATTTGTGGAGGCAATGCAATATGGATATGAAAATCAAACTGGAACCGATTAACGATACTAATCGCGAGGCTGTACTGGCGCTCACAGTGCGCGAAGATCAGCCATTTGTCGCGCCAAACGATTATTCATTGAGCGAGGCCGATGACGCCAATGCCAAGGCGCCCGGCACGGCGAGGCCATTTGCGATCTATGCGGGTGAAAAGCTTGTCGGCTTCTGTATGCTCGCCTTGGACCCCGAGGACGAGAATCCCGTCGACAGGTACTGTCTCTGGCGTTTTATGATTGACAAAAACGAACAGGGCAAGGGCTACGGTCAGGCGGCGCTTCATGAGATCATCAAGTATTTCAAAGAGAACGGTGTGGACATGATCTATCTGTCGACTGCGCCTGAGAACGGAGTCGGACTGCACGTGTACCATAAGGCGGGCTTTAGGGAAACGGGCGAGATAGAAGACGGAGAAGCTATTTTTGTTTTGAAACTCTAAAATCCCGTTTGTCGAGCTGACCGGCACGTATCATTTACGCGCAACACCTATTGAAAAGTTATCATTTAGGCGCTAACACACAACTAAATAGACGCGGTTTAGGCGTCTTTTTTTCATCAGTTTACTCCTAGTAACGCAGCTCCGATGATTCCGGCGTCGTTTCCGAGTTCCGCTTGGACGAGCCGCGCGCGCTTTTTGCAGCCTCTTGCGTAATCCTCGCTGTCAAGTATCCGGCGGACGGGGGAGAGTAGCGTCTCTCCTGCGCCGGAAACGCCTCCGCCTATGCACACGACGTCGGGTTGGAAAACGTTCACAAGGTTCGTAATACCGCATCCGAGATAGCTTATGTACTCTTCAACGACTTTGACTGCGGCTGGATCTTCCGCTTCGAACGCGTCGAAAACAACCTTTCCGTTAACATTTTCCTTCGATCCCGCGAGCTTCCAAAGGAGGGAATCGGGACAGAGATCCATCGCTTTCCTTGCCTCCTTTATAAGCGCGGTCGCTGAGCAGTATGCCTCGAAGCAACCTTTTCGGCCGCAGGTGCAGGGACGGCCGTTGTGTTCAATGACAAGGTGGCCTATCTCGAGAGACGCATGGTTGATACCGGTATAGAGCTTTCCGTCCAGCACGGCTCCGCCGCCTACGCCCGTGCCGAGTGTCACGGCAAGAAGCGAACTAACGCCTTTTCCCGCGCCGGATCTGAATTCTCCGAGAGCGGCGCAGGCCGCGTCGTTTTCGATGATTACCGGGAGCCCCGTTCGCTCCTCGATCATCCTTCCGAGAGGCACGTTGTTGAACCCGAGATTTGCCCAGTATTCGATTACTCCGTTACCCGGATCGATCGCCCCGGGAGATCCTACGCCGATGTACTTGACCGATCCGTCGGATAGTTCCAAAAGATTTTTGACATGCTCAGCTATCGCGTCGGCTACGGCTTCGGGAGTCCTGGGCGTCGGTACGCTCCTTTTTGACGATATTTCACCGGAATCGCTGACAAGCCCCGCCGCGGTGTTGATTCCGCCGAGATCTATTCCTATGTACATCATGATGCACCTCCGGATCGGATTGTTCGTATATATTATAAGCACGGAGGAACGATTCTTCAAGCCCGTTTTTTCAATGCTTCCGAAAGCTGTTATATGTTGAAATGCGTACAGCGATATGCTAAACTCTAATTACAATAATAAGATAACCGAACGCGAGGAGCTATGAAACAGGTTTATTATAACGGAAATGTGTATCTCGGGAAAGGTGCTTTCGCCGAAGCTTTTTACGTCGTTGACGGTCTTTTTGAAAAGGCGGGGACGAATGCTGAAGTTCTCTGGGCTGCGGATGCAGACGCCGAAAAGATCGATTTTAACGGCAGATTTGTCTGCGCGGGGTTCAACGACTCGCATATGCATCTTCTGAATTACGGGCAGTCGCTTCTATCGGCAAAGCTCTATGAGCATACTGAAAGCCTTGAAGCGGTCATTGCGTGTCTTAAGGAGCATCTCAAAAAGCATCAGCCGGCTGACGGCGAATGGCTTACCGGACGCGGATGGAACCAGGATTACTTCAATGATGTACACCGTATGCCGTCAAGGTTGGATCTTGATCTCGTTTCAAAGGATATACCGATAATCATCACCCGCACCTGCGGGCATTGCTGCGTGCTCAATTCAAAGGCTTTGGAGCTCTGCGGGATCAATTCGTCCAGCGTTCCTCCGGAAGGAGGCTCGATCGGCATGACGGACGAAGTGCCAGACGGACGGCTTTTCGACAACGCGATGGATCTTGCTTTCGATAAAATGCCTGTTCCCGATAAAGAGGGGATCAAACGGATGATACGGCTTGCATCGAAAGAGGTCAACTCATTCGGCGTCACGAGCGTCCAGACCGACGATTACTGCGTATTCCGTTCCGTCCCTTATGATACCGTCAACGAGGCATACCGCGAGCTTGCAAAAAGCGGAGAACTGACCGTCCGCGTATATGAGCAGGCTAACTTCACGGAACTCGACGAGCTGAAACGCTTCGTTCATGACGGCAACATGACTGGGAAAGGCGACGCGATGTTCAGGATCGGGCCATTGAAGCTTTTAGGCGACGGCGCGCTCGGAAGCAGAACAGCGCATCTTACGCAGCCGTATTTGAACGATCCCGACAACTTCGGATTTTCTCTTTTCACCAAAGAACAGCTTAACGGTCTTATCTCTTTCGCTAACTCGAACGGAATGCAGATCGCCGTTCATTCGATAGGAGACGCATGCCTTGACAACGTGCTCGACGCGTTTGAAAAAGCGCTGATCGAATGCCCGCGGAACGATCACCGTCACGGCGTCGTTCACTGCCAGATCACACGAAAGGATCAGCTTGAGCGCATACTCTCGCTCGGGCTTCACGTTTACGCACAGACCGTGTTCCTTGATTACGACAACCGTATCGTCGACGTTCTCGTAGATCCAACGCTCAGAGATACAAGCTATTCATTCAAGACGCTTATGAAAGGCGGAGCTTGCGTTTCGAACGGTTCCGACTGTCCGGTCGAGCTTCCGGACGTTATGAAGGGCGTCGAGTGCGCCGTGACGCGCACGTCGCTTGACGGAACCGGACCTTACCTTCCCGACGAAGCGTTTACCGTAGGCGAGGCGCTTGACAGCTTCACCGTCAATTCAGCGCACGCGAGCTTTGAAGAAAGCGTAAAGGGTATGATAAATGAAGGCATGCTCGCAGATTTCGTGATATTGAGCGGAGACCCGTTCAAGGTTCCTCCGCGCATGATACATACCATAAAAGCGGAGGAGACGTATCTCGGAGGCAAACGCGTTTATTGATCCTGAAGGGCCCTGTCACGGGCTCTTATTTTTTTGCTTATTCCCAACAAAAAGTATCATTTCTTATCCTGTTATTCTTGCAATCATTTACTTAATGATGTATAATCAAATATAATGGTTATAAGTATGACCGTTTTTCAAGAAGGAGAACTTCGGGGCGTTTCCCGAACAGTATGCCGTGACCGATAATGATTTTTCTCTACCATCCGATACTTCGCCATGTCCGGGATTCGCTTACTGCGTTTTCTGCGAGAGCGGCAGGGACGATATCGCGGCTGAGAACGTTTTAAAGGGGCTTCACGCGTTTGCGATCTCACCCAAGGTCGAGAAAGAGGAATGCCACTCGGGCGTATGGGAAAAATGCTTACGACGAATGCTTCCCGGATACGTCTTCGTTTACTCCGACGTCCCTGTCCCGGTCTCGGAGCTCGTGCGGGTTTCGGGCATACTGAGAGTTCTAAAATACAACGATGGAGATTACCGCCTTAAGGGAGCTGACAGGCTGTTTGCCGAATGGGTACACGCTCACGGCGGCATGATCGGCATGTCCCTTGCCGTAAAAGACGGCACGAAGATAAGAGTTGCCGACGGCCCGCTTAAGGATTACGAGGGTTCGATCGTCGAAGTTAAAAGACAAAAACGCATTGCGAAAGTCGCGATCAGACTTGGAGACGTCACCCGTTACGTCTGGATGGGCTTTGAATGGCTCAGGTCGGTTGACAAGGAGGATAACGCCGATGAATGAAATGAGGAACGCAAGACTTGAGAAGAACGCAAGGAGGGTATTGCTTCTTGCGATAGATATAGTTATCTGCTTCGCTTCGTTTGCTCTTGCCACCTGGTTTATGCACAGCGCGGTAAAGGACGGATATAAGTTCCCGTTCTATGCCGCTGAATACGTTGGCGCTCCCTTAAAGCAGTATTACACCTTCTATCAGGTACTGTTCTTCATCGTACTGTACATTCTTTGCTTCGTTCTCTTTGGCCTTTACAGCAGCATCTGGAGCGTATCCGGACTAAACGAAGGCATCATGATAATCGCCGCCTGCGCCGTAGGAATGGGCCTTTGCGTCGTGTCAAACTTCCTTTTATCGCTTTGGCCGTTTGCAAAACATCTCGGTTTTAACAATACGGGCAAGGTAGGCATCGTTCTTGCCGGAATGTTCATAGCCGCAGCTGTCTTCATATCGAGATTCGGCGTCCGCATTTTAAGAAAGATTATCAATGACGCCGTTCATTCCGACAAACACGAGGGCAAGAAGCCGACGCTTATCGTGGGCGCTGGCTATTTCGGCGCGTACGTCCATTCCCAGATCTCCGGCGGTCACGAGATCTCCGATTGCTATACTGCCGCATTTGTTGACGACGATAAATCCAAGGTCGGCATGATGATCGACGGCATCAAGGTCCTCGGCACCAGCGAGGATATCCCCGATATCGTCAAACGTAAGAATATCCAGGAGATCATCATCGCGATCCCTTCCATTACAAGGGACCGTCAGGCAGAGCTTGTAAGCATCTGCCGTGATACGAAGTGCCACGTCCGCATGATGACGCCGCTCCGCGATCTCGACAAGAAGGATAAGGAATCGCCCACGATGAAGAACATCCGTGAGACGAACATCAACGATATCCTGTTTAGACCCGAAGTCGATCTCGATACGAGAAGCATCGCCGACTACCTTGAACATAAAGTCGTACTCGTTACGGGCGGCGGCGGTTCCATCGGTTCCGAGATCTGCAGGCAGGCCTCGAAGTTTTTTCCGTCGACGCTTGTAATATTCGATATCTACGAAAACTGCGCTTACGAACTTTACTGCGAGCTCAAACAGAAATATCCCTGGCTCAACGTTCTCATTAGGATCGGCTCCGTTCGCGATAAGGACAGGCTGGATGCCGTAATGGAGGAGTTTCATCCCGATATAGTCCTTCATACCGCCGCACACAAGCACGTTCCGCTTATGGAGGACAGTCCTGCAGAGGCTGTCAAGAACAACGTGTTCGGCACTCTTAACGTGTTAAAATCTGCCGACGAGCACGGCGTAAAGCGTTTCGTTCAGCTTTCGACGGATAAGGCCGTCAATCCCACGAACGTTATGGGCGCGACCAAGCGTATTACCGAAATGATCGTGCAGCAGTACGCCAACAGGAGCGTCATGCGCTGTATGACCGTCCGATTCGGCAATGTTCTCGGCTCCCACGGAAGCGTAATTCCTCTATTCGAGAGGCAGATCCAATCCGGCGGCCCTGTTCTCGTTACCGACAGAAATATCACCAGGTATTTCATGACCATACCCGAGGCGGCTCAGCTCGTGCTTCAGGCAGGCGCTCTCGGCGAGACGGGCGCTATCTACGTTCTTGATATGGGCGAACCAGTAAAGATCTACGATCTTGCGGAAAAGGTCATAAGATTCCACGGCTACGAGCCGAACGTCGATATGCCTATCGAGATCACCGGCCTTCGTCCAGGCGAAAAGATGTATGAAGAGCTTCTCACTCCCGACGAGGTCAACGCGATGGAAAAGACCTCTCACGGGAGGATCATGAAGGCTCATCCCGAACAGATCGACTCCGAGGTGTTCTACGAGAAGCTGGACGAGCTACACTCGCTTGCGGAGATCAACAGCTACGCCGTTATCGAATGTATCGAGGAGATCGTCCCCAACTTCAATCATAAGAAGAACGATCAGGTCAAGTCCGCGTGACTATATTTCCCTCGTAAAACAGGAGGTTCTTAAATGGCCAACAGCATGACGGGCTTCGGCAGAGCGAATCTTTTCGTCGACGGAAGAGAGATGACTGTCGAGCTGAAAAGCGTTAATCACAGATATCTGGATCTTTCCTTCAGAATGCCGAGACATATCTCGTTCCTTGAGGACGATATCAGAAGGCTCCTTTCCGAAAGGCTCACGCGCGGTCACGTTGACGTCTATCTGACCTACGTCAACAGGCGTTCGGACGCGAGGAAGGTCGACTTCGACGCTTCGCTTCTTGAGGCTTATCTCGCCGCCGCGTCAGAATGCGCGGAAAAGTACGGGCTCCGCAACGATCTTACCGTAACCAGCGCCATGCGTCTTCCCGACGTCATTACCGTTTCGGAAGCCGACGAGGACGTCGAAGCGGTGCGTTCGCTCCTTAAGGACGCGCTCAATAATGCCTGCGACGAGCTTATAAAGATGCGCTCCGTAGAGGGCGACAGGCTTTGCGCCGATCTTCTTGTAAGGCTCGACACAGTCCTTGCGATAAGGGAGAAGATAATTGTCCGCGCACCTCTCGTCGTTGAGGAGTACAGGGTAAAACTTACCGACCGCATCAATACCGTTCTTTCGTCTGCGGACGTGGATCCCAACAGACTTGCCGCGGAGGTCGCGATCTTTGCGGACAAGGCCAACATCGACGAAGAGCTCGTAAGGCTGTTAAGCCACGTCGCCTCGGCGAAGGAGCTTATGAACAACGGTTCTGCTGCCGGCCGCAAGCTTGACTTCATCGTTCAGGAGATGAACAGGGAGTTCAACACCATCGGTTCCAAGGCGAACGACAAAGAGATCACTGCGCTTGTTATCGAAGGCAAGGCTGAGATAGAAAAGATCAGGGAACAGGTTCAGAACCTGGAGTAATCGGAGGAAAAATGCAAAGAGGCGTTTTGTTTATCATTTCCGGACCGTCCGGCGTAGGCAAGGGAACCGTCGCGAAAGCGCTGCTTGAGAGCGGCGAAGGCCGTATGGTGTTCTCCGTTTCCGCTACCACCCGAGCTCCCAGGGAGGGCGAGGTGCACGGCAGGGAATACTTCTTCGTTTCCGACGAGGAGTTTGACCGTATGATCGCAAACGGCGAGTTCCTCGAATACATGAAGGTATTCGGCAGGAACAATTACGGCACTCCCCGCATATTCGTCGAGGAACAGCTTTCTTTAGGAAAGGATGTGCTTCTTGATATCGACGTCAACGGCGCGATGAAGGTCAAGGAGAACTGCCCCGAAGCCGTTCTTATGATGCTCGCTCCGCCTTCCATGAAGGAATTAAGGCGCAGGCTCGAAACAAGGGGGACCGAGACGCAGGAAGTCATCGAGCGCCGTCTTGCCGAGGCAAAGAGCGAGCTTGACCGTATGACGGAGTACGACTTCGTTGTGGTCAACGACGATCTTTCCGTCGCGATCGACGATGCAAAACTTATCCTCGAGGCAAGCCGTCATAAGCCCGCTCAGTGCGCGGAGCTTGTCGACAGCCTCAAGAACGAGGATTTCTGAATATTATTATCAGGAGGAATACCACTATGATGAATCAGCCGCCGGTAAACGAGATCGAGGTAAAGGCCGGATGCCGCTATATGCTTGTAACCAGCGTCGCGAGGCGCGCGAGGCAGATCATGCGCTCCGGCGAGGACATCGGCAACGAGAAGCCGGTCTCCATCGCGGTCGAGGAGCTTAACGAGGATAAGCTCGTTATCCGCTATCCCGAAGAGTATAAGAAGACTTCGGAGTTTTGATCAAGAATTAAGTGTGAGGTGAACGGCTTTGTTTGCAAGGCTTATCGTTGATATAGCCAACTCGAATGTTGACAAGCTGTTCACTTATGCCGTTCCCGAAGAGCTCGATGTCCGTCCGGGGCATCGGGTTCTTGTGCCTTTTGGAAGGGGCAACAAGCCCATTGAAGGCTTCGTTATCGAGCTTGCGGACGACGCCTTGACGGATCGGACTCTTAAAAGCGTCATTAAGACGCTTGAACCCTATACCGCGCTGAATGAGGATCAGCTCGGGCTCGCAAAATGGATCTGCAGAGCCTACGACTGCACCCTGTGCGAGGCGCTCAGGCTGATGCTTCCCGCGCAGCTAAGAGGATCGAGAGTCAAGGAAAAGACGGTCAGGACGATACTCCTTTCCCCCGGACTCGAGGTATCCACGGCAAGGGCGTCTCTCCTAAAAAAGGATGGCACTCCAAGGTCGCCGAAGCAGCTTGAGGTCTTCGACCTTCTCGTTAAGCTGAACGCGCCTGTCTCTATGGAGGACCTTAACGCCTATATTCCCTCCGCGAGCGCCGCAGTTGCAGCGCTGATCAAGAAAGGATATGCCTGCGAGGAAGGACACGTTACCTTCCGTAATCCGTTCACGAACGTTGTTTCACCGGATGCTTCGCCTGAATTGACCGAGAAACAGACTGCCGCCGTAGAGTGCATAAAAGCGGGGAAACCCGGCGAGGTATTTCTGCTTCACGGCGTTACGGGCAGCGGAAAGACGGAGGTCTATCTTAACGCGATAAGCGACGTTCTTGAAAAGGGCGGGGGAGCGATCGTGCTTGTCCCCGAGATCTCGCTTACTCCGCAGACCACCGACCGGTTCAGACGCCGTTTCGGCGATACGGTCGCCGTTCTTCACAGCCGCCTCGGCGCGGGCGAGCGCTATGACGAGTGGCGAAGGATCCGCCTAGGCAAAGCGCGCGTCGTAGTAGGAGCGCGATCCGCAGTTTTTGCTCCGGTTGAGGATCTTAAGCTCATCGTCATCGACGAGGAGCACGAGCCGTCGTACAGATCGGAGCACGCCCCATGCTATTCCGCGGATGAGGTCGCGATCCGCCGCGCCGCTCTTTCTGGAGGCAGGCTCGTTCTCGGAAGCGCGACTCCTCAGCTCAGGTCATATTTCCGCGCGAAGCAGGGAGCGTACACGCTGCTTGAGCTTACGGAAAGGATAAACGGCATACCCATGCCCGAGGTCGAGATCGTCGATATGCGATCGGAGTTCCTATCCGGCAATAACGGAATTTTCTCAAGAGACCTCACGGACAAGCTTAAAAAATGCGTATCGAAGGGCGAACAGGCGATACTGTTCCTCAACAGACGCGGCTATTCCTATCACGGCGAATGCCGTGCCTGCGGGTTCGTTTTTACCTGCCCGAACTGCGACGTCGCTTTGACGTATCATAAGTTCGACAATTCTCTCCGCTGCCATTACTGCGGTTTTTCGACGCGCGTTCCGTCCGTCTGTCCGTCCTGCGGATCGACGTTTATCAAGTATACCGGATTCGGCACGCAGCAGGTCGAGGAACAGCTTAAATCGCTGATACCCGGCATAAGAGTCCTTAGGATGGATACCGACACAACGGGCGCGAAATCGTCATACAGGGATATTCTTGACAGCTTCTCAAACGGAGGAGCCGATGTGCTTATCGGTACTCAGATGATAGCGAAGGGGCTTGATATTCCCGGCGTTACTCTCGTTGGCGTCGTTTTCGCCGACACTTCGCTTTTCCACTCGGACTACCGCAGCGGCGAGCGCACCTTCCAGCTGCTTACCCAGGTTGCCGGCCGCGCAGGCAGGGCGTTAAGCGACGGCAAAGTGAACAGGGGAAAGGTCGTCATTCAGACCAACGCACCGGATCACCGCGCAGTCAGGCTTTCCGCTCAGCATGATTATAAGACCTTCTTCGACCTCGAGATACGGGACAGGCTCAGGACTCTTTTCCCGCCGTTTTCCGTTTTTGTAAGAGCTCTGTTTGAGATGCGCGACGAAAAAGAGGCGGCGGAAGTATGCACGGATTTCGAAAGAAAGACCTGCGAGATCCTCAAAAACGTAATGAGCGGGCACAACGCCGAGAAGGACATCCTCTTCGTGACTTCCGGTCCCGCGCCTATACGCAAAAGGGCGAATCTTTACCGCTATGCCGTAATCGTCAAACTCCTTAGATCCGAAAACACTTCATTCGCGATCAACGCGTTAAGAGCGTTTGCCGACAGCCTGCGCGTTGAAGGCTTCCGCGGTATCGAGATCAATCCCGACGACCTGTTATGATCTGATCCTCAGCCACGACAGCAGCATCAGGATAAAGTAATCCCCAAACACGGCCTTTTCGACCGTGTTTTTTGCTGTGATCGGAACCTCTCCGATCAGCTCTCCGCTTGAATTGAATATCTTAAACGTCCCGATCACAGCCCCTTTTTCAACCGGCGCTTCGATCTCTTCGGGAAGGATGACCTCGGTTTTGATCTTCGTGTCTCCGATGGGCATAAGCACGTTCATAACACCGTCGGCGCCGACTTCGACCGATCTTTCCTTTCCGCCGATGACGGGAACGCTGCCGAGATCGTCGCAGTTCTTTCCTATATTCACGGACCGGAACATACTGAATCCGTAATCGAGCATATTAGTCGCGAGGGAGAATCTCGAACCGGAATCCGGCATACCGAGGATGACGGCGAGAAAACAAGTGCTTCCGCGGCGAGCGATGAAAGCTCCCGCGTACTCGCTCGAGCCGACAGAGCCGGTCGCGACGCCAAAGCATCCGGTATAAAACCTCACGAGTCTGTTGGGATTCGTCAGCTCCGTCGGTTTCGCGTTTTCATGCGTGACTGTATCGAGATAAACGGACGAGTACTTAAGGAAAGCTCCGCTCTTTGAAAGTGAGAACGATATTCTCGCAACGTCGTTAGCCGAAAAGAATGTTCCGTTTCCGATGCTGTCTCCTGCAAGCGGATCAAGACCTTCTTCTTTCAGCACGTTGTTGACGGCTTCAAGCGACGCAGTTTCCGACTTGTAGACCGACCTTAGCAGCGCGTAAATCGCGTCACCCGCCGTCAGTATAACAGCCGCCTTTAGGAGCTGTCCAGCTAAGATCCTTTCGTTTGCCGAGATAAACGCGGTCGGTCCTTTTATCTTCGCCGCTTCATCGCAAACGGTCACGACAGTTTCTTCTGTCAATTCGCCGCTGTCGAACGCTCTGCATACAGTTAACAGAGCGGGGAGCCGTTTTAAACCTGCGGCTTCGGTCTTTTTTCCGGAATCTTTTTCCATAATGACTTTTCCCGAGTCCGCATCCATCAATAATGCGGACGCCGCTTTCGAAATGCCGACGGTATCGTTCGGCTCGGCAAGGGCGGGGAAGAGCGTGAACAGTATTGTAAATGCGATCAACGCGGAAATAAACCTCTTCATGGTATCCTCCTTCTTTGTGCGTAATTAATACTATTCAGTCGAATTGTGAAAAATTATTTCGTTACATTATAAAAATCGTTGCAGGAAACCGAAGCTTGTATTATAATGAGATTTGTAAAAGAATGCATATAATTCGGAGGCTGTTTTGACTGAAGTTTTTTTAAACGGCATACTGAAAAAAGTTGAAAAGCCCTCGCGCTATACAGGCGGGGAGCTTAATATGCGCGTAAAGCCGCTTGTCCGCGACGACGGATCAAAGAGGGCCAGATTCGCCCTTTGCTTTCCCGACGTTTACGAGATAGGTATGAGCCATCTCGGCTCGAGGATCGTTTACAACGTTCTCAATTTACGGGACGATACCTACTGCGAGAGGTGCTACGCGCCGTGGTTCGATATGGAGACCGCGTTAAGGGAAAACGGGATCCCGATCTATTCGCTCGAAACCAAGACTCCGCTTGCACGGTTTGATATTATTGGATTCTCGCTCCTTTACGAGATGTGCTATACGAATATCCTGACCATGCTCGATCTTGCGGGTATCCCGTTAAGGAACGTTGAGCGCGGGGAGGAGCAGCCTCTTATCATTGCAGGCGGCCCCTGCGTATGCAATCCCGAACCGCTCTCAGGTATTATCGACGCCTTCGTATTCGGCGACGGCGAAGAGGTCATGAACGAGCTTATGGACGCCTTCAACGATGCAAAGTCTGAAGATCTTTCGAAGCGCGAGCTTCTGATAAGGCTTTCCGCTGTCAAGGGTATCTACGTTCCGTCGTTCTACTCGGCCGATTACGATCCCGACGGGAACTTCTCCGCACTTAACAAGACCGAGCCTTCCGCGCCTGAATCCATTGAGCGCAGGATCGTAAAGGATCTCGATAAGGCAGTCTATACCGGAGATTTGATCGTTCCGTATATGAGCATCGTCCACGACCGCGTCGCGCTTGAGATATTCCGCGGCTGTACGAGAGGCTGCCGTTTCTGCCAGGCGGGCTTCATCTACCGTCCCGTTCGTGAGCGTGAGATGGACACCGTAGTTCGCCAGTGCGACGAATCTTTAGACTGCACCGGATACGATGAGATCTCGCTGTTCTCCCTTTCGAGCGGCGACTATTCGCATATTCACGAGCTTGTGCCCTATATCCTCGACAGATATGAGGACGACAAAGTAAGCATTTCGCTTCCGTCGCTCCGCATCGATTCCTTCCTGAAGGACGACCTTGAGAAGATACAGAAGGTCAGAAAATCAGGCCTTACGTTCGCTCCCGAAGCGGGTACGCAGAGGCTTCGCGACGTGATCAATAAAGGCGTTACCGAAGAAGACCTTTTAAGGAGCGTGCGCGACGCTTTCGAATCAGGCTGGCACGGCGTAAAGCTGTATTTCATGATCGGTCTTCCGACGGAAACGGACGAAGACGTGCTCGGTATTGCCGAACTCGTAAGGAAGGTAAGCCGCGAGTTCTATTCAATGCCGAAAGAGCTTCGCGGAAAAGGCTTAAGGTGCACGGTCTCGGCGTCCACTTTTGTTCCGAAGCCGTTTACTCCGTTCCAATGGGAGCCGCAGATACCGACCGACGAGGTGCTGAGACGACAGGCGCTTTTAAGGAACGCTCTTAAGGGGATCCGCGGAGTCGAGTTCTCCTGCCATTATTCCGAAACGAGCAGGCTCGAAGCCGCTTTCGCAAGGGGCGACAGGAGACTTTCCGACGTTCTCGTTTCCGCCTACAGGCACGGAGCAAGGCTCGATTCCTGGGACGAGCATTTCAACAAGGACGCGTGGGAGGAAGCCTTTACCGAAAACGGGCTTACCGTCGAACAGTTCGCGAACCGCAGGATAGGAAAGGACGAGCCTTTGGCGTGGAGCCATATGGACTCGCTCGTGGATCCTGCATACTTTATCAGGGAGCATGAGAAGGCATACGCCGCCGTGACGACGCGCGACTGCAGAAAGGGCTGCAACGGGTGCTTCGGCGCGAGATCTTTATCCGTCTGCGGCAGAAAGGGAGGCGATTGATATGAGGCTCTGCGTTGTTTTCTCAAAAGGGCCGGAGGTCAGATTCGTATCGCATCTCGACGTTCAGAGGCTGTTTCAGCGCGCTTTCAGAAGGGCAAAGCTGCCGCTTGCGTACTCGCAGGGATTCAACCCTCATCCGCTTATTTCGTTTGCAACGGCGCTCTCCGTAGGGTACACGTCGAGAGGCGAATATCTTGACATTACGCTGACCGAGCCGATGACGCCGGAGGAGTTTAAAGACGCTGCTCAGAAAGCCCTTCCCGAAGGGATAAATATTGTCGAAGTCTTCGATCTCGGCGATTCCAGGAAGAGCCTTACATCAGCCATGAGATCAGCCGAATACACCGTTAAGGCCGTATTCGACAGTCCGGTAACTTATAATGAGCTGAAAGCTGCGTTAGACGAACTCCTCGGTTCGGAGATCGTCGTCGATAAAAAGACCAAGGGCGGTATCAAGCCGACCGACATACGCCCCATGGTCATATCCGCTGATATCGCGGAGACGGACGGCTGCACCGCATATTTTAATGTAAGCGGAGTGCTCTCAGCCGAGGGCGGTCTTAACCCCGAGATGTTCATGAACGAGCTTTTAAAGAAACTTTCTGCGGACGCGGCGCTCGAGACGGAAAGAACGAAAACGGTCCTTGACAGGGAGCTTTTGAAGTAAAAGGAGATAATATGAAATCCCGCTTGAACGACAATGCCGAAAAGGTGATCCTCGTTGACGTCAATCATTTCATGACGAGGGTCATGCTGCTCGAAAACGGCATTCCGGTAGAGTACTATATTGAAAGAAGAAGCCTCGGCAGACTTGTAGGCAATATCTATAAAGGAAGGGTGCAGAACGTTCTTCCCGGCATGTTCGCGGCCTTCGTCGACATAAAGGAACAGCGCAACGCGTTCCTCTACGCCGGAGACATAATTCCAGATCCCTCAATGTTCGACGGAGAGCAGTTCGATGGAAAGCCCACGCCGAATCAGCTCTTAAGCGTCATCCGTTCCGGTCAGGATATTATGGTGCAGATCATCAAGGAACCGATCGGCACGAAGGGCGCCCGCGCCACGACGCAGATCACTCTTCCCGGAAGGCTTCTTGTGTTCATGCCGCTTATAGAGTTTGTCGGCATAAGCAAGCGCATCACGAACGACGCCGAACGCAAACGCTTAAAGGGCATTATCGCAAGTGCGCTTCCGAAGGGCATGGGTGTTATCGTCCGGACCGCCGCGGAGGGACTTGACGAGGAGCTGATCGTCGACGACCTCAATTCTCTGATCAGGGAATGGGAACAGATCCAGCGCCGCTATAACGAAGTAAAAGCTCCCGCGATAATTCATAAGGACGACAGCCTCATCTCGCGTACCGTCCGCGATATGTTTACGGGCAACGTAAAGAAGCTCGTTGTCAACGATAAAGAGCAGTATGAGCTTATATGCTCGCTCGTGCCCGAGAACTGCGTTGAGATGGTAGAATACTATGAGGGCGCGGATCTCTTTGACCGGTACGGCGTTGAGCAGGAGATCGACGCCGCCCTTTCAAGACGTGTCTGGCTCAAGAGCGGAGCGTATATCATCATAGATCAGACCGAGGCGCTCACGAGCATCGACGTAAATACGGGCAAATACACCGGCAACGTCAGCCTCGGAAAGACGATAGTCGACACCAATAAGGAAGCTGCGGTCGAGATCGCGAGGCAGCTTAGGCTCCGCGACATAGGCGGAATAATCATTATCGACTTTATCGATATGGAGGACGAACACGACCGGATTGAGGTCATGAATATGCTCAACGAGCACTTGCGCTGCGACGGTACCAAGAGCGTCGTTCTCGGCATGACTCAGCTCGGACTCGTCGAAGTCACAAGAAAGAAGCTCGGTTCGAGCATTTCCGCGTCCATGCAGGAGACCTGTCCTTACTGTCACGGCTCGGGGCTGGTCCTGTCTCCGGAAATTGTCGCTCTGAAGATCCGCAGGGAGATACTTTCGAGGATAGACGGCGATCCCGGACTTCACGAGTTTACCGTCACCGCCAATCCCGCTGTAATTAAGATCCTCGAGGAGAACGTCGAGGAGGACTGCATAATGACACCCGAGCTGAGCAGCAGAATAATCCTTTTCAAAAAGAATCCCGCTATGCACGTTGAGGATTATTCCATTAAAAATATATAGTTAATTCTTGGCTTTTTTGAGAAATCGGGTGTTGACAAACGAATCGGCACAAGGTATAATGCACCTTGTGCTTTGTTTATGGTGGAGTAGCACGGTCATTAGCCCCGAACGTGATGATCCATTATAAATTAAGATTAATGTTACTACCTAATTGGAGGTCATTGCATGAAGAGCTATATGGCAAACGCAGAGACCGTGGAACACAAGTGGTATCTTGTCGACGCAGAGGGCATGGTGCTCGGCCGTCTCGCATCCCAGGTTGCTGCTATTCTCCGCGGCAAGCATAAGCCCATCTATACCCCGCACGTTGACTGCGGTGATCACGTTATCATCATCAACGCCGACAAGGTCGTTCTTACCGGCAAGAAGCTTGATGAGAAGCTTTATCGTCATCACTCCAGCTATCCCGGCGGACTGAAGGAAGTCAAGTACCGTGATCTCATGGCCAAGAAGCCCGAATTCGCCGTTTACGAAGCAATCCGCTGCATGATGCCCAAGGGCCCCCTCGGCAGGCAGATGCTCACCAAGGTCCGCATTTATCGCGGCGCCGAGCATAAGCAGGCCGCCCAGAAGCCCGAAGTCCTCGTGCTTAAATAATCGGGAGGAGGAAAATTATTATGGCTAATACTACTCAGTATCTTGGTACAGGCAGGCGTAAAAAGTCTGTTGCCAGAGTTCGCCTCGTTCCCGGTACCGGCGTCATCACCATCAACAAGAGGGACATCGAGGACTACTTCGGATATGAGACCCTCAAGATGATCGTCCGCGATCCTCTCAAGCTCACCGAGACCCTCGGCAAGTTCGACGTTATCGTCAACGTTTATGGCGGCGGTTTCACCGGTCAGGCAGGCGCTATCCGTCACGGCGTATCCCGTGCGCTTATCAATGCCGATCCCGAACTCCGCGGTCAGCTCAAAAAGGCCGGTTTCCTTACCCGCGATCCTCGTATGAAGGAGCGCAAAAAGTACGGTCTCAAAGCGGCTCGCCGTGCTCCGCAGTTCTCGAAGCGTTAATCATTACTAACAAAACCCCGTTGCCATCCGGTCATCGGGGTTTTCTTATTAAACTAAAATGATAAAGACAGAATCCGTTCTCATTCAGAACCTGATAGTCCCTTGCTTTAATAAATGCAGATACTGCCTCCTTTCGTGGGACGGCAGTCTTTCGGGCGTCGAATGGGAACGGAGTATTCGATTCGCCAAGAGATTCCGCGAAGGCATTATAAATGAAAGACCGGAAGTATCTGTAAGCTTTGCTTTTGGGTATTCGATGGAACACCCCAACCTCCTCGAAACGGTCGGCCTGCTTAAACGTATCGGGAGCCCGCAGGCGGAGTTCCTTCAGTGCGACGGTATGCGAATGCGGGACGAAAAGGAGTGTTTTAAACTCGTTTCCGATTTAAAAAACGCAGGAGTTAAGCACCTCAATTTCACCGTATACGGAGATGAGGATTATCACGATCGCTTCGCGGGAAGAAAAAGCGATCACGCGCTGATTATCCGTATGATGCGCGCGGCTGCAGAAGCCGGACTTGAAGTTAGCGTAGGCATTCCCGTCACCAAGGAAAACATCGTTTCTATCAACGACGTAATTAACTCTTTGACGGATACCTTAAAGATCGACAAGCTCTCGCTGTTCGTTCCGCACGAAGAGGGCAGGGGTGCCTCGCTAGCATCCGCGAGGCTCACAGAAGGGGATCTTACTAATATCTCTCAAGATCATGCCGCCATGTTCAACAGAAACTTATTCCGTCCCGAACGCGAATGGGTCACAGGAGAGTTCTATAAGGAAGAAACCAAGAGGGCGATCCTCATTTCGCTTTATCCCGAAAACATCGACAGATATGAATCAATGGATCCATTCGATCTTCTGCGCGAGATAGAGGGACTTGACGAAGCCTATTATGCGGCGTACCCGTCTTTTTCCGAGCTTGCCGAACTGTACGGCGATTCCGACGGAACGAAGCTTTACCGTCAGCGGGACCTTTTCTATCATTACAGAAAACTATATGCCGCTGATCACAGCATAAACGTTTACGACGTGACCGACGAACGCTTCTCCGGAAGCAGAAGATATTGATCTAAAACCCGTTTTTAACGGATTTTTTAATCTGGGTATTGACAAACCGTTTTAACTGTATTAATATTACTAACACAGCAATAACGATAAGAAGGAGGAGACGTATGTTCGCAATTGATAAGCTTTCAAGAACGCCTATTTACGAGCAGCTTATCGATCAGTTTGAGCTTTGCATTTTAAGCGGCGACATAGGTCCCGAGGGACAGCTCCCGTCGGTGAGATACTTGTCGCAGACGCTGAGCGTCAATCCGAACACTCTTCAAAGGGCTTATGCCGAGATCGAAAGACGCGGCCTCTGCTATACGGTTCCGGGCAACGGCAGGTATATCGCAAAGGACGCGCTTATAAAACTTCGCGAAGCTGCCGAATCAAAGACTTCCGAGTTTGAAGAGCTTGTTTCGGAACTCAAGGGCAAGGGCGTTAAAATGGAAACTTTGGTCGGCATCGTTAACAGAGTTTATTCAGGAGAAGGGAAGGTGATCGCGGAATGATAACCGCAAAGGATCTTACCAAGAAATTCGATAGTTTTACAGCGCTGAACGCGCTTAACTGCAAGATTCCGGAGGGCTGCATCTACGGCATGGTCGGCTCGAACGGCGCAGGTAAATCGACGCTTCTGCGTCTTGTCAGCGGCATTTACAAGGCTGACGGAGGCTCAGTCGAGATCGACGGCGAGAACGTATATGACAATCCCAAAATCAAGGGCCGTCTTGTATTCGTTCCGGATGAGCTTTATTTCCTTCCGAGGGCAAGCCTTTTAAGGATGGCGAAGCTTTATTCCTCGATATACGAGCGCTTCTCCTATGACCGCTTCAAAGAGCTCACCGCCGCTTTCAGGCTCGATCCGAACGCCAA
Source organism: Clostridiales bacterium (assembly GCA_024691085.1). Lineage (GTDB taxonomy): Bacteria > Bacillota > Clostridia > Christensenellales > CAG-138 > UBA3857. The sequence goes on along the minus strand of JAILNX010000001.1, from coordinate 44,309 downwards.
CATCGGCACTTTCTCAAAGGGCATGAAGCGGCAGGCTGCGACGATACTCGCGCTCTCCTGCAAAGCGGATTACATTCTCTTTGATGAGACCTTCGACGGACTCGATCCCGTCATGAGGAACCTTGTCAAGAACCTTCTTTACAACGACGTCATGGAACGAAATGCGACCGCGGTCATCACGAGCCACTCGCTCCGCGAGCTTGAAGATACCTGCGACCAGCTTTCGCTTCTGCATAAGGGCGGCATCATCTTCGAGAGCGATATCGGAAACCTCAAGACCTCGCTCTTCAAGGTCCAGGTCGCGTTCGAAGGCGAGTACGACAGGTCTCGCTTCGAGGGCATCGAGATGCTTTCCTTCGTCAAGCACGGAAGCGTTGCTTCGATCATAATCCGCGGCGACCGAGAAGAAACCACGGCGAAGATCAAGGCGATGCAGCCGATCCTCTTTGAAATTCTTCCTCTTTCGCTCGAAGAGGTGTTCGTTTACGAGATGGGAGCTTTGGGATATGAGTTCTCCGACGTTCTGAAGCAGGAGGTGGAATAATATGAATAAGATATTCCATAAGGGTTATTTCTCCGAAATGTTCCGTCAGCTCAAGGTCATCGGCATCGTTGCCGCGATCATACTGATGGCTTCGAACTTTACCACGGCCGTCTCTGCGCTGATGTCTTTCGCTTCCGAAACGGGCGTTTTAGCGAACCGCATTCCCGGCGGGTTTGAGCTCGCCATGCCGATGATGATGTACGTTTACCTCTCGGGTCTCGTGTTCACCTTCGTCGCATACAACTGGCTCAACCGACGCGCATACAGTGACTTCTATCACGCGCTGCCGGTAACGAGGAAGCAGATGTATTATTCGACTTTCCTCGCGATAATCATCTGGATGGCGATCGGCCTGACCGCGTACTCTATAGTACATTCGCTGATCTATCTGATCTTCGATCTTCCGTTCAACTATCTGCTGTTCTTCTGTGTTTACGTCAATATGCTCATCGGAGCGATCGAAGTTGTCGGCGCGGTCTCGTTAGCCTGCGCGATATCGGGCACAAGGTTTGTCAACCTGTTCGCCTCGATAGTCATTCTGTTCGTGCCCCGCTTCCTGCTTTCGGTTATGAGCGTATTCATCGAGACGGACGCACCGTATATGCTCAGCAGCATCGCGAGCTATTCGCTGTTCTTCGATCCGTCGTACAACATCATCGCGACGCCTTACGGTTCGATCGTGCAGATGATATCGAACGGCGCCTATACAGTGAATTACGCGAAGATCCCCGCGATGATCTGGTCGCTTTGCTGGTCGGTCCTGCTCGTCTTCCTCGGCGGTATAGCGTTCAATAAGCGCGCTTCCGAGACCGCGGGTATTCCCACCAAGAGCAAGCTCTTCCAGACTGTCGTACGCACGGCGATCGGTCTCCCGCTTCTGCTCCTTCTCATGTATCTCATTGTCAACGAAGAGGCTACGCTTGTCGCGGGAGTATTCCTCGTACTGTTCTCGTTCATATTCTACTGCCTCTACGAGCTTATCTCGACCAAGAGTCCGAAGAAGATGGTCAAGGCAATGCCTCTGTACTTTGTCTGCGTCGGCATCGCGCTCCTTTACCTTGTGATCCCCAAACTGATCATCAAGGCCGAGAGCACCGTTAAGGTCGACGAGAACCGCACGAAAGGCTTCTACGTTCTGAAGACCGAAAACGGTTTCTTCTCCGAATTCGGACTTGGCGGTGATCAGACTTATTCCTCGATCAAGAAAGAAAAGATCAGGATCACCGACGATAAGGCGATAGAGATACTCTGCAAAGCATACGACCGCAACGTATCTATGATCAATAAAAACAGCGATACCGGTTCAGGCATGTGGCTTACCGTGAAGATAGACCGCACTAACGGCACGGATATCGTAAGGAATATCCTCTTCTCCGAATCGGAATACAACACTCTCAGCCAGCTGCTGGAGAAGAACGAGGATTACTATAAAGCGGGCATCGCGTTCCCTCCGGGACATAAGTACTTCTTCGTGAACGGTCTTACCAGACAGGAAGCAAGGAAGCTTGCCGCCGTTTACGAAGAGGAATTCGCTTCTCTTGACGACGCAAAGAAGCTCATGCTCAAATCGAACATGTCCGGCTACATTTTCGGCATAGATTCTGTTGATCCGTTCGAAGTTTCCACGGGCAGATTCAATATGACTCTTCAGGTCTCGGGATGCGTCGGAGCGAAGAACTTCAACGAATCTTTCGCAATCAATAACTTTACTCCGAAGTCGCTTAAGATGTACATCGATATCATCAATCAGCGAAACGGCGACGAAGGGCTGAAGATGCTCGACGAGCTGAAGGCATGGTTCGAGACCGGAGGAGACAATGGTTCATCCGAATACTACGTCGATATCGGAAACGTAACGAACGTCTATTTCTACGACACGAATTACGGAGTCAACTCTTTCTCCGGAAATAATTCGAAGCTCCTTCCGAAGGACGCCGATCCGGAGGTCTACGAGATGATCAAGATGCTCGCAAACGCCGAACTGTCAGACGATCCGGAGAATGCTCTGCAGGTCACCGTTTACGTTTCGTGGCACAAAGAGAAGAACATCTCGTATTCGAGTGAAAAAGTCATCTACCTTAAGCTGAGCGATGAGGATCTTTCGAGGATCAGAGATCTTGACGTTCTGCGAAGGGTAAACTTCGATAAGGTTGGAGATTATACAGATCCCGTATTGGACTGAAAGAAAAAGCGCCCTGCGTATCAAACGCAGGGCGCGGCCTTTTTTTATATCCCGACAGCCTCTCCCAAAACCTTTCCGATCGAGTCGTTTATAACAAGATCGGCATATCGGTCATATGGCGTTGACGATTTGTTTATCAGAACAAGTTTGTTTCCGCGGTAGTAATCGATAAGTCCGGCGGCAGGGTACACCTGAAGGCTGGTACCGCCTACAATAAGCATATCCGCCCGCATGATGTGCGTTACGGCTCCGTTCAGCGTATCGTGATCGAGACCTTCCTCGTATAATACAACGTCGGGTTTGACTATGCCGCCGCATTCGCAGCGCGGTACGCCGTCCGCGTTCTTCACGAAATCACCGTCGTAGAATTTGTGGCATTTCATGCAGTAATTGCGCTTGATGGAACCGTGCAGCTCGTATACGTTTTTGCTTCCCGCCATGGTATGCAGACCGTCGATGTTCTGCGTTGCGACCGCGGTCAGCTTTCCTTCCTGCTCGAGTTTCGCAAGGGCAAGGTGCGCCTTGTTGGGCTTCGCGTCGCCGCTCATTAAAAGCGTGCGGTAGTACTTAAAGAATACCTCCGGGTTCCTGTCGAAGAACGACCGCGACAGAAGCGTTTCGGGCGGGTAGCCGAACTCGCGGATGGCGTTAAAAATGCCGTTCTCGCTGCGGAAATCCGGTATCCCGCTTTCGGTCGAAACGCCGGCGCCTCCGAGAAATACTATTCTCCCCGAGCTGTTTATCATTTCCTTCAGTTTTTCGATCCCGTTCATAAAAGCGCCTCCTGGAGTTATTAGATAAATTATATACCTTCCTTTTGATTTGTCAATGATCGGGACTTATCGCGAGCTGAGGATCGGTGAATCTTAGATCGTAATTCGGACTGAAAAAGGGATCCTTTTCATAGCCTTCTAAAAATGTGCTCTTATCATCCGGATAATCGGGAAGACGGGTAAGCTTTGCCTCCGCGAACGGCGTATAAACGACCTGCTTTCCGGCTTTTATTGCACGGATGCAGAACTCGGTATCCCAGCCGTGATCCGTAAGGTTTTCGTCGAACATCCCAATTTTCATGAACCCTTCGGCGGATACCGCCATCATGCATCCCGAAACCGCGGAGACGTTCCTTTGAACGGAAGTATAGAAGCATTTCTTTTTGTCTTCCATATCGTCCGCCGTGCCGGAGAAGGGAGATCCCAAAGGTCCTCCCAGCCCGATCACGGTACCGGTATTGTAAAGGGTCCCGTCGGGAGACAGAAGCTTTCCGCCCGTTACGGCAACGTTTTTGAGCTTTAACGGCAGTATCAGCTCTTCAATGAACGATGGGCTGATCACCTCTGCATAGGATGAAAGGAACACGATGTATTCGGAAAAAGAAGCTGCTGCGCCGCGGTTCAGCAATGCCGGAACAGAAACCTCTATTTTCTCGTGAACTATTTTTGCAGCCTTGTTTCTCCCCAGCGCTTCAAGGTATTTGTTAAGTGACCCGTCTATGCTGCTTCCGACGCAGATAATAATTTTGTAATCAAAACATGTCGAGATCGTGTCGACGGATTCGAGTGCTCGCTTTAGCGCTGCGGCGTCCGATGCGTCTCCGATGACCAAGGTCACGGAGCTCTTTTTATCTTTCAAGGAATTGATGCGGAAGCTTCCCTTGAACGATCCCTCGTAAGCGTATAACGTTTTCCCAAAGGAAAAAACCGATCCCGGTTCGCTGTCACTATCTTCAGAAGCGGAAAGGAGTATACGCGGGATGTTTTTTACGAGTCTCGCTTTTTTTATGCAGCGAAGAATGTACGCGTGACTAAAGTCTGCACCGGATCCCATAAATCCTCCCGCTGCCATGTGGATACTGGTTTTCACGACAAGCGGTCTTTTTATGTAGTCGAATGCGATCTCGGTGACGGGGGAGAAAGACGGCTTAAAGACGGGAGACGACCTTCTTCCGTATTCGTCTTGAACGTCGTGATCGGCATAGATCGTCGATACCGAAGGATCGTTTCCGATAGTTTCGGCGAATAAGTATAGTGCGTCGGGTTCGAGCCTGTCGCGCGGAAGTAAGCGAATTACGAGATCCCCGCGGATCTCTTTTTCAGCCGCTTTAAGTGGATCGCCGCTTTCTATGATCCTTATTCTTTTATCGATTCCTGCGAGGAAATCGTCGCCGCTTGTTTCGGATGAGATTATCAGCTCCCAGTTCGCATACGTTTGGGCGAGCAGCGATATCACGGTCGGGAATAACACGTCCGCAGTATTATTGCATACTATAACGATCGAGAATAGCGGACCGTTTTCGTTATCGGCACTCCGCTGTTTTTTTAGGTACGAAGGCTTAGGCAGATTCTCTTTAAGGAATAAAGGGTAATTCGGCGAAGTGGGCGCGCTCGGGACCTCCTTCGGGAGCTCGTTCAGTACCGCTGCGATCGCGTTCGTAACTTTTCTAACTTTATTTTCCATATTTTAAGTATTGCTCAATTTTGAAATATAATCCGATTTCCGCGATTTGTTCATGTTGAAAATGCACGGTAAATATGGTATCCTAATCACAAGTAAAAAAGGAGGTTCATTCCATGTACGATTTTGATATAGCCGTTCTCGGCGGCGGCCCCGGCGGATACATTGCCGCGATCAGGGCGGCGCAGTACGGCAAGAAGGTCGCTCTTATCGAAGCGCGCGAGCTCGGCGGCACCTGTCTCAACCGCGGATGCATACCCACCAAGGCGCTTCTGCACTGCGCTGAGGTCTACGAGCAGACCGAATCCGCTTCCGTGTTCGGCGTAAAGGCGGCTGAAGTCGGTTTTGACTACGCTGGCATGGCGGCTTATAAGGATGCGACCGTCCAGAAACTCGTTTCCGGCATCGAGGGCCTTGAGAAGGCCTACAAGGTCACGGTCATAAAGGGCTTCGGCAGGCTTAAGGATACGCATAACGTCGCCGTTACAGACGCTTCGGGCGAGGTCAAGGAATACTCCTTCGATAAGCTCATTCTCGCAACCGGTTCCACGCCTGCGCGTCCTCCCATCGAGGGCATCGACGGGAAGAACGTCGTTACTTCCGACGAGATCCTTTCAATGACCGAGCTTCCCGAGAGCTTCGTTATTATCGGCGGCGGCGTCATCGGCATTGAGTTCGCTACGCTTTTCGCGACTCTCGGCAGGCCCGTGACCGTTATCGAGATGATGCCTTCGATTCTTCCCGGCGCTGACGCCGACGTTGTCAGGTCCGCTCTCCGCGTTCTTAAAAAGAAGAAGGTCTCGATAATAAACAACGCCAAGGTCACTAAGATCGAAGGCGGCGATACCGTTACGGTAACTTATGAACTGAACGGCGCCGTCAAGACGGCCGAGGGCGGATGCTGCGTCGTAAGCGTCGGCAGAAGGGCGATGACCAGGGAGATCGGTCTTGAAAACTGCGGTATCGAAATGAATCGCGCATTCGTCGTTATCGACGACCATTGCCGCACCAATGTTGAGAACATCTATGCGATAGGCGACATTACCGGCAAGATCCAGCTTGCGCACGTCGCTTCCGCGCAGGGAACCGTCGCCGCCGCAAACGCCAGCGGGCGTGACGAGACCATGGATTATTCCATCGTTCCCTCCTGCATCTATACCAATCCCGAGATCGCTTTCGTCGGTCTTTCCGAGGACAAGGCGAAGGAGCGGGGGATCGAGTACTCCGTCGGGTCTTATAACGTCGCCGGCAACGGCCGCTCGATGGTCATGAACCAAAATATCGGCGTCTCAAAGCTCATTGCCGATAAGAACGGCAAGCTCATCGGTGCGCAGCTTATGTGCCCACGCGCAACCGATATGATCATGGAGCTTGCCGAGGCGATCAAGCTCGGCGCGAGCGTCAAGGACGTCGCAGACACGATCCATCCTCATCCCACTGTTTCCGAGGTAGTCATGGAAGCCGCGCACGATTGGGAAGGCCTCTGCTGCCACGCGCTCCCCAAAAGGAAATAACAGAGCATAAAAGAAAGGGCTCCGATCGGAGCCCTTTTCGTTTTGCTTTGGGGGATTACTCTTCTTCGTCCTCGTCCTTCTTGGCGTTCTCGATGATCTTCTGAGCAACGTTGGCGGGAACATCCTCATAGCGGATGTACTCGCTGCGGAACGAACCGCGGCCCTGAGTCATGGAACGGAGGTCGGTAGCGTACTTGAACATTTCGGAGAGGGGGGCCTCCGCAATGATCTCGGTCTGTCCGTCGGGAAGCTGGTTGGAACCGATAAGACGGCCGCGGCGGCGGCTGATATCGCCCATGATATCGCCCATGTAGTCGGTCGGAACAGTGATGTAATAGCTGTAGATCGGCTCGATGAGGACGGGGCTGGCCTTCGCGCAGGCAGCCTTATAGGAGAGACGGGCAGCGGACTTGAACGCGACTTCCTTGGAATCGACGGGGTGATACTTTCCGTCGTAAAGAGTGGCCTTGACGCCGATCATGGGATAGCCGGCAAGAACGCCTTTTTTCATCGCTTCTACGAGACCCTTCTCGACCGCGGGAATGAACTGGTTGGGAACAACGCCGCCGACGATAGCGTCAACGAACTCGAAGTCGCCTTCAGCGAGCGGCTCGAACTTGATCTGAACAACGCCAAACTGACCTGCGCCGCCGGACTGCTTCTTATGTTTACCTTCTGCGGAAGCGGTGGAACGGATGGTTTCACGGTAGGGGATACGCGGATCGGAGAGAGCCGCCTCTACCTTGAACTTGTTCTTGAGCTTGGCGCAGATAACGTCAATGTGCATCTCGCCCAGACCGCAGATGAGAACGTCGCCGGTCTCGGCATTGCGGTCTATGCGCATGGTGGGATCTTCCTCGGTAAGACGGTTGAGGCCAGCAAAGACCTTATCCTCTTCGCCGGACTTCTTGGCGGTAACGGCGAGGGAGATGCAGGGCTGCGGGAAGTCGATGGGAGCAAACTTGACGGGCTCGGCGGCGTCGGTAAGGGTATCGCCTGTGCCGGTGAACTGGAGTTTCGCCATGGCGCCGATATCGCCTTCGCATACAACGTCGACGGGGATGGTCTTGTTGCCGCGCATCATGAACACGTTGCCGCTCTTCTCGCTCTTATCCTGGTTGGAATTGTAAGGAGCGACGGCAGCGGAGATGGAGCCGGAGTAGACCTTGAAGATGGAGATCTTGCCGACGAAGGGGTCGGCGACGGTCTTCATGACCTGAGCTGCAAGCTTACCGCCCATCTTGACCTCGGCGGGTTCGCCGGTCTTGGCGTTGACTGCGGGACGAGCCTTGCACATATTGGCGGTCGGCATGAGCTTGACGATGTTGTTCATTAGAGTGACGACGCCGATGTTGGGAGCCGCGCAGCAGCAGGAGACGGGGGTGAGCATACCGGAAAGAACGCCGATGTTGATGCCCTTGACGAGCTCGTCATGAGAGAGCTCCATGGTGTCGAGGTAAGTCATCATAAGATCCTCGTCGCACTCGGCGGCAGCTTCCATAAGGGACTCGCGGAGCTTCTCGGCCTCGGCCTGGAGGTTGGCGGGAACGGGGATCTCTTTCTCGTTCTTGCCGTCAAACTGCTTGGCGGTCATGTTTACAAGATCGACGTAGCCGACGAAAGCGCCCTTCTCGATGATGGGGAGCTGAATGGGAACGACGGAGATGCCGAACTTCTCGGTGATGGACTCCATGGTCTTCTCGAAGTTGGCGTTTTCCTTGTCCATCTGGTTGATGACGAGCATGCGGGGCATCTCGGCCTTTTTGCACATTGTCATGGCCTTCTCGGTTCCTACGACAGGACCGGAGACTGCGCTGCAAAGAATGATCGCGGAATCGGCAAGGGCCATCGCCTCGTAAACCTCGCCGTAGAAATCGAAGAAGCCGGGAGCGTCGATAAGGTTGATCTTGGTGTTGTTCCACTCGAAGGGAGCGATCGCCGTGCTAATGGAGATATGCCTCTTGGTCTCCTCGACGTCATAGTCGGTGGTGGTGGAACCGTCTTCGACTTTTCCCATACGGTCCAGAAGACCCGCGTTAAAGAGCATGGCCTCTGTCAGAGTGGTTTTTCCTTCGCCGCCGTGACCCAAAACACAGACGTTGCGAATGCTGTCAGCTTGATAGTTCTTCATAGTTGGATATGTTCCCCCTAACGGTTAATATGATCTGTTTAAGCACATAAACATGCAATTAACATTTTAACATAAATTTGATTCCGTGTAAACCCAATTTTGAAAAATAATGAATGCAATTCAAGATATATATTTCTTTTCGGCGCCATATGTGGTATAATAATATTTGTTGTATAATTCTTCTACCGGAGGGCTGAAATGGATCTTAAATACAAGCGCGTACTCCTTAAGATGAGCGGCGAGGTTCTCGGAAGCGACAAGGCTCCTGTCGACTCAAATAAAGTCGCCGAAGCCGCGGCGCATATCAAATCCCTGCATGACGCGGGCGCACAGGTCGGCGTCGTCTGCGGCGGCGGAAACATAATGCGCGGACGCGATTCCGGCTCTATGGATCGGAACCGCGCGGACTCCATCGGAATGCTTGCGACTGCGATCAATGCTCTCAGCCTTGAGCAGGGACTGATCGACGCGGGCGTCCCCGTAAGGGTACTGTCTGCTGTCGACATTCAGCTCTTTATGGACACTTATTCCGCGAGGCTCGCGAACAAGGCGCTCGACGACGGCGAAGTCGTTATATTCGCCTGCGGCTCGGGACTTCCGTTCTTCTCGACCGATACGGCTGCCGCGCTTCGCGCCGCTCAGATCCACGCCGACGCTCTGCTTCTCGCAAAGAACATCGACGGCGTGTACTCGGCAGACCCCAAAAAGGATCCGACCGCCAGGAAGTTCGATACGCTTACTTACGACGAGGTCGTGTCCCGCCAGCTTCGCGCTACCGATCTGACCGCGATCACGCTCTGCCGCGATACCGGAATGAAGATCGTAGTCTTCTCGATGGAGGACGACTCTGCGTTCGTGCGCGCCGCCATGGGTGAAAACGTCGGGACTGTCATTTCCTGATACAACTGATTTCTTCTGAAATTATTAAGTTGACAAACCGATTCGTTTCTAATAAAATGAATTGATAACTATTCCATAGGAGGATTAATTAATGAACGAGATTATCGATATCGCAGCTGATAAAATGAATAAAACCATCAACGTGCTGAAGAGGGACCTCGGCGGTCTCCGCGCCGGCCGCGCCAACCCTCAGCTTCTTGAGAGGATCACCGTCGATTATTACGGATCGCAGACGCCTATCAATCAGATCGGCAACATCTCTTCTCCTGAGCCCAGGCTTCTCGTTATCAACCTTTGGGATCCCAAAATGATCCCCATGGTGGAGAAGGCGATCCAGAAATCCGACCTCGGCATCAACCCCACCAACGACGGCAAGCTCATCAGGCTCGTTTTCCCCGAGCTCACCGAGGAGCGCCGCAAGGATCTCGTCAAGACGATCAAGAAGAAAGCCGAGGAGTCCAAGGTAGCGATCCGATCCATCAGGAGGGACGCCATCGAGAACATCAAGAAGCAGAAGAAGGACAGCGTCATTACCGAGGACGACCAGAAGAACCTTGAAGAAGACGCGCAGAAGATCACCGACGATTCCATCAAGGAGATCGACCGCATCGCTTCCGAGAAGGAAAAGGAGATCATGGAGTTTTGACGGATGTCAGAGGACTTGAGCTTAAAGAAGCCGTAAGGATTCTCGAAAGCGAAGGATATCATGTCGTTCTGTCCGAGGTACGCTCTAGAAAGGGCGTACCGGACGGCGATGAAAAAAAAGTCATAAGGGTACGCCCGGCAGGTTCCGATGGGACCGTTTGCCTTGCGTACTCCGTTTTTAAAACTAAAGTCTGAAAGAGGATGAGCTTTATGCAGATACATAAGCTGTACACCAAAGACGACCTTGCTTCCTTCGGTCTTACCGGCGCGCTTCCCGCGCACGTCGGCATAATAATGGACGGCAACGGCAGATGGGCGAAGAAGCGCCTTATGCCGAGGTCTTTTGGACACAGGGCTGGGATAGAATCCCTGCACAATATAGTCCGCGAGTGCATAAAGCTCGATCTCAAGGCGCTTACCGTCTACGCATTCTCGACCGAGAACTGGAAGCGTCCCCAGCAGGAAGTGAATACGCTTTTCTCCCTGTTTATTGAGTTCATAGTCAAGGAGATCGACGAGCTTGACGCCAATCGCGTCAGGATCATCACACTCGGCGATCTTGCCGCTTTCCCCGACAGGGTAAGGATCTGTATGGAGAATGCCTCGGAGAGAACGAAAAACAACACCGGTCTCACGTTCTGCCTCTGCCTCAACTACGGCGGCAGAGCTGAGATCTTGAGGGCCGTGAGGAATATCGCGGCATCCGGCGCGGATCCCGCATCGATCGACGAAAAGCTCTTCTCCGATAATCTTTACACGGCGGGACTTCCCGAGCTCGATCTCGTTATCAGAACGGCGGGGGAGCAAAGGCTTTCAAATTTCCTGCTCTGGCAGGCGGCGTACGCGGAGTTCGTGTTTACCGATACGCTCTGGCCGGACTACAAGCCGGAGAATCTTCGCGCCAATATTATCGAGTTCATGAAACGAACCAGAAGGTTCGGAAAGGTCGTAGAGTGATATGAGCGATCTTTTGAAAAGGTCGATCGTCGCCGTCGTTCTTCTCGGCGTGCTCGCGTTGATGCTGATCTTCGGCGGCTGGATACAGGTCGCCGTGTTCACGTTTGCCGCGGTCGTATCGGTCATTGAAATGGACAGGATGTTCCGGAATAAGGGCATCAGGATCCTCACGCCGCCGCTTTTCATCCAGGCCGGTCTTCAAACGGTATTATTGATGCTTATCAGCGAGTACGGCTTCCCGAAGTTCAGCCTGCCCGCTCTGTTCATTATAGTATTTCTTTATATCGTTACCGAAAGGATCCTCAACGGCAAACGCACGACGGAAGACTTTATCGCGACCCTCTTCGTCATGGTCTATCCGCTTCTTCTCATCATGTGCTTCGGACTTTTCGGTTTCAACAGGTGGGACGTTTCCCGAATGGCTCTCTTTATGGTATTTGCCGGCCCCAGCATGGCCGACAACAACGCGTATCTCTTCGGCTCGAAATTCGGAAAGCATAAGCTTTGCCCCTCGATCAGCCCGCATAAGACTGTCGAGGGCTATATCGCAGGCCTGATCGGCGGCCCCATCGGCGGTCTCATCGTCTATTTCATGCAGAAGCTCTGGGGATTCGATATCCACTGGGCGTGGCTCGTCGGACTCGGGCTTATCGGCGCGGTCATCGGCCAGTTCGGCGATCTTCTGGCTTCGACGTTCAAACGCTGGTCGGGTATCAAGGATTTCGGCAGGATATTCCCGGGTCACGGCGGAGTGATCGACCGACTCGATTCCGCCATGGTTTTCGCCCCGTTCGTCGCTTTCATATTCTGGTATTTTATTAGGTGATCCCCTTATGAAAAACGTTGCGGTTTTCGGCTCGACAGGGTCTATAGGCAGGCAGACTTTATCGGTGTGCGCAAATAACACCGATAAGTTTTCTGTTTATACGATCGTATTGGGCTCAAACTATAAAGAGAGTATTGAGCAGATAAAGCAGTTTTCTCCGAAAAACGTCGGCGTTTACGATCGTGAGGCGGCGGAGAAGATCAAAAGCGTTTTCCCCGGATTGAACGTTGTTTCCGGCGATGAAGTCTGGGATCTTGCGGCGGACAGCCGCGTCGATACGGTCGTAAACGGCGTGAGCGGATTCAGCGGAGTATTCCCGCTTATTAAAGCTATTAATGCCGGAAAGACCGTAGCTTTAGCAAACAAGGAAAGCGTCGTCTGCGCGGGCGAGATCTTTAAAAATGCGTTGGCTTCGGGCGGAGGAAGGATCCTTCCCGTCGACAGCGAGCAGAGCGCGATATTCCAGGCGCTATCCGCCGGCAGAAGGAGCGACGTTAAAAGGCTTATCCTCACCGCTTCGGGCGGAGCTTTCAGGGATCTGCCCATAGAGAAGCTCGCAGACGTAACGCCCGAGATGGCTATGAAGCACCCGACCTGGAACATGGGACGAAAAATTACCATCGATTCTGCTACACTGTTCAACAAGGGACTTGAAGTGATGGAGGCGGCGTTCCTGTTCGATTCGGACGCCGAGCATATAAGTGTGCTTATCCATCCGCAGTCGATCGTTCATTCTATGGTCGAGTATAACGACGGATCAGTTATCGCACAGCTTTCCGTTCCGGATATGCGCCTTGCGATACAGTATGCGATGACGTATCCCGAAAGGAACGCCTCGCCGGTCGAGCCGCTCGATTTCGCGAAGATCGCCGGTCTTTCCTTCCGCGAGCCCGACTTTGACAGATGGCCCGCGCTTCCTATGGCGTATACGGCGCTTAAGACGGGCGGGAGTCAGCCCGTCGCTTACAACTCTGGCAATGAGATCGCGGTTGATCGATTTGTGCGGGGCGAGCTTAAGTTTACGGATATTCCCGGCTGCGTGGAATATGCTATGAACAAAATTGAAATGATACGCATATCCGATATGGATACGCTGCTCTATATCGATTCCGAGGCGAGGAGGCTTGCCTCGGAGTATATCCCGAAAGGTTGATCAAAATGATTAGCGTTCTGTATTTTCTTATAGCGGTACTTGTTATCGCGTTCATGATATTCATTCATGAGCTCGGTCATTATACGGCGGGCATGCTCCTCGGTTTTAAGATCCTTGATTTTTCGATCGGCTTCGGGCCTGCGATATTCAAGTTCAAAAAGAAGGATATCACTTACGCTCTCCGCTCGATACCGCTCGGCGGCGCTTGCCGCTTTTACGGCGAAGAGGACGACAAGATCGACGACGCCGTCGCATTCAACTCACAGAAACCGTGGAAGAGGCTAATCGTTTATTTCGCGGGTCCGTTCATGAACTTAGTTCTCGCGTACGTCCTCGCCGTGATAATGATGGTCTCCTTCGGCAGCCGTGAGATCAGAGCATATTCTAACGGCAATTACGCCATCACGATAAACGAGGTCACTGCCGGCAGCCCTGCCGATAAAGCGGGGATAAAGGAGGGCGACGTTATTCTTTCGATAGGCGATACCGACGTCGTGAACGCTCCCGAGTCCTATGAGGACAAAACGGACGCGATCTCCAAAGCCATCGTTTCCGCGCCCAAGGAAGGCGTGAAAATGACCGTCCAACGCGGCGAAGACAACGTTGACCTTTTCGTTTCGGATATTTACAACGAGAAGGAAAACCGCAACTTCCTCGGCATCACCATGGGCTACGCCGAGTATTTCGTTCCCTACGGCTTCTTTGAGTCGCTCGGAAAGGCAGGTGGGTTCTTGGTCGACGTAGTCGTTCAAACGTATAAGGCGATCACAGGAGGCTTCAAATACGGCTTCAAAGCGGGCGACGTATCCGGCATCGTGGGGACCGTCGCGATCACCATGAAGATGGCGTCGATGGGCTTATACTACTTGCTGTTGGTGATGGCTCTTATCTCGATGAGCCTCGGAATAATGAACCTGCTTCCGATTCTCCCGATGGACGGAGGTCATCTGCTGTTCGACTTTATCGAGCTTATCGCGGGCAAACCCGTTCCGAGGAAGATACAGACGGTATTGAGCCTTATAGGAGTAGGACTTATAATCGTTCTGTTCGTCTTCGCGACGATCGGAGACATAAAGGGACTTTTCAGCGGATTATTTAACTTCTGAGGATTATGGAAACAAAGAGTTTTTTGATCAGAAATATCCCGATCGGCGGCGGAAATCCCGTCACGATCCAGTCAATGACGAACACCGATACCCGCGACGCGGCTAAAACTACGGAGCAGATACTCCGCCTTGAGAGCGCGGGATGCGAGATCGTCCGTTTTTCCGTCTACGACGAGCAGTGCGCCGAAGCTATCCCGTATATCCGATCCCACACGCATATCCCGCTCGTGGCCGATATCCATTTCGACCACAGGCTCGCGATAGCGGCGATCGAAAACGGCATCGACAAGGTCAGGATCAACCCCGGAAATATCGGTTCCGAATCGAAGGTCAGGGAGCTTGTCGCCGCGGCAAAGGACAGGAAGATCCCCATCAGGATCGGCGTAAACGGCGGTTCTTTGGAGAAGGACGTCCTTGCAAAATACGGCGTGACTGCCGAAGCCATGCTCGAGAGCGCTCTCAAGCACGTTTCGATCCTTGAAAAATGCGGCTTTTACGACATCGTTCTGTCGCTTAAAGCCTCCACCGTTCAGAAGACTGTTGAGGCTAACCGCCTCGCAAGGAAACAGACGCCGTATCCTCTTCATCTCGGAGTTACGGAAGCCGGTATGGACGACGCGGCACTCGTCAAATCGTCGGTCGGCATAGGCTCGCTGCTTCTTGACGGCATCGGCGATACGATAAGGGTATCTCTGACCGGCGATCCCGTAAGGGAAGTCTATGCGGCAAGGCACATACTCCATGCCGTAGGCTTAAGGTCGGAAGGCGTTGAGGTCGTAAGCTGCCCGACCTGCGGCAGGACGAGGGTCGATCTTGCTTCGATCGTCAAAAAGGTTCGCGACTCGCTTCCCGACACGAAGAGATCGCTTCGCATCGCCGTAATGGGATGCGCCGTGAACGGTCCCGGAGAGGCGAGGGAGGCCGACCTCGGCATCGCCTTCGGGAGCAAGAACGCGGTCGTTTTCAGGAAAGGCGAGCTTCTTTATTCGGACAAGCTTCCGGCCGTTATTGACAGATTTATTGACGACGTTAAAAAGGAACTTTCATGAGCGGGCAGGAATACATTTCGGTTGGCGAAAAACTTCTTTCGAATAAAGCATTTGAGATCTCCGGTGCTTCGATATCGTTGAGCACCGGAAGATTTTCAATACGCGTAAAAGCACTGAAGTTTATGGATCAGACCGAGCGTGAAGCCGTAAAACGCCTTGTTTGCGATAAGCTCGGGAGCGACAGAGTCGATCTTGACTTCGATTTTTCGACCGTTATCGATACCATATTATTCCAGACTGACGAGGATATCGTTTCGTCATTCAAAAAGGTCTGGGAGGATTTCAGCCCGGAGCTTTATCCTGTAATTGAGAACTCCGTTATCGAATCCGACACGTCAGACGGCGGTCTGACTTTTAACGTTAAGATCCCGAAGGTGCTGTATAAGGCGGTCGACCGCGACAGCATATCCGCTTTCAAAAGGAAAGCATTTGAGGAATGGGGCTGGAGATTCGGAATGGTCATTACGGAGGACGAAACTGAGCGCGAATTGAAAGCCGTTCCGGTTATGAGAAACGACGTCGGCGTATTCGCGGGAGAAAAGACCTCTTCGAATCCTGATCACGTCAAAGAAGTGCGCAAAAGCTTTAAAAAGCCGCAGGCAAGGAAGCCTGCGATCGATCCGGCGGATATCGTTTTCGGCAAGGAGATAGTTAAGCGCGATCTTACAAAGATGCAGGATTTTTCCGAGACTACGGGAAACGCCTGCGCAATGGGCTATATCATCGGTTACGAGATCACCGAAACGAGGGACAAGGCAAAGAATATCTTCAAGATCGATTTTTCCGACAAAACGAACACGATCACCGCGAAGTTCTTTATTGAATCCGAAAAGTGCGCCTCCATTGAGCAGCGCATCAAGGATATCATCTCTTCAGGAGATATGATCGTCGCCCGCGGAAACTACAAATACGACAGCTATACGAGGGACTACATCTTCTTCGTCAACGACGTCAACAGGTGCGAGGCTGTAAAACGCAAAGACGCTTACGACGGTGAGAAACGCGTAGAGCTTCATCTGCATACCCAGTCCTCAACGATGGACGCTCTTACCAAGGTCTCCGAGGTCATCGCCACCGCCGCGAAATGGGGTCATAAGGCGATCGCCATCACTGATCACGGCGTAGTTCATTCGCTCCCCGAAGCGATGAAGGCCGCAAAAGCAAACAATATCAAGGTCATATTCGGATGCGAAGGATACCTCGTCAGCGATTCCGTGATCCATGAAATCGACGAGAGGCCTTACTGCGCCGTTTCAGCGATCTTCGCAAAGGGCAATACGGAGTCAAGCGTCTTTGCCGTAAGCGCCGCTAAATTCGACCGCGAAGGCAATATCCTCGGTCGATTCGACACGCTCGTCAATAACGGCGCCGCCCTTCCCAAATGGGCGACGGAGGAATGCGGCATCAAGGAAGAGGATTACGCATCTGCGCCCGACGGGGAGAAAGTAATAAAGTCGCTCCTTGACTTTATCGACGGTTCCGTCGTTTTCGCTTTCAACGAAAACATATTGAACGCGATCGCTTCGCTTTCATTTACCGACGACGTTTTCCCGGTGGAATACGTTGACATAAACAAGCTCGAACTCAATATGCACCTTGATATCAAGGATTACAGCATGGAGTCCGGCTGCTGTCCGATAAGCGGCAGATTCGAAGAGCTTCCCAGAAGAAGTATGGCAGAAGATATTGACGCTCTGGTCGGGATATCTTCCGGGCTCGTTTCCGAGCTGGTCGAGAGGGAAGTAAAAGGTCTTCCGTATTTTAACAGGACAAAAGCAGATCTTAAGAAGCTGCAGAGATTTCACATCATTATCCTTGCCGCTTCGCTTAAAGGCCTCAAAAACCTTTACAAGCTCGTATCATACTCGCATCTTCAGTACTTCCACAAACGCCCCTGCGTCCCGAGGAGCCTTCTTCATATGCTGCGCGAGGGTCTGATCCTCGGCTCGGCGTGTGAAGCGGGCGAGCTTTACCGCGCGGTCAGCCGCGGCAAGAGCGAGGAGGAACAGGAGCGTATCGCGGGCTTCTACGATTATCTTGAGATCCAGCCGCTCGACAACAATATGTTCATGACCGAATCGCCGGATTCTGCCTATTCGATTGAAGATCTTCGCAATTTCAACCGGCGCGTTATCGAGATAGGCGACAAGCTTAACAAGCTCACCGTCGCTACCTGCGACGTTCATTTCCAGGATCCCGACGACGCGATATTCCGTTCGATCCTCCTGCATTCCCAGGGCTATCCCGACGCGAGCCGTATGACGCCTCTCTATTTCAGAACGACGGAAGAGATGCTCGGGGAGTTCTCGTATCTCGGCGAAGAGAGGGCGAAGGAAGTCGTTATCACAAATCCGAATATAATTGCTGACATGTGCGGCGAACAGCTCCATCCGTTCCTTGACGAGAAGTTCACCTATTCTCCCGAGCTTCCGAACGCGAAGGAGATTCTTGAGAGCATGACCATGAACGAGGCTCACAGACGCTACGGCGACCCTCTGCCCGAGGTCGTTCAGAAGCGTCTTGACAAGGAGCTCAAGTCTATAGTCGGAAACGGTTATTCTTCGCTCTATATGGTCGCACAGAAGCTTGTTTCGAAGTCTTTGGGCGACGGATACCTTGTCGGCTCGCGAGGCTCGGTCGGCTCGAGCTTTGTCGCGACGATGCTCGGCATCACCGAGGTCAATTCGCTTCCGCCGCATTATCTCTGCCCGAACTGCAAGTATTCGGAGTTTGTTCAGGACGCCAAGTCAAGGTGCGGCATCGACCTTCCCGACAAGAACTGTCCCGTCTGCGGAACAAAGCTGAAAAAAGAGGGATACGATATTCCGTTCGAGGTATTCCTGGGATTCAAGGGCGACAAGACTCCGGATATCGACCTTAACTTCTCGGGCGATTATCAGCCCGTAGCGCATCACTTTACCGAGGAGATGTTCGGCAAAGGTCACGCTTTCCGCGCCGGCACCATTTCGGCCGTGCAGGATAAGACGGTTTACGGCTACGTAAAGCATTACTGCGAAGAACTCGGACTCAACAAGACCGAGCCGGAGATCAACAGGCTCGTGCAGGGCTGTCTCGGCGTCAAGAAAACATCCGGCCAGCACCCGGGCGGCATCGTTATCGTTCCCGAGGATTACGAGATCTTTGATTTCTGCCCCGTTCAGCATCCCGCCGATAAGAACGACGCCGGATCCGTCACCACGCATTTTGATTTCCACGCGCTCGACGATAAGCTGGTCAAGCTTGACATACTCGGCCATGATGATCCGACCGTACTGAGAATGCTTAACGACATAACCGGACTCGATCCGAGGACCATCCCGCTCGACGATCCCGAGACCTTGTCGATCTATTCGACCGATAAAGCGCTGGGCGTTAGCCTCGAGCCCCTCGGCTGCGACGTCGGCTCGCTCGCGATCCCCGAATTCGGCACAAATTTCGTTCGCGGAATGCTGATCGAAACAAGGCCGAAGACGATGGAGGAGCTCGTCAGGATATCCGGCCTTTCCCACGGCACCGACGTCTGGAACAACAACGCGCAGGTGCTCGTGCAGAACAAGATCGCCACTTTGATGGAGGTCATCTGCACCCGCGACGACATTATGAATTATCTGATCTCGCAGGGCTGCGATCCGTCCATGTCGTTCAAGACGATGGAGAGCGTCCGAAAGGGCAGGGGATTAAAGCCCGAGATGGAGCAAATGATGGATGAAAACAAGATCCCGTCATGGTTCGTCGACAGCTGCAAGAAGATCAAGTACATGTTCCCGAGAGCGCACGCCGCGGCTTACGTTATGATGAGCTTCCGCATCGCGTATTACAAGGTCCATTATCCTCTGGAGTTCTACGCGGTGTACTTTACGGTAAGGGCGGATACCTTCGATATCGAGCTTTGCCTCGGCGGGCTTGACGAGGTCATGCAGAACCTTAAGATCCTTAAAGCTAAGGACAAGCCCGACCAGAAGGAAAAGGACGCGATAACCATACTCGAGGTCGTCGCCGAAATGAATATGCGCGGATTCGAGCTTTTGCCCGTCGATATCTATAAGTCGAAGGCAAAGACCTTTGTCATCGAGGACGGAAAGATCCGTCCGCCGTTCACCTCAGTCGCAGGTCTCGGCGAGAACGTCGCGGTCCTGATCGAAAACGGAGCGAAGGACGGCGCGTATTCCTCGAAGGAGGACTTCGCCAACAGGACGAAAGCGAACACCGCGATAATGGATAAGCTCGATCGTCTCGGATGCTTCCGCGATCTGCCCGATACAGACCAGATAAAATTCAGCTTCTGACAAAAATAGCCGTCCTTCCGCCGAGTGTTCTTAAGGACACTCGGCGAACGATGTGTTCCGCACAGCGGAACGTGATGCGTCCTTTGGACGTGATGTGCGCTTCGCGAGTGATGTGTGCCTTCGGCACATTTGCGGAACGCATCACATCACTTTGCGGCAAATCCGCAAAACATCATGGTTCGCAAAGCGAACTGCATCACATGCCCGGCAGGGCAAACATCACTGACTCCTTCGGCGTTCGGCATATGTGTGTCGATTTGCGACAAAAAGCCGACTGAAATAAGGATTATTTCCTTCTTCAGCCGGTTTTTCATTTACTGTCCTTTATAGTGCCTTGCGTCCCGGACGGCTTTTTTTATTACGTTTCTCTTATCATTTTAATCAGATCATCTTTGCTGAATCCCAGGGATTCGGCTTTATCGACCGCTTTTTTTACAGGTTCTTTAATAATCGCCTGCCGTCTTAAAGACTTCTCACGTTCCGAAAGATCGGCGGCAAAGCATCCGCTCCCGGCGCGTGACTCGATATAGCCCTCGTTAAGGAGCATATCCCAGGCGCTTCTGACGGTAATTACGCTTATACCCAGCTCCTTTGAGACTGTGCGGATGGGAGGCAGGGGACTGCCGCCCGCGATCTTACCCGAAAGGATCTGCGAAGACACCTTGTCAAAGAGCTGCTTATAGGCCGGAATAGGACTGTTCGGAATAATATCGAGATCCATTACAGGTCAACCATCTCGAAGTTCTTCTCCGACCTTTTGAGCGAGATCATTGTGAGCGCGGCGAATATGACGACTGCTGCCGCAAGAACGATCAGCTGAGGTACCAGCGTTTCGGCTGATCCCGGCCAGCAGTCGAGATGATCCTTGATCCACCCGAAGAAACCTACTTTGTCTCCTAAGGAGTTTGCGGCGATAAATACGCCTTCGGAAACGAAGATGAAGCAGAACACGGCAACAGACGCCTTCAAGAAACTGTTCCCCGCTTTGTATGCGGTCTTATAAAAGCTCGGCAGGAACACGAGATTGAATATGGAAAACACGCAGAAGCCCATCGCGATCAGCGTGACGGACGTGTCCACGCCTGCGCTGTTCGGCGTCGATACCGCAACCCTGTTCAGGAAGATCATCGGAACGTAAAGCGCGAGCATGACGAGCTCGATAATAACGACTAATATGAACATTGCCTTTACCGAGTCGCGCTTTGATACGGGCAGGAAAGAGGTGTAGAGGAAATCATTGTTGAGTACGCACCGCTGGAACATATAGAATATCGCGTTCGTCGTAAAGAAACACGGTATCAGATATATGTAGTTCGGGATAAGAAGCATCAGCGCGAACAGATAAAACGCCGCGATGAGCGGAATAAAGCAAAGCTTGAAGTTCTTTCGCAGAAGATTACTCATGTTTTTCCTCCTGTTCGACGTAGATCATGATCGATTCAAGATCGGCTGGCGCCTGCTTGAGCCCTTCGAAGAAGTCAAGATCCTCCTTTTTGACGAGTCCCGTAAATCCGAAGGCGTGCTCCTTGTAACCGATCAGATGATCCTTCAGCTTTATAAGATCTTCGGCTTCACCGGAAACCAGTCTGAAGCCGTCCTTGAAGCTCTCGACGTCCTGAGAGATATAGACCTTGCCGTTTTTTATATATGTGATGTAGTCCGCGCATTTCTCAAGGTCCGAGATGATGTGCGTAGAGAAGAGTATGCTCCTCGTACCGTCCTCGATGATTGATCTGAACACGTCAAGGAGATCGTCCCTCGATACGGGGTCGAGACCGGAGGTAGGCTCGTCTAGTATCAGAAGCTTCGCGTTATGCGAAAGCGCGAGGGTGAGGGCGTATTTGACCTTCATACCCGCAGAAAGCTCTTTTACCTTTTTCGATTCGTCAAGCGAGAACTTTTCAAGATAGCTCTTATAGACATTATCGTCCCATTCGGGATAGAACCTTTTTGTCACGGCCGTGATGTCTTTGAGCTTCGACTGATTGTAACAGTTGAACTCGCCGAGAACGACGCCTATATGAGCCTTCGATTCGGTTTCGTTCTGAAAGAAGTCCTTACCTTCGAAATACACGCTGCCGCCGTCCCTGTGAACGAGGTTGAGCATGGATTTGATCGTCGTAGATTTACCTGCGCCGTTCCTGCCGATAAAGCCCATTATGTAGCCTTCATCCAGCGAGAACGCGACGTTGTCGAGCTTGAATTCACGATAATACTTCGTGAGCCCGTTTACTTCAAGAAGCATCAGTCGCACCTCCGTAATTGTGCTTATTTGACAAGCACAATTATAGACTCCGGAAAAACGAATGTCAAGTAAAATCCGTGTAAATCTTTGCCAAAGTATAATTGCCCTTGATTCGCAAATAATAGGAGCAGAAACTTTTTCAAGGAGATTTTAAATGAAAGCAACGGGAATTGTGAGAAGGATCGACGAGCTGGGGAGGGTCGTGATACCGAAGGAGATCAGACGCACGTTAAGGATAAGAGAAGGCGATCCTCTTGAGATATTTGTTGACCGCGAGGGCGGAGTGATCCTTAAAAAGTACTCTCCGATAGGCGAGCTTGGAGATTTTGCAAAAGAATACGCAGAATCCATACATCAGGCTGTTGGGCATATCGCCGCTATCTGCGACAGAGACTCCATCATAGCCGTATCCGGCGCGGGTAAGAAGGAACTGTACGAGCGTCCCGTTAACGAGGAGATCGAACAGCTCATGCAGTCGAGAACGAGGATCTGCGCCAGCACTTCGGACGGAGAGAGCCTAATTCCGATAACGACCGACGATACTGGCGACCGATACACCGCCGAGCTCATCATTCCCATAATATCCGCGGGAGACGCAATAGGCGCCGTGATCCTGCTTTCAAAGGAGGACGGAGCAAGCTTCGATCAGACGGAGATCAAGGTTTGCGAGACAGCCGCGGGATTCATGGGAAAGCAGATGGAAAGCTGAGTTTACGATAATAAGCCGACGCACGCGCGCCGGCTTTTTTCTTGACAAAGACATGATACGGTTGTAAAATATCTATTTAACGAGGCAATTATCATTAAGGAGAAACCTATTATGTCCGCAGACAGATACGACCATATCGCCATAGAAAAAAAGTGGCAGAAGATATGGGATGACGCTCATTGCTTTGAGGCAAAGCAGGATTACACTCTTCCCAAGTATTACGCGCTGATCGAGTTTCCTTTCCCCAGCGGCGCCGGACTTCACGTCGGCCATCCGCGTCCCTACACCGCTCTTGACGTTGTAGCGAGGAAGAAGAGGCTCGAGGGCTTCAACGTGCTCTTCCCGATAGGTTACGACAGCTTCGGCCTCCCCACGGAGAATTACGCCATCAAGACTGGCGAGCATCCCAAGCACGTAACTGAGAGGAATATCTCCGTATTCCGCAGGCAGATGCAGATGCTCGGCCTGAGTTTCGACTGGTCGCGCGAGCTTTATACTTCCGATCCTAATTATTATAGATGGACGCAGTGGATATTCCTTAAACTGTTCGAAAAGGGACTCGCTTACAAGGCCGAGCTCCCGATCAATTTCTGCACCTCCTGCAAGGTCGGCCTTGCGAACGAGGAGGTCATCGACGGAACCTGCGAGCGCTGCGGCGCGCCTGTTATCCGTCTTGTCCGCAGCCAGTGGATGCTGAAGATAACCGAATACGCTGACAGGCTTATCGACGATCTCGATATGATCGATTTTTCCGAGCGTATCAAGACCTCGCAGAGGAACTGGATCGGCCGTTCGACCGGCGCCGAGGTCACGTTCAGGATCAACGGCTATCCCGATGGTCTCAAGATCTATACCACGAGGCCGGATACCATGTTCGGCGCGACTTACATGGTCATAGCTCCCGAGCATCCGCTCGTCGATGCTCTTAAGGATAAGATCGGAAACATAGACGCCGTTAACGCATACCGCGAGCAGGCTGCCCGCAAGAGCGACTTCGAGCGCTCAGAGCTTGCCAAAGAAAAGACCGGCGTTCCTCTTGGAGGGATCTATGCGATCAATCCCTGCACCGATGAGCCGATCCCCGTCTGGATCTCCGATTACGTTCTGATGGGCTACGGCACCGGCGCCATCATGGCGGTTCCGGGTCACGACACCCGCGACTGGGAGTTCGCGAAGAAGTTCGATCTTCCCATCATCGAGGTCGTCAAAGGCGGCGACGTCACGAAAGAGGCGTTCACCGACTGCGAGACGGGCGTACTCGTCAATTCCGGTTTCCTTAACGGGATGCAGGTAGAGGAGGCCAAGAAGGCGATCGTCGCTTATCTTGAGGAGAAGGGCATCGGTCATAAGAAGACCAATTTCAAGCTCCGCGACTGGCTGTTCTCTCGTCAGCGCTATTGGGGCGAGCCGATACCCCTCGTGTACTGCGAGCATTGCGGCTGGGTTCCCATCCCCGAGGATCAGCTTCCGCTGACTCTTCCCGAGATCGACAACTATAAGCCCGCTGACGATGGCTCCTCCGCGCTCAAGAGGGCGACCGACTGGATACACACTACTTGCCCGAAGTGCGGCGCGCCCGCTGAGCGCGAGATCGACACCATGCCCAACTGGGCAGGCTCGAGCTGGTATTTCCTGCGCTATTGCGACCCCAAAAACGATATGTGCCTCGGCGACAAGAAGGCGCTCGATTATTGGATGCCTGTAGACTGGTACAACGGCGGAATGGAGCACACGAACCTGCACCTTCTTTATTCAAGGTTCTGGCATAAGTTCCTTTATGACATCGGTGTTGTGAGCTGCCCTGAGCCTTATCTCAAGCGTACGAGTCACGGAATGATCCTTGCCGAGGACGGACGCAAGATGTCCAAGAGCTTTGGCAACGTGATCAATCCCGATGACCTCTGCCGCGACCTCGGCGCTGATACCGTTCGCCTTTATGAGATGTTCATTGGCGCGTTTGAGCAGACTATTCCCTGGTCTACGACGGGTGTTATGGGCTGCCGCAGGTTCCTTGACCGCGTATGGAGAATGCTCGATATGGTCAAGGGAGAAGGGGAGCGCGAGGAGATGCGCTGCTCGCTCCATAACTGCATAAAGAAGGTCACCGAGGATATCGAAAGGATGAAGTTCAACACTGCGATCGCAGGAATGATGAGCTTCGTTAACGACGTCTACGCTTCGGGAAGCGTCACGAAGGATGAGCTGCACACTCTGCTCATACTGCTCGATCCCTTTGCTCCGCATATCGCCGAGGAGATGAACGAGCTGCTTGGCTTCAAGCCCATCTATGAGTCCGAATGGCCGAAATGGGATGAGGCGGCGCTTGTCAAGAACGAGATGGAGCTCGGAATACAGGTGAATGGAAAACTCCGCACGCGTATGACTGTTCCCGCCGATATCTCTCAGGACGATTTAAGAGAGCTCGTCCTCGGCAATCCCGAGCTTGCGCCGTGGCTTGACGGCAAGACCGTTAAGAAATTCATAGCGATCAAGAACATCGTAAACGTTGTAGCCGTATAACTATCATGGAGCGCGATCTGATTTCGCGCTCCGTTTTATAAATCATGCCAACAAGAACAGGCGCTGAAAAAGCAAAAACTGAAAAACGCATCCGCACCGAGAAGATCATTATGACCGTCGTCGGCGCGCTTGCGCTTGCCGCTTTTCTTATCCTAGGGATCCTATCGAGCAGAAATACGGGCTGTTTTGAACTCTACCCCGAGATTACTCCGTTTGTTACGGACGATCCGACAGCGGTTTCCGCGAACTATCTCAACTCCGTCTACGGCGGAGACGTGACCTCCGGCGACGGCATCTATCTAATAAACTTTCAAAGTAAGGCGGACGGATGCGATACCGCAGTCAGGATCTATAAAAAATCCGGAATAGAATGTATAGAGATCGTAAGGCAATTAGGCGTCGTCGTATCGACTCCCGAGCCGAAGGATATCTTCGGCAGCGATAACGGTTCCTCTGAAACGAGCTATTCTGTTTTGAATATAGAAAAGGTAGCAGATGAGCTTGCGGATATCCTGTCAGCTGTTTACAAAACCGAAGATTATTCTGTTTTCAAGAATAAGATCTGCGAAACGCTCTTGAACTTCACCGACGGAAAGACCGTGAAAAGTTCGTTCCTATTCGGAAGCTATATCGTCAAGACGGAGCTGAACGGCACAGACGCGCTGTTTACGGTCACGATCGAGCCCGCGTAACGCATCTAATATATTGAATTATGTACTTTACAAATCATGGCTGATTATGTATAATTCAATACGGTCGTTATTAATTTTTATGCGAGGTATCATAATGAACAAAAAAACCATTTTTAACACAAGGGTCATCGTCGGCATGGGACTTCTTACGGCGATAGTCGTTGTGCTCCAGATGATCGCGGCCGCGATAAAGCTCGGTCCGTTCTCCGTAACTTTCGCGCTTATGCCTATTGTTATCGGCGCGGCGCTCTACGGTATAGGAGCAGGCGCATGGCTCGGTCTTGTCTTCGGTATCGTCGTGCTTCTTTCCGGGGACGCTTCTGTATTTATGGCGATCAATCCGTTCGGCACGATCGTTACCGTCATTCTGAAGGGCGCTCTTGCCGGCGCCGCAGCCGGACTTCTCTATAACGTGATCGCAAAGAACAAGTCCAATGGACGCGCTGCTATCGTCATCAGCGGTTCTCTGCTCACATTAAGCGGGATATTCCTTACCGTATACGGTATTATGCAGGCGAAGGGCACGAAGGAACTCTTCGTATTCACCACGAGGCATTCCATGCTTACCATCCCCGCGCCCGCAGTTATCGCGATAGGCGCAGTGCTTGCGTTGGTCGGCGTTTTCATGATAGTCTACGTTATAGTAAAGAAGCCCACGGTAAGCCTTTCCTCAGCAGTCTTCGCGTCCGCAGCGATCTGCCCGATCGTGAACACGGGTATCTTCCTTCTCGGCTGCCGTCTCTTCTTCTACGAAACCATCAAAGAGTGGGCGGGCGGAAGCAACGTCGGCGCTTATATGATCTTCGGACTTGTCGGCCTTAACTTTATCGTAGAGCTCGCCATCAATCTTATCCTCTGCCCGGTTATCGTCACCATCATCAAGATCGGCGAAAAGAGCATAGCAAAGAAGAACAGCTGACAAACAGATATGAAAAGGCACCCTGCCGGGTGCCTTTTATATTACTGCTTTTTCTTGAATAATGTTTTCAGTTTTCCGTTATAGATCGAAGGCCGTTTATTCAGAAGATCGGACATCGGTCTTTCGAATAGATAAGTCATTAAAGCGGCAAGCGCGAAAGCTCCGATTGTGATAATGACGGCATACTTTGCCTTCCACACGTCGGACTCAGGCCCGTATAGCTGATTGGGAGGGGTATCGCCCGTCCAATAGGGGACGCGCCATTCGTACTTCAGCTTTACGCAGAGCCACTGATGCCAGATGTAGAGGTTATACGAGATCGTCGAGAGGAATACCATCAGCTTGTTCGACAGTAGGAATCTGAACGGTTTCACGGCAAATGCGGACGAAAGAATGAATCCCATGTAGACAAGCGCGAGCTTCAGCCTCTCGGTCATTTGCCATATCTGCGCTTCCTCGGCGTTTTTCGACGCGCAATCCTTTATCATAACAATTATGAGCCATAAGAACACGATAGCGATAACGGTGAAGATCGTCCCGATCCACCATTTTCGTTTCAGCTTTCCGGCGGCGAAAACATAGATCATCGAGCCCGCGATACCGACCGCGTAAAGTCCCATGAATGCGGGAAGCTGGTTAATTACCATCGAAAGATAATCGGACCGAATGCCTACCTGCATTGAACCTATCTTTATCCCCAAAAGGAATTTATCGACAGAGCTTGAGAACGCGCTTCCCGTGTTGAGAACGTAGCCGTAAATGTATGCGATCGAAATGCCGATCATAACGGCGAAAGTAACGCTTGCGCGGAATATGCATCCCAAAGCGTCCTTTTCTTTCTTACGCCGTCTGATAATGCCGGCGATGACGGGGAAGAGGACGTAGAACCAAACCTCGATAGCGAGCGTCCAAAGCACCACGTTCAGCTTTGTCGCAAGGTATGACTGCGTAGTCCATGTCTGCATGAACGTAAGGTGAAGGATCAGGTCGCTGAAGGCAACGCCCCAGTTGATCGGCCTGCCGTATCCCCCTGCGATCAGCTCGTAAAAGAAGAGCAGTACGATGCAGAGAAGGTAGCTTGGCAGGATCCTGATGGCGCGTTTCTTGAAAAACGTCGACCATTTTTCGATTGGATCGCCGGAAAACACGTTCCTCGCAACAGGAAGGAAGAGCAGGAACCCGCTTATCAGGATCATCATATCCACAAACAGATATCCGACTTTGGCGAGAGGCGTGAAATCGATCCTCTCGACGCCCATGAATCCGAGGAACGGCGTCTTGATTATCGGGAATATCCACGTCTGCTGCCAGAAATGGAAAATGAGAACGATAATAACGCTTATCGCCCTTATGCCGTCAAGGACGTCGATGTGCTTTGTTGAGATGAGGTCTTTCTTTTCCATACAACAATATTAGCACATTTTACAAGGGAAATCAATTATCTTGACGATTGAAGCGAATGGATTTATAATACCCATATCTTCGGGAGGATAATGGCAAGGTACATGAGCAAAAAAACATTCGCGCTGCTTCTTACGGCTGTCTTTATGATCATGCCGCTGGCTGCCTGCAGGAATAACAATACCAATCAGAACGTTGTTAAAAGGACGGAGGGGATCCCCGTCTGGGTTTCCGATACACCCGCGATAACCGATTCTCCTGTTATTACCGTACCGCCGACTCCTTCCGAGACGCCTTCCGTTACTGAAATTTCCACTGAAACCCCTACAGCTGTTCCGACTGATACTCCTGACGCGTCTCCGACGGCAAGTACTCCCGACGTTACTCCCGTGCCTACAGCCGTACCGACGCCCGCGCCGACTGCAGCTCCCGTGACCGTTTCCGGTCTAACGTGGCTTAACGTTCCCGCGAAAGTATGCTGCGATCTTAATTTTGACGGCAAGCTTGATCTTCTCGAGCTTTCGTATTCCCAAGGCAGGATCATTCTTTCGGTAACCGTCGGAAAGAACGGAAAGAATATAACTGTATCAAAGGAAGCCGACGGGATAATCTCCGCGTTCGTCAATGATTTCGGCGCATCCGGATCGAGATATGAGATCGTTGTTTCCGCCGCAAAAGGAACGAGGAACGAGTTTATCCTGTGCGCGAGGCTTAACGGTTTGTCTTCCGATCTCGATACCTGTCTTGTCGACGGCTGGGTAGACGGCATAATCGATGATAAGATAAAGGTCGCAAGGAAGATCGACGTTATCGGCACCTGGACCTGTACGAGTGAATTCAGGTTCACTTCTTCCGGTTTTTCGCTCGATCAGGTCGAACGGTATTGGAACGTCGTCCCCGAGGAAGGCAGATGGTGCACGCTTTCGCAGCAAATGTTCATCAACTATTATACGAGCGGACTTGAAAACGAGATGGGATTCATCTACCCGGGGTACAGGCTCGTTCCTGTGGGTACCGATCTCGAGACGAAGATCGATCTTAGGCTCGACACAATGGCCGACGCGTTTATTTCGATAACGGTTAGCTCCGACGGCAAGCTCCTTTACGAGGGCAAGGAAATGTCGGAATACTTCTCCGATCTTACGTTTATTAATTGAGTCAGTATTATTTCGCTCCGTGCAATTTGCCGGAGCTTTTTTTGTTTGCCGCTTGTAATCTCCAAAATGAAAATGTATAATTATTATGGTGAATTATAAAAAGAGGTTGAAACAATGACTGATATAAACGAATTGAAATCTTTTCTAAACGTAAACGGAATCGCTTTTAGGGAGAATGTTTTAGGCTCGAGCCTTACTACGTTCAGGACCGGCGGCGACGTGCGTTTCGTTGCAGAGCCGGAAACATCCGAAGAGGCGCTCCTCGTCATCAATTATGCCGCGGAAAAAGGACTTCGGTATTTCATTATCGGCAACGGAAGCAATCTTCTTATCCCGGACGAAGGCCTCGATATCCTGTTTATC
Source organism: Clostridiales bacterium (assembly GCA_024691085.1). GTDB lineage: Bacteria > Bacillota > Clostridia > Christensenellales > CAG-138 > UBA3857. The sequence continues at coordinate 14,556 of JAILNX010000001.1, read as the reverse complement.
AGACTGTCCGGAAAGCTTAAAGAGTTCGAGATCAAGAACAATACCGTCTTCTGCGGAGCGGGCGCGTCTCTTGCGGCAGCGGCGAAAGCGTCCGTCGCCGAAGGTCTTATGGGCTTCGAGTGGGCCTCGGGCATTCCAGGTTCTGTCGGCGGCGCTATAGCGATGAACGCGAGCGCGTATGACGGCGAGATCAGACAGATCCTAAAGAGGATCACCGCTGTCTATCAAGGAAGAATAGTTGATTTGAAAGTCGATCCGGATTTGATGGCTTACAGGCATTCGGAGTACGCTTTCCCCAATATGACAGTGCTTACAGCGGAATTTGAGCTTCAGCCCGATGACGGAGGAGCGCGGGATCGTATGGAGTTCTACAATCAAAAGAGGAAAAATTCCCAGCCTTTGAATTATCCTTCCGCCGGCAGTACTTTCAAACGGCCGAAGGGATACTACGCTGCCGCGCTTATCGATCAGGCAGGGTTAAAGGGCACAAGGGTCGGCGGCGCCTGCGTCAGCGAGAAGCACGCGGGATTTATTGTCAACGATATGAACGCAAAGTCAAGAGACGTGACAGATCTTATGGAGATCGTTCATAAAACCGTTTACGAAAAGTTCGGCGTTCATCTCGAACCCGAAGTGATAGTGTTGAAATAAGAGGAGAGGATCATGAACGTTCTGATCGTTACTGGATTAAGCGGCGCAGGCAAATCCGTCGCACTCCGTGTCCTTGAGGACATGGGTTATACTTGCGTCGATAACCTGCCCGGCCTTCTGGTCGAGGACCTGCTCGATCTTTGCCGTAAGACTGTGCCTCCTATCGAAAGAGTCGCGATCGTTATCGACAGCCGTTCGTCCGTTTTCAGATACAGTACTGAGCGGATGTTCAATTCGCTCGACTTGATAAGCGATCCCTACGAGATACTCTTCCTTGACTGCTCTAACGAGGTGCTTCAGAGGCGTTATTCCGAGACTCGACGCAGACATCCCATGCACGACGATATCTATGCCGGGATCCTTATGGAGCGCGAGCTTCTCGAGCCTCTTCGCCAGAGGGCGAATTACATAATCGATACGAGCGGGATGACGCCCGTCGAGCTTTCAAGGACGCTTGGTGATACCATAAAGAACGGCGAAGGCGATCGCTTCAGACTCATTATCGCCAGCTTCGGCTTTAAACGAGGCATTCCGATCAATTCCGATATCGTTGTCGATATGCGTTACACGGCGAATCCCTTCTATGAAGAAAATCTGAGAAATCTCTCAGGCAGGGATAAACCCGTCTTCGATTTTGTTATGAGCGATCCGCTTGTGCGCAGGCATCTGAGCGAGATGACGAAGATGCTGAAATCGCTTATTCCCGCGTATGAGCGAGAGGGCAAGCATCGCCTTATGGTTTCCTTCGGCTGTACAGGCGGCAGACACAGGTCGGTCGCAATGGCAGAAGCGCTGTATGAAAACATGAAGGATTTCAGAAATACGGTCGTAAAACACCGCGATCTCGTGATCGAGGCGGAATCGATATCCGAAAGGTTCGAAAGCTGATGTCTTTTTCCAAAGAGGTAAAAGAAGAACTCATAGAAGTCCGTCTCCGCCGCGAGGACGACGGAGCAAAACTCGTATGCGGAGCAGTTCTTGCCGCCGCCTCTTTGAAGTACTCCCAGAAGTTAAGGCTTTGGGGACTCAATCTCGTCAGCGAGAACGAAGCCTGCATCGATCTTATTGCCAAGCTCGCCAGGCGTTCATACGGTCTTGAGAATCAGATCTCGCTTAACGTACACGAACGGCTTAACGCGAGGAACACGGAGCTCTTTCTTTACGGCGACGGTCTTGACAGGCTCTGCTTCGAATCCGGACTTATGTCCGTCGACGAATCGGGCGAAAGATCATATGAAACGCATATGCCCGACGGCCTTGAGAACGAGCATTCCCTCAGGGCGTTTATTCGCGGGGTGTTCCTCATGTGCGGCTCAGTCGCGGATCCTAACAAGGGCTGCCATGCGGAACTAGTTTTGAAAAACGAGCTTACCGCTAAAGAAATAACGAGGCTTCTTTCAGAAAAAGGCATTCCTCCGAAGCTCGCAAGAAGGCGGAACATGTTCGTCGTCTATATTAAAAACGGCGAGACAGTAGAAGATTTTCTTACGTTCATGGGCGCGGGAGAATCCATGCTCAGGGTGAGCGAATCCCGAATGATACGCGACGCCGCGAATAACGTCAACAGGGAGCTCAACTGCTTCTCCGCGAACCTCGAGAAGACCGCCAAGGCTTCCGTTTCACAGATCGAAGACATAGACCTTATAGTATCCACGGTCGGCTTTGACGCGCTCTCCGACGATCTTTACGAGATCGCGAGGGAGAGACTCGATAATCCTGAGTTGTCGCTCACGCAGCTTGCCGACAAGCTCGGCATCGGAAGATCCGCGGCGAATTACAGACTCAAAAAAATAGCGAAGATAGCAAGCGAATTGAGGACTGAGAAGAAATGAGTTTTACACATCTGCATGTTCATACCGAGTACAGTCTTCTGGACGGCGCAGCGAGGATCGGCGATCTTGTAAAAAGAGCTGTCGATCTTAATATGAACGCCCTTGCGATAACCGATCACGGATGCATGTACGGCGCCATAGATTTTTACAACGCGTGCAAAAAGAGCGGCATAAAACCCATAATCGGCATGGAGGCGTACGTCGCTCACGAGAGCATTTACAACGCGCCTACGCTCCGCGACAGAGCGCATCTCATTCTTCTCTGCAAAAACGAGACGGGATATAAGAACCTCATGAAGCTTTCGTCCATCGCTTTCGTCGACGGCTTCTATTATAAACCCAGGATCGATTACGACCTTCTTGAAAAATACCATGAAGGCCTTATCTGTCTCTCCGCCTGCCTTGCCGGAGATATCCCTCAATACCTTCTTAACGAACAGTACGACGAGGCGAAGAAACTTGCTTTGAGGATGAAGGGCGTATTCGGACCCGATTACTATATCGAGATACAGAACCACGGGCTTCCGGAACAGCAGGTCGTTATGCCGAGGCTCAAGGCGCTTGCCGAAGAGCTTGGGATAAAGACGGTCGCAACGAACGACGTTCATTACGTCGACAGGGACGACGCGGAAGCGCAGGACGCGCTTCTGTGCATACAGACCGGGCATTTCGTCGACGAGACGAACAGGATGAAGATGGAGGCGGAGGAGTTTTACTTAAAATCCGAAGCCGAAATGGCAAAACGCTTTTTGGGTTACGAGGAAGCCCTCGAGACCACATCGGAGATCGCCGATAAATGCGAGCTTGAGATCGAGCTCGGCGGAAGGCATCTCCCCGGTTTCACCTCTCCCGACGGGATGACGAACGAGGAATACCTTCGCAAGCTCTGCTCTGACGGCATGAAGAAGCGCTTCGGCGATCATCCCGCGAAGGAATATGCGGACAGGCTGGAATACGAGATCGGCGTTATCGCGAAGATGGGCTTCGTCGATTATTTCCTTATCGTGTGGGATTTTATTCACTACGCCAAAACTCACGGCATCCCCGTTGGCCCCGGCAGGGGATCGGGCGCCGCGTCAATTGTCGCGTACACCCTTGAGATCACCGACCTCGATCCTATTAAGTACAGCCTCCTTTTCGAGCGCTTCCTTAATCCCGAGCGCATCACGATGCCCGATATCGACGTCGATTTCTGCTACGAACGCCGCCAGGAGGTCATCGATTACGTCATAAGGAAGTACGGCTCCGATCACGTCGCGCAGATAATCACCTTCGGTACTATGGCCGCGAGAGCCGTCGTACGCGACGTAGGACGCGTTCTGAGGGTTCCTTACAACGAGGTAGATAAAATAGCCAAGCTCATCCCGCAGATGCTTAAAATCACTTTGAAGCAGGCTCTCGAGATGGTGCCGGAGCTTAAGGAACTCTATGACGGCAACGAAACCTATAAGAAACTGATCGACCTATCCATGAAGCTGGAAGGCCTTCCTCGCCACGCGTCGACTCACGCCGCGGGCGTCGTTATCTCGTCCGCTCCGACAATGGATCTTGTACCCCTGCAGCGCAACGAGGATTCGATCACCACGCAGTATCCCATGGGCACGCTTGAGGCGCTTGGCATGCTTAAGATGGACTTTTTGGGATTAAGGACGCTTACCGTTATCCACGACTGCTGCGAGTTCATAAAAAAGAGCGGGGGAGAGGCGCCCGATTTTTCGAAGCTCGGATTTGACGATAAGAACGTTTATGACCTTATAAGCTCCGGAGATACTATCGGCATATTCCAGCTTGAGTCCTCCGGCATGACAAACTTCATGATGCAGATGAAGCCGGGATGTTTCGAGGACATCATCGCGGGCATCGCTCTGTTCAGACCGGGCCCCATGGAGCAGATCCCGAGGTATCTTGCCGGAAAACAGGACGCGTCGACCGTCACTTACGTTCACGAAAAGCTGAAGCCCATATTAAGCACCACGTACGGATGTATGGTCTACCAGGAGCAGGTCATGCAGATAGTTCGCGATCTTGCCGGCTATTCATACGGCAGGAGCGATCTTATCAGGCGCGCTATGAGCAAAAAGAAGCATGACGTCATGGAGAAAGAGCGCGTCAACTTCATTAACGGCATTTTGAATGAGGACGGTACGATCTCCGTTCCCGGCGCCGTCCGAAACGGCATACCCGAAGCGACGGCGAACAAGATATTCGACGAGATGACCGATTTCGCTTCGTACGCGTTCAATAAAGCGCACGCGGCATGCTACGCTGTCGTTGCGTACAGGACGGCGTATCTCAAAAACTACTATCCTGTCGAGATGATGACCGCGCTTATAAACAGCTTTATCGGCTCTCCCGACAAGATCGCGGATTATATCTATTACTGCAGAAAACGCGGGATCGAGCTGCTCCCGCCCGATATCAACAGATCCGAGCCCCATTTTACCGTCGAGAACGGAAAGATCCGTTTCGGCCTCGTCGCTATTAGAAACGTCGGAGAAGAAGCCATGGATCAGATGCTGAAAGAGCGCAGGGAAAACGGCCCCTTTAGCGATTTCACCGATTTTCTCATGCGGACAGACGGCATCAACAAGCGCATGATCGAGGGGCTTATAAAGGCGGGATGCTTTGACGGAATGGGCGTGACGAGGCTTTGGCTTATGAATAATTACGAAGCCGAGATGAATGCCGCAGCGTCCGAAAAGAAAAGGATCGAATCGGGGCAGATGTCGATATTCGATATGTTCGAGGACGATTCTCCGATCAAAACGATGCCCGCAGTTCAGCCGAGCCGCGAGGAGTTCAGCATGAACGAGCTCCTGTCGATGGAGAAGGACGCGATAGGAATCTATCTTAGCGGACATCCGCTGATGGAGTATGAGTCGCAGCTGAGACTTCTTAAGAACACCTGCAAGGAGCTGTCCGAAGCCGACGGCAGCTCGTACCTTCTCGATAACGACCGGGTGACTGTCGCGGGCATCTTCGGCGGCGTGCGCTCAAGGCAGGTTAAGTCCGGAAACGGCTTCATGGCATACGGCGTGATAGAGGATATGACCGGCCAAGTCGAGTTCGCCGCGTTCCCGACGGTGTACTCCAAATACAGGGAGCTCTTCACGGACGGCGTGCCGGTCAAGGTTTCAGGCAGGATATCCATGCGTGAGGATAAGGCGAACACCGTAATGATCGACGAGGTATCGCGCCTTGAAAAAGCAGAAAGATACAGACTGTATCTGAAGTTTACGGAAGATACCGTCCAAAAGAGAGACCGGATCATTAATGTACTTATGCGCTACCCCGGCGAGCACGAGGTCGTGTTCTATTATTCAACGACAGGAAAACAGGAGCTGGCGCCGAGAGAACTCTGCATAAACGGATCCGATTCGCTGATCGAAATTATGGGGAACCTTTTAGGGCCGGAGAACGTCAAGCTGATAAAGGTCAATAAGTAAAACGAATGCTGCGGAAACCTCCGCAGCATTTTTCTTTACAGCAGTATGCAGATCAGTCCGTTGCACCCGTCGTTCACCATTCGGTTTATCGTTTCGCGAAGCCTCATCTGAACGTCGGGAGGAAGCGCGTTTACCTTCCCGGTCATTCCGTCCCTGACAAGATCGTAGATCGGCTTGCCGAAGATGTTCGTCGCCCACAGTTCGTCGGGATTTGTTTCGAACGTGTTCATAAGATAACCGGCGAGCTCTTCGCCCTGTTCCTCGGTACCCACGAGCGGATTAACTTCGCTTTCGATATCCACGCGGATTATATGCAGTCCCGACGCGTGCGCCTTGAGTTTTACCCCGAACCTGTTCCCGTGTCTTACGATCTCGGGCTTGTCGAGCTGCATTTCGTCGATCTTCGGCGGAACAAGACCGTATCCGAACTCTGCTGCGCTCTTCAGAGCGGATTCAATACGGTCGTATTCGGTCTTCGCGGCAACAAAATCCTTCAGAGACCGCATAAGCTCGAACTCGTCTTTTATCTCATAACCGCAGTCGCGGCTTAAAACACGGTAGAAAACGTTGTCCTTCGGCGTCAGTTTATAAAGAACGGTTCCGTCGCCGGGTGTCAGCTTGATGAGAGCGGCATCGTTGAAGTCCTCTATCCCGGATAGCGCGCGGCGTATCGCGTCGTGATCCTTCATGCAGTTTAATTGCGGCATGCTCTCCTTGAGCGGATCAATGATCGACTTGATGATGGGATCGTCATTATCGATCAGCTTGAGCCATCCTGGCATCTCGATCATAACCGAGCGCAGGGGGAAGTTCAGAAGCAGATTCTCCAGCAGACGGTTGATATCGTCGACCGTCATTTCCATGACGTTAACGGGAAGCACGTCTACGGAGTATTTCTCTCCGAGCCTGTTCGCAAGAGCGGCAGTTTCTTCACTTGCCGGATGCGTGCTGTTGAGTATCACCGCGAAAGGCTTTCCTGTCCTCTTTATCTCTTCGAATACCTTTTCCTCGGCTCCGGAGTACGCTTCCTGTGGAATTCCCGTGATCGAACCGTCGGTCAGTACGACGATGCCCACGGTCGAATGCTCCGAAATGACCTTCCTCGTTCCGATCTCCGCGGCCTCGTCGAACGGGATATCGTATTCGTACCACGGAGTTCTGACCATGCGGGGGAGATCCTCCTCGTAATTGCCGAGAGCGCCGTCGACCATGAACCCCACGCAGTCGATCATTCTTACGGAGAGCTCCGCGCTGTCGTCGCCTCCCAGTCTCAGGCTGACTGCGTCGTTCGGGACAAATTTGGGCTGCGTAGTCATCACCGTCTTTCCCGAGCCCGACTGAGGAAGTTCGTCGATCACGCGTTCGCGGATGTATTCGTTCTTGATCTCGGGAACTATCAGCGTGTCCATGAAACGCTTGATAAAGGTCGATTTACCCGTTCTTACGGGACCGACGACTCCGATGTAGATATCTCCCTGCGTTCTTTTTGCTATATCACGGTAAAGCTCCGCTCTCTCCATAAGGTTTCTCCCTTCATCTATTCAAATATGGCATTAAATTGATATGACGGGGGAGACTTTAAAATTCCATGAATAAAAAAAGACCCGGCCATTTATAGGCCGGGAAAGCATAAATGCTTATTTCTTGTCATGACAGCCGCAGGTGCATTCGCCGTCTTCACCGTTGCAATCATCGTGATCGCAGTCTTCACAGTCGCACTCGTCGCAGCAGCAGTCCTCGGAAAGGATCTCCTCCGCAAGGGCGATAAGCTCATCCATGTCCTCTTCTGCGGGAGGTACGAATTCCTCTGTCTGACCGTCCTCGCTGGTAACGATCTTCATGATGTAAAGACCTTCGTCCTCATCACACTCATCGTCGCACTCCTCACAACCGCAGTTGCAGTCTGCAAGAATCGCGTACTCGTTATCCTTGAAATCAAAATAAGTAATGACGTCGAGCTCAAACTCGTTGCCTTCGTCATCGGTAAAAACAACATAATCTCTTTCTTCGTCCATTTTATTGAAACTCCTTTCAGCTCAATTAATGGGATTGTACAACAAAGACTTCTGATTTGCAATATCTTTCTTTGAAAAAAAGGCTCCCGATAAAATATATTGCTCTCAATCACGCAAAAAGGCTTGCAATAAGCGATCGGATTCGCTATAATAGCTTTCGTCGCTTGACGAATCGCTGGTGTAGCTCAGTAGGTAGAGCACTTCATTGGTAATGAAGAGGTAGGCAGTCCGAATCTGCTCACCAGCTCCAGAAAAAACCCCGGAAAACCTTAGGTTTTTCGGGGCTGCTCTTTTTTGACACTACAAAGAATATATAGTTTTCCCAGACATTTTCCCAGACATGCATAAAAACGGTGCAAGTTTTTGACTTGCACCGACTTTTTTTGAGGTCTATTTCAACAGCTCTTCGACCAGATTTGTGACCTTTCTTTTTGATTCTTCGTTTGCATGAGTGTACATTCGCAGGGTAACCGCTTTATCGGAATGTCCGAGTGTTTCGGATACGCTTGCCACATCCGCTCCGTGTGTAATGGCTATACTCGCAAAAGTATGCCTTAGCTTGTGTGGGTGGAGATGCTTTATTCCGCATCGATCCGTCAGCAGCTTAAAGTATTTGGTGGGACTGTCCGGATGCATAGGCTCAGCGTTACCGTCTTGCGTGAACACCCATTCGCTTATACATGATTTGCTTTGGAATGATAATAACTGCTTCAGCAGCGCCATTACCGTATTAGTCAACGGTATGGTTCTTGCTTTGCCGTTCTTTGTTGTATCTGTGTAAACCCCTTTTTGCGGAGTGTAGTTCAGCGTTCTGACTATTCTAGCGGTGGCATCCCTGAAGTTTATATCTTTCCACTGTAGGCCACATGCTTCTCCATGCCTTATGCCGGTATCGATCAATAAACGAGTGTATACCTTCCACTTTAACGGTTCGGCTTCGAGGATTGAAAGTATGTGCTTGGTCTCTTCGACAGTAAAGGAGTCCGTGGTGGTTTGTCCTTTCTCATCTTTTCGCGGTTTAGGTCTTCGAACTTTTAGCATAGGGTTATTGATTATAGTATCATCAAGGAATGCAGATTTAAAAATGCAATTCATCAATGCGTAAACCTTTACACAGGATGTGTGCGCTTTGCCTGTAGCTTGATACTTAACAAGCATAGTATTGATCATAGCTGGCGTTATTTCAGGAAGCTTTATGTCGCCTATAGATGGGAAAATAGGGTTTTTCAGCAAATACTCATTCGTAATGAGCTTCAGCACGTCCTTGTCATCCCTCAGATACCGAAACGGATTGTACCCGTCCGAGGCATTGAAATCGACAAGGTTGAACACATGCACGTCGTAACCGTGCTCCTAAGGAAATAGCCGGTGTTGGCAAGTATCTCTCCCTTCGGGTCGGTGATAACGTAGCTGCAGTTGGCCTCCAAAATATTCGGCAGCGCAACGAACCTCGTCTTGCCCGCACCGGAGCCGCCGAGAACGAACACGTTAAGGTTTCGCCTGTGCTTATGCGTATCCATTCCCAAGCGTATCTCCTTCGAGAGTGGGAAGTTCGTTTTCTGTTTCAGCTCCTTATTGAGCTCCTGCGGAGTGCCCCATTTGGCCGAGCCGTGCTCCTCGCCGTCACGGGTATTGCCCCTGCTTCCGAGGTTTAGGAGTATGCCGAAGGCGTACAGGCCGAGGAAGACCAGTATGCACTTCAGGCTGTTTTCGCACCAAACGATATGAAGCGGTGACTTTATCGCCTCTGTCAGCCGCTTCATTACGTCAATTATGGTTCCTCCGAGGCACGGGGCCGTGAGCAGCGCGAGCCATACCACCGGTATGAGAAGAGCGACGGCGTAGATCCATCGCTCTTGCTTTTTATCGTTCATATCCCAACTTCTGCACGGGACGCAGTGCCTGAAGCTGCGCTATGAGCGCGTCCAGCTTATCGGCAAGTATCTCGTCCACCGCGGATGAGTAACGCATATTGATGAGCGCGTTCTGCACGGTCGTCTTCTCATCCTGCGTCATTTTGAGCTTGTATTCTGCCATGAGTTTTTCTCCTTCCTTATAGTTTTTTGCATAGAAAAAGCACCGCGGGAACGGTGCTTAATGTTTGTTGAATCTAGTTGTTAAGAGCTCGACAAACTGGAATTTGTAAGTCGGCCGCTTACAGTTTCTTGCAGGTATAATCATCGTATAACAGGCAGCCGTCGCCGAAGGTCAGCTCCAGCATGCCAGCTTTCCGACCGAACTTGTTTTTGCCGATGGGATAGAGGCGGAACTCCATTTCGTCGCCGTCATCGTCGACAGCCTTCGCGAAGAGCTCTCCTGCATTAAGATAAACTTCGTCAATGGCGAAGCCGTCATTCTCCGGATGCTCGTACCTGCCGCAGAACGACGCCCACTCGGATCTGTCCATATCCTCGTCCCCAAGATCCTCGATACAGGTGATGGGCGCCGGTTCTTTATCCCTTGCGATCTCCCGCATTCCGGTCTCAAAGCTATCGAGGCCCCGGACGTCGTCAGTCTCGCGGCAGTTCAGCAGGACGAACACTCTGTTCGCGTCGACGAAGCGTTCAAACCAGGTGTTGAAGCCCGCCCAGCCTCCGCTGTGGGTGAGTATGAGGCCGAGGTTTTCATCGTTTTCGATACCCCATCCGAAGCCGTAACTTCCGCCTTCGTCATTGTCAACGGGTTCTCCGTTATTGAGCATGGCCGGGGCAGACATGAGCTTTTGCTCCTCTGCGCTTAGGACAAGGTTTTCCCTCAGCGCCTTATCCCATTTGAACAGATCCAAAATGTTGCTGTAAACGTAGCCGCAGCCGGCGCCGCCATCGAGCAGGGTGAAGTAGTCCTTCCACCCCGTGTCTTCGGCGCTTATAAACCCGCCCTCGCCGCGGAACATTCCGCAGACGCCGTTCTCGATCGTAATGCCGTCCTTATATGGATGGCCTACAAAGGTTGAGGTCAGGCAGGCAGGCTCGAAAACGTTCTGCTTCATAAAGTCCTCAAACGGGACTCCGGAAACCTTTTCAACGATCTGCGCCAGCAGACAATAGCCAGTGTTGGAATACTCGTACCTTTCACCCGGCCTAAACTCTGGTTCTTCTCCGCTTTCCGCAAGGAAGCGAACGATCACTTCGTTCCCGGGGATACGGTTTTCAGCCTTCGCTGTTTCGATCACCCAGTCCATATAATCGGGGAGTCCGCCGGTATGCGTCAAAAGATGACGAACGCTCACGCCCTGATAAGGGATCTCCGGGAAAAACCTCGTTATCTCATCTTCGAGGCTCAGGAGTCCTTTCCGCATCAGGAGCATTATCGCGCTTGCTGTGAACTGCTTCGATACCGAAGCAAGGTTGAATATGCTGTCCTCCTTCATAGGAAGCGTATCGCCGCTGTCACGGAAACCGACCGCACCCTTGGATACGACCTCACCGTGCTCTGCATATAGCCAGGTTCCCGTGAAAACGCCTTTTTCATACGCCTCCCGGACGAAGTTTTCCATGATCGTTTTTTTATCCATAATTGCCTCCATAAACATCGATTTATCGAGATAAGTATACCACAACATGAAGCGATAATCAACGTCTCTCGTCACAGGGATTATCAAAACTGCCGTCCTTACCCTTGCTCTTTACAAACACAGGGCAGCGCACAAGCGTTGCCCTGAAACTCTGTTTGCACTCTTTGGCGCATTCGTTGCACTTCGGGTTAAAGGCGATCATTCCGCTATCATCACGGAAGAATACCCACTCCCGGGATTTGGCGGTCGGTTTGTCCATCAGCGTTCCTTTGTCTTGGGCTTGGACTTCTGCTTAGAACGGCTCTTATCGCGGGTACGGTCCTTCTGCTTCTTGCTCTCGCGTTCAAGCTTGCGCTTGTTCTCCTCGAGCTTCTTTTCAACAGAAGGCTTACTGCCCTTGGGGTCGTCCCTGCGGGGCGAGCTGTCCTTGCATTCTTTTGAGCTTCTTCTCGACAGTGCAACATTCTAATATAAATGTGGTAAAAATGTTGCACTTTTGGGCTCACTTTAGTTGCCTTTTTCCAAGTTGAAAATTTCCTCTTTATTACAGCGTCGTCACGATCGGGTCCATGCCGAAATTATAATCTGCAAAGGGATTTACTTTTTTGCGTGTTATCCTGCCACTAAAACAAATTATAGATAGGCAGACAACCGTGAGGATACCGTTTCCTGTACCTTTTCAGCGAGCTGTCGCGCCTGCGATTCCTTCATGCCCGCTTTCTTTGCTACTTTCAGTATATCTGCGATGCCGGGGTGTCTGCCTTCTCCCGCGACGGTGGTTGCGTGTTCTCCGCCGATAGAGTTGGAGTACGTCAAATCATACGCCGGAGCAAGCCGCCAATTCCCATTGTCACAAAGGAAACTAAAGTTGTTGGAGTGATCGTCCCTGTTGTGTGCGAATACGTTGAAGCACATCAGCGTGAACAACTTTTTAAGGTCGTCCGCCTGCTTTGTCAACTGCCACGTGAGAGACATCAGGGAGGAATAGTCCAGTGCCGGAACTCTGTGTGAAACTTCCAGGAGTGCGGACGCAGAAGCCATGTGCAGTTTACGCACTCCGCCATTGCCCAGTGTTCTGTCAAAACGTTTGCTGCCGAAATATCCGGCGCAATTTGCAGAGGGAAACAGCTTGACTTCTGGAATGTCGATCCCACAGGCTCTGGCACAGAGATTATACTCATATTCCATAAGCCCGACGTCCTTCGAATCGCCCGAAGAAGGGAACTTGACGAGCCATTCGCCGTCTTCCAGTTTGATCAGCACCTTCGGCCTTGCCCCGCCGGAGGAGCCGCCCATGGCAAACAGTGTGTCCAAATCATCCGAATCTTCGGATTGCAGAATCTTTTTACATTCTGTTGCGAGGCGATCAAGATCCTGCACCGCCTCAATGTTTTGCCACTGATAGACCGGTCTGTATTCCAATGCGCCCATACCGGAATCACCGACAATAGACAACCGTTGAAGCGAGGTAATCTGTTCGGGATTATCGCCAACTTTTCGCAGCATACGATCCACCAGCAACCGGTTCCAGCCGTCCGGAAGCGAATCTGCAAAGACGCCGAATAACCCGTCAAACGGGTCAATCCTTGCAATTTTCACACCGGGGGTAAGCGGCAATGAGAATGGGCTGATGGAAAATCCGTTTTGCAGCCATTCAGCGGAATACTCAAATGCGGTCAGATACCTTCGGTATGGGGCCATTGTTCCGACATGTCTTCCGGCATAATAAACCTCAAGCTTATCTATGATTTCCACGAATGACCTCCTCGATGGAATCGGGAATACGTTCTGCAAACAATCCGGTGATTGCATCATCCTCGCCAATTGCTGAAACGATCTTCGCAAAGGCAAGAAAAGAAATCTCACCCTTGCTTTCAAACCGACGGATCGTGGAATACGGTACTCCGCTTTTCTCGGTCACTTCTTTCAATGTGATCTTTTTTGCTTTTCGAAGCGCGCGGAACCGTTCCGCGACGCCGAGTGCCATTTCATACGGTGTTTCCAGAATCATATCGTTCATCTCCTATCGCTCATATATTAGCATATCCTATCGAATATGTCAAATAATCTGTCATATATTAGCAAGATAAGATACCGCGTGGCATGAGCTGCGGAAAACTGACTTGTGGCGAGATAAAGAATCATACCGAACTATTCCAGAAATAAGCGAAAACATTACACCTGTATTTTTCCATTGTGTTCTCCTTTTCAATCATTCTAATGGAGTGGTTTTTTCCAAGTTGTAAATTGTCTATTTATTTCAGCGTCGTCACGATCGGTTCCGTGCCGTAATTATAATCCGCAAAAGGATTTACCACGGGGACGATCTCTCCTTTGGAATTCATGTAGACGCAGGACTGGCTGCCGCTGGAAAGGTCCACGTTCACCAGCATACCCACGTAATCGGTATGATTCCCGGCGGGTGCTTCGTCGTGCTGGGTCAGCCCCCGCTTGCCGCAGATGAAGGCGTTGAAGCGATAGTCCGTCATGTATCCATTGTAGGTCTTGCCCTCCGTGCCGGAGAAGTCCTTGTTGTACACCAGCTTCGTGTTGGGCGGGATGGTCCCCTCCAGGAACGGATATAGATCATGCTGATGGCCGGTGATGAGGATATCCACGCCGATCTCGTTCAGCCGCTCCGTCCAGGCGGCCTTGACTGCTTCGTGGTTGTGGCGCGCGTTCACAAAGGGGATGGGGATGTGGCAGACGGCCATGGTGTAGGCGGCGTTCGTATATTCACCTGCGGCAATGATCTCGTCCAGCATGCGGGTCTGCTCCTCCCGGTACAGGTCGAACTGGGCCGTTTCAAAATACTCCCACCAGTCGTCGTCGTGATCCTCGCCCAGATCGAGCATGATGCCGTATATGTCCGAAAGCCGGAAGGTGTAATAGAAGTTGCCGTTCTGGCTGCCGGTATACTTGTACAGATCTTCAGCATACTCGCCCTTGATCTCGTGGTTGCCCCGGGTATAGACGACCGGGATCATGCCGCCGGTGATCTTGAAGGCGATCTCATTGGCGATCTGGGCGTCCTCATACCGATCGACCATGCTGACCTGATCCCCCAGGAGCACGATGAAGTCAAGGGTGTTTTCCAG
>JAILNX010000018.1 GCA_024691085.1 Clostridiales bacterium | reverse complement strand
CGGGCCGTTCGATAATGAAAGCCCTTTTTTATATTCTGAAAACCTGTTGAAAACGCTGTATAATTGCGCTATAATGTATTTAACCCTATTATGGAATTTTATGTATGGAGGTACATCATGATACAGTTTGATCTTATCCGTTCTACCGATCCCGAGCTTTGCGATTATATGGAGCAGGAGCTGGCACGTCAGCGCGACCATCTTGAGCTCATCGCATCCGAAAACTTCGTAAGCGAGACCGTCATGGCCTGCATGGGCAGCCATCTGACCAATAAGTACGCCGAGGGTTATCCCGGAAAGCGCTACTACGGCGGCTGTGAGAAGGTCGACCTGGTAGAGAACCTCGCAAGGGACAGGGCTAAGCTGCTCTTCGGCGCCGATCACGCCAACGTCCAGCCCCATTCCGGCGCGCAGGCGAACCTTGCCGTTTACTTCGCTCTTCTCAATCCCGGCGATACCATTCTCGGCATGAACCTCTCCCACGGCGGTCACCTCACCCACGGCAGCCCCGTCAACATGAGCGGTAAGTACTTCCATTTCGTTCCCTACGGCGTTTCCGAGGTCGACGAGCGCATCGATTATGACGAGCTCGAGAGGCTCGCCGTCGAGAATCAGCCCAAGATGATCGTCGCCGGCGCGAGCGCGTACCCCAGGGCTATCGATTTCGAGCGCATTTCCGAGATCGCCCACAAGGTCGGCGCCCTCATGATGGTCGATATGGCTCACATCGCGGGCCTCGTCGCCGCCGGTCTTCACATGAACCCCGTTCCCTATGCCGACGTCGTCACCACCACCACCCATAAGACCCTCAGGGGTCCCCGCGGCGGTATGATCCTCTGCAAGGAGCAGTACGCCAAGGCCATCGATAAGGGCATCTTCCCGGGCACCCAGGGCGGCCCCCTCATGCACATCATCGCCGCCAAGGCAGCCTGCCTGGGCGAGGCGCTCAAGCCCGAGTTCAAGGAGTATCAGAAGCAGGTCGTCAAGAACGCCGCCGTGCTCGCTCAGTCCCTCGCGGAGAGCGGCCTCCGCATCGTTTCCGGCGGTACCGACAACCACCTCATGCTCGTCGATCTGACCCCCGTCGGACGCACCGGCAAGGACGTTGAGCATTGGCTCGACGCCGCGAACATCACGGTCAACAAGAACACCATCCCCAAGGAGACCCTCAGTCCCTTCGTTACCAGCGGCCTCAGGATCGGCACTCCCGCCATCACCAGCCGCGGCTTCAAGGAGGACGAGATGAAGGTCATCGGCTCCCTCATCGCCAAGATCGCTCTTAAGGGCGAGGAGGCCATCCCCGAGGTAAAGGCCACCGTCATCGAGCTGACCAACAAGCATCCCCTCTACGAGTAATAAGCATTTTGAAAGGCCGTCCGCAGGGCGGCCTTTTTCATTTTATTCTATTGAGAAAACTGTCCGATTGTGGTATTATAAATACAAATATAACGAGAGGACGAAGAAGCATGAGAAGACTGTTGGCCATACTGGGCCTTATACTTGCGATAGGCGGATTCGTACTGCTTGCGCTTTCCGTTCTGCTTAACATCCATTTCCTCATTCCCGTCGGCATGATACTGGGAGCGTTCCTGCTCCTTTTGGCGGTCAAGAAGATGCCGTCCGACCTTGAACAGTTCGGCGAGAACAAGCCCGAAAACGGCGAACTGCCCGATGAAAAGGGGAGGGACGAGGAATGAACAATCCCAAAAAAGTCGGCAATCTGAGGCGATTTGCGAGCTATTACCGCAATCATCTGCCCCTTTTCATACTCGATATGTGCTGCGCGCTGATAATCTCCGCGGTAGATATCGTCTATCCTCTGCTCGCGGATAAGGCGCTCGATCTTTACATCATCCCCGGCGCGCCGACGCTCAGCCCGTTCATAGTGCTGATAACGGTCAGCGTGCTGATGTACCTCTTCCGCGCCCTTTGCAACTACGTCGTGACCTATTACGGGCACGTGCTCGGCGTCTATATCGAGGCCGACATGCGCAAGGACGTTTTCTCCCATCTGCAGAAGCTCGGCTTCAGCTTCTACGATAAGTCGAGGACGGGCAAGCTCATGGCAAGGTGCACGACCGACCTTTTCGACGTAGTCGAGCTCGCGCATCACGGCCCCGAGGACGTGTTCATCTCCGTCGTCACGTTCATAGGCTCCTTCATCGCAATGGCGCTCATCAACTGGAGGCTCGCGCTCGTCCTGATCGCGACAGTGCCCCTCATGCTCGCGTTCGTGATGTACCTCAGGAAGCGCCTCAACACCACCTCGAGGAAGGTCAAGGAGAGCGTCGCCGTGATAAACGCCGATATCGAGTCAGCGATCTCCGGCGCGAGGGTGGCGAAGGCCTTCACCAACGAGGATTACGAGATCGAAAAATTCGAGCGCGGCAACGCCAACTACATAAAGGCCAAGGGCAAAAACTACAAGGCGATGGGCCAGTTCATGGCGGGCATGGAGTTCTTCACCTCGATACTCAGGGTGCTCGTGCTCGGCGTCGCCGGAATACTGATAATCAAAAACAAAGGCAATATGACGGTCGAAAACCTCGTTGTATTCCTGCTCTATATCGGCTCGTTCACAACTCCCATACGAAAGCTCGCGATGTTCATGGAGCAGTACACTATGGGCATGGCGGGCTTCAGGCGCTTCGTTGAGATTATGGACACCGACCCCACCATATTCGATAAGGAGGGCGCGGCGGAGCTCACGGACGTCAAGGGGGATATTGAGTTCAAGGACGTCACCTTCGCCTATAACGAGGGCAGGCACGTGCTCGAGAACATAGATCTGACCGTTCCCCACGGAAAGACCGTCGCGCTGGTCGGCCCCTCCGGCGGAGGCAAGACGACGCTCTGCCACCTGATACCGCGCTTCTACGACGTGGAGAAGGGCAGCATCACCGTCGACGGGCTGGACGTGAGGGACGTCACGCTGCACTCCCTGCGCGGCAATATCGGCATTGTCCAGCAGGACGTGTTCCTTTTCGCGGCCTCGGTCAAGGATAACATCCGGTACGGCAGGCTCGACGCTACGGACGAGGAGATAATCGCCGCGGCGAAGGCGGCCGAGATACACGACGACATTATGAAGATGCCCGACGGCTACGATACGATAGTCGGCGAGCGCGGCATAACGCTCTCGGGCGGCCAGAAGCAGAGGGTCTCCATTGCGAGGATATTCCTCAAGAACCCGCCCATACTGATACTCGACGAGGCCACCAGCGCGCTGGATTCCGCAACGGAGGCGAAGATAACGAGCGCGCTCGAAAGGCTGAGCGCAGGCCGCACGACGCTCGTGATCGCCCACAGGCTCTCGACGGTAAGGAACGCGGACGAGATAATCGTCATCGACGAAACGGGCATACTGGAGCGCGGCACGCATGACGAGCTTATCCGAAAGGGCGGCGCTTACAAGCTCCTGCACGACGCGCAGAACCTGCTTTACAGCAGTCATTGATAAGGAGGAGGCATATGCAGCACGAGATAACGGCTCCCGCGCCGCTTCTGAACGACGACGGCTCCCTTTACGAGGCGGGCTACGCCAAATACCCGATACTCGTTTACGACCGCTCGCAGATCAAAGCGAGGCGTTCCAGAATAAAGGAATGGGATTATTACCTCATCTATAACGACCGCTACGCCGTGGCCCTCACCGCGGACGACAACTCCTACATGGGCATGATGAGCGTCTCGTTCATCGACTTCGAGCATGCGACGGAGATAACCAAGAGCGTCATAATCCCGTTCACGAACGGTAAAATAGGCCTTCCGCCCTCCTCCGACAGGGGCGATATCGTCTACAAGAGCAGGCGGGTGGAGCTCTCCTTCACGCATGAGGCGGAGGGCAGAAGGCTCAAGGTGCTCTTCAGGAAGTTCAAAGCCAAGGAGAGCTTCGAGTGCGACTTCCTGCTGACGGACGAGCCGCGCGATTCGATGGTGATAGCAACGCCCTTTGCCGAAAAGAAGACGGCCTTCTACTACAATCAAAAGATCATCGCCATGCGAGCATCGGGCACGGTGTATTTCGACCGCAAGAAGTACAAATTCACGCCGGGCAGCACGTTCGGCCTGCTCGATTGGGGCAGGGGAGTGTGGACTTACGACAACGTCTGGTACTGGAGCGCGGCGCAGGGCATGGCGGACGGGATCAAGTTCGGCTTCAACCTGGGCTACGGCTTCGGAGACACCTCGGCGGCGAGCGAAAACATGCTATTTACGGACGGGGCAGCGCATAAGCTCGAGGACGTGCGTTTCGAGATACCGCTTGACGAGAACGGAAAGGAAAAGTATCTCGAGCCTTGGAAGTTCACCTCGTCGGACGGTCGGCTGGAGCTCGATTTTGTCCCGATCATCGACAGGAAGGCGCTGACCTCGCTCGGGATAATAATGAGCGATCAGCACCAGGTTTTCGGCAGATTCTCCGGAAAGGTCGTGCTTGACGGAGGCCGCGAGCTTCTTATAAAAGACCTTATGGGCTTTGCCGAAAAGGTCCGCAACAAATGGTAAAAAACCCGGCGAAACGCCGGCAATACTCATAAATTTACGGAGGCAGTTATGGAAAAACTGATCGAAGAACTCAAAAAGGTTATCGCGATAGACAGCCCCACGGGCTTTACCAAGGCCGCGGCGGATCACACGGTCGAACGGCTGAAGGCTCTCGGCTATTCGCCCGAGAAGACCAACAAGGGCTGCGTGCTCTGCTGCCTCGGCGGCGAGGGGGATCCCGTCGTGTTCTCGGCGCATCTCGATACGCTTGGCGCCATGGTGGCGGAGGTAAAGGGCAACGGCAGGCTCAGGCTGACGAGGATCGGCGGCATGAACGCCAACAACGCCGAGTGCGAGAACGCGAAGGTCTATACGAGGGACGGCCGCATTTACGAGGGCTGCTTCCAGATGAACGATCCCAGCGTCCACGTCAACGGCGACTATTCCGACCAGAAGCGCAATTACGACAATATGGAGCTCGTGCTCGACGAGCCCGTCAAGTCCAGGGAGGACACCGAAAAGCTCGGCATCGCCACGGGCGATTACGTCTGCTTCGATCCGAGGTTCCGCGTTACGGAGTCCGGCTACATAAAGAGCCGCTTCCTCGACGATAAGCTCAGCGTCGCGATACTGCTCGATTTCGCAAGGCGCGTTAAGGAGGAGGGCATAAAGCTCACCCGCAAGGTCTATATCTACATCACCGTATTCGAAGAGGTCGGCCACGGCTGTTCCTCCGGTGTTCCCGCCGACGCGAAGGACATCATCTCCGTAGATATGGGCTGCGTCGGCATGGGCCTTGCCTGCAGGGAGGAGCAGGTCTCCATCTGCGTCAAGGATTCCCACGGCCCGTACAATTACGATCTCACGGGAGAACTCATCGAGACCGCGAAGCGGCTGAAGCTCGATTACGCGCTCGACGTATATCCCTTCTACGGCTCCGACGCGGACGCCGCGCTCGACGCGGGCTACGATCTGCGCCACGGGCTGATTGGCGCGGGCGTTTACGCCTCCCACGGGTACGAGCGTTCCCATATAAAGGGCGCGGAAAACACGCTCAAGCTCGTGATGGGGCTGGTATCCGCCGAATAAAGGCAGCAGAATGAAAACGCTTATCGAGCTTTACGTAAACGAACAGTTCGACGATCTTCTGGCCGCTATGGTGTTCAAGCCGGAGCGGGTGGTCTTCCTATGCGCAGGCTTCATGCCGGACAGGGCGTCGAGGGAGAGCGTGGGCCGTTTCGTAAAGGAGAACGCCAACGGAGCGGAGACGATATTCCTGAACGTTGGCAACAAGTCCGTCGAGAAGCTTTTCGAGAAGATAAGGGAGATCGAGGCCTCCTATCCCGACTGCGCCGTCGAGATGACGGGCGGCCCCGCGGGCATGCTCGTTGCTGCTGAAAGATTCTGCGAAGGCAGCGGCGCGAAGGCCTTCTATTTCGACAGGCAGAGGGGCAGGTTCAGGAGCATTCACGGCATGGAGGCGGAGATAGAGGCTTCGCCCATACCGAAGCTCTCGGTCAAAACGCTCATATCCATGGGCGGCGGCCTCGTAACGGGGTGCAGGCATTCTACGAGGCCATTTGCCGAGAACGAGGAATGCGTAAGGAAGATACTCGGGATCTACAGCCAAAACCTCAGAGCATGGAATTCGTTTTCCGAATACCTGCAGTTCGGCTGCAAGCATTATTACGATTCGCGCACGCAGCTGTATTTCGCTCCCATGACGCTCCTCAACAACTCCTCGCTGCTGCTTGCAAACCGCAAGCTGATGCTCCTTCTTAAGGAAGCGGGCGCGATAGAGGAGCTTGCCTCCGACGGCGAAAACGTCAGCTTCCGATTCAAAAACGGCTATATCAAGGAGATACTGACCACCGTCGGCATGTGCCTGGAGCTGTTCATCTACACCGCGGCGAAGGACTCGGGCCTCTTCGATTCCGTCGAGATGAGCGTCCTCTTCGATTGGGACGGCATAAAGCACCTCAATTTCAACGACACCACCAACGAGATCGACGTAATAATGACGAAGGGCGCGGAGTCGTGGTTCGTCTCCTGCAAGACGGCGAGGCCCGACACGCGCGACCTTTACGAGATCGACTGGCTTGCCGAGAAATTCGGCGGAAGGAGCGCGGTAGGCGTTCTTGCCACCGCGACGGATCTTTCCGGCGAGGCCTGGGCAAACTACATGAGAGCGCGCGATATGGGCGTCGTCGTGATCGAAAGGGAGGACGTAATAAAGGGAGCTTCGCACGTCGTCGAAATGCTGACCGATCCCAAATGGTACGATGAAAAACCCGTAAGAGAATGAATCAAAACCCCATGGCCGCCAAATTAGATGGCGGCCTTTTCTTTTGGCTTTTTTGAGATCATCCGGGCTTTTTTCGCATATCGTTTACGGAACGCTTCTGCGCTCAATTAAAGATTGGGGAACGGATATGAGAAAGAAAAACGGACCCTGCGCGGACGACAAAAAGGGTATGCGAAAGCCCGGGAGGAGCGGGCGTGCGCTGACTGCCGCGGGCCTTCCCGCGGATTCCGACTGCCGCATGCCCGTCGTCACGATAACGGGAGGCAGATACCTTAAGGCCGAGCATCACATGGGAGTGCTCCTGCTGACTGAAAACTGCGTAAGGCTTTATTCCCGCATGGGGATAATAAGGATCGAGGGCCGCCGCCTCGCCGCTTCGGATATGGACGGCGACGTTATACTGCTTGAAGGCGAGGTAAGGTCGGTATCTTTTGAAAAATAAAAAAGGCAGAGGATGAAATTTCAATGAAACTATGGAAATTCTGCGCAGGATATGTTAATATACGGATAATGGGGAAATATCCGGAAAGGCTCGTCAACCGCTGTATTTCGGAGGGGATATCCCTTACGAACTGCGAAAGGACCGCAAAAGGGCTGATCGCGGATATCCCGATAAGGGACTTTCGCTCCCTGCGCCGCCTCAAAAGGGGCTGCGAATGCCGCGTGAGGATACTCTCGAAGCGCGGGCTGCCCATGGCGGGAAAAGCGATAAGGCATAACGCCGTTTTCGCGGCGGGCTTCGCCATATGCCTTGCCGCCGCGCTCTTTCTCTCGACGAGGCTTTGGTTCATCACCGTCGATTCGAACTCGGTCCCACCCGCCGAGGTGGAAAAGACGCTCGCCGATATCGGCGTTTCAAGGGGCGTCCCGAGGCGGGATATTGCAACGTCGGCCGTCACTTCCGTGCTCAACGCGGACAGGCGCATACTCAACGCCAAGGTCGTGCTCGCGGGGGTGAGGCTCAAGGTCACGGTATCGGACGCGCTCGCCCCTATGGAGGGCGAAAGGAACGAGGCCCCTGCCGATCTCGTCGCCGAAAGGGACTGCGTTATAAGCTACGTTTCCGTCCTGCGCGGGCACGCCGAGGTCAAGCCCGGCCAAGCCGTGAGAGCGGGGGATATCCTGATAAGGGGCGATCTCTCCCAGATCAAGGAGGGCTACGCCGTGAGGGCCGAAGGGCTCGTCTACGGCAGGCTGCTTTACAGGGTAAGCGCGCACGCCTCCGCCTATAAGCGGGAGCGGGTGAGGAGCGGCAGGAGCGCGAGGCTGACGATCCCGCAGGTCTTCGGCTTTGAATTGAAGACAGATGCGCCCTTTGCAGAATACGAGCTTGTGTCCGTAACAAAGGAAGGCTTCACTTGTTCGATCATTCCCGTATGGGCGGCCGAATACGAAGCTTACGAGCTGAAGGAGGCTTCCGTCCGCGACACCGCGGAGGGGACGGAGGAGCGGGCGAGGCTCGCCGCGCAGGAGAAGCTCAAAAAGCTCGTTCCCGAGGGCGCGAAGATAGTCTCCGTAAAAACCGAATGCATAACGGAAAGGGACGGCTCCGTCACCGCGGTGATAACCGTCACGACCGTTGAAAAGATAGGAACACACAGGGGTATTTAATGGAAAGCGAACTCTTTGAAAGCACCGTCGCCGTTGAGCAGATGGACGAGCTTGTCAGGCTCTTCGGCGTGTTTGACGAGAATCTCAAAATAATCGAGGCGGAGACGGGGGCGCATATCTCCTCGGATCCGGACAGCATCAGGATAACCGGCACGGAGGAGAGCGTCTCGGCCGCGTCCGCCGTTATAGAAAAGCTGCTCCAGCTGATAAGAAGGGGCGAGGCGGTCGACAGGGGCCGCATCCGCTACGCGATAGACCTTGCCAAGGAGGGCAACGCAGATCTGATACTGGAGCTTGCGGACGACGTAGTCGCCTTCACGAACAAGGGCAAGCAGATAAAGTGCAAGACGCTCGGTCAGAAGAAATACGTGCAGGCGCTTAAAAAGCATACCGTCGTATTCGGCGTTGGCCCTGCGGGCACGGGCAAGACCTATCTTGCCGTCGCCATGGCGGTGCTCGCGCTCAAAAACAAGGAGGTCTCGCGCATCATACTCACCCGTCCCGCGGTAGAGGCGGGCGAGAAGCTGGGCTTCCTGCCGGGCGATCTGCAGAACAAGGTCGATCCGTACCTGCGTCCGCTGTACGACGCGCTGTACGAGTTCCTCGGCTCCGAGAATTTCAAGCTCCTCTCCGAGAGGGGCGTTATCGAGGTCGCGCCGCTCGCCTACATGCGCGGCCGCACGCTGAATGACGCGTACATAATCCTCGACGAGGCGCAGAACTGCACGATTGAGCAGATGAAGATGTTTTTGACGAGGTTCGGCGAGGGCTCCCGCGTGGTCGTCACGGGCGATATCACGCAGATAGACCTCCCGCAGGATAAAAAGAGCGGGCTCGTACACGCCATGCACGTGCTCGCGGACGTTGAGGGGATAGCCATGATAAGGCTCACCGCGCGCGACGTAGTCCGTCACGAGATGGTGCAGCGCATTGTCAGGGCGTACGAGCTTGCGGCCAAGAGCCGCGACGAACGCAATAAGGAGGCAAAGCTTGGAGAATAATATCACCAAGGAGGAAAGGGAAGTTTTCCCCGCCGTGACGAACGAGGAAGCCCCCCTGCAGGAGAGACCTTCGGAGGGCGGAGTCATCGCCGCGGACGAGCTTACCCCAAAAAGAAAGGACAGGATCAAGCGGGCCGCGAAGAAGCTCCCGACAGCGTGGAGCCTCATTATGCTCGGCCTCACCTGCGCGGCGGTGATCGCCGTGGCGGTGTTGTTCATGCACGATCTCGGGATCGACTATACCCGTATGGCGGGCTCCGGCGTCGCCATACTGATAGGGTTCGCAGTGTTCGGTCTGTATCTCGTTCTGAGAAGAAGGGAGGCCGCCGGGAGCCTTCGCAGGATGCTGTTCATCTGCGTCGCTCTGCTTGCGGCAGCGCTTCCCATGCCCATTACGATGCGGATAAATCCCGGGTTTATGACCTTCACGCTCGCCGCGCTGCTTCTATCCCTGCTCGCGGATGAGAAGGTCGCCATGCTCTCCGTGCTCCCGGTGGCTATAACCGCGGGAGCGGTCGCCTCCGCAATGGAGTCGCCGGAGGGCGTTCAGGCCGCCGTGATGCTTACGGTAATCGTGTCGGGGCTCGTCGCGGTGTTCGCGCTCAATATCAGAAAAACAAGGAGCTCCACCGTTATCGCGGGCGGTCTTGCGGGCATCGCGGGCGTGGTCATCTGTGCCGCCGTCATGTTCGCCTGCGGGCAGCTCTTCGATAATTACTGGCAGATGCTCCTGTGGATACTCGGCAGCTGCCTCGTCTGCGGCATACTCGCAGTCGGCCTCATGCCCCTCTTCGAGTGGCTCTTCGACATCCCCTCCGAGGCGAGGCTGAACGAGCTTCTGAACAACAATCATCCGCTGATAAAGCGGCTCATGACCGAGGCCCCCGGCACCTATCATCATTCGCTGATAGTCGCCTCCCTTGCCGAGGCCGCCGCCGAGGAGATCGGCGCGAACGCGCTCCTTTGCAGGGTGTGCGCCTGCTACCATGACGTCGGCAAGCTCAGGTGTCCCCAGTGCTTCAAGGAGAATCAGCTCCACGGCAGGAACATGCACGACGATCTCGATCCCTACGAGTCCGCCAAGCGCATCATCGCCCATCAGAAGGACGGCGTGACGCTCCTTGAAAAGAGCAAGATGCCTGGCGACGTAGTCCGCATAGTGGGCGAGCACCACGGCGATTCCGTAATGGTCTACTTCTACGACAAGGCCAAGAAGCTCGCGCCCGAGGGGACGCAGGTGGACGAGAGCCTGTTCCGCTATCCGTCGAGGAAGCCCTCCTCCAAGGAGAGCGCGATACTCATGCTCGCCGACTGCTGCGAGGCGGCAGTCAGGAGCATGCAGAACCCCAACATGAAGGATATCGAAAACAAGGTCAGAGAGGTGATCGCCCATAAATGGGATAAGCATGACAGCATGCTTTGGGATTCGCCGCTCACTTTCATAGACATTAAGAAGATCGAGGACAGCTTTATAAGGACCTTCTCCGCCTTCTATCACGAGAGGGTCGAGTATCCCGATCTTGAGGAGATCGACGTAAGATGAGAAAGGTCGAAGTGCTGACGAGCGGCATTGAAAAGAACGAGGCCTTCGCTAAGGCCGCAAAGCAGGGCTCCATGGCCGCGCTCGCGTTTGAGAAGGCGCAGGGCGAGATCTGCATCCGCCTTACGGACGACGCGACGATACACGAGTTCAACCGCGATTACAGGCAGGTCGACCGTCCGACCGACGTTTTGAGCTTTCCCGCCTCCGAGGGCGAGGAGCTCGTCTCGCTGCCCGACGGATATCTGGGGGATATAATGATCTCCGTCGAAACGGCGGCAAGGCAGGCTAAGGAGCTCGGTCACAGTACGGAGAGGGAGATCGCGTTCCTCGCCGTGCACGGCACGCTCCACATACTCGGCTTCGATCATATGGAGCCCGAGGACGAGGAGATAATGACCGCCGAACAAAGAGCGATATTCAAGCAACTGGAAGAGGGAAAATGATATGAAACAGCTCCACGAATTCGAGATCAAGAAGATGCTCAGGCTCGCCGACGAGGCGAGGGAGAGGGCTTACGCCCCCTATTCCGGGTTCCGCGTAGGCGCCTGCCTCAAGACGGAATCCGGCGCGTACTATCTCGGCTGCAATATCGAAAACGCGGCCTTCACGCCCACCTGCTGCGCCGAGAGGACGGCGCTCTTCAAGGCCGTCTACGAGGGCGAGCGCGATTTCGAGGCGATAGCCATAATCTCCGACAGCCTCAATCCCACCGCGCCCTGCGGCGTCTGCCGCCAGGCTCTTGCGGAGTTCTGCAAGCCCGATATGCCCGTCATCTGCGCGGACAGGGACGGCGTTTACGTCGTGAGGGCGCTTTCGGAGCTCTTGCCCATGGCGTTTACCTCCAAGGACATGGAAGGCTGAAATGAAGGAAAAGGCTTACAAATCCGGCTTCGTCACGATAATAGGCTCTCCCAACGTCGGCAAGTCGACGCTGATGAACCTCATGGTGGGGCAGAAGGTCAGCATAGTCTCCGAAAGGGCGCAGACGACGAGGAACCGCATAGCGGGCGTCGTCACGCGGGAGGACTATCAGATAGTCTTTCTCGATACTCCGGGCGTCACCGGGGCCAAGAACCGCCTCGGCGAATACATGCTCAAGGTGGCCTATGAATCGCTTTCCGAGGTGGAGTGCATACTCTTCATGCTGGACGCGACGAAGGGCATAAGGGATATGGACGAGACGCTGATAGCGAACCTTCGCCAAAGGGCGGGGGAGACGCCGGTCGTCGCCGCGATAAACAAGACCGATTCCGCCTCGTTCGACGGCATAGAGACGATAAGGGAGCGCCTTGAAAAGGAGAGCTTCATCAAAAACGTAGTTCCCATCTCCGCCGCGACGGGCAGGAACGTCGACAAGCTGGAGGAGATACTGAAGAGCTATCTCGTCGACGGTCCGCAGTATTACCCCGAGGACATGGTGACCGATCAGCCCATGCGCCTTATCGCCGCCGAGATAATAAGGGAAAAGGCGTTAAGGTCCCTCAAACAGGAGATCCCCCACGGAATAGGCGTAGACATAGAAAAGATCGAGCTGCGCGAGGACGGCATACACGACGTGATGGCCGTCATCTATTGCGAGCGCGATTCGCACAAGGGCATAATAATCGGCGGGAAGGGCGCCATGCTGAAAAAGATCGGCTCCCTCGCAAGGCCCGAGATAGAGACGCTCTTCGGCACGAAGGTGAATCTCAAGCTCTGGGTCAAGGTCAGGCCCGATTGGCGCAACAGCGCGAACGCGCTGAGGGAGCTCGGCTATAACGACGACTGATCGTTTTCGGGAAGAGGGGCGGCTTCATCGCCGCCTTCGTTTTGCTCCGGCGGACGGAGGTTCTGTCTGCGCCTCGCCTCGCAGAAGGAAAGGTAATCCTTGAGCTTTCCGCTCTTTTCGAATCTTGCCCAAAGCGCGCGTGAACTGTCCATAAAAGCCTCCGAAAACCTTGTTCAAGAACTATTATCCCACCCGTTTCATGGCGGGAAACTCTGAAAAATATGCCAAAGGACATTCTTAACGGAATAGTGCTCAGAACGACCGACTACCGCGAGAGCGACAGGATACTGAACGTCCTGACGAAGGAACGCGGGCTCGTCGCCGTCACGGCAAGGGGCTGCCGCAAGCCCAATTCAAAGCTTGCGGCCTTTTCCGCGCAGTTCATTTACGGCGAGATGGAGGTTACGGAACGTGCGGGCAAGCTCCAGCTTTCCTCCGCCGCGGTGCTGGAGAGCTTCTATCCCATCAGGGAGAGCTACGAAAAGCTCCTCTCCGCCACGAGGATAGCCGCCGCGTCCGAAAGGGTCTCGGAGGGCGCGGGCGCTTTCGACGATCTGTTCCTGCTCCTCTATCACGCGCTTTCGGTCATCGCCTACGGAGACGGCGTCCCGAAGGATACCGAGCTCTGCTTCATAGCGAAGCTCCTTAAGCTCGAGGGCTTCGCTCCCGCGCTGACCTATTGCCTTAGGTGCGGCAGGGATCTTCGCGGGGAAAAGGAGGTAAGGTTCTCCAATTCCCTCGGCGGCTCCGTCTGCGAAAGATGCGGCAGCGCGTTCGTAACGGTCAGCACGCTCTCTTTGGAGGCGCTCCGCCGCATGATGCTGATAGACGTTCAGGAGCTTCGCCGCGTTCGCCTGCCCGACAAAGTCCGCGAAGAGCTCGACCGTCTGATATATAATTATGCGGAATACGTATTCGAGTTTACGATGAAAAGATAAGTGATTTCGCCCGAGCCGCAAACGGGTATCCCAAATTGAAATTAAATGAAAAAACGGCGCCGTTTTGCCTTGATTTCAAAGGCCGACGGTGCTATAATTTTATATATAAAACGGCGCGCGGGGCGCGGTAAAAAGGCCGATCCCCGAAATCATGATCGCCGCAAAAAGGAGGAAAACATGGGAAAGACTTACGCTTATAACTCTATCATTATCGGCTTCCTCTTAGGATTGCTCGTATGGGCCAAATCGCAGAAGATCGCCCTCGGCATACTGGTGTTCGTCGCCGTATCCGTCGTCGGCTTCATAATCATCCGCTTCATTGAAAAGGCGATAGGCAAGGGCGTCAACGCCGCCGCAGACGCCGCCTCCAAGGCTTACGAAAAGCACAGGCAGCAGAAGAAGGAAGAGGAGAACAAATGAAAAAGGCCTTCCTAAGGGCGCTTATGAGATAAAGGGCGATACCATCGTCATCACCTACACCCTCCTCGGGCAGAAATACACGTGGAGCCAGCCGTTCTCCAAATCGGGCAAGACGATTTATATCGGCGGCACCGCGTTTGAAAAGCAATAAGGAGCAAATATGGCATTGTATTCTACAGCGCCCATCCTTTTGAGGACGGGCAACCCCACCATGACGGCGATAATCATAATCGTATCCGTAGCGTTCATGGCGCTGCTGTTCTATCTCGGGATCAGGAGCCGCAACAAGCTGATCGACGAGGGCAAGATAATCCTCAGGAAATCCGATTTCATGCGCAGCGCGGAGATATTCACTCTCGATCCCCCCGATCCCGCAGCGGTCGTCGCGGCGGTCAAGGCCTTCGATTACGCGGATATGCGCGTTTCCATGAAGGGCAGCAGCGAAAAGCAGCAGTTCGCCTTTACGGGAAGCAGCTGGGGCGCGCAGCTCTACAAGCAGGATTCCGATGAAAAGGCCAAGTACAGGTTCGAGTTCACGAACTGGAAATCGAGCGACGGCTCCGTTAAGGACGAAACCAACATGAACAAGCTTCTGACCGCTGTTGAAAAGATGTTCATCGGCTTCGATCCGAACACGCAGGTCACGACCGTCCCGCTCGAGCTCAAGACGAAGCATCATCTGTTCTGAGGAGGCGCACATGCTTTCACCGATCCTTTTGAAAATGTCGGACGGAGCGATATTCGCGGTATTCGCTGCCATTATCGTTGCCGTAATGCTCATAGCGGGCTTTATCGGCAACAAGGTCGTGAACAAGACCACCGACGCCCTTCGCAGAAAGTCCGTCCGCAAACAGCAGAACGAGCAGCCCGAGGGCAAGACCGAGAACCTTGCCGACAGGTACAGGAAACAGTAACGGAAGAGAACGATGAAGATCGCGATAATCGGACATTCGGGCAGCGGGAAGTCGACTCTCGCTGCCTTACTCGGCGAAAAATACGGCCTGCCCGTGCTCCATATAGACACGATCCATTTCCTGCCGAACTGGGTCGAAAGGGAGCTTGAGGACGAGCTTTCGCTGATGCGCGCCTTCCTGGACGAAAACAGCGAGCGGGGCTGGGTAATAGACGGCAATTACCGAAAGCTCGAGCATGAGCGCAGGATGGAGGAGGCCGACCTCATAATCTACCTCAATTACGGCCGCTTCACCTGCTACCGCAGAGCCCGAAAGCGGGCGAGGAAATTCAGGAACACGGTGCGGCCTTCCATAGCACCCGGCTGCCCGGAAAAATTCGACCGAGCATTCAAAACGTGGATACTCCGCGGCGGAAGAACGAAGCCGAAGCTCAAAAGATACGCCGCGCTCATTGAGCAGTATAAAGAAAAGAGCGTCGAGATCAAAAACGATCGGGAGCTCAAAAGGTTTTTAAGGCAGCTGTAAAAGGAGAACGATATGGTAATAGGGATAATAGGAGAAAACTGCAGCGGCAAATCCACCCTTGCGGAGGCGCTTGCCGCAAGCATTGGCGCGGAGATCATAACGGGCAAGGATTATCTTCGCATGGCGAAGTCGGAAAGCATGGCGAAGCTCCTGTTTAAAAAGAGGCTCGCCGCAGCTCTCGAGGGCGAAAACCTGATATACGTCATCACCGAGAACGAGCATCTCGAGCTCCTTCCCGAGGGCGCGGTAAGGGTGCTCGTCAAGGCCGAGCTTGCCGACATAAAGGAACGCTTCAGGGAGAGGATGCACGGCGTACTGCCGCCGCCCGTCGAGCAGATGCTTGAGCGCAGGCACGGGGCCTTCGACAATACCCCGCACGAATACGAATTCAACAGCTCGAAGGACTCCCTGAGCGAATTCATAGATACATTCACGGTATGAACGCGCCGCTTTGAGGGCTTGCCCGTTTACCGGTGAAACCGTTCGGAGAATAATAAAACACAAAAAAACGCACGGGCGAAGGCCCGTGCGTTTTCAGTCATAATTTTTCTCACATGGCTTCGACGATCGTCGCAACGCCCATGCCGCCGCCTACGCAGAGCGTGGCAAGGCCGGTCTTGAGGCCGGAGTGCTTGAGCTCGTAAAGCAGGGTGACGAGTATGCGGCAGCCGGAGGCGCCGATGGGGTGGCCGATGGAGATCGCGCCGCCGTTTACGTTGACCTTCTCAAGATCCCAGCCGAGATCCTTGCCGACGGCGAGGGACTGAGCGGCGAACGCCTCGTTGGCCTCGATGCGGTCGAACTGATCGATCGTCATGCCGGCCTTCTTCATGGCCTTCCTGGTGGCGGCGACGGGGCCGACGCCCATTATGCTGGGCTCAACGCCCGCGGAAGCGCCGACGACGAACCTCGCCATGGGCTTGACGCCGAGCTCCTTGGCCTTATCCGCGCTCATTATAACGACCGCGGCCGCGCCGTCGTTGATGCCGGAGGCGTTGCCCGCGGTAACGGTGCCGTCCTTCTTGAAGGCGGGACGGAGCTTCGCAAGGGCTTCCATGGTGGTGCCGGGACGGTTGTGCTCGTCCTTCTTGAACTCGACCATCTCCTTCTTGACCTTGACCATTACGGGGACGATCTCCTCGTCGAACTTGCCTTCCTCCTGCGCCTTGGCGGTGTTCATCTGGCTGCGGAGAGCAAACTCATCCTGCATCTCCCTCGTGATGCCCCACTGCTCGGCGACGTTCTCGGCGGTGATGCCCATATGATAATCGTTGAAGGCTTCCCAGAGGCCGTCCTTGACCATCATATCGACTATGTTGGCGGTGGGCATGCTCATGCGGTAGCCGTACCTTGCCTGGGGGATGGCGTATGCCGTGGCGCTCATGTTCTCCATGCCGCCGACGACCATGCAGTCCGCTTCGCCCGCCATTATCATGGCAGCGGCGAGGTTGACGGCCTTAAGACCGGAACCGCAGACGTTGTTGATGGTCTCCGCGGGGACTTCCACGGGGATGCCCGCCTTGACGGAAGCCTGGCGCGCTACGCTCTGGCCGAGACCGCCCTGGAGCACGCAGCCCATGATGACTTCGTCAACGTCCGAGGGGGCGATGCCCGCCCTCTTGACGGCTTCCTTTATAACGATGGCGCCGAGGTCGACGGCGGGAACGTCCTTGAGGGAACCTCCGAACGTGCCGACGGCGGTACGGACGGCGCTTGCGATAACAACTTCCTTAGACATATACAATATACCTCCGATAATGATATTATTTAAGGGCAGGTTTGCCGCCTGCCCCATATTTAACTCAGTCTATAACGTCCATAGCCTTCAGCGTCACGGGAACGATCAGCTTCGCATCGGTGGCGGCGAGCACCTGCTCGACGGTGTAATGCGGGTTGATCTCCTCAAGGACGATGCCCTGATCGGTGACGCGCATGAAGCCCATCTCGGTAACGATAACGTCTACGACGCCCGCGCCGGTGAGGGGATAGGTGCAGTTCTCGACGATCTTGGGATTGCCCTTCTGGGTGTGCTCCATAGCGAGAACGACCTGCTTCGCGCCGGAAACGAGGTCCATAGCGCCGCCGATGCCGCCCATCTTGTTGGGAAGGCACCAGTTGGCGAGGTTGCCCTTGGAGTCGACCTGGTAGGCGCCGAGTATCGTCATATCGATATGGCCGCCCCTGATCGCGCCGAAGGAATCGGTGGAGATGATGAACTGCGCACCGGGTGCGACGGTGATCATCTGGCCGCCCGCGTCGACGACGTTGGGATCGCCCTCTCCTTCGGGAGCGTAGCCGCCCGCGCCGATGATGCCGTTCTCGGCATGGATTATGAGCTCAACACCATCGGGAAGCCAGTTGGCGACGAGCTGGGGGATACCGACGCCGAGGTTGACGACCTCGCCGTCATGGAGCATCTGAGCGACGCGCCTTGCGATGATATTCTTATTATCCATATTTTACCTCACTCAGTCCTTCTTGGGGATGGGAACCACGGCGTTGACGTAGATGCCGGAAACGGTCACGAGCTCGGGATCGATCCCGCCGACGGGGACGATCTCCTCGGCCTCGACTATGACGTAATCGGCGGCGGTGGCCATGGCGGCATTGTAGTTCTTGGAGGAGCCCTTCATGTAGATGTTGCCCATCTCGTCAGCTACGGCGGCGTGTATGAAGGCGACGTTCGCGCGAAGCGCGGTCTCCATGATGTACTTGCGGCCGTTGAACCAGCGGGTATCCTTGCCCTCTTCAATGATGGTGCCCACGCCCGTGGGGGTGTAGAAGGCGGCTATGCCGAATCCGCCCGCGCGTATGCGCTCGGTCAGTGTGCCCTGAGGATTGATATGCAGGCATTTCGGATTGGCCTTGTACATTGCCTGAGCGGAGGGGTTACGGACGATCCAGGTGCAGATGAGATCGGTAACTCGGCCGGTGGCAAGCAGGGGAGTGAGGCTGGAGCCGTACTCGCCCATGTCGTTGTTGACGATGGTCAGTCCCTTTGCGGGGTGATCCAGGAAGGTGTGGATGAGATACTCGGGACTTCCGCACATGAGGAATCCGCCGATCATGATGGTGTCATTGTCCTTTATGTGGGAAAAGGCTTCGGACACGGTTGTGACTTTGTTCATTCTTTCCTCCTATAATGTGATGATATGCACACTGATACCAATAATAACATTTTACCATCTGCGCGGGATATGTCAATCGAAATCGGGCTTTTCCTTCAAATATATGATTGAAAAAAGGCCCCGGGTCTCCCGGAGCCTGATGAATAAGCTCGGTTTGCGCTCAGTCCATGAGCTTCGCTTTTTTGAGCGCCAGCACGATGGGCGGTATGACGACTATCTGGAGTATTATACCGGGGAGAGCGTTGACGAAGC
This sequence comes from Clostridiales bacterium, assembly GCA_024691085.1. Lineage (GTDB taxonomy): Bacteria > Bacillota > Clostridia > Christensenellales > CAG-138 > UBA3857. Next base: position 229,346 of record JAILNX010000018.1, on the reverse strand, counting down.
CGCTCGTCCAGAAGGCGGCGAGGCCGAACTGCTTGCTGCCAATGGCGGCGAGAACGTACATCGCCGCGCCCCATACGAGGCGGCCGAGCAGCATGGCGAGAATGAGGGAGATGTAGATATAGCCGACCTTCTTGGGGAACGCCTTATAGAAGAGCCCCGCGAAAAGACCGTACGCCCCGAGCTCGAAGCACATGGCGACGGCGGTGGGGAAGAGGGGCGGCATACTGAGCGTCAGAGAGCGCAGTATCGGCGCTATAAGGCCCACGGCAAGCCCGTAAACCGGGCCGCAGACGAAGCCGCAGAGCAGCACGGGAAGGTGCATAGGGCAGAGCTTGCTGCCTATCTCGGGTATCTGGCCCGTAAGGAAGGGGAGTACGTACGCCAGCGCGAGGAATACCGCTGCGAAGACGAGGTTTTTAAGCGCCTTGTTTCTCATTATAATGCCTCCTGAAGAATGGATCGATGTGATAATTCTATACTAAAAGGGCGGCCGTGTCAATGACCGCCCTTTTTGCGTACCGTTATTCCTCGAAGCTGATGTTGATGGTCCCGGAGGTCAATTCGGCGTAGAGCTTTCTCGCGCCGTTCCCGTAATTTCCGGGGAGGCTGTTCTTGCCGGAGGTCATGTGGCTCTCGATGGTGTAATCGTTAATGTTCCCGACGAGAGTGCCCGTAACTGTGCCGGAGGTGAGATCTATCCTCGTATCGCCGGAATCGAAGCTTTCGAGCGAGACGTTGCCGGAGGTGGCCTCGATCCTTGCGGAGCCCGTCACGATACTCTTGAGCTCGATCCTGCCGGAGGTGACGTGCGTATGAAGATCGGAGCAGGAAACGTTCTCAAGCAGGATATTGCCGCTCGTCCCGTCGACGGCGAATCTGCCGGCGCACTCTATGCGCCCCGCGACGATCCTGCCGGAGGTGAGTTCGAGATCGAAGCTTTGCGCCGAAGAATCGTAGATTATCGCGGTGCCGGAGGTGACGTCGATCGTGACTTCGCCGGCTGTTTTGACAGCGTCGATTCGGATCTCGCCTGAGGTGCATTCGAGATCAGCCCTGCCGTTGAACGATTCGGGAAGGAGCAGCAGCATCTGCCTGTCGTTGGAGAACGTTCCGAAGAAGAACAGGGGCTTTACCTTCTGCTTGATCTTGAGCACGCCGCCCGCGGCGCCTATATCGAAAGTGACGCGGTCGTTCTCGTAATACTCGATATGCGCCTTGCCGTCCTCCGAAACGCCCACGTAGAGCTTGTAGGAGCTGAGATCCACGTCGAGATCCTTGAATTCGGAAGCCTCGAACTGCATGGTTTTGCGGATCCATTCGCCTCCGTCGGTGCAGCCCTCGACGCCCATGAACAGCGAGAACACTGCCACGAGCCCGGCGATCAGCATGGCGGAGATGAGCAGGGCAATGAATAAAACGAGTATCGTTTTGCCCGCGCTGCGGCGGTTCACGTTAACACCGCGCTCCGCTGCGTCCGCCTTTATTTCGGCGGCGATCTTGTCCACTTCGTCCATCGAGGCGATGGCCGCCTCCTCGGAGAGCCCGCTTTCAACGCGGTCGTCGATCATCTCCCTGTAATAGGAGAGCGCGCGGTTCTTTTCTTCACGGGGCAGAGTGCCCAGCGCCCTGCCGAGAGCCTTCAAAAAATGCTTTTTATCCATTGTAAGCCTCTTTCTCTATGTATGAATAGATCTTCATTATGCCTTGCCAGTCGGTCAAAAACTCCGATATCCTCGCGCGGCCTTCATCCGTTATGGAGTAGTATTTCCTCAGCCTGCCGTTGTGCTCCGCGCTTGAAACGGAGAGGCAGGACGCGCCCTCGAGCCGCTTCAATATGGGGTAGAGCGTGGACTCGGATATCTCCATGTAGGGCGAAACGTCTTTGATGAGCTTATACCCGTAGGTCGGCTCCCGCAGCATTGCCGCGAGCACGCAGACCTCGATCAGCCCTCGTTTAAGCTGTATGTCCATGTACATACCTCCCTTCGCAGAATACTATACAACGCAGAGTATATCGTGTCAAGAGGCATATTAAAATATATTTTGCGGCGAAAGCTTCAAAAGGGCCTCCTTGTTGAAGGAAGCCCTTTTAGTCCATAATGATCAGTTCTTCATTGCCTGCTCGACTGCGACTGCCACGGCGACGGTCGCGCCGACCATCGGGTTGTTGCCCATGCCGATGAGGCCCATCATCTCGACGTGCGCGGGAACGGAGGAGGAGCCTGCGAACTGCGCGTCGGAATGCATACGGCCCATCGTGTCGGTCATGCCGTAGGAGGCAGGGCCTGCAGCTACGTTGTCGGGGTGGAGTGTACGGCCGGTGCCGCCGCCGGATGCGACGGAGAAATACTTCTTGCCGTTCTCGTGACACCACTTCTTATAGGTGCCGGCGACGGGATGCTGGAACCTGGTGGGGTTGGTGGAGTTGCCGGTGATGGAAACGTCCACGCCCTCGTGACGCATGATCGCAACGCCCTCGTTTACGTCGTCTGCGCCGTAGCAGCGGACACGGGCGCGGTCGCCCCTCGAGAAGGCGTGCTCGTAAACGATGGTGAGCTCATCCTTATACTGGTTGTAGTCCGTCTCAACGTAGGTGAAGCCGTTGATGCGGGAAATAATGTAGGCGGCGTCCTTACCGAGACCGTTCAAGATGACGCGGAGGGGTTTTTTCCTCACCTTATTGGCTGTGGTGGCGATCTTAATCGCGCCTTCCGCGGCCGCGAAGGACTCGTGTCCCGCGAGGAAAGCGAAGCACTCGGTATCCTCGGAAAGCAGCATCGAGCCGAGGTTGCCGTGGCCGAGGCCGACGCGCCTTGTTTCCGCGACGGAGCCGGGAACGCAGAATGCCTGAAGACCGAGGCCGATGTTCTTGGCGGCTTCGGCGGCGTCCCTCGAGCCGAGCTTTATCGCGATAGCCGCGCCGAGGGTGTAAGCCCACTTGGCGTTCTCAAAGGCGATCGGCTGGGTCTGCTCGACGATCTGGAACACGTCGACGCCCATATCCATCGTGATCTTCTTTGCGTCTTCAAGACCGTTTATGCAATACCTTGCCATTTCGGCCTTGAGCTTGTCTTCTCTTCTTTCAATTCCTTCAAAACTGATCATGATCTCACTCCTTGCGCGGGTCGATATAACGCGCGGCTTCGTCGAAACGGCCGTAAGTGTTGGTGTACTTTGTGAAAGCCTCGTTGGGCTCCATGCCGGCCTTTATGGCGTCCATCATCTTACCGAGGTTGACGTATTCGTAACCGATGACCTCGTTGTTGTCGTCAAGAGCCACACGCCTAACGTAGCCCTCGCTCATCTCCATATACCTGACGCCCTTTGCCTTGGTCGAGTACATGGTGCCGACCTGACTGCGGAGTCCCTTGCCGAGATCCTCGAGTCCCGCTCCGACCGAAAGGCCGTTCTCGGAGAAAGCGCTCTGAGATCTGCCGTAGATGAACTGGAGGAATATCTCGCGCATGGCGACGTTGATCGCGTCGCAGACGAGGTCGGTATTGAGCGCTTCGAGAAGCGTCTTGCCGGGGAGTATCTCCGCCGCCATGGCCGCGGAATGCGTCATGCCGCTGCAGCCGAGGACCTCGACGAGAGCCTCTTGAATGATGCCATCCTTAACGTTGAGCGTGAGCTTGCACGCGCCCTGCTGGGGAGCGCACGCGCCTACGCCGTGAGAGAGACCGGATACCTGATTGATCCTTTTGACCTTGACCCACTGGCCCTCCTCGGGTATGGGAGCGGGATCATGCACGGCGCCCTTCTTGACGCAGCACATGTTCTGTACATCGGATGTATACTGCATTTTTTCTCCTTCCGAAAGCATTCTTTCGTTTTCGTCATTAAATCCCGAATAGTATATCAAATTATTTGAAAAATACAAGCTTTTTTCAAAAATATTTTTTTACAAATCCCGAAAAATATGCTACAATGAGTAAAATATAAACTGAAAAGGAGGAACGGCAGTGCTTGGCGCAACGGATGCTTGCCTGTCTTTTTCGGGCTCATTCCTAAAAAACACCTCCGGCTTCGGAGGCGGATTAACGGTGGTCGCGGCGGTGGTTTTGTGCATGGTCTCCGCGGTGCATCTCATCGCCTGCTGTCTGCACAGGGACGGGCTGAGGAAACCGACGAAGGTGTTTATTGTGCCGCTCATCATCTGCCTGCACGTTTCGCTCTGCGGCTTCAGATATCCGCTGCTTCTTCTCGGCCTTTTCTTCGGCTGGCTCGGCGACATCTTTCTTATCCCGAAGGACAGGAAGCTCACGTTTTTCATGGGCGCGTTCTTCTTTATGGTCGGGCACGCGTTCTACATATGGAACGACTTTGCGACCGGCCTTCCGCAGGCGGTCTACGGATCGCTCGGGAGCGTATCGGTGCTCGCCGCCATGCTCGCCGTTGTCGCGATAGGCTTCTTGGCCCTGTGGCTTTTGAGGAAGCGCATATCGAAGCTGATGCTCGCCGCGTTCATGATCTATATGCTCGCGCTCCTGTCGATGGCGGGAATACTCGTCTACTCGATGCTCGGCGTAGGACTCTCCGTCGCGTCCGTGCTCATTTCGGCGGGAGCTATGCTATTCGCTTTCTCGGACTTTCTGCTCGGCGCGGGCATCTCGAGGGCGTTCAAGATCAAAAACAACAGGTTCCTCGTAATGCTGACCTATATCCTCGCGCAGACGGGGATCGCGGTCGGATTCGCGCTTCTCTGACGGATCCGGGCGGAACACAGTTTTTGAATAACAAGGCGCCGAAGCGCCGGGCTTAACATAAGCAAGGAGGACGGGTTTGAACACGATAGTTTTATTCTATTCCCTTACCGGCAGAACTTACAAGGAAGCGAAGCGTATAGCGAACGAGCTCGGCGCGGAGAGGTTCGAGGTCACCGAGCGCAGGAGACGCTCCGTTTTCGGCGCGGCGTTCTCGGGATGCGTTGAGGCGGCAAGAAGGGCCGCCTCGCATATCGATCCCATCGCCGTGCGCCTTTCCGATTACGACGAGGTCATTCTGATGGCGCCCGTGTGGGGCGGTTATCCCGCGCCCGCCTTCAACAGCATGGTGAAGGAGCTCTCAGACGGCGCAGCGGTCAGGATAATTCTCACCTCGAAGAAGGGCAAAATAAAGGACGAGGAGGAGCTTGTCGATTTCGTCGAGAGCACCGGAGCGAAGGTGAAAAACATAACGGTTCTCAAAGTCGGAAAAAAGTGACAGCGATCGAAAGAAACCGCCGAAGGCTTGCCCTCCGGCTTTTTTATTGCAAAAAGAGCGCAAACGGGCGGGCATACCGTTTGACTTTCGTTCCTGCCTGTGTTACAATCAATGATATGAGTGGAAGTATGCGTAATTCGCTTTTGAGGGACGAAAGACTCAGAGCCGTTTTCGATTTGCTCGGCGGGGCGAAACTCGTCCTCGACGTCGGCTGCGATCACGGCTATCTCTCCGCCGCGCTCGTCGAAGAGGGCAGGGCGGAGCGCGTAATTGCGTCGGACATTAGTCCCGCGTCGGTCGAAAAGGCATACGCCCTCGCGCGTGACCGCGGCATAATAGATCGCATGCATACCGTCTGCGCCGACGGGCTTACGCCGCTTGCCGGAACCGAAACGCCATACAGGATCGCGATCTCGGGCATGGGCGGAGAGCTCATCGCGAGGATACTCGAGAGGGAGAGATCCGTCGCCGAAAAGGCGGAACTCATCGTCATGCAGCCCATGCGCGGCGAGGCGGAGCTTCGCGAATATCTCTACCGCGGTGGATTTGCGGTCGCGGACGAGAAGGTGGTTCTCGACGAGGGCAGGTTCTACCAGGTCATCGCGGCAAGGTTCGGCGAAAAGGATATTATACCCGAGGGCTTCCCGAAGAACTGGTTCCGGTTCGGCTGGGTGATGGCCCAAAAGCCCGATCCTATGCTCCTTCCACTGCTCGAGCATTACAGGGCGGCTTATGAAAAAGAGCTTGAAAAGGCGATGAAAAAGGGCAGAACGCCAGCCGAGATCACGGACGAGATAAAAAGGACCGACGCCCTGATGGGGTTCGTAAAAGGGAGAAACCAATGCTCTTAAAGGATTTTCTTGACGTAATGGAAGAGATCGCGCCGAGGGAGCTCGCGCTCGATTTCGATAATCCCGGGCTCATCGTCGGTACCGAAAAGAAGGAGATCCGGCGCGTCCTCATCGCTCTCGACTGCACGCAATTCGTCGCGGAGGAAGCAAAAGAGCTTGACTGCGATCTCGTTGTCACGCATCATCCGCTCCTGTTCAGGGCGGTGAAGAAGATCTCGCCCTTCGATCCGGTCTCCGCGCCGGTTTACAGGCTTATAAGATACGGCATAGGGATGTTCGCGGCGCATACGAATCTCGACAGCGCCGAGGGCGGCGTAAACACCGCTCTGTGCCGCCTTCTCGGGATAGAGAACGAAATACCGGTCCCTCCCGAAAACCTGTGCAGGATAGGCGAGCTTGCGGAAGAGACCGATTTCTCCGCATTCGCGGAGCTCTGCTCGAAGAAGCTCGGCACGACCGTCCGCGTCGCGGGCCCGGAAAGAAAGGTCAGACGGGTAATGGTCTGCGGCGGCTCGGGCGGATCGGAGTATCCGCTTGCCCGGGAGATGGGCGCGGACGTCCTCGTAACGGGCGAATGCAGGCATAACGAGGCGATCGAGGCGGAGGCTGCAGGCGTGAACGTGATTGCCGCGGGGCATTATGAAACGGAGAGCATCGTGCTCGAGCCTCTTACTGAAAGGCTCCGCTCGCTCACGGAAGGCGTGGAGTACGTTATCTCGAAGGCGGGGAACCCCCTCCGCACGCTGTAATTTAGTTTATTATAACCTCATGAAAGGTGCTGAAAGATATGACACAGACTGAAATCCTTTGGAAGTACCAGGAAGCGGAGTCCGAGCTCGATAAGCTCAAGAAGGAACTCGAATCGACCCCCGAGAGACAGAAGCTCAGGAAGCTGAGGAAGATCCTCCAGGAGCAGACCGAGAAGATAGACGGCTACAGGACGGGACTCAAGGAGAAGGAGACGGAGCTCGAGAACGGCCTCGCCAAGCTCGAAGCGCTTTTGAAGGAGTACGACCTCGAGCAGGACGACCTTAACATAATGATGGAGGACGAGGAATGCACCGCCGAGGAGCTGACCGAGTGCCGCAAGTCTATGGAGGATCTCCTGAGGAGGGTCAACTCCCTTCAGAAATCCCTCACCGAGTGCCAGAAGTACATCACGGACACGGAGACCGCCATCAAGGAAGCCTACTCCAAGGGCAGCAAGACCAAGAGGGACTACGAGGCGGCGAAGGCCGTCGTCGAGACGGAGAAGTCCGAGCATCAGCCCGTGATCGACAAGGCGCAGAAGAACGTCGACATGATCGGCTCGCAGCTGTCGCCTGAGCTTCTGAAGAGGTATAAGACGATCAAGAAGAAACATCCGAACCCGGTCGCCGGAGTCCAGGACAACAGGTGCATGGGCTGCGGCATGAGCCTGCCGATGACCGCGATCAAAAAGATCTCGTCCGGCACGGCAATGATCGAATGCGAGAACTGCGGCAGGATACTCTGCTGCTGACGGGAATTATCAAGTATTAAATCGAGCAAGCCAAGTGACTGCGCCGGGGTTTATTCCCGGTGAGGAAAGTCCGAGCTCCACAGGACAAGGGTGCCGGATAACGTCCGGTGAAGGCGACTTCAAGGAAAGTGCAACAGAAATAAACCGCCTTGGTCTCAAGGCAAGGATGGAAAGGTGGGGTAAGAGCCCACCGGCGGCACGGAGACGCGCCGCGTCCCTGTAAACCCCACCCGGAGCAAGATTGATATGGGAGCATTCAATGGCTGTCCGTCACGCTCTCTGTAATCGCTGGAGCCATGCGGCAACGCATGGTCGAGATAGATGGTCACATAAACAGAACTCGGCTTACGGCTTACTCGAATAAATAAAAAAACAGCGTCCCTCCGGACGCTGATTTTTTATTTTCGTTGGCGTCTGCACTTTTCGCAGTCGCCGGAACAGCCCTTGCAGCAGTCACCCTTTTTCTTGAAAAAGTGCATATAGAGGACGAAGAGAGTAAGCAGGGCGATGAGCCCCGCGAGCGCGTACCAGATCCAGTCCATCATTTCACCTCTATCCCGAATAAACGGCAGCCGTTCATAAACGCCTGTTCCAAAGCTTCCTCCGCAGTGACGCCCTTTATCTCCGCGAACTTCTCCGCGACGAGCGGTATGAGCGTCGAGTCGTTCCGCTCGCCCCTGTGCGGCACGGGGGCGAGATAGGGACAGTCGGTCTCGAACACGATGCGGTCGATGGGAGAATACTCCGCCGTCTCGACGCCGCGCCTGTTGTTCTTGAACGTGAGCGAGCCGCCGAAGCCTAGCATCAGCCCGAGGTCCAAACATTCCCTCGCGGATTCTGCGCTCCCGGAAAAGCAGTGCATCACGCCGCCCACGCGCGCCAAGTCGCCCGCGTGCGCCCTCAATATGTCAAGGCAGTCGCCCATCGCGTCGCGCACGTGCAGCACCACGGGCACAGAGAGCTCTCCCGCAAGCGAAAGCTGACGGTCGAACCACTCCTTCTGAACCTCGCGCGGGGCAAGATCGTAGTAGTAATCGAGCCCGATCTCGCCGAGCGCAAGCATCTTTTCGTGCCCAAGATACTCCTTCAGTCTGTCCATTAGCCCGTTCGTCATACTTCCCGCGTAGTGCGGATGCATGCCGACGGCGCCATAGATAAAACCGTATCCGTCGATGAGTTCGAATGTCTTTTCGACCGACCTTAAATCGCAGGCGACGTCGGTCACAAGCTCCACGTTCGATCCGCGGAGCTTATTCAATACGGCCTCACGGTCATCGTCGAAGCGCTTGTCGGAGTAATGCGCGTGGGTGTCGAATATCCTCATTTCGTCAAAGCCTCAAGGGAGGCAAGGTCAAGCTCGGGAACGGTTTTTAGGCAGTCGTAAAGCGCCTTCGCGATGAGCTTTACGCCGCCCGCTTCGTCGCTTTCGAGGTTCGTCGGCATAAGAGGATCGTGCAGGCTCCTCCTTATCAGGAACCAGCCGTTTCCGTGCTCCGCGTCCGCGTTGACGCGCACGCCCTCATAGTTGTTGGGGACGATGCCGAAGCCCTCAAGGGAGGCGAAATGCCTTTCGACCATATCGAGCACCTTTTCGGTGATCGGCACGAAATCGGGAGAATTGACGGGCAGCCTCGCCTCGAAGCTCTCGGCGGGCTCGCGCAGGTCTTTGATAAGGTCGGTAAGCTCCTTGCCTTCGCGCTTCGCCTCGACGAGCTCGATCAAAAGCTTCACGATGATGTACGCGCCGTCGTCCAGGAAATAGTTCTCGTATAAAGCGCCGTGACCGCTGGTCTCCATGGCGAATATCGCGTTTTCGCCTTCCGCCATAAGCCTTTTCGCCTCGTTGATGACGTTGCGGTAACCCCTCTTGAAGCGGTGATGGCGGCAGCCGAGACCTTCGATGAACTCGTTAAGTCCCGTCGACGTGACGGAATCGGTGACCACGGTGATGGGGCCGTACTGCTTCGCAAGTATGGCGGTCATCATGGCGATGAGACGGTTCCTGTCAAGCGCGAGCGCACCGCCCTTTCCGTCGGGAAGAACGGCCCCAGCGCGGTCGACGTCCGTATCGAATACTATGCCCATGTCCGCGCCGTTGTCGATGACGGCCTTCGTGATGCAGTCCATCGCTTCCTTGTTTTCGGGGTTGGGCTGATGGTTGGGGAAACGTCCGTCCGGCTCAAGATACAGGCTGCCCGTGATGTCCGCTCCGAGAGGCGAAAGCAGACGCTCGGCGAAGAAGCCGCCCGCGCCGTTGCCTGCGTCGACGATTATCTTCATGCCGGAGAAGGGCTTATCGCTTCCGAGAGCGGAGACGATCTTGTTCTTAAGACCGTCGATATACGGCGTCATGACGTCGCACTCCGCGGCTTCGGACTTGGTTTCGGCGTCTGCGAGTATCTCCTTGATGTCCGCTTTTTCAAGGCCGGATTCCTTGGTGAAGAACTTCATGCCGTTGCGCTCGTAGGGAAGATGGCTCGCGGTGACCATGATGCCTCCGTCATAAGGTCCCTCCGCGCAGCACATGAACATGGCGGGGGTGGAGGCAAGGCCGGTCGATTCGGGCATTGCGCCGGCAAGGGCGATACCCTCGCTGAGAGCGCGGGATACGGCTTCGCCCGTAACGCGGGAGTCGCGTCCGATCGCGATCCTCAGCTCGCAGGCCGCTTTTTGATACTTCTTTGCGAGCCAGCGCGCAAAGGCGGCGCCTATATCGCGCGCCGCGCCTAATGTGAGGTTCACGGGCTTTCCGCCGGGAACTTCAAGCGCGACGCCTCTTATGTCGCTTCCGTTCTGCAAAGACGAATAATCCTTCATAAAAACCTCCTATAAAAACAGGCGCAAAGGTATTGCCTTGCGCCCGAAAAAGCTGTTCGCGTTTACGATTCGAAGTAGTCTCCGCGCTTATAGTCGTAAAGCGCGCTGATCGAATACTTCTCGATATTGTCGAGCACCTTGCCCGTGCCTATCGCGACGCAGGAGATGGGATCCTCGGCGACGTAGCAGGGGACCTTGGTGTGCTCTGAAACGAATTTGTCCATACCGTAGAGGAGAGCGCCGCCGCCGGTGAGGCAGATGCCGTTCTCCGCGATATCGGAAGCAAGCTCGGGCGGAGTCTTTTCGAAAAGGTTCCTGACGGTCTCGAGGATGTTCTGCAAAGGCTCCTCAAGGGCGTCGATCATCTCGTTCGAGCCGATGGTAATGGCCTGGGGCAGACCGGAGATGAGGTTCCTGCCCTTGACGTCGATGTAAAGCTGCTCCTTCCTCGGGTAGGCGGAGCCGATCCTTATCTTCATATCCTCGGCCGTGCGCTCGCCGATGAGAAGATTGTGCTTCTTTCTCATATAGCGGACGATGGCGTCGTCGAACTTGTCGCCCGCGACCTTGATGGACTCGGAAAGTACCGAGCCGCCGAGGGAGATTATCGCGACGTCGGTAGTGCCGCCGCCGATATCGACGACCATATTGCCGCGCGGCTGGGAGATGTCGATGCCCGCGCCGATAGCCGCGGCGATGGGCTCCTCGATAAGGTAGGTATGCCTTGCGCCGGCCTCCTCGGTCGCGTCGATAACGGAACGCTTCTCGACCTCGGTAACGCCGGAGGGTACGCAAACGACCACGCGGGGCTTAAAGAACACCCTCGTGCCGACGACCTTTTTGAGGAAATGACGCAGAAGTCTTTCGGTTATGTCGAAGTTTGATATAACGCCGTCGCGGAGAGGCCTTATCGCAATGATGTTGCCCGGCGTGCGCCCGAGCATGCGGCGCGCTTCCTCGCCGACCGCGTAGATGTGACCTGTGATCTTTTCGACTGCGACGACGCTCGGCTCGCGCAGAACGATGCCTTTATTATGTACATATACAAGAACGCTGGAAGTACCGAGATCGATACCAACGTCGTTAAACTCAAACAAACCCATTGGTTTTCTCCTAATATGAGATATATGGCAACGCCCCCGTGGGGACATAAATATCCATTCATACTATTTTATCATCAGGCAAGGCTTCAATCAATAGCATTTTAAATATATTTTATTCTTTTTTTCATGTTTTTTCCCGTCCGCGAATAGATTTTAGAAACGATAAAAGGGGGGAGTATATGCTTTTCGGCGTAAACTTTTGCAGAAGATGTCAAAGGGTAAGAAGAAGACGCCCGGAGCCGAAAATTGGGTTAAGGCTCTGCGTCCTACTTCTTTCAGGAGCGGTCTTCACCGCGCTTCTGTTCCTCGCGCCGCAGTGGCTCCTGGTGCTGCTGGTACTCATGCTCACCGCGGCGGTACTGTTCCTTGTATGCATCCCGAGATAAAACAAAAGAGCCGCTCTTCAGCGGCTCTTTTTATTCTCGTTATTCACCGAAAGCCTTTGCGGCCCTCTCGAGCATCTGACGGATCGGAAGCTCGTAGGGGCAGCGCGTTTCACACGCGCCGCACTTTACGCACGCGGACGCCTTCACGGGGAGGGAAGCGTAGCGGCCCCTCGCCCAATCCTCGAGCCCGTACCTTTCAAGATAGCCCTCGAACAGGAACACGCTGGGTATGTTTATGCCGACCGTGCACGGCGCGCAGTAATTGCATCTGCGGCAGAAATTGCCGGTGAGGCTCTTTCTGATCGCGGCGATCCTCTCCTTCTCGTCATCGGTCAGCGGGGAGGATCCGAAGGAGGTGTTCTCCTCGATCTCGCTTTCAAGATACATTCCCGGAATAACGACCGTGACGCCGGGATCGGTCAGCAGATAGCGCATCGCGCTTCTTCCGTCCTCGATCGCGCCGCCCGCGAGCGGCTTCATGGCGATGAACGCCTTGCCGCATTCACGGCATTTTTCGACGAGCTCCCTGCCCTGCGTCTCGACGATGTTGTAGGGGAACATGATCGACTCGACGAAGTCGAGCCCCAAAGCCCTCTCGAATACCTTCGCGCTGTGGCAGGTAAGTCCCAGGTGGAGGATCTTGCCGGCCTCCTTCGCCTCGTAAAGCGCCTCGAGAGCGCCGCCGGGAGCAAGTATGGTGTCGAGCTTTTCCATCGACGGATTGTGGATCTGATAGAGGTCGATGTGATCCGTGCGAAGGTTTTTAAGGCTCGTTTCGATATCCTTCGCCATGGCGTCCTTCGTTGCGGCCATGCTCTTCGTCGCAAGATAGAGCTTGTCCCTTATGCCCAGGGAGTCGATCGCGAAGCCTATGTATTCCTCGCTCACGGTATAGCCCCTCGCGGTGTCGATGTAGTTAACGCCGCACTCGACGAGCTTTTCAAACAGCTTCTTCGTTCCCTCGGCGTCGATGCGCTGGATGGGGATCCCGCCGAAGCCGACGCGCGAAACGGTCATGCCTGTATTTCCGAACGGTACGTATTCCATAACTTCCTCCCAAAATAATGCTTTATATGATTATAACAGTTTGCCGCCGTCTTTACAACTCATAATGTCAAGTATCGTCTTTTCGACCGGAAGCATATCGCGCGAAACGCGTCCCATGTTCCTTATCGTCTCCTCGGGCGATGCGCCGAGAATCCCGTGCACGCTTTCCGCGCCGAAGCCGTTCACTGCCATTCGGGCGGCAGTAAACGCCATATCGACTCCGACCGCCGCCTTTAGGGAACAGCCGGTATTGCCTCCGTGACAGATCATTCCCGTAACGGAAGCCGCCATGGAATCGAGCGCGTCGGTCAGCATTTCCTTAAGCGCGCTCATGTCTTCCGTCACGTCGGGAGGGATCTTTGCAAGAAGATAGGTAAGTCCGAGCGCAGCTCCGGTGCCGCCTGCCAATACGCAGCCGCAGGCGGTCGAGAGGAGCCCGGAGCACTCCTTGATATACATGGTGACAAGCGCCGAAAGCAGAAGCGCGCGCCGGAGGATCGGCTTTCCGATCGTCCTGCCGGACGCGGCTCCCTCAAACTCCGCCGAGGCGAAAACGGGAAGCATGCAGAGTATGCCGTGACTGCCCGAGCCGGTTATCGCCATGGCGGGGGCGTCGGCGCCCCTTACGCGCGCCTCGATCGCGCCGCAGGTCATGTATTCCGCGAAGCTCCACTCCGAAGCGCGGTGATCTCCGCTCGGGAACCGCGAAAGCGTAAGCGGAACGAGGCCTTGCTTCTCGCCCGCGGCGAGAAGGTCAAGATCCATTTTGACCGCGCTGTCAAGGAACTCAAGTCCCTCCGCGGTCTCGACGCACTCAATGACGTCGTCGAACGAAACGGACGATACTCTGAACGGCGCTTTCAATGCCTCGACTGCGCCGCTTACGGGGATATCCTTTTCGTTCACGGTAAGCCCGGTAAGCCTGTCGTGCCTGCCGGAAACGACGGCGCGGGAAACGCCGTTCTCCGTTTCTACCTCCGCCTCTATGAAGACCTCGGGCGAGATCGCGGCAAGCTCCGCACGCGCTTTGCCCTCCGAAACGAGCCTCTTTGCCTCGCTTATCTCATCGGGACTTGCGCCTTCCGTCGAAAGGAGTTTCTTCTTGGGATCTCCCGCGACAGCGCCGAGCGCCGCCGCGAGCGCGCAGCCCATGCCGTCCGTGCCCGGTACGGCGCATGTGAACGAGTTTTTGTAAATGCCGGAATTGAGCCTTACGGTCACGCCTGAAACTTTTCCGCCGACGGCTCTCGCCGCCTCAGCCGCGGCGTACGCGATAGCGCCCGGCTCGGTCACGCCGAGAGACGGGGTAAGGTCTTTTTTTACCGCTTCAATAAGTTTTTTCGATAGTTCGTTCATTCTATGCCTCGATGCATTTTTCAAGTTCTCTTACGGCTTCCTTCGCTGCCCTGAACATCTCCTCAGCGGTCTTGTTTCTGAGCCTTATAAGAAGCACGGTCGCTATGCTCTCGCTCCCGCCGGTTTTCACGGCTTTGGAGACCACCTGCGAGCCGGGTATGCGCCCGACCGCCTCTAGGAACCTTACCGGCTCTATCCTCGCGTCCGGAAGGAACACGAGCTTCGCCTCCTCCTTTTTCACGGTAACGGACGAGATGCCGACCTCCTCGGCCTCGGATTTAAGAAGCGATATCTCAAGCAGGTTCTGCACCGGCTTCGGTATGTCGCCGTAGCGGTCGATCAGCTCGTCCTGCACGTCGCGCAGGGAGTCGAGATCGCATATCGCGGCGATGCGCTTGTACATAGAAATTCGTCCGCGCTCGCGGGGGATGTATGAAGGAGGTATGTGCGCGTCGACGGGTATCTCCATCACCGTGTCGAGATCGGGCTTGACGGGCTCGTTTCTGACCTCGCGGATGGCCGCGTTGATGAGCTTGCAGTAAAGCTCGTAGCCGACCTCGGCCATGTGTCCCGACTGCTCCGCGCCGAGTATCTCGCCCGCGCCCCTTATCTCGAGGTCGCGCATGGCGATCTTGAAGCCCGCTCCGAACTGGGTGAACTCGCGTATCGCGCTCAGCCTCTTGTCCGCGACCTCGGAGAGCACCTTGTTCCTGCGGTAGAGAAGGTACGCGTACCCGAGCCGCGAGCTTCGCCCTACGCGGCCCCTCAGCTGATAGAGCTGCGAAAGCCCCAGGGTGTCCGCGTCGTAGATAAATATCGTGTTGACGTTTGCTATGTCGAGTCCGTTCTCGATGATGGTGGAGCAGATGAGGACGTCGTACTTTCCCTCGAGGAACTCGAGCATCGTGTTCTCGAGCCTGCGCTCAGCCATCTGCCCGTGAGCGAACGCTATGCGCGCCTCGGGCACGAGCTTCGCGAGCTTCTCCGCGAAAAGATCCATGGTTTTTACGGAATTGTAAAGGAAATACACCTGTCCGCCCCTCGCGAGCTCCTTCAATATCGCCTCGCGGATCATGGGCTCGGAGTATTCCGCAACCAGCGTGCGGACGGGGTAGCGCGCCTCGGGCGGCGTCTCGATGACGCTCATGTCCCTTATGCCCGAAAGGCTCATGTGCAGCGTCCTCGGTATGGGCGTCGCGGAGAGGGTGAGGACGTCGACCGTTTTTTTAAGCTCCTTTATCTGCTCCTTGTGATTCACGCCGAACCTCTGCTCCTCGTCGATTATGAGGAGACCGAGATCGCGGAACTTTACGCTCTTCGAAAGCAGGCTGTGCGTACCGATAATGACGTCGATATCGCCCTTCTTAAGGCGCTCCTTAACGCTCTCCTGCTCGGCGGGCGTGCGGAAGCGCGAGAGAAGATCGACGTTCACGGGGAAGCCCGCGAACCTTGCCGAGAAGGTGTTGAAATGCTGCTGGGCGAGTATCGTCGTCGGCACCAGCACGGCGCACTGCTTGCCGTCCATGGCGCACTTGAACGCGGCGCGGAGAGCCACCTCGGTCTTGCCGTAGCCGACGTCGCCGCAGAGCAGACGGTCCATTATCCTGTCGGACTCCATGTCCGCCTTGACCTCGCGTATGCTTTCAAGCTGATCGGGCGTCTCCTCGTGGGGGAAGCTCGCTTCGAGCTTGACCTGCCAGTTCGTGTCGGGGGAGAACGCGTAGCCCTTCGTGCGGCTCCTTTCGCCGTACAGCTTTACAAGGTCGAACGCGAGCTTCTTCGCGCTCTCGCGCGTCCTCGCGACCGTCTTCTGCCATTCGCCGGAGCCGAGCTTCGAAAGCTTCGCCTTCGACTCGTCGCCGCCTATGTATTTCTGAACGCGGTCGAGCTGATCCGTGGGGATGAACAGCTTGTCGCCGCCCAAATAGTTAAGTTCGATGTAATCGCGCGTCTTCTTGTCCACCGTCAGCGTTTTCACGCCCGTGAACCTGCCTATGCCGTGCGTCTCGTGGACTATGAGATCGCCGACCTCAAGCTCCGTAAACGCGAGCGCCGGACGCTTTTTCGCGCTCCTCGACGCGGCGGGCGAGACCGGCTCCATGCCGTAGATCTCGTATTCAGAAATCGCGGCGAAACGAAGCTCGGGGTATTCGAAGCCCTTCGGTATGGAGTCGCCGATAATAAGCGCCTCGCCGGGCACCGGTTCGCGCCCGAGGCTCTCCACGACGGGCAGGCGCATATCGAGATCGCCCAGCGAGTCGGAAAGCCTTCCCGCGTGCTTTCCCGCAAACAGCATTACCGAAACGCCGCCGCGGGTAAGCGAATTGATATCGTCCCTCAGAAGCTCGCCGCGTCCCATATACCTCGGCGCGGGTCTCGTCTCGAAGCGGATAAGGCCCTTAGACCGGATGAGCCCGTAGCTCCTCGTAAGGGAAAACAGCATCGCCGTCCTTTTCGTGTCGAGCCTCTGGATCGTGTCGAGAGCGGAGTGCACGAGCCCCGCCTGGAGCTCGTGCCCCATACCGTCCTTCAGCACGGAGGAGAGTCCGTCGAGGAAGCCGGAGAAGACCATCTTGCCGCTCTCCTCGGCGCGCGAGGGTTCGTCAAGCAGTATCACAGCGTCGTGGGGGAGGTAGTCGAGTAGCGATATCTCCTCGCGGCAGAACACCGGCAGGAGCATAAGCGCGTTGTCGGGAACGCCGCCCGACCTTAAAACCTCGGTCTCCTCCTCAAAATTCGGCTTGCCGCGAAGCGCCGCGATGCCGCGCTTTTTAAGCTCGGCGGTCAGCGGCATCTCGGTCGCGGGCGGGATCTCCGCTATGGATAGGTTCTCCGTAGACCTTTGAGAAACGGGATCAAACGAGCGCAGCGTATCGACCTCGTCGCCGAAAAACTCGATCCTCACGGGCTCGCGGGAGGTGAGAGGGAATATGTCCACGTAGCCGCCGCGCCTCGTCACCTGACCGGGACCTTCGCAGATGTCCTCGCGCACGTAGCCCGCGTCGATGAACTTCTTAAGCAGCATTTCGGGCGATGTGCGCATGCCGATCCTCACGGTGTGCATCGCGTTCACGATCAGCTCCGGCGGAGCCATGCGCTGCATAAGGGCCTCGATGCTCGTCACGAGGAGCGTCGGCTTTCTGTCGATGAGCCGCATCATTACGCCGAGCCTCCGCGCGTTTACGGCGGGGGACTCTGTAAAATGCTTTACCGCGAGGGGCAGCTCGCGGGCGGGGAAGAGGCAGGCGTCCTCGAAATACCCGGAAAGCTCCTCGTGCGCCTTGACGGCGCCGAGCGCTGACGGCGCGACGTATAGGAGCGTCTTTCCTGAATCCTTATAAAGCGCCGCCGCCATGTGTATGCGGTGCGCCTCGCCAAGCCCGAACACGCTCAGAGCGCCCTCGCCCGCGTTCAGCGACGAGAGGAGCCGTTCGTACTCGGGGTGCTTTTTCAGTATTTCGAGAATAAAACCGTTTTTCATGTGTCACCTTTTATACGCCCAAATGCCCGTACCGCGTTGACCCGGGGGGTATGCGGTATGGGCGCAGGCGGGAA
Source organism: Clostridiales bacterium (assembly GCA_024691085.1). Lineage (GTDB taxonomy): Bacteria > Bacillota > Clostridia > Christensenellales > CAG-138 > UBA3857. The sequence continues at coordinate 211,528 of JAILNX010000018.1, read as the reverse complement.
TGGATTCCCGGAATATTATTTAGTCAGCTCGGCGATCGCCGCCTGAAGCTGCGTGTCCTGATCGAGATACTCCGTGTAAAGAGTATAGATATCAACGTATTTAAGCTCCTCGGGCAGCTCGACGATCACGTCGGGAGTGATGCCGGTTCCGCCGAGGTTCGTGCCGTTCGGGGTGTAGTAGGCGTCGGTCGTGAGCTTCAGCCAGCCGTGATCGGAGTCGAGCTTATAGGTGGTCTGCACGACGCCTTTGCCGTAGGTCTTGACGCCGATGATCTTCGCCCTGCCGTTATCCTGCATGGCGCCGGCGAATATTTCGCTCGCTGAGGCGGAGTATTCGTTTACGAGCACGACGAAGTTGAAATCGTACATGCTCTCGTCGGAATTGAAGTATTCGGCGTCGGGAGTGGATTTGCCCTGCATGGTGCAGACGGTGCACTTGGGCAGGAGCATATCGCAGATATTGACTACGGTGTAGAGCGAGCCGCCGGGATTGTCGCGGAGGTCGATCACGATGTTCCTGATCCCTCGCGCCTTGAAGTCCTCGAGGGCGGCTTTGAACTCCTCCTCGGCGTTTCCGGAGAAGGAACTTAAATACAGGTAGCCGATATTGTTTTCAAGCACGAAATAGTCCACGCGCTTGATGTAAACGGCGCCCCTCGTAACTTCCGCGGTCATCTTTTTTCCGTCGCGGAGGAACGTGATCTCCACGCTCGAGCCCTCGTCTCCGACTATCAGCGAGACCAGCTCGTCGCCCGAAACGTTCGTTACGTCCTTTCCTCCGACCGCGATAATGACGTCGCCCTTCTTAAGTCCCGCCTGCTCGGCGAACGAGCCCTCGTAGACGCGGCGGATGAGCGCGCCCGTCCCGTCGGGATTCTGGATAAGAACGCCTATGCCGTAATAATTCCCGTTGAAGCTCGCGGTGTAATCCTCGTATTCCTTGACCGTGAAATAGCTCGCGTAGGGATCGCCCATGCCGTCGACCAGCGCGTGCGCGGCCTTATCGATAAGCTCTTTCGAGGTGGGCGTTTCGCCGAAATGCGTCGCGTCGATGCGCTGCAGAAGCTCGCTTATGACGGAGCTGTCGTAATCGCCCATGTCCTTGATGATCGTGAGCTTCGATAGACTTCCGCCGATGACTCTCGACACGAGGAAGAGCGTCAGGGCGACGCCGACTATCGCGCCTACGAGTCCCGCGATTATGAAATAACCTATTCTCGGCTTGGTGTATTTAACGCCGCGCTCTTTGGTGAGCCTGCCGTCGCCCTCGCCGAATATCAGAAGCTCGCGATCGGATTCCGAAGGCTGCTCCGCCCCGGTCTCCGAAATCTTCGTCTCCTCAAAAATCTCGTTCTTCCCGTCTTCCATCGTCGTTTTCCTCCGAAATCATCTCTGAATAACCGGCCGCGGCAGTCCCCGTTTCACCGTCGGGAGGCAGCTTCATGCGGTCCCACATGCCGTACTTGTGCGTATCGGCGATCGCTTTCATAATACGAGCCTCGGGATCGGGAACGATCCTGCGAAACTCCTTCAAAAGGTTCTTCATGTCCTCGCGCTTGGTGTATCCCGCGACGGGACAGTTCGGCTTCTGCACGGGCAGTTCAAGCCTCCTCGCCGCCGACAGCGCCTCCTTCTCGGGGAAGAAGACCAGCGGCCTTATCACCGTAACGCCCTTCCTGTCCATGTAGGTGACCGGCGCGAAGGTGTTCAGCCTCGACTCGAAGAAGAGGCTTAAAAGGAAGGTCTCGATCACGTCCTCGCGGTTGTGCCCGAGGGCGATAAGGTTGCATCCGCGCTCCTTTGCCGCGTCGTTCAAAGCTCCGCGGCGGAACTTCGCGCAGAGCGCGCAGGGGTTCTTCTCCTTGCGGATATTGAACACCACGTCGCCGATATCGGTCTTTACGATGTCGAGCCGCACGCCGACCTTGTCCGCCCATTCTAAAAGCGCGGAACAGTCCTGCTCGACGAGACCCAGATCGAGCATCACGCCCATAACTTCGTATTTCTTCTTCGAGAACATGCGGTAGAGGCTCAGACCGTAGAGCAGAAGAAGGCTGTCCTTGCCTCCGCTCACGCCGACGCAGATCCTGTCGCCGTCGTGTATCAGCCCGTACCGTTCGTCGGCTCTTCTTATGCAGCCAAGCACGTGTTTCATTCGATCAAAGTTCCGTTTCGCATAAAATACCAAATAACATTATAACCCCAAAAAGCGGAAAAGTACAGTTCGAATTTTAAAAAACCGCGCGCTATTGACACGAAAACCGTCCCGGTATTACAATATTATATGATGGATATTTGAAGAAAGGAGAGGGATATGCAGTTCTTAAAGGATATAATAGGCATTCTGTCAACCGTGTTCGGCATCTTCGCGGCGTTCGTCGGGATGCTGAGCGTCGCCTTCGGCGTCGTGACGTATTTCCGCGACAGCCGCAGGAAGACCTGCACGGAGACGATGGCCGAATATAAAAAGCTCCAGGACGAGGTGCTTTCGAAGCTCAACGGCTGGCGCCGCGATCAGATCGAGGACGCCGTCGAGACCGCCGACTCCGTGGGCTACGAGGAGCTGAACGTCTGCCTTGCCAAGATAGAGCATTTCTGCGTCGGGATAAACCGCGGCGTTTACGATTTCGAGACCTTCTATCAGCTCGCGCACGGCTATTTTGATTCCGGTGACGGGCTTATGGACAAGCTCGAGCCCCTGCTTCGGGATAAGATCGGCTTTGCCGAGGAGGACTATTACAACAACCTCCACAAGGTCTGGGCAAGGATGAAGGAAAGAAGCAAAAGGCCGCTGTAAGCGTGTCGAAAAAGTCTGATCGACTTTTTCGACGGGAGGCATTTTTGAACTGCGCATTCTATGCGCGGTCGTTCAAAAATAAAGGAACCAATTGCGGGGCAATTGTTTCGCCTCCGACGTGCACGCCGCCTTCGGCGATTATAGCGGGCAGGGGCTTCGGCCCCCGCACCCCCAAAAAAGAAAAAGTGCTGTGTAAACAGCACTTTTTTATATTGTCTTTACGCTTTCTTTCCGCTCTTTTTGACAGCGGTTACAAGCAAAAGTCCGTACATCGCGAACGCGAACGCCTTGAATATCGGCCAGTGCGACTGGGCGTAAGTAACGGGGAAGAACTTTATCGCGTTCACGACGAACGTCTTTAAGGGATAACCCGGAAGCGACAGGAACGCGGACAGCTCCGCGATCACCGGCGTAATGAACACCGAGACCGGCACGAGCGCGAGGAATACGACTCCCGCGGTGACCGCAAGGCTCCTGTTCCTGCCGAAAACGCCGACGCACCCGATAATGAGAATAAAGAACTCGACGAGGAAGGGTATCGCCGTGTAAACGCTGAAGCCGTAATAGTTGCTGACCGTCGAGGCGATAATAAGGGACAGCCCCTCGTAAAGCGCGGCGAGAGCGCAGAGGATAAGGGGAACGCCCCTGCCGCGTCCGCGGGCGAGAGCTCCGAATACGGGGAGCAAGAACAGTACGGCGTACGGCAGCCAGTAAAGGGCGTAGATCAACAGCTCGCGCGGCTGTATCGACATCCAGGAGAGAACCAGCGCCGGCAGCGCATAGAACGGAAAGGCCTCCGCGCCGAACTGCGAAAGAACCATGTTCCTGTACACCTCGCGGGGCACCTCGGGCATATTCACCCTCGGCGGCACGGCGGCGTACTTCAAAACGATCTCGGCGGCCATGCCGAGAACGAACAGCACGATCAGTAAAATGAACAGACCGACCGCGGGCTTTGTTTTTTTCTTGCTCATATTCCCTCCGATGTGTTTAAAAGTGTTACCTTAGAAGAAGCGGAAGTATTGCAGCGATGACAATAAGCGCGGCGAGAACGATCAGTATCGCGCGCAGCCACCGGCGCTCGTCGAGAAAGTACGATACCGCCGAGAGGATCAGCCCGAGAAGCGCCGCCGCGCAGGCAAAGCCGTACCCGACGATCACGCCGAGGTAGTCCGCGCCGCTCGATCCGGGAGTCCCGTTAAGATCGTGGTATTCCCTTAATACGAAAATGCCTTTCAGTCCGCAGTACAGAAGACAAACGAACGCCAGCGAGGCCAGGATCAGCGAAATTATACGTTTAGCTTTCATCGCACGCTCCTTTCAGGATGTTTTCAGCCTGCTGAAAGCTTATCACTTTTTGCTGTATCTTTCAAGATATTTTAAGTTCCGCCTCTGTCCAGACGAAAAAACAAAACCGTTGAAGAAATACAATGGTTTTGCTTAACTTATTCGCCGTCCCTGTCCTGATATCTGGCGCGGTTGAATTGGTCGTTCAGATCCGCGACGTTCTCCGTGACGCTCTTCGTCGGCGTTTCAGGCTCGCCTTTTTTCCTTGATACAAGGAAAATGATCAGGCCTGCTAAGCCGAGCACGAATATCAAGGCGAGAGCCGCAATCAACAATATTCCGAAAAAACCCATGTATTTCTCCTTTCCGAAAAATATAATTTGATATTCCTGTCCAGCAGCCCCTTCAGCGTTTCTGTTCTTCCCGGCGGCAGTTCACCTCCTTAAGCAAGTAGGCAGATAGGTTATTATCAAGGAGATAACTATGGCAATAATATCTATCCATGTGATGACATTGATAAACCTGCTTAGCAGCTGTCTGTTCAGCACCCGTGCTACGATAACACAGGGCACAGTGAAAGACAGAAAAGATAAAAACAGAACAGTTATTATGAAAGTAATGAAGTGCTCCCGCCAATAATACGGATCCGGATAAATCTTTACTCCGACTTCGTAAATGATTTCAAGGATGATCCCCGCAGCAAGCAGAACCAACGGAAGCAGAGCAAGGACGGTCGCGATGATTTTTCTTTTTTTCAAATTCGCACCTCCCTGTATCAGTCAATGATATTGTACTGCTCTCAAAAAAACAGAGGGGGCGATCTGTTCGCCCCCACAGTTTCTTCTTATTTGAAATACCTGTCAAGAAGCCCCTTGAGCGCCTTACCGTGCCTTGCCTCGTCGCGGGCCATCTCGTGGACGGTGTCGTGGATGGCGTCAAGGCCCAGCTCCTTCGCGCGCTTCGCAAGGTCGGTCTTGCCGGCGGTCGCGCCGTTCTCGGCGTCTACGCGCATCTGGAGGTTCTTCTTGGTGGAATCGGTCACGACCTCGCCCAGGAGCTCCGCGAACTTGGCGGCGTGCTCCGCCTCCTCCCACGCGGCCTTCTCCCAGTAAAGACCGATCTCGGGATAACCCTCGCGGTGAGCGACTCTCGCCATCGCAAGATACATGCCGACCTCGGTGCACTCGCCGTTGAAGTTGGCGCGGAGATCGTTCAGGATATCCTCTCGGACGCCCTGCGCTACGCCGACGACGTGCTCGGCGGCCCAGCTCATTTCCTCAACCTGCTCTTTGAACTTGGAGCCGGGGACTCTGCACTGGGGGCAGAACTCGGGCGGCGTGGGGCCGACGTGAACGTAACCGCATACGGGACAGATCCATTTCTTATTCATAAAATAATCCTCCGATCGTTGATTTCGCGCGGAGAAACACGCGCGTTATTTACCATAATATTATATAATATCGGGCCGTCCGTGTCAATGCCGGAAATCAGGCGCGGCCGTCGGGGGAGTAGTCGCCGTCCGGCAGGCCCAGAAGGTATTCTTTTTTAAGTATCGCGTAGGAGTAAGAGCTCCGCCAGCCGGTCTTCCCGAACACGCGGCGGTATTCCGACTTAATAAAATGCCCTTCGCGGCGCATGCCGATCTTTTCCATAACGCGGTACGACGCGATGTTCTCCTCATCGCACCTTGCAGTGATGCGGTGAAGCTCCAGCCCCAGGAAGCCAAACTTCAGAAAGCCTTTCGCCGCTTCCGTGGCGTAGCCGTTCCCCCAGAACCGCTTCTTGAGATTGTAGCCGAGCTCCGCCTGTCTGCCCTCGTCCGAGATCGAGAGCCCCATCGCCCCGATCATCTCGTCGGTGTCCTTGAGGCAGAGGATGAAGTCATAGTTTTTCCTCGGAGATTCGATCTGGGAGGCAAGCCTGCTTTCGACGAACTTTGTAACGTCCTCGAAGCTCTCGGGGGAGAAGGCCTGAAAGCCGGAGCTTTCAAGATTTCCGGCGTACTCGAATACGCCCTCGGCGTCCTCTCTGACGAACTCGCGGGCATAAAGTCTTTCTGTTTCGAAAACGACGGGGGAAACGGGATCCATACGATCGCCTCCTTAATATTTTCAATAATTATACCATAAAAAATCACCCGCACAAGCCCTTCGGCCTCTTGAAAAATATACGGCGAAATGGTAAAATAAAGCGACAGTATTCGTCAATTTATTTCAAACGGAGAAAAGACCATGACAAAAACCCGTAAAATACTTGCGATCGTCATCGCCGCACTCATGATCCTCGCTGTCATTCCCGCAGCCGCGCTTGCGGAAGACGCGGCCTACGAGGCGAGGGAGAGAAAGGCCATGAAGCGCTGGGACGACGTCTGGGCGGTGCTCGACGCCGTCGAGGCGGAGATGATGGAGCTCGGCGCGAGCCGCTCCGAGGTCACCTTTGCGGTCTATAAGGCCGCGCTGAACCTCGACCTCATCGACGAGGGAAGCATCACCGACCTGACCGGCAACGAGTTCTCGTTCACGACCGACGGCATGCTGGGCGGATACAACTACCGCATCAGGAACCATGAAAAGGTCGGGGGCGACATGGCAGGCGTCGATACCGAGTCCGCCGTGTCCGAAGCCGTAAGGGGGAACTGCCCCTCGGCGAAGGATGTTCTTCTCGTAGGACCGTACTACGGCAGCGACTCCTCCTTTACGGATCAGTATAAGAACGAGGCCAAGTCCATTGCGCAGGCGACAGGCGGCACTGTGACCACGCTCAGCGGCGCGCAGGCGACCGGCCCCAACATCGCGAAGAACTACACGGGCAAGGGCGTCGTCATTTACGATTCGCACGGCAACTGCATCGCTTCGCAGAACACCTCTTACCTCGATCTTACGACCGGCACCGGACTCACTTCCGATGACTATTCCAAAGGCTGGGCATATAACGGCGGAAGCTTCTACGGCATCGACGGCCGCTATATCCAGAACCATGCCGACGGCAGGCTCTCGAACTGCTTCGTCTGGATGGCGATCTGCCAGGGCATGATGAAGGAAGGCCAGGGCACCACCGGCACGGCTCTTCTCGAGGCGGGCGCGGCGTGCGTTTACGGCTATTCCCAGTCCGTTTCCTTCACGGGCGACTATAAATACGAGGCGACCTTCTGGACCGAGATGAAGAACGGCGCGACCGTTGCCGAGGCTATCGCGAAGATGAAGAGCACCAACGGCGTGAGCGATCCCTACACCAACCCGAGCGCGTGGCCCATCGTGATGAGCCCGACCGACGCGTTCCCCGCAAACCCCGACGGCAGGCAGACCGTCACCTGCGACTGGACACTTCTCGGTGATCCCGAGCCCATCGAATCCGTTTCGCTCGCTCCCATCACTATGTACGAGGGCACGACCGAGCGCGCAAAGCTGACGGTCGAACCCGGCTACGCCGATTATTCCGTTACCTGGTCGAGCCTTAACCCCTCCGTCGTGTCGATCAGCGACACGGGCGTCGTAACGGCATTAAGGCCCGGCACTGCGACGATAGAGGCGATCGTACACGATAATCTTGCGAACGCCGAGTTTACGGCCACCGCGCTTGTCACGGTCGAGGCCTTTGAGGGTTATCTCGCGACCGACACCATTGCTCTTGGCGACAAGATCGCAATTGTGGCAAGCGGCATGGCTGTCGGCAACACGGTGTATAACGACAGGGAGGACGGCCACTACGTCACCTCAGTTCCCGTGACCGAGAACGAAGACAACACCCTTACGGTCGCGGAGGAGAATATGGACGCGGTCGTCTATACGGTCACCGCGGGCAGCGAGAGCGAAGGCTGGGTATTGAAGAACGAGGCCACCGGCAAATATCTCTGCCTCACCTCCGATGAGTACCTTACCGTCGGCAATACCGAGCTCAAGTGGCTCTTCGACGGCTCGTCGCTCAACAACCAGATCGATTCGGAAGGATACTATTACATTGCTCTTTCGAGCAACACCGAGTATTTCACTACGAGCAGAGTCGCCGGCGCCCTCAGGATCTATAAATACTTCAAATCCGCCGGCACCGATCCCCAGCCCACTCTCAAGGGCGACATCGACGGCAACGGCAAGGTCGAAGCGGCCGACGCGCTGCTCGCTCTGCGCTATTCGATGAATATCATCGGCGCGGAAGGTCTCGATCTTACAGCCGGCGATATGGACGATAACGGCACGGTCGACGCGGTCGACGCGCTCCTGATCCTCAGGAAGTCCATGGGCATAATCGAATAAAAGGCAAAAAAAAAGACCTGCCTTCGCAGGTCTTTTTTGTTTGTCATATCTTTCCCTTAAGGAAATAGATCACTATCGCGACGCACTCGCGCATGTAGTCGTTCGGGGTGATGTACCATACCCCCGGGGCGGGTATTCCCTCCGCGGAGAGTCCTTCGCGCCGCGCTACGAGCTCCGAGCGAAACACATGGAATCGGTTAGTTGCGAATACCGCGACTGCGCCTTCGCCGAACCTTTCGTCGATTATCGCCTTCGAGAAGCGGAAGTTCTCCTCGGTGCTCGAGGATCTGTCCTCCATGATCGTGCGCTCCTCGGGAACGCCGCGCAAAACGAGATAATCCCTCATGACCTCGGCCTCGGAGACCGCCTCGTCCGAGCCGCGCCCGCCGCTTAGGATAACGACGGTGTCGGGATTGCGGTCAAGGTATTCCTTCGCCGCATCGAGACGGTATTTTAGCGAAAGCGTGGGCGTCCTTCCGCGAATTCCGCCGCCGAGAACGATCACAACGTCCGCGCCATCGGCGGGCTCCGCGGAGTTAGCGAGTATGAGCCCCGTCGTCACCGCGAACGCGAGCGCGGACAGAAGATAGACGAGCGAGATGAGAAAGGCTATTGCGCGAATTATCCTGCTCCTCTTCACGAGCTTTCTGAAGCCCGGGAGGAATAAGCCGATAAGGAGGAGGGGTATGCCCGCGACGAGCGGGAGCATCACGCCGAGATTCATGCTGATCCTGCCCATGACGAAGACCGCGTCGGCGATCAGAAGAAGTCCCGAAAGAATAAGCAGTATCCTTCCCAATGGGAAGCGTTTTTTCACGTTCGTTTCCATACGTAAAATCTTACACGTTCCATACGCGGGTGTCAATACGCGCGCAAAAGATTTGCCTTTTTTGCCTCTTTTTGATGTTGCTTTAACCTGTGAAATATGATATGATTTACTTAACAAAACAAACGGAGGTGGCGAGATGATAAAGGTGCTGTACGGCGGTCGGGGCGAGGGTATGAGCCGTGAGCTGTGCAATATGGCCAACGAGAGATTTAAAAACGCGAAGGGCAGCATCGTTGTGATCGACAAGGACGATAAGCACATCTACGATCTCGACAGCGGGATCAGGCTTATCGACGCGTCCGAGTATCATATCGAGGGGCCGAAGATGTTTTCGGGATTCGTTTCGGGTATCGCCGCGCAGGATCACGACCTTGAGGCGATCTACGTATTGAGCTTTATTAAACTGATCAAACACAGCGTTGATTCGCTTGAGGGAATGTTCGAATTCTTCAACGATTTTTCGATAAGAACGGGCGCCGATTTTGTCATCGAGATCAATACCGACGGCAAGTGCCCCGAGTTCATCAGGAAATATCTGTAAAAAATCAAATAAAACGCTTGACAAATGGCGTTGATACGGCTATAATATTTGAGGTATTTTTTAAAGAGATACCTCATAATTATTTATTGCTTTATTATTCGGCATTATTGGAGGAAAAATGGATATTTTCGACTTTCTCAGGAAGACGATCAACCGTCTTTCGGGAACTCCTGTTGAGGAGATCAAGCCCGAAAGCAAGATGCGCGAACTGAACCTCGACCTCTTCGACGTTGAAGAGCTCAAGCTCGACGTTGAGAACGAGTACGACATGTATCTCCCCGAGGAGACGGAGTTCGATACCGTCGAGGAACTTCTCGAGATCGTGCACGCGGCGTAACGGATCCCATGCGAGAGCCTTTATGGCTCTCTTTTTTTGCGCGGTTGATTTCATTCCGCACCGGTGCTATAATTGCGATATGATGAAAAATGTCGGAAAAACGAATAAAAGACTGCTTGCGGCCGCGCTGATCATTCTGCTCCTCCTGCCCGTTTCGGGGATCGCCTCGGCGACGGGGGAACAGGCGCCTGTGAACCTCTCGAAGAACTGTTCCTATTCGTGCTCGACGGGCACGCAGCATCTTAAAACCCTCTTGGGCGACAGCGATTACACCACGCTCGTAAGGCTCCCGAAGGACGCGTGGGTATCGGTCTCGTGGGCGGGGCAGAACGTCGATTTCGTCTACTGGGAGTGGACGGACAAGCAGGGCGTCGATCCCGCTCCGTTTACGGTCGAGCTCCTTAACGCTTCCGGCGACGTCGTGGAAACACGCGAGGGCGACAGGTTCTGGAACTCCGGCTTTGAGGTGGGAGACGGCATAGCCGGCGTCCGCATCAGAGCAGGCGGAGAGGCGTGGCTCGCGACGCTCATACCCTATTCGGGCGGCGCTCCTTATGATTACCATCCCTGGCTGCCGACTCCCGAAAAGACGGACTTCCTCGTGATCTCGACGCATCCCGACGACGACACGATCTTCATGGGCGCGATGATCCCCACCTACGGCGCGGAGCGCGGGCTTTCGGGCTCACTGCTCTATATGGTCTCAAGGAAGCGCGTACGCCGCTCGGAGGCGCTGAACGGCGCGTGGATAATGGGCCTTAGGACCTATCCGCATTTCGCGGGCATGGCGGACGTGTCGAACCGCCAGAAGGAGGAGCGCGCCGACGAGTTCAAGGTCGAGGACGTCGAAAGAGAGATCGTAAGATACATAAGAAGGGTCAAACCCGAGGTCGTCATCACGCACGACACGAGGGGCGAATACGGTCACTGGCAGCACGTCGTCGTGTCGAGCGCGGCGCAGTACGCGGTGATAGACGCGGCGAACCCCTCGTACGATCCCGAATCGTATGAGATCTACGGGACGTGGCAGGTCAAGAAGCTGTATCTGCATCTATATAAGGAAAACCCGATATTCATCTCCGCGACGGTGCCGCTCGAGGCTTTCGGCGGCATGACCGCGTGGGAGGTCGCGCAGAAGGCGTACGACTGCCATAAGTCGCAGAACCAGGCGAACCACCCCTGCAACAACAAGAACGAGGCCAGCCTTGAAAAGTTCGGACTTGCCTTCACGACCGTCGGCAAGGACACCGGCATAAACGATATGTTCGAGAATATCCCGCCGGAGGTTCTTACGAATTACGTTCCTCCCGCTCCGACCGAGACTCCGACTCCCGAGCCTACCGCGACGCCTGAGCCGACTCCCGAGCTTACGCCCCAGCCGACCGAAGCGCCGACTCCCGAGCCGACGATCGATCCCACCGCTAAACCGACGGAAGCGCCGACGACGCCCATCCAAAGGATGGGGAAGCGCGGACTTGCCGCGTTTGCCGGCGGCACGGTGTTCATACTCCTCGCGATACTCATTCTGTTCATCGTTTACCTTTCAAAGAGAAAGAAATAAACCCCAAAAAAGAGCCTTCCCGAAAAGAGGAAGGCTCTTTATTCTTGCTTGTTACCTTATGTCGTTCTCGTTGAAGGGATCGCCGCACTCCGGGCAGAACCTGGGGGGATTGGCGGGATCTTCGGGCTCCCAGCCGCACTTGTCGCAGCGGTAGAGGGGAGCCTCGGCGGGCTTGGGCTTGCCGCAGCTCTGGCAGAACTTGCCGCCGTTCACGGCGCCGCAGGAGCAGGTCCAGCCGACGGTCTCGCCGGGCTTGGGCTTTCCGCAGTTCTGGCAGAACTTGCCCTGGTTGACGGAGCCGCACTCACAGGTCCAGCTTCCGGCAGGAGCGGGCTTGGGCTTGCCGCAGGTCTGGCAGAAGTTGCCCTGGTTGACAGCGCCGCAGACGCAGGTCCAGGAATTCGCCGCAGGCTGCTGAGTCTGCTGCTGACCGGCCATCTGATACATATTGGTCACAGCAGCGCCGCCTGCGCCGCCTACTGCGTTCAGACCGGCGAAGCCGAGGAACGCGCCGCCTTCGTTCTTAGCGGCGTCCTGCATCGCGGTCGCGTAGGAACCGGCCATGTGAGCCGCGGCCATGCCGGGATCACGGAGAGCGGCGTGAGTCTGGAGCTCCTTGATAGCGTCTTCGTCTTCCTTGTTGGCGGTGACGGAGCTGACGCCGAAGGATACCACGGAGATACCGCGGAGGTTGACCCACTTATCGGAAAGCTCGTTGTTGAGCGCGTTTGCGATCTCGGTGGTGTGACCGGGAAGAGCGCTGTACCGTATGCCCTGCTCGGAGACCTTATAGAGGGCGGGCTGGAGGGCGGTAAGAAGCTCGGTCTTGAGCTGGCTGTCGATCCTGTCCCTGTCGTACCTGCCTTCGAAGTTGCCGCAGACGTGAGTGTAGAACAGTATGGGGTTCGAGACCTCATAGGAGTATTCGCCGAAACACTTGATGGATACGTCCCTCTCAAGATTGATCTCGGGGTAGGAGACGTGGAAGGGAACGGGATTGGCGGTGCCGTACTTGTTGCCGATGATCTCCTTCGTGTTGATATAATAAACACGCTGATCCCTCGCGGCTCCGCCGCCGTGTTTGAACCTGTCCCAGAACTCCTTGAAGGTGTCGATCAGGCTCTGACCGAACTTGCCCGCGAAGATGGAGGGGGAGGAGGAGGAGTCGAAAATGAACTCACCGGGCTCGGCGCAGAGCTCAACGACGGTACCGTTATCGACGATGATCATGCACTGACCGTCGGCGACCGCAATGCGGGAACCATTGGAGATGATGTTGTCCTCGCCCTTTACGTTGCTCGAACGACCGGAAACGCGCTTTTTGCCCTTGACGGCAAGCGTGTTCTCGGGGATCGCGTCACAGTAGAAAAACTCAAGCCAGGAATCGGCAAGAACGCCGCCGACAGCACCGGCCACAGCTTTGATAAGACCCATTTTATTTGATCTCCTTTCTGGAATTTCATTTTTTATATTATCGGACAAAAATCACTTTTTGTCAAGACCTTTGATATATGATCCGTTTAGGCCCGTCAGTCGTCGATACCGAGCTCGCGGCTGACCTTCCTCAGCTGCTTCGAGAGTTTAGCGAGCTCCGCGTCGTAGGGGTTCGCCGCGGCGATCTCGTCCTCAAGGAGCTTCCTGTCCTGTTCGAGGGATTCGAGCGCGGTCTTCGCGTCCTCGAGCCTCTTCGCGATGCCGTTCACCGCGTTGTCGAGCCTCTGCGCCTGTCCCTGCGGCGATTCGCTGACCTCGAAGGGATATGCGTTAAGACCGTTCACGGTGAATATCCTGTGAAGGCCCGACGAGTCGGTCGTCAGGAACAGCTTAAAGCCCCTGTACGAGCCGATCTCCACGGGCTCCCTGACGTAAGCGTATTCCGCTAGAAGCTCGATAAGCCTTTCGCCAGCGTCACGCCTTCTCGAATACTCCTCGTCGAATATTGTGACCGAGTAGGCGAGCGTCTGCGTGCTTTCGGCCTGCTTAGCGTCGGCGGTGAGCCTCTCGATCGCGTCCTTCATCTGCGTCTCCCTCGCGGGGATCAGAAGGAGCTGCTCGCGCGCGGCGTCCTTCGCCTTCTCTATCCTTGCGCGCAGGGTGCCCTTCCTCTGGATGTCGGTCTCAAGCTCTATGCGTTTCTTGATAAGGGGGTTGCCGACGGCAAGGGACTTGACCTCGGAATAGGTCAGGACGATTTCGTCGACCTCGTCGCCGCTCCTCGAGGTGTAGTCGCCTCCGACTATCTGCGAGGTGAACCGCTGTTTGTTCTCAAGCAGCTGCCACGAGTACGCGTCGAAGCTGCCGCTCGTGATGTAGCGGTAGATCGCGACCTCGTCGTTGCGGTTGCCCTGGCGGAGCATACGGCCCTCCCTCTGCGTTACGTCGGAGGGGCGCCAGGGGATGTCGAGGTGATGGACGGCCCACAGCTTGTCCTGGACGTTCGCGCCAATGCCGAGCTTGAACGTGGAGCCGATGAGGATCCTTACGTCGCCTCTTCTAACTTTATTGAACAGGCTCGTGCGCATGGTGTCGTTCACGGCGTCGTGCACGAAGGCGATCTCCTTCCTCGGCACGCCGAGCGCCGAGAGCTTGTCCTTCATATCGTCGTACAGGTTGAAATCGTCCTTCGGGGTGGACTGATCGAGGAAGACCAGCTGCGTGACCGTGGGGTTGGAGCTCCATATTTCGAAGACCTTCCTCACGCAGGTGTTCAGCTTCGAATCGGGACTGTCCTCCGCGTTGGGATCGACTAGGCGCATGTCGAGCGCCGCCTTGCGTCCGTCGGTCGTGATCTTCAGCATATTGTCCTCGGTCCTCGGGACCATGCCCGCCTTGACTAGCTCCGCGCGTCTGGCAAGCTCGCCGATGTAATCGCGGAGAGCCTTCGACGCGGGGACGGTGCAGTTGTAATAGTTGACGGAGGCGGGCAGCTTCTGCTCGTCGTCGCGTGAGAAATGAAGATCGGCGATCTCCGAAAGAAGCAGCGACAGCTCCGGCAGATTGTGATAGCGGCTCAGCCTGCGCCTCAGCCTGTAGCCTATGCCGTTCGCCTCGACCTCGAACTCCTCGGTGACCTCGGAGAAGAGCTTTACCCAGTTGTCGAACTCGACGAGATTCATCTCGTTCAGCCTCTCATAGGCGAGGTAGAGGAGCATGGTGTAAAGGTCGGATACCGAATTGGTTATGGGCGTGCCGGTCGCGAAGACGGCGCCGCGCCCCGAATGCGTGCGCTGGATGTACCGCACCTTTGCCATAAGGTCGTCGCAGCGCTTCGAGCCCTTGGTGTTGAGGCCCGGCAGAGTCCCGTGCTTGGTCTCGATGCTGATGTTCTTGAAGTTGTGCGCCTCGTCCACGAAGATGGTGTCGACGCCGAGATCGTCGAAGCAGATATCGTCCTCTCCGGCGGGTGCTTCGTCGCTCCACAGCTTCTGCAGCCTGCGCTCAAGACGCGCGGAATAACGGTTCAGAACCATGTACGCGTCGTTGTAGACGGCGTTCCGCATGGAAACGGAGATCTCCGCCATGCGGTCGATAAGCTCCTGCTCGCGCTCCTTTTTCGAAAGTGGGATGAGCGAGAACGAGCCGTAGCCCATGATTATCGCGTCCGAATCGCTCTCAATCATCTTCTCAAGCGCCTTTCTGCGCTTCGCGGGCGTGAAATCCTTGGGCTCTATAACGATCAGCTTCGCGTCGGGATAGAGCTTAAGAAACTCGGAATGCCACTGATCGAGTATGTTGTTCGGCACGACGAAGAGGTTCCGCTTCGAGATGCCCGTCCTGCGAAGCTCCATCGCGGCGGCGGCCATCGCGTAGGTCTTGCCGGCGCCGACCTGGTGAGCGAGGAGGGTGTTCTTCGAGCCGACTATCCTCGCGACCGCGGCAAGCTGATAATCCTGAAGCTTTATGTCGGAATTCTTGCCGGGGAGGATGAGGTTCTTTCCATTATAAATACGCGGGCGTATCGCGCCGAAGGCCTCGTTGTAGTGCGTGAGCAGCCTCGTGCGGCGCGGCTCGTCGCGAAAAAGCCAATAGGAGAACTTCTCCATGATAAGGCGCATGCGCTCCTGCGCGAGCAGCGTCTCCGAGCGGTTGATCCTTCTTACGGGCATGCCCTTTCCGGCGGAATAGCTCGTGTCGTAAACGACCACCTCGCCGGAGTTTAAAAGCTTTTCGACTATGTCGAACGCGTTCATCCTTTCGGTGCCGTAGGTCAGCTTCGCGCGCGTATAGTCCCGGTAAGGCTTCTTGCCGTGAATGATGTAATGGTTCGCGGCCTTGACGTATTCGACGATGAGACGCGGCTTCTTGCCGCCGACGGGCTTTATGCCGATGAGCGCGATAAGAAAATCGCGGTATACCCACGCGGGGATCCACGGACTGCCTATCGATGCGCGGATATCCTCAGCCTTGACCATTGGAGGCATCACGCGCTCGAGAGCTCTTATGTTCACGCCGTAATCGACGGCGAACCCGCGGTCGGGCGCGCCGAATTCAGATTCGGACTTCTCGAACCGTTTGGCGGTATTCAGCTTCTTAAGTACGTTCCCTGAAAGGTATTCGTCCGCCGGAACGAGCGCGTCGAGCTCCGGATCGTAATAGATAAGTCCCGAAAGCTTCTTAAATAACGCGTCGGGCGTCATTCCCGTTCGCTCCGAAATAAGGCGCATATCGACGGTCCCGCGCATGAAAAGCGAAAGATCGAGCGCCTCGGAGGGGGAGAGAAGTGCGTATGTATCGGACGTGTAAGTCAAATAAAGCCTCTTTTTAGGCGGACGGCTGCGAGAACCGCTACGCCTTATTTTTGAAGAAAGGATTATAGCACATAATTGTAAAAAAGTCAATGGCTTCGCCCTGCAAACGTATAGTTTTTTTAAAAAGGATTTGTGAAAAAAGTCATATATTAATTGAGCAAAAGTATTTTTCAATATATTTGAAAATAAGTATTGACAACAGGCCTGAATTGATTATAATAAGAGTGTATGTACCGGGTTAATGCCCGAGATTAAAAATTCAGGAGATAATATTGATATGAAAAAGACTATCATTGCAATGCTTATGGTCCTCGTAATGGTCCTCTGCGCTGTCCCCGCTTTTGCCGCTGACGGTATCACCGATGCTGAGCAGGCCGAGCTCGATCATTTCGCTGCCGGCGTTGAGATCAACGGCAAGACCGTTACCCCGTTCGATAAGTACATCAACGTCGCGACCGATTCCCTCATGCACAGGGAGTACACCGCCGAGGAGCTTGCCCGCGTCAGGACTTGCGTTGACGAGTGCTACGTGATCCTCAAGGCCGAGAACGTAACCTGCTTCGACGACATGAAGAACAGCCCCAGGCTCCAGGAAGTTGTTGATAAGTGCACCACGCTTGCCAACTCCCTCGGCTACAAGCTCATCTTCAACTACGAGAACGGTGATGTCGTTCTCAGGACCGGCTTCAACATGACCGCCACCATCATCGTTGCCGTTGCTCTCGTAGCCGTCATCGGTGCCGCTGTTATCGTTGTCAGCAGGAAAAGGCTCCTCGCCAAATAATGACTAACACATTAAAAAGAATCATAAAATTGCTGGCATGCATCCTCATGCCGGCAATTTTTGCCATATTGGGGTATTTGATACTGTACGTCGGACTCAGGCCCGTATGGGATTCCGTTTACGCCGCGGCGAACATGCTGATGGGTGAGAGCGCTCCGAATTTCGATTCGCAGCTTGTAAATATCTACGATCCCACCGCTGAGAAGCCCGGCAAGGATATTCCGCGCCCGTCGACTACGCCCGAGCCCGGATCCACAGAGGATCCCGGTGCCATGACGCCCAAGCTCCCGATCCAGCTCATCACGATGCCGCAGATGAATCAGCGCTACGGCAACCTGTTCTGCGAGCGGATCGGCCTTGACGCGCCCGTGTACAGGGGCGACAACAACAGCATCCTCTACCGCGGAGTGGGAAACTCGATATTCAGCTTCATGCCGGGCTTCGGCCGCTGCGTCCTTGTCAGCGGACACAACAGCACGTATTTCGAGTGCCTCCAGTACGCAGAGGTCGGCGATATCATTGTCTACGACACCAACTACGAGACGTACAAGTACCGCGTTTACAAGATCGAGGTAATGCACGAAAAGGACCTCAAGGATCTCCTTGAGTTTACCCTGTTCGGCGAGGAGAAGGAGACGCTCGTGCTCTACACCTGCTATCCGTTCCATGCGACGGTCGGCAGAAAGCACCACAGGCTCGTTCTGTTCTGCGAGAAGATCGAGGGCCTCGACATCCAGTGGAGGAGAGAACAATGACCGAAAAAGGTAACAACAATACCGCAAGGGCGGTAGTGTCCGGCATTTTCGCGTTCGTCCTCACTCTCGTCCTGTTCGCCGGCACCGGTCTTTCCGTCGTGCGTTTCGGCGTCCTCGAGAAGAACGGCATCATCTCCTCCATGAACGAGGATTATTACCGCGCTTCCTACGATAACGTGATGTCGGAGATACTGCATTACACGCTCCCGACCAATATGGACGTCAAGATCATCGACAACGTCTTCGAGTACGACAAGGTCAAGAGCGACATCAAGGGCGTCGTCGTTGCCGCCTTCGAGGGCAAAAAGTATGAGCCCGACCTTACGGAAGAAAAGCAGAAGCTCGAGAACAACGTTTACGCCTATTTCGAGCAGAACGAGCGCGAGGCCGAGGGCGACGTAGAGGATATCTGCCGCGAGTACGTCAAAGACGTTGCCAAGCTCTACAGCGATAAGATCATGATGCCGGGCATGGAGCTCGTGCTTAAGGCAAGGAACAAGTTCGCCAGGATCGTCACGATCGTTCTTATCGTCCTCGCCGCCGCGGCCGCCGTCCTCATATTCATGATTTTGAGGATCAACGGACGCGCGGACAGGGGCTTCAAGTATCTTGCGTGGTCGTTCTTTGCAAACGCGATCATGCTCGCCGCCGTTCCCGGGTACATCTTCTTCACCGGCAGGCACAAGAGGCTAAGCCTCACGCCGGAGTATTTCTACCGTCTGATCGTCGGCTTCGTGGGCAAGCTGTTAAAAAGCTGCCTTGCCGCCGCGGTCGTATTCCTCGTGCTGGCCTTGACCGTTACCGTGATCGCGCTCTTCGTGCGTTCCCGCCGAAGGGACAAGGCCGAAGAAGCGGCGATGGAGTAATTAAGCTCAATAAAAAAGGACCGGATCGCATTCGGTCCTTTTTTTCTGCTGTACAATCGTCCAGATCCGTGGTAAAATCTATCCATAATTATTTCAAGGAGGAAAACTATGGCTAAACAGAAGATAATACCCAAGCGTTCCGAGGTCGAGAAGCAGTATACGTGGGCGACCGAGGATCTGTTCGCGACCGACGAGCTTTGGGAGAAGAGCCTTGAAGAGCTGAAGGCGTATCCCGAAAAGATCGCCGCATTCAAGGGAAAGATCTCCGCGTCCCCCGAGGCGCTCCTCGATTACTTCAAACTAAGCGACGAGCTTTCGGTCAAGGTCGAACGCCTCGGCAACTACGCCATGCGCAAGTCCGACGAGGATACGGGCAACTCCTTCTATCAGGCGATGAAGGGCAAGGTCATGAACCTTTATATGATGCTCGGCTCCGCTGACGCTTTCGCGACGCCCGAGATCATCTCCATACCCGACGAAAAGATGGCGGAGTTCTATACTGCTGTCCCCGGTCTTGAGCTCTACAGAAGGCCTATCGAGAAGACCCGTCATTTCAAGCCTCATTCGCTGTCCGACGCCGAGGAGCGCATACTCGCTCTCTCCGGTCAGGTGACCTCCGCCCCGGGCGAGACCGCGTCCGCCTTCCGCAACGCCGACCTCAAGTTCCCCGACATTACGGACTCCGAGGGCAACGTCCTCAAGGTCACGCAGGGCTCCTACGTCCCGCTGCTCGAGAATCCCGATCAGAACGTCAGAAAGGCCGCTTTCGAGAGCCTCTATCATACCTTCGAGAGCTTCAAGAACACCTCCGCTGCGTTCCTCGATTCCCAGGTCAAGGGACTCATCTTCAACGCCCAGGCCAGGAATTACGAGTCCACGCTCCATGCCGCTCTCGACAGGACAGAGGTACCCGTATCGGTCTATCACAACCTCATCGAGGCGGTCCATAACAACCTCCACTATCTCCATAAATACGTCGAGCTCCGCAAGAAGCTGATGGGCCTTGACGAGCTTCATATGTACGATCTCTATACTCCGATCGTCGGCGACGCCGATAAGGAGATCCCGTACGAGGAGGCGAAGGAGATCATTCTGAAGGCGCTCAAGCCCCTCGGCGAGGAGTACCTCGACATACTCCGCGAGGGCTTCAACAACCGCTGGATCGACGTCTACGAGAACGAGGGCAAGAGGAGCGGCGCTTATTCCTCCTGCGGAGACCCGCACCCCTACGTCCTGCTTAACCAGAAGGATACTCTCGACTCCATGTTCACCATCGCGCACGAGATGGGCCACTCGCTCCACACCTATTATTCGATGAAGAACCAGCCGGTCTGCCAGCAGGATTACGTCATATTCGTCGCGGAGGTCGCGTCCACCTGCAACGAGGTGCTGCTCGTCAGGTACCTTCTGAACAACACGACCGACAAGCGCGAGAGGGCGTACCTCATCAACCACTTCCTCGAGAGCTTCCGCGGCACCGTCTACCGCCAGACCATGTTCGCCGAGTTCGAGCTTTTCATGAATCAGCTCGCGGAAACGGGCGTAAGCCTCACCGCCGACGCGCTCTGCAAGAAGTACTACGAGCTCAACAAGCAGTATTTCGGCGACGCGATCGTTGCCGATCCCGAGATCGCTTACGAGTGGGAGCGCATACCGCACTTCTTCTATAACTTCTACGTGTTCCAGTACGCGACCGGCTTCTCCGCCGCCTGCGCTATCGCGAACCGCATACTTACCGAGGGCGAGCCCGCCGTTAAGGACTATAAGAAGTTCCTCTCCGCCGGCGGCTCCACCGACCCCATCACCATACTGAAGTACGCGGGCGTCGATATGACCACCGCCAAACCCGTGAACGAGGCGCTCAAGCTCTTCGGCGAACTCCTCGACGAGATGGAAGAACTTCTGAAGTAAGCGTATAACAAAAAAACCGCAGGTTTTCCTGCGGTTTTTTCTTATAATTCTACGGTTTCGACCTCAAACTCTTCGGGGGAGACGACGGCAAGGAAGTATTCGTCCGTGTCGACCGTTCGGTAAACGGCGGCCTTTTCACCGCGGCGGTAAATGAGACCGCCGTCCGCGGTCAGCTCTCTGAACCCGCCCGTAATGCCCTCTCCGGTCATCTTAAGGAACGCCTCCTTGACGACGAACTTCCTTAAAAGAAAGCCGCTGTCGGGATCGCCGGTCTTCTCGGAGTCGGACAGGAGCCGCTTTGCAAGGGAAGGACGAACGTCCCTCCAAACCTCCAGATCGACGCCGACGGGGGAGGGGTAATACGTGCACACGGAGTATTTTCCGGAATGCGAAAGGGAAACGTATCCGTCCTCGATGACGGGCTTCCCGTTTTTCTCCCGCCGGTATACCGGTGGATCGAACCTATCGCCCGACAAAGCGTACGAAAGCGCGAGCTCCGCGGCGTACCCCTGAGCCCTGACGAGCGGATTCTTTATCTTCGCGCACGAAGCCAGCCGCTCCTGCGACGAGAAGCGGGAAGGCTCAGCCAGAAGCTCCGCCGAGCGGTCGATATTCACGATAACGAGACTGACCTTCATACTATAGGATTGTACTTAATTTGAGGCTGCAAGTCAATATTCGCAGTCATTTTCACGGCCGCGGCGCAATAAAATAATGCTTGACAACGAATACGCGAAGTGCTATAATCCCATTCGTCGACATAATAGGGGCATGATGTAATGGTAACATAGCGGTCTCCAAAACCGTTCTTCTGAGTTCGAATCTTAGTGCCCCTGCCAATAAATAACGGGTACCCAACGGGTATCCGTTATTTATTGGCAGCAGACAGCATGCACGATGAACTCCGCAATTTGCAGTGCAAATTGCAGCGCAGCGTCAATCAAATCGGATTGCATGAAGAAACTCGCTGCGCGGAGTTCAGAATCTTAGTGCCCCTGCCAAACAAATAAGGATGCCAACCGGCATCCTTATTTGTTTGACAAAGAGAGTAATAAATGAAGGACTCCGAAAATGCGAAGCATTTTCAAAGCGATGCGTCAAACAAGCAGGAGTTCATTTGTGCTGCTCGCAACGCGGAGTTCAGAATCTTAGTGCCCCTGCCATGAAAAAGCAGCGATTTTGATACAAAAATCGCTGCTTTTTCAACGATGTGTTCCGCCCCGGCGGAACGTGATGCGCACTTCGTGCGTGATGTATCTTTCGGATGTGATGTGCGTTTCGCGCGTGAAAAGCGGAACGCATCACACCGCTTTGCGGCAAAACCGCAAAACATCACTATGCCATAAGGCATAACATCACTTGCGCCAAAGGCGCAAACTTCACTTAATCACAAAGCCCGACGACTCATTTCGCCGGGCGTTTCGCCATATTGTTTTTCGGGATCAATCGCCGGGACGCTGTTCCTTAATAAGCTCGATCGCCTCGTCCATGGAAACGCAGTCCGCGAACAGACCTGGCCACACCTCGTTCATATAATACTCGTAGGTGGTCTTGGCATTCATGTACGGGTTGTCGAAAGTGGAGTTCGTTCCCTCGGGAATGATCACGTCGTAGCCGCGCTCAAAGGCGGATTTCACGGTGGCGTCGACGCAGAAATTGGTCTGCAGACCGACGATCATAAGCGTGTCATCCTTCGCTTCCTCAAGATACGCGGCGAAGTCTTTGTTCGTAAAGCTGCTGCTGCAGGTCTTCACGAAAGCCTTTTCGCCCGCGTGCGGGGCGACTTCGTCGGCGATCTCAAAGGCTTCGTCGCCGACGGAAAAGCCAGTGCCTTCGCCGGCGTCGTGCTGGACGTAGACGACCTCGACTCCGTTCTCCCTCGCGGCGGCAATAAGCTTCACGATATTCTCAACAAGACCGACGAAGTTGTAAAGCTCGTCGTCCATCAGCGCTTTCTGCATATCGATCACGATAAGTTTCATAATTCGTTTCCTCCCGGGTATGATCCGCCACTCTTCAGCGGGGCGCCTTTGAGTGAAAGTATAACATGCGCTCGGCGTATTGTCAACGGGAAACGGCGCCCGGGATCCCGCTTCGTTCAAAATTACAAAAAACCCGTGCATTTATCGAAGACTTGCGTTATAATATAGTTTGAATAAACAGAAGCTTGGGAGCATGTTTATGGAAAAAGGCAAAAAATCCTTCGTAAAGGGCGCGGCGATCCTCGGATTGGCCGGTCTGATAGTCAAGATAATAGGAGCGTTTTACAGGATCCCGCTGACGAACATACTTCAGCGCGGGGATCTCGACGGCATGGTGTTCTACGAATCGGCGTACCCGTACTATTCGTGGCTCCTCGTCATTTCGAGCGCAGGCTTCCCCACGGCGATATCGAAGCTCGTTTCCGAGCGCGCTGCGGTCGGCGACAAGAAGGGCGCGACGGCTGTGTTCAAGACCGCGTTCCTGCTTCTTACGGTGATAGGCGCGGTAACGACGCTGCTCCTGTTCACCTGCTCCGGGCTGATCTCGAACCTTTCCGGCATTCCCGGCGCGAGGTATTCGCTAATGGCGCTTGCTCCGGCGCTCATAATCGTTTCGATAATGTGCGCCTACCGCGGGTATCTGCAGGGCATGCAGATGATGACCGGCACGGCGCTCTCGCAGGTTACGGAGCAGATAGGCAAGCTGATCGCAAGCTATTCGCTAGCGCTCATATTCGTAAAGCTCTATCCCCAAAGGCCTGAGCTCTGGGCGATGGGCACGCTCATCGGCATAAGCATCTCCGAGGTGCTGGGGCTCCTCGTCATCTGGCTCGTTTACAGGAAAAGCCGCCTGAACCTCCCCTCGTACAATCTCGAAGGCATGAAGCTCTCGGCGGATACGCTGAAATCGTTCTCGAAGCGGCTCCTCGCCATCGCGATCCCGATAACCATAGGCGCGTCGATAATGCCCATAACCGGCATCGCGGATTCCATTTTCATAAGAAGGCTGCTTGAAGGAAGATACTTGCGGAGCGGCTTCGAGCTCGAGCTCGCGGGCAAGATGGCGGAAAACGGCTACGTCGCCCTGCGCTCGTACGTCACGCCCCTCATCAATATGCCTGCAGTCCTGACGCTCGCGCTCTCGATGAGCCTCGTTCCCGCGATCGCGCCCATGAAGGCCGCGCGCGACAGAAGGGGCATTAGGAAGGTCGGAACGACGGGCATGAAGCTCGCCATGATAATCGGCGCTCCTTGTGCGGTCGGCCTTTTCGTGCTGGGCGGTCCGATCATGGCGATGCTCTATTCCAAGGTCGCGGAGAGCGTCGGCCCGAACGAGACCTACTATCTTACGGGATTCCTTTCTCAGATCCTGAATATGCGTCCGGGACAGGAAGTCTCGATCTACGCTCTTGCGGGCGGCATAATGCAGATATCCGCGATAGGCGTGCTGTTCCTGTCGCTGGTGCAGACGCTCACCGGCGTCATTCAGGGCATGGGCAAGCAGAATATCCCCGTTGCGTTCCTCATCGCCGGCGGCACGGTCAAGGTCGTGTCGATGATACTGCTCATGCGCTTCACCAGGCTCGGCATTCTCGGCGCGGCTATCTCAACGACGCTCTGCTACCTCGTCGCAGGTATCGGCGACGCGGCGTACACGATAAGCCACGCGGACATCAAGCTCAATTGGTTCGATACGTTCGCGAAGCCGCTGCTTGCGGCGATAATAATGGGCGTCGTCGTGTACTTCGCCTATACGCTTCTCTATAAGCTCGGCCATCCGAGGATCACGACCATCGTGTCGATATTCATTGGCGCGGTCGTCTATATCGGCCTTCTGTGGGTCTTCCGCATATTCAACAGGGACGATCTCGGGTTCATGCCCGGCTCCCGCAAGCTCGCGAAATTCTTTAAGGTAAAGATGCAATGAACGACGATTTCAGAAAGATGATAGAGGAGAGGGAGCGGCAGCTGCTCTCGCCTTACGCCTGCCTCTCCGTCAATACCAGGGGCAGAGAGCGCTCGATACCGCCCTGTCCGATAAGGACGGATTTTATTAGGGACCGCGACAGGATACTCCACTGCAAGAGCTTCCGCCGTCTCAAGCACAAGACGCAGGTTTTCCTTTCTCCCGTCGGCGACCATTACCGCACGAGGCTCACCCACACCCTCGAGGTCAGCCAGATCGCGAGGACGATCTCGCGCGGGCTTAGGCTCAACGAGGACCTTACTGAGGCGATCGCCATGGGGCACGACCTCGGGCATACACCCTTCGGACATTCCGGCGAAAAGGTGCTGAACGACCTCGTGACGGGCGGCTTCGAGCATAATATCCAGAGCCTCCGCGTGGTCGAGAAGCTCGAGAACAACGGCAGGGGACTCAACCTTACGTTCGAGGTGCGCGACGGGATAGTCAATCACACGTCGAGGGGCAAACCTAAGACGCTCGAGGGCAGCGTAGTCAGCCTCGCAGACCGCATCGCCTATATCAATCACGACATCGACGACGCCGAAAGGGCGGGGATACTGTCCGAAGATATGCTCCCCGATACCTGCAGGAAGCTGATCGGAGCGAGCCACGGCGAGAGGATCAACAACCTTATCGTCAGCGTCCTTAACGAGAGCCTTGACAAGCCCTATATCGCGATGAGCGACGAGATGTGGCGCGAGTTCAATAAGCTCCGCGATTTCCTGTTTGAAAACCTTTACTTCAATAAGGTCGCCAAGGCAGAGGAGTCGAAGGCCGAGGGCGTCATACGCGCGCTGTGGTATTATTATCTTGACCACGTTGACGAAATACCTGAGGAGTTTTTGAAGAATATCGAAAAGGACGGCTACGAACGCGTCGTTGCGGATCACATCGCCTGCATGACCGACCGCTACGCGATCGACGACTATAAGCGCCTGTTCGTTCCGAACGACTGGAACTGAGATCAATGATATAAGTTCATCGCCCGGATCGACCCGTACCATGCGCCGCATACAAAAGGAGTACATATGAAGGATTATCTCTCGGAGATAGATGAAAGGTTCCCCATAAGGAACTCGAAAGAACAGAAGGAAGCTTTCCGCAAGTGGGCTTCCGCGGAGGCTGCCAAAGCGGGAGTTGAGGTGTGGACGGAGGATAACGACGGTCATTCGAACCTTGTCTTTTCGGACGTTTCTTCCGCGGACGTGATATTCACCGCTCATTACGACACTCCGCGCCGGGCGCTTTTGCCCAATCTTATGCTCGTAAGCAATAAGGTGCTGTACGTCTTGTATCACGTTGGCGTTGAACTCATCGCCGTTATCCCCGCGGTCGCTGCGGCGATGCTTGCATATAAGCTTCTGGGACTCGATTTTAACCTGATAAGCAACCGGCTTATTATTGTCGCCGTTTACGGCGCGGTGTGCTTCGGGTTGTTTTATCTCATCATGCGCGGCCCGGCCAACCGTCGGAATAGGAATGACAACACGAGCGGTACGGCGGCGGTGATGACGCTCGTATCCTCTTTGAAGGACGTGAGCGGCGCGGCGTTCATACTCTTTGACGACGAGGAAAAGGGCAAGAAGGGCTCGAAGGCATTCGCAAATGATCACCCGGAGATCAAGGAGAAGACGCTTGTGATAAACCTCGACTGCGTGGGGAACGGCGACACATACGTGTTTCTTGCGCACAAAGGCGCGGAGAACGATCCAGGTTTTATAAAACTGAAGGAAACGATGGAAAAGAGCGGCCTTAATGTGCGCTTCTATCCCTGCGGCAAGGCGCTCATGAACAGTGACCAGAAGAGCTTTGATCGCGGCGTAGGCGTATGCGCCTGCATGTATAAAAAGAACGTCGGCTATTATACCGACAGGATACATACCGCAAGGGACACCGTCGCCGATCCCGAGATCGTACTGCGGCTTGCGGACGCCCTCCGCGATTTTGTGGGACAAAAGTAACGGCAGAAAAAAGAGCGGAGAGTTCTCTCCGCTCTATTTCTATGTCAGTGTTCCGGTTTTTTCCTGTAAAGGTACTCGTCAAGCTCCTTTTTGACCTTCTCGGGGATCTCCCTCGATACGGGGCAGACCGCCGATACCGCCATACGCCTCGTGAACTCGGTTATGAAGGCGATATCCTTCTCAAGCTGCTCCATGCTCATAAGCTCGAGCGTGTCTAACCTGCAGTGGATCGGAGCGACGTCGCCGCGCGCCATTCTCGCGAATGAGAGAGCGGGTACGCCCTTGTCCGCGAACGGGGTGGAGTCCGAGGAATAGACGCCGACTTTGGTCGATACGGGGAAGCCGAGCTCGCAGCTTAAGTAGGAAACGTAGCCCTCGAGCTTCTCTTCCGCCGATACGCAGGAGATGAACTTGCCCATTATCGAGCCGATCATGTCGAGGTTGATGTTCAGAGGTATCTTCTCAAGCTCGGCCTCGTGATCCTTGACGAACGCCTTCGAGCCGTAAAGCCCGCGCTCCTCGCTGCCGCAGAAGACGAACCTCAAGCCGTAGTTGAGCTCCTTGCCGCGGAGCGCGTCCATAACGCCCAGGAGCCCGACGCAGCCGGACATATTGTCGTACGCGCCGTGCGAATTCGAAACGGTGTCGTAGTGTGCGGACAAGGTGATGTACTCGTCCCTCTTGCCGGGGATCTCGGCGACGACGTTATGCGATTCGCCCTCGTACTCACGCTGACGGACGACGATCTTTACGCGCTTGACGCCCTTTTTGACCAGCTCGACGGCGGTCCCTGCGTTAAGCATTGCGGAGATGAGCTTTTCGGACTCGCCTACCACGGCGGGACGGAGGTCGCGCTCGTCGATGTCCTTGAAGGGATGATACATGTTGCCGTACTGGAAAAGGAGCCCCTTCGCGCCGGCCTTGACCAGATCCTGATAATCGAAATGCCTTATCCCGAGGGTGTCCATCAGGACGATCTTGTCCTTTGCCTTCGACATGGAAACGCGGTCGGTCGCCGGCATATAGTAAAGCTCGCCCTCGACCTCGCCGCTTCCGCAGAGGAAGAGCCCCTTCGCGGGGATCTCGACGCCGTCCGCGTAGACGTGCGCTTCTTCGATCTCGGCCATAGGCACGGGGAACGGCTCGATGCGGGCGGAGACGCCCATCTTAACGCACTCGTTAAGAAGGTATTCCGCGGCAGTAAGCTCCTCTTTCGTGCCGCTCCTGTGCACGTAATCGGTGTCCTTGAATATTTTCAGCATGCTGTCTCTGTCCATATAAGATCCTCCCGAAAAATAATACAGGATCTACCTTGATAGATCCTGTATATTATCGCATCTTTGCCGCCCCGTGTCAAGAGACGGGGAAGGTTTACGCGTTCTCGAGGAACGCCTTGTAGCACTTCATGGCCTCGTAGAGGTCGGCCTTCGATATGATCTCCCAGGGGGCGTGCATCGAGAGCACCGCCACGCCGGAGTCGATGACGTTCATGCAGTACAGCGCGCAGATGTAGGCGATGGTACCGCCGCCGCCGAGATCGACGCGGCCGAGCTCAGCGGTCTGGAAGGAGACGTTCGCGTCGTCCATGATCTTGCGGACCTCGGCCATGTATTCGGCGTTGGCGTCGTTCGAGCCGGACTTGCCGCGGGAGCCGGTGTACTTGTTGAAGCATACGCCGCGTCCGAGGAACGCCGCGTTCTTCTTCTCGAAAGCGGAGGCGAAGTTGGGATCGAAGCCCGCGGATACGTCGCAGGAGAGCATCTTGGAGTTCGCAAGACCGCGCCTCAGCTTAAGATCGCAGTATTCGCCGGTCAGAGCCATGAGCTCCGCGAAGGCGTTCTCGAAGTAATGAGCCTGCATGCCGGTCGCGCCGACGGAGCCGATCTCCTCCTTGTCGGAGAAGAGGCAGCAGCAGGTCCTTTCGGGGGTGCCGTTAAGGGCGAAGATCGCCTCGAGCTCGGCATAGGCGCAAACGCGGTCGTCGTGACCGTAGCCCATGATCATGCTCCTGTCGAAGCCGAGATCGCGGGCGCGGCCTGCGGGAACGATCTCGATCTCGGCGGAGAGGAAGTCCTCCTCCTCAAAGCCGTATTTTTCCTTCAGGATCTTAAGAACGTTGGCCTTTACGGGCTCCTTTTCCTTCTCGTCGGCGTCCTTAAGGGGACGGCCGCCGATTATGACGTTCAGATCCTCGCCGCCGATGACCTCAGCGGCCTTCTTCTGCATCTGCTCCTGGGAGAGGTGGATAAGAAGATCGGAGATGCAGAGCACGGGATCGGCCTCATCCTCGCCGATAACGACGTTGATGACCGTGCCGTCCTTCTTGACCACTACGCCGTGCATGGCAAGGGGAATGGTCACCCACTGGTACTTCTTGATGCCGCCGTAGTAATGGGTATCGAGATACGCGATGTCGGCGTCCTCATACATGGGGTTCTGCTTTAAGTCCATGCGGGGGCTGTCGATATGAGCGCCGATGATGTTGATGCCGTTCTCCATCGGCTGCCTGCCGATGACGAACAGCATGATCGCCTTGCCCATGGGAGCCGCCCAGACCTTTGCGCCGGGCTCGAGCTTCTTACCCGCCTTGACCGCGGACTCGAGGGAGATGTAGCCGTTCTTCTCGGCGAGGGCTATCGCCTGAGCAGCGCATTCGCGCTCGGTCTTGCCGTTGTCAAGGAAGTTCTTGTAGCGGCAGGAGAGCCCTTCAAGCTCGTTCATCGCCGCTTCGTCGTACTTTTTCCATGCGATTTCTCTTTCCATATGTGATCCCTTTCGATTATTATGCGTAGGTTAAGCGCATATTTTTCTTAATACTAATGTATCATTTTATACCCCGATAATCAAGTGCGGAGGCAAAGAACGGGAATATATATTATTTAAGCACATATCATATAACTGCGCCGGAGGGAACTATGAAAAAGAACGGAAACGGAAGATTGTTTTATATCAATTTCGCTATTCTCGCGGCAGCGGCGTTTCTTTACGCGGCGCTGTCGTCGCCGTGGTCGGTCGCCGCGGTGGCGGGTACGGTCTCAGCGCCGGTCTACCGCACGGCGAAGGAAAACGAGATTGCCGTACAGATCGCCGTCGCGTGGGACGCGGCGAATACGGAACTCATCGCGGATCATTTTTTCGAAAAGGGGATCATGGTCACGTTCGCCGTAAGCGGCGAATGGGCCCAAAGTCATCCGGAGCTTGTAAAAAAGCTCATCGCGTACGGCCACGAGATAGCGCTTCTCGGCGAGAGCGGCGAGGCGGGTATGAAGGAAGGACTCGTCCTTATCGAGGCGGCGGGCGGCGTAAGACCTTCGACCTGCGTATTCCTTATGGACGATCCCGAGGGCTTCAGAAACTCCGCGCTCCTCGGCATGCGCGCGGTCAGATGCACCGTTCAGCTCGAGGGCGCCAAAGGACTCAAGGAAAGCCTCACGGGAAGGATAAGGGGCGGCGACATAATCTCCCTGCTCCCGACGGGCGAAATACTTGACGCGCTTCCGGAAATTGAGGAAATAATAAAAAATATGGGATTGGATATTGTACCCACACACAAAATGTTGTATAATTAACTTGGTATAGTTTAAGATCGTACAAAGGATCTTCTTTTGCATACATTCCGCGCGCCGCGGCAAACTGTATGCATGAGCGAGGAAAAGAAAATGTTCAAGGATCAGCTTCCCAACGGCATTAGGGTCGTAGGCGAATGCATGCCGGGCTTCCGCTCGGTTTCGATGGGCGTGTTCATCGGCGCCGGCTCGGTCTACGAGCCGGGCTCGTCGGTCGGCGCGGCGCATTTTATCGAGCACATGCTCTTCAAGGGCACAAAGACCCGTACTGCCTCCGATATCGCGGAGGAGATGGACGCCGTCGGCGGCAATCTCAACGCCTTTACAAGCAAGGAATGCACCTGCTTCTACGGCAGGGTGCTCGGGAAGGACGTCGCGGTACTCGCCGAAATATTGGCCGACCTGCTCGAAAATTCGCTTCTCGATCCCGACGATATCGAAAGGGAGAAGGGCGTCGTCACGGAGGAGATCCTGATGAACGAGGACTCACCGGAGGATCTCGTCATCGACACGGCGGCCGCCGGTTATTACGAGGGAGATCCCCTCGAAAGACCGATCCTCGGCACGGTCGAAAGCGTAAAAGCGTTCACGCGCGACGGGCTTCGCGCCTATATGTCGAGCCACTACCGCCCCGGCAACACGGTCATCGCCGTCGCCGGCAGCTTCGACCGCGAAGAACTCATGAGCGTGCTCGCGAAGAGCTTTACCGCGAAGGACGCTCCGGGTGGGGAGAAGGTCGGGTTCGGCATACACACTCCCGGCAAACGGATAAGGTTCATCGAGAAGGACATCGAGCAGGCGCATATCGCGCTCTGCCTTCCGGGCTTCAAAAAGGATACCGTCGAAAGCTACGCGATGCTCCTCTTCTCGAACGCGTTCGGCGGCAGCATGAGCTCGCGGCTCTTCCAGAAGATAAGGGAGGAAAACGGCCTCGCGTACTCGGTCTATTCATATCCGACGCCGTATCCGTCCTCCGGCTGTTTCACGGTCTACGCGGGAACGGGCGCGGACAACGCCTTGACCGTCACGGAGATGATCTTAGACGAGATGAAAAAGGTCTCCCGCGAGGGGATCGGGAAAGACGAGCTTTCGAGGGCGAAGGATCAGCTTATAAGCTCATATCTCATGTCGCGTGAATCGACCTCCGCGCGCGCGAGCGCGATAGGCAGGGCGGAGCTCTTCGGCGGCAGGCACTACACGGAAGAGGAGATCATCGAAAAGATCACGAGGATCACGATGGACAACGTTTTCTCGATAATACCCACCGTCACGAATACGCTCGATATGTCCGCGTGCGTCGTCGGAAGGATCAAAAAAAGCCGCAGGGATATAGAAAAAATACTTTCGGAATGAGGAAAACACGATGAACGAAAAGGATAAGCTCGACGTGATCTTCGAGCTCCAGAAGAAGCTCGATACCGATATCCAGGAGAGAAGGAACCTCGATTTCCCCATGGAGCAGTGGATCCAGAAGGACGTGCTCGCGATGATATCCGAACTCGCGGAGCTTCTGGACGAGGTGAACTTCAAGTGGTGGAAGAACGAAAAGCCCGTTGACGAGGCCTCGCTCCACGGCGAGCTTGTGGACATACTCCACTTCTTCGTCAGCATGTGCATCCGCGCCGGCATGGACGCGGACAAGCTCTACGAGGGCTATATAGCGAAGAACAGGGAAAACTTCGACCGTCAGTACGGCAGGAGCGCGAAAAAGGGCTACAACGTGCTGGAAAAGGAAAACGATAAATAATGATCAGAACGAGGAAAAGCAGAAGACAGGGCGCGAGGATAGATCCGAGATTCTTCATAATCATCGGCGTTCTTGTCGCGGTCATAGGAGTGCTGCTTTTCATACTCCTCTATAACGGCAAGGAGGAGATCACGGACGACGGCGCGATGATGTTCACGCTCGGCGAAAGGAACGCCGTTCTCATCCGCGACGAAAAGGTGCTGATCTCGTCCGAATACGCAAGGCTCGACTACTTAAGGGAGGAAGGCGCCGAGGTCATCACGGGCGAAAAGCTCGCGACGGTCTATAAGCTCGGCTACTCGGACGAGCTTATGCAGTCACTCCTTAACGCGCGCGAGGACGTCTACCGCGCGCAGATGGACCGCATCGGCTCCACGAAGGACGCAAGGCTTGACGAAATGAACGACGTCATCGCGGGCATCCGCGCAAGGATCGAGGACTGCGTCATGACCGGTAACGGAGAAAACCTCGAGCAGCTCTACTGGCAGCTCGACAGCGCCCTCAAGGAGCGCATGGAGTATTTAAGGGGCAAGGTGCAGGAGACCGAGGCGCTGCGCGCGCTGTATAAATCGGCCGACGACAAGGCCGCGCTCCTCGAAACCTGGACGGAAACGGTCTACGCGCCGTCCTACGGCGTGGTCAGCTATTACTTCGACGGCTATGAGGAGGCGATGAACGCGGAGAAGCTCTCCATGCTCACGCCCGACCTTATCAACCGCGCTGTCAAGGACAAGGGCTCGGCGGTCTGGACCACGGGCGACAGGACGAGAGCCTGCCGCGTCGTCGACAACGAAAGGTGGTTCGTCGCGTTCCTCACAAAGAGCGGCGAACTCACGAGGACCGCGGAGGGCGTCGTGTACGACGTGGAGATAAAGGGCTATGGCACGTACAGGGGCACCGCGCTCGATCCCATCATCAACGGCTCGCAGGTCGTGAACATACTCGAGTTCGACACCGATATAGGCGAGCTTCTTAACGTAAGGACGGCCAGCGTCAAGGTCTCCGCCGCGGTCAGCGGCATAAAGGTGAGATCCGAGGCGCTGAAGATCGAAAACGGCGTCACCTATATTGAGCTGTTAAGGAGCGAATCCCACGTGACGATGCGCGTCGACGTGCTTGCCGAAAAGGACGGTACGGCGATCATCCGTCCGCATGAGAAGAACGAAACACTGAGTCCGGGGGTGAGGTATTGGAACAGGAAGAGAAGATAGCGCGTGTTGCCGATAATTTCCGTTTGGTCAAAGAACGCGTCGCCGAGGCGGCGGAGCTTTCGGGCAGAAGTCCCAAAGACGTAAGGCTTGTCTGCGTGACGAAGTTCGTCGATATCCCGAGGATCGGCGAGGCGATCGCGGCGGGAGGCCTCGAGGTGGGAGAGAACCGCGCGCAGGAGCTTGTCGACAAATACGATTTTTTCAAAGAAAACGGACAGACCGTACATTTTATTGGACAATTGCAGTTAAATAAGGTAAAATACCTTATAGGCCGAGCCGATCTGATCCAATCGGCGGACAGGATCGAGGCTTTCAGCGAGATCGAAAGGCTTGCGGGAAAGCACGGGATCAGGCAGAACACCCTCGTGGAGGTCAATATCGGGAACGAGCCGCAGAAGGGCGGCATCGCCCCCGAGGAGCTCCGTGAGCTTTTGAAAAGGATCTCTGACATGCCCCATGTATGCGTCAAGGGACTTATGTGCATTCCTCCCGCGGCGGGCGGCGAGGACGCGCGGTACTACTTCAAGCGCATGAAGGAGCTGTTTGAAAATATAAAGGCGGCCGGTATTTCCGGTATCGACATGGAGCTTCTCTCCATGGGCATGAGCGGAGATTATCCGTCGGCGATAGCCGAAGGGGCGAATATGGTAAGAATCGGCTCTGCCATATTCGGGGCAAGACCGAGGCATTGAAAAATAATAAGTCGGAGGAGCAAAGAACAAAAAAGCATCAAATGCTGCGCGGCGATATAGATACACAGCGTCCGCGCATGGCCGAAAGGCATTAAAAATTTTCTTCCAAGTGCCAACGCAAAAAACTATGGAGGAAAAGAAAATGTCAAAAGTTGCGACAAAGATCAAGAACTGGCTCGGATTCGACGTCGTTGACGAGGAGGAAGACTCCCGTACTCCCGAGGTCGAGGAAGAGGTCCAGGAGCTCGAGCCTATAGCGGCAAGGGAAGAGAAGCGCCGCGAGCGCAGACCCGCAAACAAGGTCGTCGAATTCCCCGCTCAGGCTTCCCGCTCCAAAATGATCATCTACCGCCCCGTCAGCTATGAGGATACGATGAGCATCATCGGCAACCTCAAGAGCAGAAAGCCCATCATCCTTAACATGGAAAACATCGACATCGACGTTGCCCAGAGGATCCTGGACTTCATGTCCGGCGCGTGCAGCGCCATGGGCGGCGACATCAGAAAGATCTCGGCAAAGATATTTGCAGTAGTTCCCGCCGACTACGAGATCGTAGGTAACTCCGACGGCTACAAAGAGTAAGCCAATGCCCGAAAACCGGGGGCATGGATCCCATGTCCCCGGATCCCCCTTCAAAAAGGATCGAAAATGGAAAGAGACGACGTAATCAACAAGGTTTTTCCGCACTCGCTTTTCGGCTACGACCCGGTCGCGGTCGACGCCTTCCTCGATGAGGTTATACGCGAGCTCGACAGGAAGAACAATACCATCGACGTATTAAGGCTCAAGCTCGCGCAGGAGCTCGGCGAGGCGCAGGACGTCAATACCATGCTTGCCTCGACCATGCAGCGCGAGGGCTTCCTTAAGCGCGCCGAGGAGCTTATCAAGGTATCCACGGTCGCCGAAACGGAAGCCGTGCCAGAACCCGCGGAGGAACCCGTTTCAGACGAGCCCGCCGCGGAGGAGGAGCCTCCCGAGGAGCCCGAGACCGAGCCCGAAGAGCCCGAAGCTTCACAGCCGCCCGAAGAGCCCGCCGAATCGGACGAGATCGAACAAATGATAATCTGAATAACGGAAAAAACAAAGCGTTATCCCGATCGGGGTAATGCTTTTTTGTTTTCGGAGAATACTTTTTTTAAATGAGAAACAGGGATAAAAGGCTTGATGATATCGCGAAAAAGGTGGACGGGATCGCGTCCGCGCTTGAACGGACGCACTTTATTGAGTACGCGGAGTACGTTTCGGACAGGAAACGAATGGTGAAAAGGGCGTTCCTGCTCGGCGCCGCGCGCGGCCTCGGAATGGCGGTGGGCTTTTCGCTGCTCGGCGCGCTGGTGATATGGATACTCGACGCAGTCGCGAGGAGCAATATCCCATACATCGCCGACTTCATTTCGAAAATCATCTCCTACGTGGAATCAAATTGCCGATAGGTGAGAATAATTATCCGTGATTACACTTTTGAGGTGACCTCATGGATATAAAGAACTTCAAAAACTACCTGTTCATAAAGGCACTCCTTATAAGACGGAGGCTCGTTTCATTTTACCGGCGGACGTACAGGGATCTGAAAACGGGCGAGCTCCCGCCCGAAAAGGAGCTTTTTTTGACCGAGTTCTACTCCGTCGAGAAGCAGCTCACGGTCGTGCTGAAGGAGCTCGATTCCATTAAGAAGCTCAGGCTCCCGTCGAACGCAGACAGCGTCCCGCGGGCGGCTTCACTCGCGGATGAGCTTAAGGGGATAAGACCGGAGCCCAAAGCGTACTCCGAAAAGATAGCCTCGTTCTCCGCGGACGGGATAATGCAGGCGGAGCTCGAGGCGCTTCCGATACTTCTGAAGATTGCGCTCTTTTCCGAGCTCGCCGAGCTCGTTTCGGGCGGCTCCTTCGACGAGACGGAGCTTACGGAAAAGCTCCTTAAGCTCAAGACCTGCTCTGAGCTCAAATGGGACGACCTTATAAGCGAGGCCAGCCCCGTCGAGAGGATACTGCGGGGCGATGCGGACTTTATAAAGCTCGATAGGGCAAGCCGTCAGCTTGCGGTCTCGGGCGCGGTGAGGATATCCGCGGCGCTTAGGATTGCCGAGACCGACGCGGCAAGGGAGGCGGTAAGGCTCGCGAAGGACGGCGAGGGAAGACGCGCCTCGGCGGCGTATTATCTCGCGGCGGACGGGGAGGACGAGCTTACACGCGCGCTCGGGAAAAGGCGCAGGATGGTCAAGCCGAAGGCGGCGTTCTGCCTGTTCGTCGCCGCGCTCATAGCTTTGACGGCGGCTTTCGAGGCGGTTCTTATTAAACGCGGGACAGTAACCGTGATACTCGGACTGTTCCCTTCGTTCATGATCGCGCTGTCGATAGCAACGACCGGCTTCGGCCTTCTGTTCAGGCCGAGGAGGGTGCTGAGGCTTTCTTTAAAGGACGCGCGGGAGTACCCGACGGCGGTCGCGACGCCCGTCCTTCTCTTCGATGAGGCGTCCGTCAAAAGCGCTGCACGCACGCTTGAAAACCACTATCTCGCGAACGAACTTGAAGGCGTCCGGTTCATACTTCTTGGCGATCTCAAGGACGCCCCCGAAAAGGTGCTCCCCGGCGACGAAAAAATAATCGAAAAGGCGAAGGAGGAGATACGTGCCCTCAATTCAAAATACGGCGACAGATTCACGCTCCTTCTCCGCGAAAGGACGAAAAACCGCGACGGCGTGTGGCAGGGACACGAGCGAAAGCGCGGCGCCGTGACGGAGCTTTTAAAGGTTCTCTCCGGCGGCGAAAGCACATTTAATGCCTATCCCGAACACAGGCTCCGCGCCGATTACACCGTCGTGCTCGACGCGGATACCGTCATGCCTCCCGGAACTCTCGCCAAGCTCATTGGCGCGGCGGCGCATCCCGCGAACGCGCCCGTCATCGGGGACGGAAGAGTGAAAGCGGGGTATTCCGTATTCGTCCCGAGGATGCGCACGACCGCGCGGTCGGCGGCTAAGAGCTTCTTTTCTGGGCTCTTTTCGGGCGATACGGGCTGCGAGCTCTACTCGCAGGCGGTGTCGAACCTGCACATGGACGCGTACCGCGAGGGCGATTTCGGCGGCAAGGGTATCATCAACGTTCGCGCGTTTCTTAGGATGACCGAGGGGCGTATCCCTGACAACACGGTATTGAGCCACGATCTTCTCGAGGGTTCGCTCGCGAGGGCGGCGTATCTCGACGACGTGACGCTTCTCGATTCGGAGCCCGCGACGCTTCCCAAGTGGTGGAAGCGGCAGGAGCGGTGGATAAGGGGCGACTGGCAGCTTCTGCCGTTCATCGCGGGAAGACTCGGGAAACCTCTCGGAAGCATCGCGAAGGCAAAGATGCTCGCGAATCTTTTAAGGAGCCTCCGCGAGCCGGTTACGCTCGCGCTCCTCGCGGCGTCGCTCGTGATCGGCTCGGTACCGCTCTTCGTTCTCGCGCTTTTGTCGTTCATTTTCGAACCCGTAAAGGGCTTTTTTCTGCTTGCGGCCTCCAGCATGCGCGAGCGCGCCGCAAGGGACGCGTGGCTCAAGCTCCTTTTAAGGACGCTCGTCGAGACCGCGGCGCTTCCCTACGCCGCCGTATGCTCATTTAAGGCGGTCGTAAAGGCGCTTGTCCGGACGCTCTTTACGCACAGGAAGATGCTCGAATGGCAGACGGCGGCGTCGGCTGAAGCGGGCGAAAGCGGCCTTGCCGCGG
Source organism: Clostridiales bacterium (assembly GCA_024691085.1). Lineage (GTDB taxonomy): Bacteria > Bacillota > Clostridia > Christensenellales > CAG-138 > UBA3857. The sequence goes on along the minus strand of JAILNX010000018.1, from coordinate 174,032 downwards.
CAAACTCCGCCGCGTCGTTTTTAACGCTTTCGCTCCTTACCGTGCTCACCTTCCTTTTGGGCTTGAAGCCCTTATACATATTGGGCGCGATCCTCGCCGTACTCTGGGCGGCGGCGCCTCCCGTAATCGGGCTTATGGGAAGGGAAAGAAAGCCGAAAGCGCTTTCCGACGCCGACCGCGCCTTCGTGTTCAAACTTTTCATGGGAGCGTGGAAGTTCTTCGATGAAACGGTGGGGGATAAAACGAATCATCTTCCGCCGGACAACGTGCAGGAGTTCCCCGAAAAGCCGCCCGCGGATCTTACTTCGCCGACCGATATCGGAATGGGACTCATGGCGCTTATTTCTGCGCGCGATCTCGGCGTGCTGAACGAGCCGGACTTTTTTAAGCGCGTGACGAACATGATAGATTCGATCGAAAAGCTCGAGAAATGGCACGGGATACCGCTCAACTGGTACCGCGTCGGGGATCTTACGCCCATCGCGCCGAGGTTCGTTTCCTCGGTGGATGCGGGAAACCTCGCGGCTTCGCTCATGGTGACCGCCATTGCGCTTCGCGAAGCCGGCGCGGAGGACTCCGCGAAGAGAGCGGATGGGCTTTTTGAGGCGATGGAGCTCGGAAGGCTCTACGATCATGACAAAAAGCTGTTCAGCATCGGCTTCGATCTCGATTCGGGCAGGCTTTACGGCGCCCATTACGACCTTTACGCGTCCGAGGCGAGGCTGTTAAGCTTCGTCGCGATAGTGAAGAACGAAGTCCCGACCGACCACTGGCAGGCGCTCTCGCGGCTTTTGAAGGACGCGTCGGGCGGGCGCACGCTCGTTTCGTGGAGCGGTACGGTCTTCGAATATCTCATGCCGCTTCTGTTCTTCGAAACGGTGCCGGGCTCCATGCAGCACGAGATCGCGCTCGGCGCCGTCAGAACGCAGATGATGGAAACTTCGGGCGGCGTTCCCTGGGGGAAGTCCGAATCGGGGTATTACGCGTTCGACAGGGCGATGAACTATCAATACAGGGCATTCGGCGAGGCGGCGCTCGCGCTTGAACCAGCGAGGGAAAAGCACGACGTCATCGCGCCATACGCGTCCTCGCTCGCGCTGCTCCTCGAGCCGAACGAAGCGGCGGACAATCTAAGGAACCTTGTAAAATCGGGCGCTTACGGCAGTATGGGCCTTTACGAGGCGATGGATATGGGATCGGACGGAAACCCGCGCTTCGTGAGGAGCTTCATGGCGCACCACAAGGGCATGGAGCTTGCGGCGTACGCGGCGGTACTCACAGGAAACAAAAACGTTTCGCGATTCATGAGTATCCCGCGCGTCCGCTCCATGGAACAGCTTCTGTTCGAGAACCTGCCGCTCAAGCCCATCGTCATCCGCGAATACGAAAGCAGCGTTGTCGGAAGCGTTAAGACGCGCGACAGGAGCGGCGCGTATGTGAGAAAGGCGGCTTCCGGCACGCTCGACGGCGCGCTCGTTTCGAACGGCGACATGCATACGGCGATGTTCTCGGACGGAACGGGATACTCCGCCATAGGGAATACCATGCTGACCGACCGCGACGGCGTAAGGATCTTCTTCGGTGAAAACTCCTTCCGCGAGATCTTGGGCCGCGCCGAGTTCGAACCCTCGGAAGCGCGTTTCGAGGCGGAATCCTGCGGCATTTACGCGAAGCTCGCGGTTTTCGACTCGGCTTCAAATAACTCGGAGGTCAGACAGATGAGCTTCGTCAACCGTTCCAAAGAGAAAAAAGAGCTTACGGTCGGCGCCTTTTTCAGACCGGTGCTCGTTACGGAACGCGAATTTAAAGCGCATCCCGCTTTCGTAAAGCTCACGGTCGACGCGGCAAAAGAGGATAACGCCGTGCTGTTCAGACTCAGGAAGAAGCGCGGCAGAAAGGAACTGTATCTCTTAGCGGCGCTCATCGCGAAGACGGAGACCGCCTACTCCTCGGACGCATATTCCTTCCCGGGAAGGCTCACTCCGTATGCCGAGGCGCTTTCAAGCCGCGCTCCGGGCGAGTTCAGAAACTCACCGGCAGAGCCCTGCTTTTCGGCGGTCGCAAAAACGGAGCTTTCGCCAGGCGAGAGCGCCGAAATGCTGTTCGTCATGGCTGCCGCCGGATCGCGTGAGGAGGCGGTCCGCGCGCTCCGCGAAACCGCGTCAAGCGTCGACGCCGAAAGAAAGCTCGTTAGGGCGGTCGCGAACGGCATGTTGAAGAAATCGGGCGTCACGGCGGAAACGATCGTAAAAACGGAACCGCTCGCCTTAAGGGTAGCTAAGGGAATACCGTTCAAGGATAAGCCGAACGTTCAAACGAAAAAAGGCGTTGCGGCGCTTTGGGAGCTCGGGATATCGGGCGACAGACCGATCGTGCTCGCGCGCGTTTCAAAGAGGGAACAGCTGATTGACGTCAAAAGATTCCTTGCGTTCACGCGCTTTTCGAATGCGCGGGGGCTTGATTTCGACGCGGTGATTTTAAGCCGCCTTCCGGTCAGCTACGGAGATCCCGCGAGGAAGCGGCTTTCAGAGCTCGCGGCGGACTGCGCGGCAGTGATCGACGGGGCGTACGTATCAGAAGAGCAGGAGGCTGCGCTCAACTCCATGGCGCTTATCGCGGCGGACGCGGATAAGCTCCCGTATTATCCCCCGAAAAGGAAGGAACCGCATTGCGAAAGAACCGTTACGACCGAAAAGCTCCCGGCACGGAAGCTAGCTTTCATGAACGGCTTCGGCGGGTTTGATCCTGACGCGGACGAGTACGTGATAAGGACGGGGGCCGAGCCGACTCCCGCGCCGTGGGCGAACGTGATAGCGAACGAAAACTTCGGCACGCTCGTCACCGAAAACGGGGGCGGCTTCACATGGTATAAGAACGCGAGGCTCCTTCGCTTAACGCCGTGGAGCTGCGATCCCTTATCCGATCCCGCCTGTGAAAAGGTCTCGCTTTCGGAGGACGGAAAGGTCCGCTTCCTCATGCCTTACGGGAAGTGCGGCGAGTACGAGATCTCGCACGGGCCGGGTTATACGAAATCGTTGTCGAAAGCGGGCGATCTTCTCGCTGAACTTATGGTCTTCGCCGATGCGGAAAGGCCTTTGAAGTATTATCTCGTAACGGTCAAAAACCAAAGCCGCCGCGTAAGAAAACTGAAGGCAAGGCTTGAGATAACTCCGGCCGCAGGAGAGAACGCGAACGACGAAAGCATAGTTTCCGCTGTCTCGGACGGGGTGATGGTTTTCGACTCTGCCCGCCGCGCGGACGACGGCGCGCGCGCGTTCATTCTTGGCGGCGACGCGTTATTCGAAACGGGAACTGAAAGGGCGCTGACCGTTCCCTCGGGCGGCGAGGCGCAGGCGGTGTTCATCCTCGGCATGGACGAAAAGACGAATATCTCGCGGTACAAAAAGGACCTCGTTCATCCCGAGGCCGCGAAGCGGGAGCTAAAAAGGGCAAAGGAGGCGTGGACGGAAAGGCTCGGCAGGCTGACCGTCACGACGGGCGACGGGGCGTTTGACCTTCTCGTCAACCGCATACTCCTTTATCAGCTTTACGCATCAAGGCTCTTCGCGAGGACCGGCTTCTATCAGTCGGGCGGCGCGGTCGGCTTCCGCGACCGTCTTCAGGACGTATCCGCCCTGCTCATGACCGAGCCGGAACGCGCGCGAAGCGCGATACTCGATTCCGCCGCGCATCAGTTTAAGGAGGGCGACGTACTCCACTGGTGGCACGGGGATGGAAGGGGCGTCCGCACGCGCATATCCGACGACAGGCTTTTCCTGCCCTTCGTCTGCCTCGAATACGAAAGGATCACGGGCGACGGCTCGATATGGGACGAGGATGCGCCCTTCCTCGAAGGCGAGCCGCTTAAGGAAAACGAGCGCGACAAATACGCAGTCTTCTGCGCGGGAGACCAACGCGGAAGCGTATTCGATCACTGCGTCCGCGCGATACGGGCGTCCATGCCGCGCGGCGAAAACGGGCTCCCGCTGATGGGCGCCGGCGACTGGAACGACGGCTACGACGACCTTTACGGCGAAAGCGCGTTTGTCGGCTGGTTCCTTTACGGTATTCTCGGGGATTTTTCGGACATCGCGGAAAAACGCGGTGAAAACGGGCTTGCCGCGGAGCTCTCAGCGTTCAGAGATGAGCTCAAGGAGAGCCTTGAAAAAACATGGGAGGACGACCGCTATCTCCGCGCGATAGGGAAGGACGGGACTGTACTCGGCTCGAAGAAGTCGAAGGAGTGCCGCATCGATCTTATCTCGGGAGTCTGGGCGGTATTCGCCGGCGCGGAGCACGCAGAGCGCGCCTTCGACACGGCGCTCCGCGAGCTTCTGGACGAGGAGAATGCGGTGCTTAAGCTGTTGAAGCCTCCGTTTACCGATTCCTCCGAGAAACCCGTCGGATATATCGAAGCGTACTCGGAGGGCCTACGCGAGAACGGCGGACAGTACACCCACGCGGCGGCGTGGGCTGTGATCGCCGCATGCATGCTGAATAAGCCCGAAACGGCGCACAGGCTGCTCGGCGTGATCGACCCCGTTTCGCACGGCAGCGCCGTGACAGTAAGAAAGTACAGGACGGAACCGTACGTGCTCGCGGCGGACGTCGGCGGAGCAGGCGACAACTTGGGACGCGGAGGCTGGACCTGGTACACGGGCTCCGCCGGCTGGCTCTATCGCGCGATGACGGAGCATATCCTCGGCATAAAAAAGACGGGCGATAAGCTAAGCCTAAAGCCCGTCACGGTATTCGATTCGTTTGAGTTACGGTACGTTTTCGGGACGGCGGTCTACCGCGTCCGCGCAAGAAGGGGGGAGGCCGCGCATCTCTCTGTCGACGGGGTAAGATGCGACTTTATCCCGCTCGTCTCGGACGGAAGAACGCATGAGGTCGAGGCCGTGTATCAATAGATCTTAAGCCCGAATATGCCCTTTACCCTCGTGCCGATAACGATATAGTTGCCGAAGCCCACGGGCGAAGCCTCGATATTGGAACCGAGGTTGATGCTCGAGATCTTCTCGCCGCGGCCGTTAAGGACGTAGACGTCGCCGTTGCAGTTGCAGACGATTATGTACGCCTTGCCGGAAGCGTCGTACATGGCAAGGGGACTGCACCAGGTGTAGCCCGAAACGCGGAACGTCCACACCTCGTTGCCGGTCTTCTTGTCGTAGGCGACGACGTAGCCCGCGTAGCCGTTTGAACCGACGGAGCTGTACGTCGTGATGACGAGGCCCTCAAGCTCGCCGTGTCCGAGGACCGCGCTGCCCTGGAAGCCGCCCGTTACGTTCGAGGTGGTATCGACGGAGTACTCCTTCTTCCATACGACCTCGCCCGTGCAGGCGTCGATCTTGAAGAAGGCGACCTTGCCTCTGCCGCTCGCGTCGGCCTTGTTGTCAAGGGTGTTGCCGACGTAGAGATAGCCGGTGCCGGTCTCGGGATCCTCCTCGAAGCAGGGAGTGGCGTTGGTGTCGTCCCAGGTGTCCTGCACCCACATGACCTTCATGGTGTTCACGTCGACGCACTGCATAAGTCCCGTGTTGTCGCACAGATACAGATAATTGCGCCACGCGACCGCGCTCGACTCGTAGCCGAGCCAGTAGCCGTCGTTCTTCGAGCGGCTCGCCTGATAGCGAAGCTTGACCGGGGTGGACGGGTCCATCGTAAGGGTGCCGGCGGCCCTGTCGTATTTCGTGTTCAGCTTAACGCGGTAGAGTATGCCGTTTTCGCCCGGATAGAACAGGGTGTCGGTCGGGCCGTCGACTATCGCCGCGGAATCGTATGCGTGCCAGGAGCGAAGAGCGAAGCTGTCGGGCTTTGCACCGACCGTCGCAAGCACCTTGCCGTTGATGAGCGAGATGACGTAAGCCTTGGAAGCCTTACCCTCGGTCGTGTAGTGGTCGCCCTGACCGATATAGAGTATCGGCCAACCGCGCGGATCGACGCTGCCGCAGCCCTTGAAGGGCACGCCGAAGACCAGCTTGTTCCTCGTGGGTTCGCCGGTCTCCATATCGTAGAAGTAGATGTTTCCGTCCATGCAGGGGCAGATGACCTCGATCAGTCCGTCCTTGTTCTTGGCGGAATCGTACATGTTCATTATCGCCTTGGTCTCGTTGTCCCAGCGGACGCAGAGCGCCTGGCCTGTCCAGCCGGTGCCGGTCCATACGCCGGTATACTTGCCGCCCTCGCCCTTGCCGACGCTGAACGTGTCGTGCTGCCAGACCTGCTGGAGCGCGCCGGTCTCGACCACGGCGGTGCCGAAGTACGCGTTCTGACGGAAGCAGCTCCCGCGGAACGAAAGCACGCCTTCGGCCTGCGAGTACTCGTCGTTGTGCAGGAAACTGACCCGCTGATCGGCGGAGTACGAGGAGGCGACGTTTCCGTTCACCAGAAGTTCGGTATAGAAGCCGTAGGCCGAAGCCCTGGCCGATTCGTGCGCGGAGACCTCGCGGTAGCTGATAGGCGGGCGCGTGGGCTCGGCGGTCGGGGACTCCGTAACGTTCTCGGAAACCTCGGGCGTCACGGCGGGATCCGTCGTAACGGGAGCGTCCGTAACCTGGGGACGCGGAGTGTTGTGAGCGGAGTAGCCGGGATCCTTTCCGTTGCCGCAGGACACTATCACGACCGTAAGCACGATCGCGAGGACCGCGACCGCGATCAGAGCGGCGAGTATGAATATCTGCCTGTCGCGGTATTTTTTCCTTCGTGAAGTCATCAAAAACCTCCTAAAGTATGCTCCCTTTTATTATACAACCGCAGAGACTTTTTTACAATACTTGATTCGGCCCCGGGCGCTGTGGTACAATCCCGTTATACCATTTACGGAGGATATTCAAATGAACGAAAAGATCACGGCTTCCGTAGAAGTCGAAGGCTTCGGCGTCATAGGGCTCGAGCTCTATCCCGACGTCGCTCCCCAGAGCGTAAATAATTTCTGCTCCCTCGCGCGAAAGGGCTTCTATAACGGCTTAACCTTCCACAGGATCATAAAGGGCTTCATGATCCAGGGCGGCGATCCAGAAGGCACCGGCTCCGGCGGTCCCGGCTACTCGATAAAGGGCGAGTTCGCCGCGAACGGCGTGAAGAACGACCTTAAGCACGAGAGGGGAGTCATCTCCATGGCGAGGCTCTCAATGCCCATGGACAGCGCGGGCAGCCAGTTCTTCATAATGCACAGGACCGCGCCGCATCTTGACGGGCTGTACGCCGCGTTCGGCAGGGTAACCAGCGGCATCGAAGTCGTCGACGCGATCGCGAACGTAAGGACGGGCTACGCGGACAGGCCGTTAGACAAGGTCGTCATCAAGTCCGTTACGGTCGAAGGCCCCGAGCTCCCCGAGCCCGATAAGTACCCGGACGTACACTGACAGAAAGAAAAAAAGCGCGGCGTTTGCCGCGTTTTTTTAAGCTTGATTCAGTTGCTTGCGCGCAGACGGCGCTTCGCGGATTCGGCTCTTTTCTTCCTCTTCGCGTCGTTTATAAGCGTTGCGCCCATGCCCCCGACGATGATGCCGGGAACCATAAACAGAACTATCAGTCCAAAGTAATTCATGCTGCTTCTCCTTTCGCGTTTCTTGTCCCGCCGTGCGCTTTTTTGCTCCGGCTCTTTGTTACGGTCACATTATAGTTTCTTATTTGGAAACTGTCAAGACCAAAAATGGTACTCAAATTAAAGAATTTTAATATATTCTTCAAAAACGCTTGCGAATTGTTTCCGATTAGGATACAATGTAATTAACAAAAGAGTCACGAGGTGTGCGATGAATCGTTTAAAGGAACTGCGCCTTAAAATGGGCATTACTCAGGACGAGCTCGGCAGGATGCTGGGCGTTCAGAAGGCCGCGGTATCGAAATACGAAAACGAAAAGATCGGGATCCCGGCGGGCGTTCTCGAAAAGCTCATGGATATCTTCAAAGTATCCGCCGATCATCTGCTCTGCCGCGACGCGGACGGCGGCATTCCCGCCATGATGAGGTGCAGGATCCGCGAAAGCGGCATGGGCGACGCGGTGATGATACCGATGGTCGGCATGGTGCACGCGGGCGAGCCGATGCTCGCGGAGGAGAACATCACGGACTACATCCCCGTGGCTTCGGGCGAGGTCTCAAACGGCGACTATTTCTTCATGGAGGTCGTCGGCGACTGCATGACGGGCGACTTCATCGCCGAGGGGGCGAGCGTTCTGGTCAAGAAGGGCGATCAGCTCCGCGACGGTCAGATCTACGTCGTGAGGCTCGGCGACGAGGTGCTATTAAGGCGCGTGAAAAGGATAAGAAAGAGCCTGGCGCTGATCCCGTCGAATCCGGCGTACGATCCGATGATCGTCACCGACGGCGATCTCGAGATCATCGGGCGCGTCGTCGAATCAAGGATGAGGCATTGAAAACGGCTTCTCCCGCATATACTCGAATGAAGTATACGCGGGAGGCTTTTTTTTATGGATGAAAACGAAAAACTCAACACGACGGAGTTCGTCTCGAAGGGTTACGGCGAGGGCAGAAGACGTTATTTAAGGCTGCCCGCGGTCGCGAAGCAGCGCGGCGGGAAGAGGCTCGGCTCGACGGCGGGATTTCTGCTGATCCGCCTCGGGATCTGCGCGGCGGCATTTGCGCTGATACTCGGCCTCAAGCTCTCGGGAAACAACGAGGCGCTCAGCGTGATAGGCGATCTTACCGAAAGAAAGGACGGCGAGGAGAGGGAGGAGGAGACTCCGGGCAGGCTCCGGTTCGTTTCGCTCCCGTCGATAATCGAGGTGTTTTCGCCGTCGTCCGGCCCCGTGATGCCCGTCACGGCGCTCAGCTTTGACGCGCGGCAGGACGGCGGGCTTTCGATAGTCGCTCCGGTCGGGTCGGACGTGATCTCGCCCGCGGCCGGCAGGATCAAGGCGGTCGGCGTCGATCCCGATCTCGGCAAGTACGTATCGGTCGTGACCGACGGGGATATGGAGTTCGCCGTCTACGGCTTTGACGAGGTCGTTGTCGAGGAGGGCCAGCCGGTCAGGGTAAGGCAGAAGCTCGGCACGGTCAAGGGCAGCGCCGTCACGGTGCGCGCGTGGAAGAGCGGAAGACCTGTTGACCTTGCGGAGCTCTTCGGCCTCGGAAAGGCGGGATGACGCTCAAGTGAAGCTGTTTTCAATAGGCGGGACGGAGATAAAGTGCAGCCCGTTTTTACTTGCTTTCGTTCCGCTCGCGGCGCTCCTCGGCGGCTTTCGCGCGCTTGCGGCGGCCTTCATATCGCTCCTCGCGCATGAGTGCGCTCACGCAATGGCTGCGGCAAGGCTCGGCTATCCCGTGCGTTCGGTCGAGATACAGCCGTTCGGCTTCGTGGCGAGGCTCGACTGCGCCTTTTCGTCACGGGCGGACGCCGCCGCGATCTATGCCGCGGGACCTCTCGCAAGCCTCTCTATGGCTGCGCTCTCTTCGCTTTTCGAGGAGTTTTTTCCCGTATACCGCGCGGCGGGGCTCGGACTTACGGAGTTCAACCTCGCGCTCCTTCTGGTTAACCTCCTGCCCGCGATGCCGCTCGACGGCGGCAGACTCATTTACGCCGCCTGCTCCTCAAGGGGCAAAAAGCCCGCCATGCACGCGCTCCGCGCGCTCGGCGCAATAACGGGCGCGGGATTTATCGCGGCGTTCGGTCTGCTCCTTTACCGCGGCGCGTTCAACGTGACCTTCCTCGCAATGGGGATATTTCTTATATTATCCGCACTGACCGAGCGCTCTCCCGAGAGCTTTCCCGCTGTAAGGCGCGAAAGGCTTAATAGAAGAAGACCTCTTAACGTGACGGGTATAGCCGTTCCTGCGGATACGACCGTCGCCCGCGCATTGGAGCTTCTGCCGCCCGGGGGCTACGCCGTGCTGACGGTGATAGGCAAAGGGGGCGAAAGGGTGGCGGAGATTGACGAAAAGGAGCTTGAGGACGCGGCGGTGGGGCTCGGAGCCATGGCGTCGATCGGCGAGGCTGTTGCATTCAGCGGCGGGAAAAGCTATAATAAAAACAAATAATCTACCGGAGAAAAGACTTTGAACGGTTTTACCCTGATAAATACCGACGGCGCGGCAAGGCGCGGAAGGCTCGTGACGAACGACGGTGTTATCGAAACGCCCGTATTCATGAACGTCGCGACGGCGGCCGCGATTAGGGGCGGCGCGTCCACAGACGACCTTAGGGAGATCGGCTGCCAGGTCGCTCTATGCAATACGTATCATCTCGCCGTGCGCCCGGGACAGGAGCTCATAAAGACTCTCGGCGGGCTTAAAAGATTCATGAACTGGGACAGGCCCATCCTCACGGACAGCGGCGGTTTCCAGGTCTTTTCGCTCGCCAAAAGAAGAAAGATAACCGAGGAGGGCGTGCATTTCACGTCCTACATCGACGGAAGACCGCTCTTCATGGGGCCGGAGGAATCCATGCGCGTGCAGTCGGCGCTCGGCTCCACGATCGCGATGGCGTTCGACGAGTGCGTCGAGAATCCCTCGCCGTATTCCTACGTCGAAAAGAGCATCGGCCGCACCACGAGATGGCTCGAAAGGTGCGTAAAGGAGCATGAGAGGCTCAGCTCGCTCGAAGATACCGTGAACCCCGACCAGCTTCTTTTCGGCATAGGTCAGGGCGGCACGTACGACGATCTCAGGATCCGTCATATGCGTGAGATCAGGGAGTTCGGCCTTCCCGGCTACGCTATCGGCGGACTGTCGGTCGGCGAGGAGGCGAGCGTCATGTACCGCGTGCTCGACGCCGTCTGTCCCGAAATGCCTAAGGACAAGCCCCGGTACCTCATGGGCGTCGGCACGCCTTCGAACATAATCCAGGGCGTTTACCGCGGCGTCGATTTCTTCGACTGCGTCTTCCCGCTAAAAGGCGCGCAGCACGGCAACGTCTACACATGGGAGGGCAGAAGACGGCTTTTGGCCGAGCGCTGCCGCCTCGACGACAGACCCATATCTGAAAGCTGTTCCTGCCCCGCGTGCAGAAGCTATTCGAGAGCGTACATAAGGCATCTTCTTAAGGCGGACGAGCGCCTCGGCATGCGGCTCTGCATTCTTCATAATCTGTATTTTTACAACGACCTGATGAAAAAAATACGCGAAGCGATCGAAGAAAACAGGTTTGGCGCGTTCTATGAGAAGTACAGAACGCTTCTTTCGGACCTCGCGGAGTAAATCAAACCATGTTTTAAAGCCCGTTCGGGCTTTTTTGTTTTCAAAAATTTCCTGTCATAATAGGTCTTATTTTTACGCAAATTAATACCGAAACGGTAAAGTGCATTTTAAAGCCGTTTGCAAAAACCTTAAGGAGGTGAAAAAGGTATGTCAAGGAGAAACCGCGTCATCGTTCCCGAGGCGAGGCATTCCATGGAGCAGTTCAAGACCGAGGTCGCGAACTCCATCAATGTTAACCTCAAGCAGGGTTACAACGGTGATCTTACATCCCGCGAAGCAGGCTCTGTCGGCGGCGAAATGGTGAAACGTATGATCGCTTACGCCGAGAACAATATGAATAAGTAAAAGAGCATGAAAAAAATCTATGAAAGGAGAACGAAAATGAGCACTAACAACAACCGTGAGGCCAAGAGCCGTCTTAATCAGTTCAAGACCGAGGTCGCGTCCAGCATGAACGTTAACCTCAAGCAGGGCTACAACGGCGACATCACCGCGCGCGAGGCCGGTTCCATCGGCGGCGAGATGGTGAAGCGCATGATCGCCTATGCCGAGCAGAATATGCAGAACTCCGGCAGCAACATGATGAAGTAACGTTAAGGAAGAAGGTTTTCCTCCTGTCAAAGGGTCCGTTCGTGAGCCGAAAGCTCATTGACGAACCCTTTTCCGTTTGATAAAATAAGGCATCAAGCTATCGGAGAAGAAAGATGGAAAGAAGCTATCCCGCGTTCACCGTAACGAAAAAGGCGGAATTCAGCCTTAAAAACGGTCATCCCTGGGTCTACGGCGAGGAGATCATACGGAAAAACGGCGCGTACTCAAACGGCGATATCGTCGACGTCTTCGGCGAAAAGGGGAATTACCTCGGCTCGGGCTACGTTAACGATTTAAGCAAGATCGCGGTGCGCGTCATCTCGACGAACGCGAACGACCGCTTCGACGAGGCGTTCTACGCCCGCCGCGTGAAGTACGCCCTCGATTATCGCCGCCAGGTCATGGGCGACGATTTTTCCTGCTGCCGACTCATTTTCGGCGAGGCGGACTTCTTCCCGGGGCTTACGGTAGACCGCTTCGGCAGCGTGCTCGTCACACAGTCCCTTTCGCTCGGCACGGATCAAAGAAAGGGGATCATTTTCCCGCTTATCGTCGATTATTTAAGGTCGATGGGCGAGACCGTCGACGCGGTTTTCGAAAGGAACGATGCGCCGATCCGAGCGCTTGAGGGGATGGAGGAGTACAAGGCGTTTTTCAGTCACGAGGGGCTGAGAAACGATCTTGTCGGACATACCGAGATCACCGAGAACGGCATCAAGTACGACGTCGATTACATAAACGGACAGAAGACCGGCTTCTTCCTTGACCAGAAGTATAACCGCCTCGCGGTAAGAAGGCTCGCGAAGGGCAGACGAGTGCTCGACTGCTTCACGCATACGGGCGCTTTCGCGCTGAACGCCGCGATGGGGAACGCCGAAAGCGTGACCGCAGTCGACATATCCGCGAACGCGATAGAGCTCGCTAAGAGGAACGCCCAAAGGAACGACATTGAGATGAACTTCATCGTCGCGGACGTTTTCGACCTTTTAACGGAGCTGAACGCCAAAAAATCGAAGGATTACGACTTTATCATACTCGACCCGCCAGCGTTCACCAAGTCGGGCGCGACGGCGAAGAACGCCTACCGCGGGTACAAGGAGATCAATCTAAAGGCGATGCGCCTCCTGCCGAGGGGCGGCTATCTAGCCACCTGCTCGTGTTCGCACTTCATGTACGACGATATGTTCAGAAAGATGCTCCAGGAGGCCGCGCACGACGCGTCCGTCACGCTCCGCCAGATCGAAGCCCGCCAGCAGGCGCCCGACCATCCGATACTGCCCACGGTGAGGGAGACGGATTACTTAAAGTTCTACCTTTTCCAGGTGGTATGAAAGAAACAATATACTTTCATCTTTCTATTGACAATGCGTATTCGCGGTGCTACAATACATGAGCATTAAGCGACTGGGTGTAGCGCAGTTTGGTAGCGTGCTTGAATGGGGTTCAAGAGGCCGGAAGTTCAAATCTTCTCACCCAGACCAAACAAAAGGGACAGGCAAAGCCTGTCCCTTTTGTTTGATTTGAATAAGTAAATTCCGGCCTCTTGAAGCCTAAGAGGGGTTGATTGCAGGTCGCCGAAGGCGATTTCAAACATCCAGTGGATGTTTGAAAAAGCAATCAACGGGCGGCCTTGGGAGCGAAGCGAGCAGCCCGCCCCGAGGCCGGAAGTTCAAATCTTCTCACCCAGACCAAATAAATGCGACAGGCAAAAGCCTGTCGCTTTTATTTGCACTGAATAAGGAAGTTCCGGCCTCTTGAAGCCTGTTCAAAAGACCGGCTGTCCTTTCGATCCCCGATCGTCCTGCCGGCAATCGGATCCGGTACTCCCTTCTTAGTTTCTCTTGCTTGTATCGAACCTGTCCTCCTATTAATAAACTGTGCGATCCTTCTCTGTTCAGCATAAAAAACCCGGAACGGTTTTCCGCTCCGGGTTCTTGTTCATTTCATCAATACATTCCGCCCATACCGGGGTCGCCGGCGGGCATGGCGGGTTCGGGCTTGGGGATGTCGGTGACGAGGCTCTCGGTGGTGAGCACCATGGAGGCGACGGAAGCCGCGTTCTGCAGAGCGGAGCGGGTGACCTTGGTCGGGTCGATGATGCCCTTTTCGAACATCATGCCGTACTCGTCCTTCGCGGCGTCGTAGCCGTAGCCGGGCTTGTCGGAATTCCTGACGTTCGCGACGATCACGCTGCCTTCGAGGCCTGCGTTCGCGGCGATCTGACGGAGGGGCTCCTCGAGCGCGCGGACGATGATGTCTACGCCGGTCTTCTCGTCGCCGAAGGTCTTATCCTCAAGCGCCTTGACGCGGTCGATAACGTTGATGAGCGCAACGCCGCCGCCCGCGACGATACCCTCTTCGACGGCCGCCTTGGTGGCGTTGAGGGCGTCCTCGATGCGGAGCTTGATCTCCTTCATTTCGGGCTCGGTGGCCGCGCCGACGGAGATGACCGCTACGCCGCCCGCGAGCTTCGCGAGGCGCTCCTGCAGCTTCTCCTTGTCGTAGTCGGACTTGGTCTCGGCGATCTGCGCCTTGATGGTCTTAACGCGCGCCGCGATCTCTTCCTTGTTGCCGGCGCCTTCGACGATGGTGGTGTTCTCCTTGTCGACCTTGACCTGGCGCGCGGAGCCGAGCTGCGCGATGGTCGCGTCCTTAAGCTCCATGCCGAGCTCGTCGGAGATGACCTGGCCGCCGGTGAGGATCGCGATATCCTTCAGCATTTCCTTACGCCTGTCGCCGAAGCCGGGAGCCTTGACGGCAACGCAGGTGAATATGCCGCGGAGCTTGTTGACGACGAGAGTCGCAAGCGCGTCGCCCTCGACGTCCTCGGCGATTATGAGGAGCTTCCTGCCCTGCTTCGCGATCTGCTCGAGAACGGGGAGGATGTCCTGAATGTTGGTGATCTTCTTCTCGGTGATGAGGATGTAGGGATCGTCGAGGACGGCCTCCATCTTATCGGGATCGGTGACCATATAGGCGGAAGCGTAGCCGCGGTCGAACTGCATGCCCTCGGTGAAGCGGAGCTCGGTCTTCATGGTCTTGCCTTCTTCGACGGTGATGACGCCGTCGTTGCCGACCTTCTCCATCGCGTCGGAGATGAGAGCGCCGATACGGTCGTCCGAAGCGGAGATGGAAGCGACCTGAGCGATCTCGCCCTTGCCGGTGACGGGCTTCGAGATCTCCTTAAGACCCGCGACGGCCTCATCCACGGCCTTCTCGATGCCGCGCCTTAAGACCATGGGGTTCGCGCCGGCGGCGACGTTCCTCATGCCCTCGCGGACGATCGCCTGCGCGAGCAGAGTGGCGGTGGTGGTACCGTCGCCCGCCACGTCGTTGGTCTTCGTCGCGACTTCCTTAACGAGCTGAGCGCCCATATTTTCGAACGGATCCTCAAGCTCGATCTCCTTGGCGATGGTCACGCCGTCGTTGGTGATGAGGGGAGCGCCGAACTTCTTGTCAAGAACCACGTTCCTGCCCTTCGGGCCGAGAGTGATCTTAACCGTATTCGCAAGGGTGTCAAGACCCTTTTCAAGAGAACGCCTTGCGTCCTCGCCGTATTTGATCTGCTTTGCCATGATGTTTTTCCTCCTAAATCAGTCCTCGACTACCGCGAGTATGTCGTTCTGGCGGACGATGATGTATTCAACGCCGTCCATTTTGACTTCGGTTCCCGCATACTTCGAATAAAAGACCCTGTCGCCGGGCTTTACGTTCATCACGATCTCTTTTCCGTCGACGACGCCGCCGGGGCCGACCGCGATGACCTCGGCCATCTGGGGCTTCTCCTTGGCGTTACCGGTGAGTATGAAGCCGGACGCGGTGGTCTCTTCCGCTTCGAGCGACTTTATGACTACTCTGTCGGATAAAGGTCTCAGTTTCATAATGTGATCCTCCTATTATAAATACGTTTAATATCATATCGAACGCTGTCGATTGTTAGCACTCGTTAGTAGGGAGTGCTAACAAAGCTTATTATATGCACGTTGCCCCGATATGTCAACAAGGAACGCGGGGAATCAAACAATATATTTCATACAGATAATATATTTGCAAAAAACGGTAAAAAGCTCTTGCAAAGGTAATACAAAGGATTTATACTTAATTGGAAATTTTCGGAAAGGAGACCGCAATGGATATGTTCAAAGCAATGCTTGTCAGGATCGCGTTGGTTTATAGGGATAACTATGCCCGTATCATGTCTATGCGGCCTTTGATCTGAGGTTACAAGGCGCATACATGCCGCGGGCGAACGAAAAGCCCGCGGCATTTTTTGTCCGGAAAAAAGAAAAAAAGACAATACGGTGAACACTATGGAAGACAATAAGAAAAAGAAGAAGACAAAGGCCGAAAGGCGTTCCGAGGCAGCGTTCGTAAGGCGCATGATGAGGGGGACGGGGAAGTACTTCGTCCTGGCCGGCATCGCGATGATAGTCGCCGTCGTCACGGTATACATAGTTCCGATAATCACGAGCTTCACGATAGACTACGTGCTTATTCCCTATGCGGAAAAGGGGTACGAGGCGGGCGCCGCCTCCATACCCAAGGCGCTGATCGATTGGGTGGAGTCGATAGGCGGCAGGGAGTTCCTGCTTAAGCATCTCTATATAATGGCGATACTGCTCCTCCTGTTCACGGGGATCAACGCTCTCGGCGCTTTCTTAAGGAGGACGTTCATCTCCTACGCCGGCGAGGAGATCGCGAAGAACACCCGCGACGACCTATATACGCACCTCGCGAACGTGCCCTTCGATTATCACAAGCACGTATCGACCGGCGATCTGGTGCAGAGGTGCACCTCGGACGTCGACACGGTAAGAAGGTTCATCGAGAATCAGCTCCTCGAGATCATAAGGACCGTCCTAATGGTCGTGACCGCGGCGGCTATAATGCTCTATATCGACCCGAAGCTCACGCTCTGGTCGGTGCTTCTGATGCCGCTCCTGTTCGTTTCGAGCTTCATCTATTTCAAGGCGGTCAAGAAGTCATTCTCCGATTCCGACGAGGCGGAGGGCAGCCTTTCCGCGGCGATACAGGAGAACCTTACCGGCGTGCGCGTCGTGCGCGCCTTCGGTCAGCAGAAGCGAGAGCTCGATTCCTTCACTGAGAAGAACCGTGATTACAGGAAAAAGACGCTCAAGGTAACCTATCTCATGGGCTACTACTGGTCGGCTTCCGACGCTATCGGGTATATGCAGATACTGCTCTCGCTCGCGGTCGGCGTCTATTTCACGATCAAGGGCAGGATCACGGTCGGCGAGATGCTCGTATTCACGTCCTACACCTCGATGCTCACATGGCCCGTCCGTCAGCTCGGCAGGATACTTGCAGACCTCGGCAAGGCGTCGGTCTCCGTGGGCAGGCTCAACGAGATCATGTCCGCTCCTCTCGAGGAGGAGCCGGGCAAGGCGCTCACGCCCGAGATCAACGGAGATATCGAGTTCAGAGACGTCAGCTTCTCCTATCAGGACAGCACCGAAAAGGTGCTTGACGGTATCAGCTTCACGGCTAAGAGGGGCGAGACCGTCGCGATCCTCGGCTCGACCGGCAGCGGCAAATCCAGCCTCGTACAGCTCCTGCAGAGGCTCTACACCGCGACGGAGGGCGAGATACTCGTCGACGGCGTGAACATAAACGACATCGAGCGCCATCATTTAAGGAAGAACATCGGCATCGTCCTTCAGGAGCCGTTCCTCTATTCAAGGACGATACTCGACAATATCAGGATCGTCGAGCCCGAAGCGGGCGAGGACAAGGTCGCCGCGGCCGCGAAGGTCGCCGCGGTGCACGACGTCATCATGGGCTTCGAAAAGGGCTACGACACCGTTGTCGGCGAACGCGGCGTCACCCTTTCGGGCGGACAGAAGCAGCGCGTGGCGATCGCGCGAATGCTGATGCAGAACGCGCCGATAATCATACTCGACGACTCGATGAGCGCGGTCGATACCGAGACGGACGCCTCTATAAGAAAGGCGCTTATGAGCCGCCGCGGCAGCTGCACCACGTTCATAATCTCACACAGGATCACGACTCTGTCCACCGCGGACAAGATACTCGTTCTCGAGCACGGCAGGCTTGTAGATATGGGCACGCATGACGAGCTCATCGCGAGGGAGGGCCTCTATAAGAGGATCGCCCGCATCCAGAATATGCTGGAGGACGAGCTCGGCGAGACGGAGCTTAACAGGGAAGGAGGCGAAGCCTGATGGAAGATCTCGAAACTTCCGCCCTCCAGGAGGAGGAATTTCAGCATAAGGTGGACTTCAAGCTTTGGAGAAAGCTCGTAAAATACGCGCTTCGCTCGAAGAAGACAGTCATTTTCGTAATAGCCGCGAACATTCTCGTCGCCGCTATCGACATAGTCTATCCGCTGCTCTCGAGGTACGCGATAGACAACATAATCGTCGGCTCGCACACCGAAAGGATAGTGCCGTTCGCGATCGTATACGTAGCGTTCATCATACTGCAGGCCTTCGGCGTCCTCTCGTTCATAATGGGCTGCGGCAGGCTGGAGATGAAGATAGCCTTCGACATAAGGCAGGATGCGTTCACGAAGCTCCAGGAGCTCCCGTTCTCCTATTATGACAAGACCGCGGTCGGCTACATTATGGCGAGAATGGTCGCCGACGTCGCCAACCTTTCCGAGCTCATCGCGTGGAGTCTCGTCGATATCCTCTGGTCGGGCGCGTACGTCCTGGGCATCGTTATCATGATGCTCGTCCTTAACTGGAAGCTCGCACTGATCGTCATCGCGGTGCTTCCGCCTCTCGCGGTGATCTGCGTATACTTCCAGAAGAAGATCTTAAAATACTTCCGCGACGTAAAGAAGCAGAACTCCAGGATCACAGGCGCGCTCAACGAGGGCATCATGGGCGCGGTCACGACGAAGACGCTCGTCCGCGAGGAGAAGAACAGCGAGGAGTTCCGCGCCGAGACCGGCAGGATGAGGAAGTCCGCCATCAGGGCTTCCGTGCTCTCCGCCATGTTCACCCCGATAGTCATGTGCCTCGGCGCAATCGGCACGGGCCTCGCGCTCTACGCCGGCGGCATGAGCGTCACCGGAAAGTGGATCGCCTTCGGCACAGTAACGGTCGGTACGCTCGCGACGTTCATATCCTACTCCCAGGGCATATTCGATCCCATCCAGCAGCTCGCGGGTATCTTCGCCGAGATGCAGTCGGCGCAGGCTTCGGCTGAGCGCGTCATCCACCTGATCGAGACTCCCTGCGAGATCGCCGATACCCCCGAGGTCATCGAGAAGTACGGCACCAGCTTCGAGCCCAAGCGCGAGAACTGGGAGGAACTAAAGGGCGACGTACGCTTCGAGGACGTGAGCTTTGCCTACAAGGGCGGCGAAAAGGTGCTCGAGCACTTCGATCTCGACGTCAAGGCGGGGCAGAACATCGCTCTCGTCGGCGAGACCGGCGCGGGCAAGTCCACGATAGTCAACCTCGTCTGCCGCTTCTATGAACCCACGGCGGGCAGGATACTCGTCGACGGCGTCGATTACCGCGAAAGGAGCCAGCTCTGGCTTCAGGACCGTCTCGGCTACGTGCTCCAGCAGCCGTATCTCTTCTCCACTACCATCAAGGAGAACATAAGGTACGGCCGCCCCGAAGCCACCGAGGAGGAGGTCATCGCCGCGGCGAAGCTCGTCCACGCCGACGAGTTCATTAAGAAGCTCGAAAAGGGCTACGACACCGAGGTCGGCGAGGGCGGCGGACGCCTCTCCACGGGGCAGAAGCAGCTCATCAGCTTCGCGAGGGTAATACTTGCCGATCCGAGGATATTCGTTCTCGACGAGGCGACAAGCTCGATCGACACCGAGACGGAGCAGCTTATCCAGAGCGCCATCACCAAGGTGCTCAAGAACCGCACCAGCTTCATCGTCGCGCACAGGCTCTCGACCATCCGCTCCGCCGACAGGATACTCGTTATCAGGGACGGAAGGATCACGGAGTCCGGCACGCACGCGGAGCTTATAAAACTGCACGGGTACTATTACGATCTTTATACCACGCAGTTCAAAAAGGACGCTCTTTCCGACGTGCTCGGCGCATAAGCTTTTCTTCCGTAAACTGTTTACAACCGGAACGGAATGTTATATAATAGTTCCAAGTAATCGATAAGTATCCTTCAGAAGGAGGAATTTATGAAGAAAAGACTGTTCTTGATTCTCGCCGTACTCGTCTGCCTCGTAATGCTTGTCGCGGCGGTCGGCGTTCAAGCCGATTTCGGCGGATATTCCGGCGATTCCGACTACGGCGGAGGAGATTCCGGCGGAGGCTCCGACTGGGGAGGAAGCTCCGATTGGGGCGGCTCGGACTATGAAGGCGGTTACTCCGGCGGCGGAGGCGGAGCACCGATCTCATTCCCGATAATCGCGATCGTCATCATCGTAATAATCGTGCTTCTTATCATGAGGAAGAAGCACGCCGGTTCCTACCAGACTCCCGTCCAGACCGCCGTTCAGCGCACCGACGACTCCATGCTCAAGCCTATGGAGGAATACGTCAACACCGTCGATCCCGGCTTCAGCATGGCGCAGATGGAGACGAAGCTCGCGAACCTCTACGTCCAGCTTCAGGATCAGTGGTGCGCGAAGGATCTTACCCCGCTCCGTCCTTATCTGACCGACGAGTTCTATACCCAGAACGACCGTCAGCTTGACGAGATCAAGAAGGCGCACCAGACCCCGCATATCGAGCGCATCTCCGTGCTCGGCACGAATATCCGCGGCTGGTTTGAGCGCGAGGGTATGGATCACATCATCGTCGAAATGTCCACGAGGATAGTCACCTATACAACCGACGACGCCACCGGCAACATCGTTAGGGGCGATCCGAACGCCGAGAAGTTCATGACCTACGAGTGGGATCTTGCCCGCACGCACGGCGTGAAGACCGGCGAGGCCGCCGAGATGAAGTCGGTCAACTGCCCGAACTGCGGCGCTCCCGTCACCATCAACAAGAGCGCGAAGTGCCCCTACTGCGATACCGTCATTACGCTTGACGAGCACGACTGGGTACTCTACTCCATCAAGGGCTTAAGCCAGAGGACGCAGAGATAACGGAATAAACTTAAAGAGCTTTGCCTCAGAAGGGGCAAAGCTCTTTTTCCGTATTAGCGGCGCGGCTTTTATCTTCCGCTCCGTTCCTCAAGCGTAACTTTGATCTCTATCGTGCTGCCGCCGCGAACGACGGTCAGCGTGATCTCGTCGCCCACGCTGAATGAGTTGATCTTCACGCGAAGAGCCGTGGAGCTCGATACAGTCTCGCCGTTAATCTTCGTTATGATGTCGTTCTCGCGCACGCCCGCCTTCGCCGCGGGACTGCCCTCGACCACCGAAACGACCTGCGGATAGGTGGTGTAGGAGAACATGCTGTACCCGTACGAGACGTTCTTGGTCGATACGCCGAGGAACGGACGGCCGGTAACGAAGCCGTAATTGATTATGTCGGAGATAATGGGCTTCGCGAGGTCGATGGGGATAGCGAACCCGAGCCCTTCGATGGTCGCGCCGGACGAGGTCGTGCCGCTCGTCTTGGCGTTCACGATGCCGATAAGCGTGCCGTCGTGCAGGAAGAGCGCGCCGCCGGAGTTGCCGTTGTTGATAGCGGCACTGGTCTGCAGAAGCGTCATGGACTGGCCGTCGATCTCGATGTCGCGGTCAAGTCCCGATATGATGCCGTCCGTCACGGTGTTCGAAAGCGTGCCGAGCGCGTTGCCTATGGCGTAAACGCTCTCGCCGACGAGAAGGCCTTCGGACACGCCGAGAGTCGCCCACGGGAACTCCTCGCCCGAAGCGTTCAGCTTCAATACGGCGATATCCGTCACGGGATCGTTTCCAACAAGCTCAGCCGTGTATGAGGAGCCGTCGTTCAGATAGACGTATATGTTCGCCGAGCCCTCGACGACGTGATTGCAGGTGACGACGTACCCGTCGGACGAAATGATGACGCCCGAGCCGGAGCCCGCGTAAACGTCGGTCGAGCCCTGCTTCATGGTGATGTCGATGGAAACGACCGTCTCCATGCACCTTGCGATTATCTCGGTCAGCGCGGCGCCTTCCTCGGCCTTCGTTCCGCCCGTAGCGTGATGCAGGGGATCCGCCGCCCCTAAGGGCGTGCCTGTCGGCGCGGCGGTCACAACGGCGGTCTTTCCGCCGTCGGGAGCCTCGGTCGCGGCGGGCGCCTTAAGGCTTTTTATCCCGTTGGTTATCAGTATTGCGACGCCCGTTATGCAGGCGCCGATGAAAAGGACTATCAGCAAAAGGGCGATCAGCGCGCCCGCGGGTATCCTCGTTCTCTGTTTTTCCATATCATAAACTCCTTTCGAGAAGCGCTTCCGGTATCTCATTTACTTATTATAGCCAAAAACAGCGGTTTGACAATGCTGCGAACGTAAAAAAGCTGTGGATGAATTGTGACAAGATTGTGTTTCGGTTGAATCCTTCCGGGCGATGGTTTATAATTGAATCAGTCATTTAAGGAGGTGACCGGCTATGCCCGGAAAACAGCTTATTCTTATCTGCGACGATCAGAGAATAATCCACGAGACCCTCGGCGCCTACTTTCAGAACGAGGGCTTCGAGACCGTCTCCGCGTACGACGGCGAGCAGGCGATAAGCGTGTTCGACCTTAAAAAACCGGATCTGGTCATACTCGATATCATGATGCCCAAAAGAAACGGCATGGACGTCTGCCGCGAGCTTAGATCGAGGAGCCGCGTGCCGATAATCATGCTCACCGCGAAGTCCGAGGAGATCGACCGCGTGCTCGGTCTCGAGCTCGGAGCGGACGACTATATCATAAAGCCCTTCTCCTCACGCGAGGTCGTCGCGAGGGTCAAGGCGGTGCTCCGCCGCTACAACCAGCAGAAGGAGGAGCCGAACAAGATCGTAAGGTACGGCGCGCTCGAGATAAACATCGACAACTACGACGTGCGCTTCGAGGGCAAAAGACTGCCGCTCACGCCCAAGGAAGTCGAGATATTCCAGCTTCTCGCGTCGAATCCCGGCAAGGTCTTTTCGAGGGAGAAGATACTCTCGGAGGTTTGGGGCTATGACTACATGGGCGACACGCGTCCTGTCGACACCCAGATAAAAAGGATAAGGCAGAAGCTGCCCGCAGAGGACGTAGGCTGGGCGATAAAGACCGTCTACGGCGTGGGCTACCGCTTCGAGGTGGAGAACGGTGAAGAGGGACAGGAAGAGAAATAATCATCTTACGTTAAGGTCTACGGCGCTTCTTACGTTTCTTGCGGCGCTTCTGACCTCCATACTTCTAACTGTCGCGCTGTTCTCGATAGCGGGACGGTCGGTGTATCTCAATATCGCCGCGGGCGAACTGCGTGAAGACGCAGGGCTTCTGGCCGAGGAGGCATATAAGTTCATGAACGGTGAGATAACGGAGGAGAGCTTCCGCTTCATGCTCCGTTCGACCGAATCGCGCGCGGTGATACTGAACGGGCTCTCGGAACCCGTCGAATTGATAAAGACCGGAAAACCCGATTTCCCCGGCGAGCAGCCGGGCGAACGTCCGAAGGACGGCGACATGGGCATGAAGAACGACGAGATACTTCCGTTCCTTAAACGGGAATATCCGTCCGTCAGCGAGGAAAAGGTGATCGCGCGGGACAAGCAGAAGGGCATTATCGCCGCCGCTCCGATATTGGGCGCCGACGGCGAAAAGCTCGGCGCCGTATTCCTTATAAGGGAGATGAGCGACATAAGCTCCGCGTCAAGGAGCCTTATCGTCGTGCTCGCGGTCTCCGCGCTTGCCGTCGGAGCCTTCATGACGATCCCCCTGTATTTCCTCTCCCGCTGGATGACGAGGCCGCTCGCGAACCTCACCTCCGCCGCGGCGGAGCTTTCGAGCGGCAACTACGAAAAGCGAGTCGAGCCGGAGGGCTCGAACGAGGTGCGTGAGCTCGGCTCCGCGTTCAATACTCTCGCGGAGAACCTCAAGGTCACGATAGGCGAGCTCACGGTCGAAAGGAACCGCCTCCGCGCGATACTCGACGGTCTCGGTGAGGGCATAATCGGCTTCGACGCCGCGGGCAGCGTGATAAGGATAAACAACTCCGCGACGAGGCTTCTCGGCATTTCGGACGGAGATCCCATACCCGAAAACCTGCTTGACTTCGTAAAGACTGTGCTCGAAACAGGCGAGGGCAGAACGGAGAGCTTCGCTTCCGGCGAGCGCGTGATACGCGTGAACGCCGCCGCTATCGAGGAGGAGAAGGGCAGGCTCGCGGGCGCGGTCGCGCTTTTAATGGACGTGACCGAGGCGGAGAGGCTGGAGCAGACGAGGCGCGATTACGTTGCGAACGTCAGCCACGAGCTCCGCACGCCGCTCGCGTCGATACGCGGCATTGCCGATATGCTGAACGACGGGCTCGTCAGGGACGAGGACGCGAAGATGCGCTATTACGGCTATATCCTAAAGGAGAGCATAAGGCTCTCGACTCTCATAAACGACCTTCTGGAGCTTTCGCGCCTGCAGTCGGGCGGCATCGCGCTTCAAAAGCGGCCGATGGAGCTTTACGAGCTCATTCTCGACGTCGCCGACCGCATGAGGGAGCCCGCCGCGGAGCGGGGCATGACGGTAGATCTCCTCGTTCCGGAGGGAAAATACCCTGCTTTCGGCAATCCTGACAGGGTGGAGCAGGTGCTCGTCACGCTCATGGACAACGCCGTGAAGCACGGCGAAGAGGGCAATATAAGCGTCGGTCTGAACGAGCGCGGCGGCAGGTGGGTGATCTCGGTCACAAATCCCGCCGATATCGACGGAAAGGATCTCGATCACCTCTTCGAGCGCTTCTTCAAGGCGGACAAGGCGCATTCGTCCGAGGGCACTGGGCTGGGACTTGCGATAGCGGAGGAGGTGCTTGACCTTCTCGGCGAGAGCATCTCGGCGGATTATTCGGACGGAATAATAAGATTTGAGTTCACGGTTTTACAAAAGCAATGACTGAATGTTTTGAATGTCCCATAATGTGCGGAGCATACAGGGAGCACGCCCCCGGCGTATGCGGGGCGGGCAGGCTGCCGCTCGTTGCGCGCGCCGCGAGGCATTATTTCGAGGAGCCGCCCATATCCGGCACGCGCGGCTCGGGCGCGATATTCTTTACCGGCTGCAATATGCGCTGCGTGTTCTGTCAGAACATAGAGATCTCGAGGACGGGCGGCGTCCCCGGCGCGGTCCCCGCGGACGAGAGCGCGCTTGCCGATATGATGCTGAGGCTCGAGGAGCTCGGCTCGCACAACGTGAACCTCGTGACTCCGACGCCTCACACCCGGGTCCTCGAAAGGGCGATACCGCTCGCGAGGGAGAGGGGACTTACCGTGCCCGTCGTTTGGAACACCAACGGCTACGAGCGCGTCGAAACGCTGAAAAGGTTCGAGGGGCTCGTCGATATCTGGCTGCCCGATCTTAAATACGTCTCCGCCTCGCTCGCCGGAAGATATTCCCAAAGGGCGGATTACTTCGAATTCGCGTCGAAGGCGATCATCGAAATGCAGAGGCAGTCGGGCACGCTCGAGCTTGATGAGGACGGGATCGCCAAAAAGGGCGTCATCATCCGCCATCTCGTTCTGCCTTGCGCGGTCGACGAAACGCGCCGCGTGCTCGATTTCATAAGCTTAAATTTCCCGATCGGAACGTACATCTCGCTCATGAGCCAGTATACGCCTATCGCGGGCATGAAAAAACCCCTCGACAGAAGGTTGACGAAGGGCGAATACAAAAGGGCGGTCGACTACGCCGTCGGGCTCGGATTCACGAACGTGTTCACGCAGAAGCTCTCGTCCGCCGAGAGCGTCTACACGCCGGAGTTTTCGGGACTCATCGAGTGACGCGCGCCGTAAGAACGGTCATATCGTCGTCGCCGCCGCGGGCCGCCGCGGACTCAAGAAGCCGCTCTGCGGCTTTTTCTGCGTCTTGGGACTGAAGGGCTTCCGTCACTGCGGAATAGAGATCGCTCCCGAGCGCCTCCGAAACGCCGTCCGTCATCATCACGATCATATCACCGTCCCTGAGGGCGACCGTGCGGGATTCGCCCTCGGCGCACTCGATTATCCCAACGGGCAGGGAACTTCCCGAAAGGGTGAATATCCTGCCCTCGCGCATGACGAGGCTCGGCGGCGCGCCGTGCTTTTTTATCTCGGCGGAACCGTCGTTAAGATCGACGAACACGACGTCGAGAGTCGCGTACATATCGCCCGTGCCCGTTTTGAAGAGCAGGCTGTTCACGGCGTTAACGGCGTCGTCGAGGGTGAACCCGACCGATATGAGGTCGCCGAGCAGCGAAAGCGCCGCGCGGCTCTCACGGCCCGCCTCGTCGCCCGTGCCCATGCCGTCGCTCACGGCGAAAAGCGCGAAGCCGTCGACGGTTTTCGCGAGCGTGCTGTCGCCGCTTTGGGCGCTGCCGCGCTTTTTCACGGAGGAAATGCCGTATTCCGTGCGGAACCTTTCGGACTTCCTGTCCGCGGGGGAGAGCGCGTTCTTTAAGGACTTCGCGACGGGGCTGAGGAGCTCCGCGGTCTCGCCGCCGTACACGCGCGCAAGCTCGGAAAGCACCTCGGAAAGCGACGCCACGCGGTAGGTGAGCGCGCTGTATTTGGGCTCCTGCCGGTTGGGCGAACGAAGCTCCTCGCGCACGTTCTCCGGCATATAGAGCTTCGCGGGAACGAGGGCAAATATAAGCCCCGCCGCGGCGCATTCGAAATAGCTTATAACGCCGTTCCCCTCAAGAATAAAGGTTATGGCGCAGGTTATCGCGGCGAAGCTAAATAGCGTCGCCCATTTTCCGAGCGAGCGCACGGATGCCGCGATGAGAGCGGTCGACGCGAGCACCGCGATGAAGTGCATATCCCCGCCGGTCGCAAGCATCCTGCCCGCGCCGAGTGTGACCGCAGCGGCGACGGCGGGAACGCCGAACCTATACGCGAAGAACAGTACCGAGAGCGCGGAGAAGATAACGCCCAAGCTCTGTCCGAACAGCCTGAACGTGCCGAACGAGAGCGCGACGAGGCCGAGGAGCGCCGACATCGTCATAAGCTCCGTATCGCCGATCCTCCTTCCGAGCACGGCGTAGCGAATGCCCTTGATGCCGTTCGAAATAACGACCGCGCCGAGCACGGAGACCGTCGCGGAGCCGACGAAAAGTATCACGCTTTTTTTGAATACGAGCGCGGCGATGAGGTTCAGCACACATTCGAGCGCGAAGGCGAGGAGAAGGCGGTACAGGCGGCGCACCCGCATGTATCTGACCGCGAAGAAAAGACCAACGCCCATCAGTACGCAGGCGGAGCCGTAGGCGTAATTGCCCGAAAGGAAGTACCCGGCGGACGCGCCGAGGCAGCTCATGACGGGATCGAAACCCGAATACCACGCCGCTATCACGCAGGCCGTCCCGAACGGCGACACGCCGTCAAAGGGCGAGAACGAGCCGACAAGGGCGGAGAAAAGCATGAAAACGATATCGGGAACAAGGAGCGAGAAGTTAAGTCTTTTCGCCCCTTTTTCCGTTTTTTCCGCGACTGAGTCGGTCTCAAGTTTTCTTATCAGCTCTTCCATGGGATAAATATAGGACGGCCTGTCCGTTCCCACGGTCGTTTAAGGGGAGAAAAAAACGTAAGAAAAGGTCAAAAAAACAGAAAGAAAAAACTTCGGCAAAATGACCGAAGTATCGCATAAAAGCCGTGCACCCGCCCTTCGACGAAGACGTCCCCGAGAGGTATGCCGACAGGCGGCTCCTTTCAGGCAGACCTGCTTCACACCGACCGTTCCGCTTAATGCTGCTTCCGTCAGGACCTGACATGGTTCACGGTGATCGATTGAACAGGACCCGAATATCAACGCTCCTTATCGGCTCCATGCCTCGCAAACGCTTGCCTCGGGGCGGGAATTAGACCCTGCTGCGGCGGATTGCAGGAAAAGGGCACCGCCAACTCCCCGTTTAGCACGGCAAGGGACATTATACACTACAAGTATTCGGAATGCAAGCGTTTTTTACGAGCGGGCGCGGACGCGCGACAAAATGGCGAACAGCACGCCCAAAATGATAAGAACGGGTATGAACAGCGCCTGCCCGTTAACGGAGGCGATCAGCTGCCCCTGCAGGGTGAAGCGCGAGACGGCCGCGAGAGGCTTGGGGAGCGCCCCAAAGTCAATAAAGCAGCCGCCGATTATCGAAGTTACCAGCGCGAACACGGGGGAGACCGCGTCGAGCCTGTCGCCCCTTGCGAGCGACGAAGCGAAGAGCGAAAGCCCCGACACAGCGAACGCGTAGGCAATATAGGCGAAAGCGGCGGTCACGCTCTTTTCGGGCAGGAATATGAAAGCCGCCGCGGAAACGAAGAGCGCGAGAACGAACAGGGCGAGAAGGTCGGAAACGAGATCGAAAGCACGTCCGGAGGGAAGCGCCGAATACCGCCTCGAGACCGCGGTCTCGTCAGCGCCGCCGAGCTTTTTCGCCACGGTCAGCATCACGAGCATCAGCGCGA
This sequence comes from Clostridiales bacterium, assembly GCA_024691085.1. GTDB lineage: Bacteria > Bacillota > Clostridia > Christensenellales > CAG-138 > UBA3857. The sequence goes on along the minus strand of JAILNX010000018.1, from coordinate 145,771 downwards.
GCGCGTAAAAGCCGCCCGATCCGGGGAACGTCCTTCCAAATACGGCGCGGTCGGAGCCGGAGCCCGACAGCTCGCGGACGGTAACCATGTACGGGGGAACGAATTCGTCGGCATACTCGGCGTACTTTCCGGTATCGTAACCGCCGCGTGAAAGCTCCGCGAGGGAGTTTAGCCTCGCTCTTTCCGACATTACGCCGCCCGCGACGGTCTCCGTAATTATCTCGGTCGAAACGGACGACGGCGACACGGCGAGCGAGATGAGCCCATGCGTCGATCCCGAAGCGAGCAGCCTGTCGTAATCGGGAAGAATCACGAGCGCGGCCTCGGCTTTGCCCAGATACACGGCGTTTTCCGCCTCCTCGCGGGAATCCGCAAAGACTGCGCTCAAACCCTTGGCCGATGAGATATAATCGCAAAGCGCGCGGCTCGATTCCCCGCCGCATTCGTCGAAGACGCTGATCTTGACCTCGCTCTCGCGCACGGCGGTGACGGCGTTCATGACGAGCAGGAACGAAAGCGCAAGAAGAACGAGCCCCGCTGAATACAGGAACGGTCTCCCGTTCATGAGGACGAGGAGCTTGTATTTTACCTGTGAAAGCAGCCTTCTCACGCGCGCCTCCTTATGCCCGAACGGATGAGCGGCGCCGACAGGGCGGCGAACACGGCGAACGGAACGATGAGCGCTAAAAAGCGCGGCAGCATCTCCTTGAACGCCCCGCCGGGAAGCAGCATGGCGGAGAGTATCATGCCGGGCATGAGATACCCGGATATCGCGCCGAACGCTTTCCCGAGGAGCGCACCGGGATAGAACGCGCCGCCAGCCAGAAGTATGAAAAGCATCAGCGACACTCCCGAAAACTGCGAGAGCGCCGCGTCTTTCGTCAGAAGCGAAATGACGAGGAACAGAGAGAATGAGAAAAGGAACGAACAAACCAGCGCCGCTGCGAGAAGGAGCGTGAGCTTTATCTTGAGAACGATCAGTATTAAAGCGGTCGGGACAAGCACGAAAATGAACGCGATCGCGAGCTTCGAAAGCACGGTAAGATAAACGCTGCCCCCCGCGAGCGAGAACCGCCCCGCAAGCCCCGAACCTATCTCCTCGGGCACCGAGCGGAGCATCATGAGCGGCATGAACAGCATTATCATCGAGATAACGCTCGCGCCGAAGAAGAGCTTCGTTCCGTCATAGCCTTTTGTGTAGAGCTCGTCCATGCTGAACACGTCGAGCCTTGAAAGCGCGGAATCGAGCGCGGCGAGGGAGTAATCGCGATAGACCGCCTCCCATTCGACGGGTCCCAGCTCGCCGTATTTCACGCGCGCCGCGGCGTAGCTCGCGCGCTGATTCTCGGTCAGAAGCCTCGTTATCGCCCCGAATGTCGACATTACGATCGCCGCTTCGTGGGGCATATTCATGTTGAGCGATATGACGACGTCGGTGTCGGACATATCGTAAATGTCGTAAAAGAAATCCTTCGGCACGGTCACGACCGCGGCGCAGCCGGCTTCGAGGAGCTCCCCGTCGGTCTCGTTTTCCGCGTGCACGACCTTATCGAACATACCGATATCGTCGAGCCTTGATATGAGCATGCCGCTCATCAGCGTGTTGTCGTTATCGCGCACGGCGATGGGGAAGCTCTTCGTGAAGCTCTCGGCGTCAAGCCCGCGCATTCCCCAAAGCATCAGAAAAACAAGAACGGCCGGCAGAGCGAGGAAAAGGAGCGTCCTTATCCCGCCGCCGGTCATAAGCCTTATATCCTTTTTAAGACAGGCAAGGAACCTCATAAGAGCCTGCCGTCCTTAAGCTCCAGCACCCTGTCGCAGGCGAGCTTCATCTCGTCGCCCGCGTGGCTCACGAGGACTACGGCGCATCCCGCGTTCTTGAGCCTCGTGATGAGCGAGAGCATTATCGATACCGATTCCGTGTCGAGCCCGACGGTGGGCTCGTCAAGGAGCAGGAGCTTCGGCGTCACGACGAGCGCGGCCGCCATATTGAGCCTGCGCTGCATGCCTCCGGAATAGGTCTCGACGCGCTTTCTTGCCTTGTCCTGAAGATTCAGTTCCTTCAAAAGGTATCCGATCCTCGCCTTCTTCGGCGCGCCCTTAAGCCCGTAGGCCTCAGCCCAGAACTCAAGGTTCTGCCGCCCCGTAAGGGAGGGGTAGAGGGCGATCTCCTGCGGGACGAGAGCGATGCGCGATTTAAGCTCCGGCGAGACCGTCCGCGTGCCGGAATCGGGCGCGATAAGCCCCGCCATTATGCCGAGGAGCGTCGATTTGCCCGCTCCGTTCACGCCGCGGACGCCCAGCACTTCGCCGGGGTACACGTCAAGCGAAACGGAGTCGAGCACTCGCTCCGCGCCGTAGGAAAGCACGATATCCTTTAGTGAAAGAACGGGAGCGTCCATCTTTTAGAAATCGAAGCCGCCGCCCAGGAACAGCTGCATCAGCGTGCCGAGCAGGGAGTTGACGAGCTCATCGAGGACGTCATCGAACTGATCCATGCTCTCGATCTTCTCCTCGGGCAGGGTGGGCAGCGTCACGGCCTCGCCCTCCTTGACGTAGAACGTAAGGGTGATGAGCTCGATCTCCGTCTCGGGATTTACGGGGAGGAGCTTCAATACGTGCATCATGCGCTCGCCCTCGGGCTTTACGGTGAGCGTCGCGAGCTCGTCTTCGCCCAGCTTGAGCGAAAGGCCGCCCGCGAAAGTGCCGATGGCGGAGCGGGAGGAGAGGTCGAGATCGAAGGTGAGCGTGAGCTCCTTGCCCTCAAGCTCCATATCGAATACGGAGTTTTCGTCGTCGTCCTTTATGGAGATGAAGCCGCTGAGCTTCTTCGCGGAGCCGTTGTCGACGGTATAGCAGAGTTTCACGAGGGCGGGATCGTCCTTCCCCTTCGGCGCGGCCTCGATATAGCGGCTCCCGGATCCGCCCGCTTTTATAAGACGGTCGGTATAGACCGCGAAGTCGTCCGTATTGACGCTCATGAAGGGCACTTCTTTATCGGTAAGGCCGAGCCTCACGGTGAGATGCTTGTCGTGAAGCTCCTTCGCGGTCTCGGCGGCTTTTTCCTTCATCTCGCCGAAAACGTCCTCGCCGTTGTTAAGGGCCTTGATCCTTCCGCCGAGGTACGAATCCTCGGAGCCGAAATGCTCGGCGAGCGCGATGAACAGGTTCTCGAGCGCCTTCTCGGACGGGGTGATGACGTAGACGTCGCCCGTGACGGTGAAGTCGGCGCACTTGAGGCGGAGTTCCTGCTTTTCGCTCGCGATCTCGAGCACGGTATCCTCGTCGTCGAGCACCTTCATGAGTATCTCGTAGATCTCCATGATCTCTGCGCGCGTCTTTTCTTCGTCAAGGGGCGAAAGGTCGACGTTCGAGAGCTCGGCAGCGTCGACGCCGTCCGGAAGATCCGAGGAAAGGAACTCTTCCGCGAGGAACGCGGTATCGATCGAATAGAGCGAGTCAAGGTGATCCGGCACGGCAAAGAACAGTTTGCCGTCCTCCGCCTTGAGATACGCCTCGATTATCTCCATGCCGCCGGTCGCCGCGTCAAGACGCAGCCTCGCGCCGGTCTTGTCCATGTCGATATCGGCTTTCACGGTCAGCTGGTTTATGAGGTTTATGATCAGCCCGCTTGTATAACCGTAGTCGGAATCGGACTGTTCCTTCATGTCGATCTTGACGGAAGCCTCGATATTCGCTTTGACGCTGTCGGGAACGGTGACGTCCTTTTTCGCGAAGGCGCGGTCGAGCGCGTCGTTAAGAGCCGCCTTCGTCACGATGGCGAACTTTGTGCGCGACGGGGGCAGGAGCTTTACGTAAGCTCCCGTAAGGTTTATCGCGAGCAGCGCGCCGAACGCGAGAAGCAGGACCGCCGCGGGGATCAGCAGCCACCACAGCTTACGTTTTTTCTTAGCCGGTTTTTCGGCGGCGGGAGCGGTTTCGGCGGGATCGGGCGCGGGCTCGACCGCGGTCTCGGCGCCTTCGGCCTTTGCGCCGCAGACGGAACAGAACAGGCTGCCTTCTTCAAGAGGCTCGCCGCAGTTGGAGCAGTAATTCATATAAGCGCCTCCTAACGGTTTTCTTTCTTAATTGAATGATAATAAATTACTCTTTATTTGTCAATATCCTTATTGTTATCGGGGAAAAAAGTGGTATAATAAACAGGATGGAAAAGCGCGTAAAAACCAAAAGCTTCATATCGGATCACCTTGCAGAGCTCGTGACGGGCGTGTTTCTTCTCGCCTGCCTCGTGCTCTATATCCTGTGGGGCTTCGCGAAGGAAGGCCTCAATCTCATCGGGGCGGTCGCGTCGGCTTTAATGCTCCTTCTTCTCGCTGTATCGTTAGCGCTTTCCGTGCCCAAGATGCTCAGGCTCTTCAAGGGCAATCCCGAGATGATACTCGCCGCCATGGGCGAGCGCAGCACGAGGAGGCGGAGGATACACCCCGTCGTATCGGTCGTACTGCTCTCGCTGCTTTTAAGGCTCATGCTCTTCCTCGCGGCGTATCTTATCAGCACTCTCGCCGAGGGATACCACGGCACGCTGCTCTCCACGCTCAAGGGCATATGGCTCAAAGCCGATACCGACGCGAGCCGGTATTTTGAGATCGCGAAAAACCTTTACCGCGACGGGAACGGAGTCTCCCCGAACATAGCGCTCGCGCCGCTCTTCCCGATGGCGATACGCGCGCTCACCATGCTCACGGGGACGAGGCTCGGTTCCTCGCTCATCATAAGCACCGTCTGCTCCGTTTTATCGAGCGCGGTCATCTATCACCTCGCGCTGCCCGATCTCGGCAGGCGCTCCGCCAAGGTCGCGGTGCTGTTCACGTTCCTTATGCCCGCGGCGATATTCTACGCGGCGCCTCTGCCCGAGGCGATGCTCCTTCTCATGTGCTCCTCCGCGCTCCTCGCAATGCGGCGCGGAAAGTTCGTGATATCGGGCATTTTCATCTCGCTTGCGTCATTAACGGAATTATCGGGCATACTGTTAGCCGTACCCTTTACCGCCGAAGCCGCGGCGTACCTTGTCGGGATCTTCCGCGACAAGGGTGCGAAGATCTTCGTAAAGAAGCTGATCGTCGTTGCGGTCGGAACGCTGCTTTCCGCGGCGGGATTCATGGCGTATCTCGGGCTCAACAGATACGTTTCGGGCGAATGGTTCTATTTCATCAGGGCCGCGAAGGAGCTTAAGGGCCTTGAGCCGACGGTGCTCTTAAACGCCGCCGACTCCCAGATAAACGGGCTCGTTTCGACCTTCGGCAAGAACAACGCCGCTTTCTTCGGACTGTGGCTGCCGAATATCCTGCACCTTTTCGGAGCGCTCATCGTGTTCGTCGCCGCGGCAAGGACGATGCATTCGCCGTATTCTCTGTACTTCACGGCGTATCTCGCGGTGATGAGCTCGATATCGCCGCTCCTGTCCGTGCCGAGGTATCTTGCGGGACTCGTCGTACTGCCGCTCGCGCTCGCGCTTCTCTGCTTATCGCGTGACGACGGCGAGGGCATAATAAGGGCGAGGGCAAAGACGCTCGTCGTATCGGCGGTGCTCATCGTCGGACAGGTGTTCTACCTCATAATGTACGTTTTAAGGTACGATATCTTCTAAGGAGAAGGAACCGGATGACAGTTCTCACCTATTCGTATTACTCCTCGCGGGGCCTGTCCGAGTCCCCGGGAATGCTCCTCCTGCTTGCCGCGATCGCGATAATGATCGTGGGCATGATCGCGCAGGCGAGGGTGACGAGTACATTTCAAAAATATTCCGGGCTCCGCTGCTCAAGCGGCATGTCCGCCTCCGAGATCGCGAGGAGGCTTCTCGAGATGAACGGCTCGAACGTCCGGGTAAGGCAGATAAGCGGCTCGCTAACGGATAACTTCAGTCCCAAAGCCGGGTGCGTGTCGTTAAGCGAGGCCGTCTACTCGTCCCAAAGCGTCGCCGCGATAGCCGTCGCCGCGCACGAATGCGGTCACGTCATGCAGTACGAGGAGGGCTGGGCCGCGATAAAGTTCCGTAATTTCCTGCTTCCCGCGGCGAACTTCGGGTCAAGGTTCTCGTATATCCTCGTCATCGGCGGACTGTTTTTAGGCGCTTTCGGGTATTACGTATCGCTCGTCGGCGTGGTGCTCTTCGGCTTCGCGCTCGTTTTCCAGCTCGTTACGCTCCCCGTCGAGCTCGACGCGTCACGAAGGGCGCTCGATATGCTCGCCTCAGCGGGCTTTATAACCCGCGGGGAGGAGGAGAGCGCGGCGAGGAAGGTATTGAGGGCTGCTGCGTTCACGTACCTCGTCGCGGCGCTCTCGGCAGCAGTGTCGTTCCTGAGGCTCTTATCGATAGCCAATTCGGGCAGGAGAAGATGAATAATTAAATAACAAAACCCGCTTTCATCCGAAAGCGGGTTTTTGTTATTCGGTTCGTTACTCGAATATCCTGTAAGCGCACAGGAAGACGCCGCGCCAGTAGCTTGTGTTATAGCTCCTTATGACGACCTTGCCGTTCCGGCTCGATGCGTCGATCATCATTCCGTCGCCGAGAGCTATCGCGACGTGACCGGAGGTCGCGCTCATCCTATAGACGATGACGTCGCCTCTTTTTATCTTGCTCATAGACGTGATGCGCCTGTACCTCGTCGTGGTGCGCCACTGGTAGCTCGTCATGTAGCTCTGCTTGACGCCGGCCTTGTTCAGCACCCAGTAGACGAAGCCGGAGCAGTCGAACGAATTCGGGCCCTTTGCGCCGCGGATGTACGGGCATCCGACCTTGGTCTTGGCGATCCTTATGAACTCCTCGATCCTCTGCGCGGGGGTGAGACCGGTGGACGTGCCGCCGCCTCCGCCCGAGCTACCGCCTCCGCCTGAGCCGTTATAGGCGGGATCGGAGCTTACGGGACGCGAGGCCCTGACCGGGGAGGAGGAGAAGAGCTTCGCCATGGTCTTCTTGCCGACCGCGCCGTCCTGCGTTAAGCCGTTCTTCTTCTGGAAGACCTTGACGGCAAGCTCGGTCACGGAGCCGTAATAGCTCGTCACCTCGGATTTTTTAAGGTAGTTCAGCTCGTAAAGCCTCTGCTGGACGCGGAGAACGTCGTCGCCGCTCATGGTGAGGACGAGCTTGTTGTACTTCGCGTTGGTGCTTAAGAGCATCGATTTCGTCGTCGGGCCGATATGACCGTCGACGATCAGGTCGTTCCTCTCCTGGAACCTCTTTACCGCGTTGACGGTATCGCGTCCGTAAACGCCGTCGGGATCGGTGTTGAGATAGCCGAGCCTGTAAAGCGTGCTCTGGTAGAGCTTGACGTCCGCGCCGGTGGAACCGATGTAGAGGGAGAACGCGATGGCGTCCTCGGAGTAGAGCATTTCCTTCGTCTCGGTACCGACCATACCGTCGATCTCGAGGTGGTTCTTCTTCTGGAACTCGCGGACGGCGTCCTCGGTCGCCTCATCGAACGTGCCGGTCACGAAATTCTTTTTAAGGTAGTCGAGCTCATAGAGCCTTTTCTGCATTTCCTTTATGTCCGTGCCCTCGTCGCCTATCGAGGCCATATAGATCCTCGCGGCGCTTGACATGAGCAGGGAATAACAGGTCATATCCGTTTCGCCCGTTACCTCAAGGCCGTTCCTCCTCTGGAACACCTTGATCGCATCGGTCGTGATCGGACCGTACTTGGTGGTGGGTTCATCGTAGTCCATATAGTTCAGCTCCATCAGCCTCTGCTGGATGTCGAGAACTATATCGCTTTCGTCGCCCCTCTTCAAAAGCAGGGGCTCGGGAGACGGGGTCGGCGAGGGCCCCGGCGTGGGGATTGCGGTCGCCGTCGGCGTTGCGTCGGGCGGCGCGGAAGGCACCGTGACGGAATTTGCGCGGGCGGAGATCATTTTATCGATCGCTCGTGAGAGCTTGGGAATGAAAATGCAGAGAAGTACGATCGTAACTACCAGGGCGCAGGCAAGCGCGCACACAAGCTTTAAGTGCTTTTGAGCAAATTTCAATGCCATTTCGATCCTGCACGAGATCCCGTCGTGGAGATCCCCGAGGAAGGCTTTCACCCTGTCCTTGAACTTCAACAGCTTCACCTCCGTTCTTATTATTCTTTGCCAGCGATTTTGGCGGTGTAATGCCATATACATTATAACACAGAATTTGTGAATAGGGAATTAAAAAATCGTGACAAAATTATTAAATCAAGCTTTTTTTTGAGAAAAATAGTGAAAAATTGGGCGAAAAACAAAAAAACATGCCGCAGGAGCTTGAAACTCCGCGACATTTTTCATTTATAAGCTGCGGGGATATGACCGCAGGTGCAGCCTTAGTTTCTAGTTTGATCGACGTATCGCGGCTGTCGCGCCGCTCCCGCGCTGACCCGCGCGGCTCGCATTGCTCGCTGCTCCCTTCGGTCGCATGGCCGTGCCCGAAATAGCTTGGTTTGAAAAAGGGAGGCTTAAAAGAGGTGTGATTTCAAGTCGATTATATAGAAAAAGGAGCTTCGGTTCACTCTTTTTCCGCCGTTTCGGGAGCGGGTTCGGGCTTCTTTTTCGAGCCTTTTTTGTTGAATCTCGCCTGCGCGTCCTGCATTTTGCCGCGTACGATAAGCTCCGCGGCCTCCGCAGCGTCGGCTATCGCGCCCTTTACGGCGGCCTTTTCATCATCCGAGAAAGCGCCGAGGACGTGGTCGATCATGCCGTGCTCCGCGCCGCCGATGCCGATCCTCACGCGGGGAAAATCGTCGAAGCCGAGCTGGCAGACGACGCTCCGCATGCCGTTATGCGTTCCGGCGGAGCCTTTTTCGCGGAGGCGTATGGTGCCTACGGGCAGATCCACGTCGTCGTAGATCACAATGAGGTGATCGTTGTCCGCCTTGTACCAGTTCACAAGGTCACGCACGGCGAACCCGGAATTGTTCATGAACGTCTCGGGCTTCGCGAGGACGACCTTTTCGGAACCGATGCGCCCCTCGCCGTAAACGCTGCGGAAATTGTGACGGCACACGTCTATGTCGAACTTCTCCGCGAGAAGATCGAGCGCCATGTAGCCGGCGTTGTGCCGCGTATTCGCGTATTCGCGTCCGGGGTTGCCGAGACCTACGATCAGAAACATATCCCTGTACTCCGCTGGATCGAACCTTACCTGCCCTTTTGAGGGGTCTGAAAACAGGTTTTTGAAGAAAGAAATTATGCTCATATAAACCGATGCGCCCGCGCGAAACCTCCAGCACGGGCGCACGCTAAGATCTTAAGGGGATCAGCCGAGGTACTCCTTGGGCTCCTCCTCGTTGTTGAGGACGCGCATAGCGCCCGCCGCGAGAGCGGAGAGCTCGCCCTCGCCCGGATAGACGGACACGGGAGCGATGAACTTGACGTGCTCGGAGATGTAATCGGTGAGCATCCTGGAGTACGCCATGCCGCCGGTCAGTATGACCGCGTCGACGTCGCCGGAGAGCACGGTCGCCATCTGACCGATGCACTTCGCAATATTGTAAGCCATCGCCTCGTAGACGAGCTTTGCGTGCTCGTCGCCGTTCTCGATCATCTTCTCGACGTCGAGAGCGGAGTTGGTGTTGAAATGCGCCATAAGGCCGCCCTTGCCGGAGATGAGCTTATAGACCTCGTCCCTGGTATAGCCGCCGTCGTAGATGAGGTCGGCAAGGAGCTTCGCGGGAATGTAGCCGCAGCGCTCGGGAGTGAAGGGGCCTTCGCCGGAGATGGCGTCGGTGACGTCGACGATGACGCCGCGCCTGTGAGCCGCAACGGAGATGCCGCCGCCCATGTGCGCCACGACGAGGTTGATGTCCTCATACTTTAAGTTGTTCAGCCTGCAGTGATAGCGGCTGGCGGATTTCTGGTTAAGGCAATGGAAAATGCAGTCGCGCTTGATCTGGGGGAGGCCGGTGACCTTCGCGATCTCGTCGCGCTCGTCAACGGTGACGGGATCGACGATGAAGCTGGGCTTGCCGTAGGTGTCGCCGAAAGCCCTCGCGATAACGCCGCCGAGCATGGAGGCGTGACGCTGAGCGCTGGGAAGGTTCTTAAGGTCGTCCATGAGCTTCTCGTTGATCGTGTAAACGCCGCTCTTCAAGGGGCGAACGATGCCGCCGCGGCCGACGAAAGCGTCCATCTCGGAGAGCTTATAGCCGTTCTCCTCGACGAGCTCCTCAACGAGCTCCATACGCATATCCTTCTGATCGTGGATCGTCGGATACTTCGAAAGCTCCTCCTGGGAATGACGCACAGTGCCCTCGTAGAGCATCGTGTAGCCTTCGTAAACGCCCACCTTTGTGGAGGTGGAGCCGGGGTTGACCGCAAGCACGCGATAGTTTTTTTCCATGATATGAACTCCTTTCGAAAGGGATTATTTCCAAAAAATTATTATACACCCGAGAGAGGACGGTTTCAAGTATATTTATGTCCGGTTTTCTGCGGAGGAGAGTCCTTCGCGCCCGAGCTTTCTCGCGTATTGGAATATGTACTGCTGAATGATGCCGGAGTACTCACCGAGGGCCGATACAGCCTCGTAAAGCTCGGCCTTCTTTGCGGCGTTCCCCTCGAAAAACAGCGCCTTCATCGCGCGGTCGATCCACACGTCGATGGGGAAGGCGTCCGAATGTCCGAGGGAGAAGAGCAGTATGCAGTCCGCAACCTTGGGACCTATGCCGGGGAAGGTCTTAAGCTCCGCGCGCGCCTCGTCAAGCTCCATATCCTTAAGCTTTTCAAGGTCGTACCCGTCCGCGACGCGCTCCGCGGCTTTTTTGATGAACGGCGCGCGGTAGCCGGTGCCGAGGGCGGTCAGCTCATCTTCGGTAAGCCTCGCGATACTCTCCGCGGTCGGGAAGGCGTACAGCGTTTCGCCCATGAACGGGACGGGTGAGCCGCATTTTAAGCAGAGCCTTTCGACGATGCCGGAGATGCGCTTTATGTTGTTGTTCTGCGAGATGATGAACGAGATCAGCGCCTCGAACGGCTCCTGGTTGAACACGCGTATGCCGTGCGCCTCGGGAAAGCAGACGGAAAGACGGGGGTCGTTCATGACCTCCTTCTCGATACGGGCGTAGTCGCGGTAAAGATCGAAATAGTTCGCCCACATCTTTGCGTCGGGAACGCCGGCGCAGTTCACTTTTAGGGTATCGCCGTCCCGAGCGGCGAGCGCGGGAGTCCCGCGGACGACGCCAATAACGCCTCCCGCCGTTTCGCGCCAGCGGAACGCCTGCCCGCAGAGCGCGCTCTTGTTCAAATCGAAGCAGCTTACGCCGGTAAAAACGGCGGCGTTTTCCGTGATCCTGATATCCATACCCATATTGTACCATCAAGCCATGCCGAGTCAAGACGCAAAATCGCGAAAAACCGTTATTATATATAAAAAAATCGTGATTTTGCCATTGACAAAAAAGCCTTGGAGTGATAATATTTTTCCTTGAGCCGCTCCGTGTCGGTTTTAAGCCGCGCCTTAAAGCGCGCACCGAAGCCCGGGCGAGACTGGTCAGAGGAGGAATAATCGGAATGTACGCTATTATCGTAACCGGCGGTAAGCAGTACAAGGTCGAAGCTGGCGACGAGATCCTCGTCGAGAAGCTTGACGCAGAGGTAGGCGCAAAGGTCGAACTCGATGTACTCATGATGGCTGACGGCGAGACCGTTACCGTGGGCAAGCCCTATGTTGAGGGCGTTAAGGCCATCGGCGAGGTCGTGGAGCATGGCAAGGGCAGGAAAGTGATCGTCTTCAAGTATAAACCCAAGAAGAACATCCGCAAGAAGCAGGGCCATCGCCAGCCGTACACCAAGGTCAAGGTCGTTTCCATCGGCTAAAAGAGGGAAACGGGTCATGACAAGGATTACCGTCCATTTTCAAGGCGGCCGCCCCGTGGGGTTCACCGCGAAGGGGCATTCGGGATATGCCGATAAGGGCGAGGACATCGTCTGCGCGGCGATCTCGGCGCTCACCGAGACCGCGTATCTCGGCGTAACGGAGCTTGCGAAAGCCGACGCCGAAGCGGTACAGAAGGACGGCGAGCTCCGGCTCATGCTCAAACCGGAGGTTTCCGGCTTAAGCCGTGAAAAGGCGGAGCTGATTCTGGAAACGATGCTCCTGGGGCTTCGTTCCATCGAGGAAAATTACAGTGACTATCTCAAAATCCTAAAGAGGGAGGTTAAGGCTTAATATGTTCAGGTTCGATCTGCAGCTTTTTGCGCATAAAAAGGGCGTGGGCAGCTCCCGCAACGGTCGTGAAAGCGAATCCAAGCGTCTGGGGCCCAAGCGTGCTGACGGTCAGTTTGTCCTCGCGGGCAACATCCTCGTCAGGCAGCGCGGCACTCACTTCCATCCCGGCACCAACGTCGGCATCGGCAAGGATGACACCCTTTACGCTAAGATCGACGGCGTCGTCCGTTTCGAGACCAAGCACGGCGGTCATAAGTGCGTAAGCGTTTACGAGAAAGAAGAAGAGATCGCGTAAAGCGAATTGCAAAAAAACCGTTTCCCGAAAAGGAAACGGTTTTTTGTATTATCAGATACTGAGTTCCAATGGAGAGCATCCCTACCTTGTACCGCCTAATAGGAGGGGCGTTTCGGTTTGCCATGGCCGTCAGCTGCCGATTCCTTCGTTGTCGGTAAGCACGGCGCCGCCTTCGGCGAACTCCACGAGCACGCGCCCGAAGACGTGGGCGTGACTAAGGCAGCCGAAGGTCTCAGTGGTCTCCTGCGTGACGTTTGCTATATACTCGGTTAACGCGTACAGCTTGCCGTCGTGCAGATACCAGCAGACATGGATCTCATCCGCGTTCAGGCCGCTGCCGTCGAGCTTGTTTTCCTCAACGAACGCGGAAACGGAATTGAACAGCATGGTGCGTATAGAGGCCATTTCCCCCTTCGTCAGTACCCTGTCGGCAAAGCCCGCGTATTCTTCGCCATACATATACCATTGCCCTTCGGGGAAGCCGGGGCTGGTCGAGAACACGCACTTGTAATCCGTGGGGCAGCCGCCCAGGCAGAACGTGAAGGTCACATCAATGTATTCGTCAATGGAGACCCTCTCGCTCAGGAGCTCGCGCGGGATATTGGCGAACTCGGGATAAACCTCCTTCAGCTCCTCATAGTATCGGTCGGCGATCGCCTGCTCCTCCTCGGTCATCTCAGCCTTTTCGGGGTAGACCACCGCATCCCAGTCCGCGTCGGGCCCGGGAGTCGGCGCCTCGGTGGGAGCTTGGGCAGGAGCCTCTGTCGGGACCGCGGTCGGAGCTTCCGTCCCGACGGACGCGGAGGGGATCAGCCCGGGAAGATTTCCCTTTCCGCAGGCGGCAAGAGCGATGAGCAGCACCGCACACAGCAATACAGAAATAAGCTTTTTCATGGGATCGTACCTCTTGATTCTTTTTATATCGCGTTTTTACACGGTCGGAGCCAAATATTTCGTCTTCTGATATTATAACGTATGAAGGGCGGCGAAGGTTCCCACTTTTTTGCGCCGCTTGGAAAAGCTGACAAGGGACGATGACAATAGAACCTACCCCTTGTCATCCGGGGCTCCATCCGGAGATCGAACCCGGTTCGATTCTGTTCATGCCTTAGCCAAAAAAGCAAACACGCCCATATGAGAGCGGTTTTTCTTTATGAATTTCGCCGGAGGCGAATGAATTGTCAGCCGCAGGCTGACATGAAGGAATTTTTTCGCCTTCGCGAAAAACTGTCGTAAATGCGCTTTCAGCGCAATTCATGCCGCATTGGCGGCAATTCACAGCGAAGCCGATTCATGCGGCTTTAAGCCGCAATTCATTTTATCAGTCCGCTGATAAATATCTCTATCCCGATCGCGATCAGTATCACGCCGCCGAGGACGGACGCCTTCCAGGCGAGCTTCGTTCCGACCTTCTTGCCGAGGACGAGGCCGATCATGCAGATGACGAAGGTGACCGCTGCGATGATGAGCGCGGCGGTTATCGCGCGGGAGAGATCGTAATCGGCGATGGTGAAGCCTACGGAGAGCGCGTCGATGCTCGTGGCGACGCCCTGCACGATAAGTCCCCAGAAGCCGACGGCGGGTTTTTCCGCCTCGGAATGACGGTTTTTGATGCCCTCATAGAGCATCTTGCCGCCGATGAACGCGAGAAGCGCGAGGGCGATCCACGGGATGAACCTGTCGATCACGCTGAAATAGTGCACGGCGGTGTGGACGATCACCCAGCCGATCATGGGCATTATCGCCTGGAACGCGCCGAAGACGCCCGCGATCACGCACATGCGCCCGAGCCGCATCTTCGGCTCGTTAAGACCGTTCGCCAGCGACACGGAAAAGGCGTCCATCGCGAGACCGACGCCGAGGAGAACGCTGTTCAGAATGAATACAGGAAGATCCATAAATCAAGCTTACAGGCGTTTTTTTCTTTTATGCTTGTTGGGGAAAACGAAATTGCGCTGCAGTACGAAGCTGACGGGATAGAGGATCGCTTGTGCGATAAGCTGACCTATCCAGAGGGGCACGCCGTTATCTCCGCTTACGAGTATCGTGATGAGCCCGTAGTTCGCGGCGACGAGCGCGGCGACCACGATGAAATACCTTACGGGAGCCAGCTTATCGCCCGTCTTGAATACGAGATTGCGGTTAAGCAGGAAGTTCAATGTCGAGCCCAAAAGCCTTCCGATGACCAGCGCGATAAGATGCGTGTCCACCATGCGGTCGAACATGGGAAGGAGGTATTTGTTCTTCTCGACCTCGACCGCCGCGGGGAGCGAGGCGAGTATCTCGGACGACGCGAGCACCGTGAAGTAGTCGAGCAGGAACGAAACGAAGCTCATCAGCATGAACTTGAATATCATCTTGTTGATGAGGAACGAATCCTTCAGAACGCGGAAATGGCTGGACTTGTTGCCCTCGATGTAGACCGTGTCTATCGTGACCTCGCGGATGTCGATGTGCTCCTTCGTCGCGTCCAAGAGCTGCGCCATCTCATAATCGTAGCGCTCGCCCTTTATCGCGAGCATCTCGGGTATGCGCGACACGGAGAACGCGCGAAGACCCGTCTGCGTGTCGAATACGCGCACGCCGGTCGTGACGGCGAATACTATCCTTGTGAAGCCGTTGCCCCACTTGCTCTTGAACGGGACCTTGCCCGTGAAATGACGGCTGCCGAGGACGAGGCTGTCGGGCGTTTCGCGCCAGGCGGCGGCGACCTTCTTAACGTCGGCGGGCAGGTGCTGACCGTCCGCGTCGACGGTGACGAGACCCTCGTTCTCATCGGCGACCGAGGCGATGTACTCAAAGGCGGTCTTCATGGCTCTGCCCTTGCCGCGGTTCACGTCGTGGCGAAGGATCGTGACGACGGGGCCGAAATCCTCCTCGATGCTGTCGAAAAGCGGCCTGAACTCCTCGCCGCTGCCGTCGTCCACGACGACGAAATCGAAGCCCGCATCCACGAGCCCTTCGATCACATTATAAAGCTTTTTATCCGGCTTGTACGCCGGAATGACTGCGTACATGATCTCCTCCGAAATCAGGGGGTAACGCCGTTCATGCCGGCGAGAGTGTCGGAAGCCATTGTGTTGAGCTTCGTGAAGTAATAGGTGAGCACGTCCTCGACCGCGCCCGCGGAGGAGGAGCCGGAAAGCCCGTTCGGCACGCAGACGACGATCGCGATGTCGGGATCGTCATTCGGCGCGAAAGCGACGAACCAGCTGGTGTTCTGGATATCGATGGTGACGCCGCCGACCTGCGCCGAGCCGGTCTTGCCGCTCGTGAGCGCGAGGTAGCCGAGCTCCGCGTAGCGCCGTGAGAACGCGGTACTCGCTGTACCGCCGTCCTCGGGGGAAACGACGCCCTTCATGCCCTGACGTATCGCGTCCCAGTAGGAATCGGGAGCCTCTATGCGGCTGAATACCGTCGGCTCGGTCGACATTATGACCGCGCCCTCGGGGCTTGAAACGGAGCTTACGATATGCGCGTCGTAAACGGTGCCGCCGTTCGCGATGGCCGCGACGTATCTTGCCGCCTCGATGGGGGTGATCAGCATAATGCCCTGGCCGATGCCGGTACGGATGGTGTAGGAAGCCTTCCACTGAAGCTCGGTGAGGAGCGAGGTGATCTGGCTGTCCCAGCCCTGCGCGCGCGAGATGCCGTCCGGGATGCCGAGGTACCTTGAGAGAATGCTTCTGACCTCGGAGCCCTTGCCCTTCAGAGAACCGTCCTGCAGCACCATAAGGTCCTGCGCGCACTGGGAAATCGCGTCCTGATCCGCCTCGACGCCGCGCATGTTCTGATAGCCCGTCAGAAGACGGCAGAGACTGCGGTAGACGAGGAGGGGCAGGGAAGTGCCCTGATCGTTATAGGGACGGGTGTTGTCGTACATGGCCGACTGTCCGCCGATGATGCCCTTGGTCTCGCCCGTCAGCTCGATGCCGGTCCTGGACATGAAGCCGAGCTTCTCCGCCCATTTGACCAGCCTGTCGATGCCGAGGCGGTATGAGACCTCGTAGAAGTAGTAGTTGCAGGAGTTGGCCAGCGCCTTGATAATGTCCTGATCGTTATGCTTCGAGGGGTTGACCGTCCAGCACTTCGCCTTGGTGTCGACCTCCTTGCCGGTATCGGGATCGGTATAGACGTAGGGGGAGTTGTCGTCGATGGTCTCGTTCAGCCCGATGACGCCCTCCATGAGTCCCGCGAGGCCGGTGCACATCTTGAATATCGAGCCGGGGGCGAGCTTCATCGAGATCGCCTTGTTCCTCGTCGGGGTGGTCCTGTCGGCAAGGTCGCCGTCGACGTCGGGATCGCCGTAGAGGTATTCGACCTGTTCGGGCGTAAGTCCCTGAATGAACCAGTTGGGATCGTAGCTCGGATAGCTCGCCATCGCGAGCACCTGCCCGTTGTGAACGTCCATGACGATTATGGCTCCGGTCTCGGCAAGGTCGATCTTGTCGTAGCCCTCGTACTTCCTGTCGGGCACGCCGTCGCCGTTCGGGTAGATCTTGTCGAGCTCCTTCTGGTGTATGTGCGCGATAATGTCCGTCAGCGCCTGCTCGGCGACCGTCTGGAGCGCCATATCGATGGTCAGAGTAACGTCGTTCCCGTCCGTGGCGGGGGTCTGCGAAACGCGGCTGACGACGGAGTTCTGGGAATTGACCTCGATCTCGATGGAGCCCTGATGCTCCTTCGTCGCGCCGGTAAGATACGCCTCCATCGTCGCCTCGACGCCCGAAACGCCGATGTAGTCGTCATATGAATAGCCGAGCTCGAGATACGATTCCGCGTTCTCCGCGCTCATCTTCTGACAGTAGCCCACGATATGCGCCGCGGTCTCGCCGTAGGGGTAATGCCTGATCGTGCTCTGGGAGGTGGAAAGCCCCGGAAGCTCCGCTTTTCGCATCTCTATCTCGGCGACGGTCGAAAGGCTCACGTTATACGCGATTGTGACGGGGAGGTAGGAGCGGTAGTTGTTAAGAAGCAGCTCCTGCCAGATCGAGATGACCTTGCGCGCCTCCTCGAAAGAGAGCTCCTCGGGTATGTACCACGCCTTGCGAAGCTCGAGATACGCGTCGGGAGCCTTTATCCAGGTGGACATATCCTCCTTGTCCTTCATCGAGAAGCCGCATACGTTAAGGAAGTTGCGGTAGCGGGACTTAACGAAGGTCTCGCTCGTCACGCCGAAGTCGTAAACGATGTTTCCGTCCTCGTCCTTCGTGATGTACGAGGTGTCGATGACCTTGCCGCCGCCCCTTTCGATTATCTCGATGGCCTTTATCATGGACTCGGTATAGACCGCCTTGTCATAGCTCGTGCGGTTGTTGCCGTCCCTTAAAAACTCCACGTTGAAGCAGGTCTCGTCATAGGCGAGCACGAGGCCGTTGCGGTCGAGTATCCTGCCGCGCTTGCCCTTGGTGATGATTATGCGCGACGAAAGCTGCTCCGCCTCGGCGGTATATGCCTCGCCCTGCGCGACCGTCACGCGGAAAAGCTGGACGATGAGCGTCGTCATCATCGCGAGGAGCAGGAGCCCGATTATTATCAGCCGCGCGAACGGCATCTTGTCCTTGTCTCTTTTTCTCATACTAATTCACGTCGATCGCTTCGTTTCGCCACAGCGACCTGTAGAGCGTCTTTTTGAAGAACAGGTGGACGAGTATCACCGTGCCGCCCGTAAGGAGCAGGGAGGGGAGTATGTAGGTGATAAGCGTCATGAAGTAGTTGGGTCTCGCCCCCGCGAGCAGGCTCGCGAAGAGAAAGACGTGCTCCTTTACGAAGAAGCAGATGAGGAGCAGCACCGTGGGGATGATGATGTTGTCCGCGTAGAACTTGCGGTAGAAGAACCCGGCGATGAAGCCGGAGAGCATGTACGAAAGCGCGGTCAGCCCGACGATCTTGTTGAAAAGCACGTCGGCGATAAGCCCCGTTATAAAGCCTGCCGCCGCCGCGGGGCCGGAGCCCGCGAGCACGCCCAATGAAACGATCACGGCAAGGGTTAAGTCGGGACGGATGCCGTAAAGGTTGAGCATGTTGAAGAACACCGTGTCAAGATAGAACGCGATGACAAGCGAAAGAACCACAAGCCACTTCCGCATCAGTCCTCGCCTCCCGTCCCGATTATGACGAGCACCTCCTCAAGGTGCATGAAGTCGACCGAAGGGGTGACGATGGCGTTCACGCCCGAGGAATCCTTATCGAGCATGACCTCGCTGACCGTGCCGATCCTTATGCCCTTGGGGAAAATGCCGCCGAGCCCGCTCGTCATGATGACGTCGCCCGGCACGATGTCGGTAAGATCAGTCGGCAGATAGTAAAGCTCAAGAGTGCCGGAGGGGTCGGAGGAGGAGAACACGCCGCGCACCATGCAGTTGTCGCGCGTCCTCTCGACGGCGGCCGCCGCGGTGAAGGTGGAGTCGATCGCAGCGATGACCTTTGACCAGTTCGCGCCGACGTCCGTGACTATGCCTACGAGACCGTCGCCGCAGATGACGGGCTGACCGACCTCGACGCCCTGCTTGCGCCCGGCGTTGATCGTGATGACGTCGAACCATACGCCGCTCGACTTGCCGATGACGCTCGCCGTGACGTATTTTAAATCGCCTATCTCGCCCGCGTAGTTAAGGAGGGCCTTCAGCCGCTCGTTCTCGAGGAGCAGCTCGTCGTAATCGAGCTTCAGCTGCTCGTTCATCGCAAGCTCCTGGCGGAGGCGCGACACCTCAAGATCGGCGTCGGTCGAATTGAACAGCTCCTTAAAGAAATCGGATACGGCGCTCGACGCCTTGTAGGCGAACGTCTGCACCGGCCTTACGACCGCGCCGACGGCGCTCTCTACCCACGGAATGGTGCGTGAGCCGGCGGAAAAGAAGGCGACCACCAGCAAAAGCACCACCGCGACGATCATTATTATTACGGGCTTGTTCGAAAAAAACTTCTTCAAGCGCGGATACTCCTTGAAACATAAATCTCTACATTTATATTATAAACCTAAATCTCCCGTTTGGCAAGAAGAAATGTTCCCGCGCGAAATAAAGGGCGCCGAAAGCGCCTTCCGCCCTTGACTTGGGGGAGCTTTATATACTATAATTACATACAATGGGAGGTATGTGCGAATGGAAAAATACGTGCTTGCTCTCGACCAGGGCACGACCAGCTCGAGGGCGATATTCTTTGACAGGTCAGGCGGCATACACGGCACCGCTCAGCTTGAGTTCAAACAGTATTATCCTAAGGACGGCTGGGTCGAGCACGATCCCGTCGAAATATTGAGGAGCCAGAAGCTTGCGATCACCGCCGCCATGGAGGCGGGGGAGATAACCGCCGACAGGATCGCCGCGATAGGCATCACCAACCAGCGCGAGACCACGGTCGTCTGGGACAGAAATACGGGCAAGCCCGTCTACAACGCGATCGTCTGGCAGTGCAGGCGCACGGCGGACATCTGCGAAAAGCTTATCGCGTCGGGACTTTCCGACTACGTCACCGAGCACACGGGGCTTCTGATCGACGCCTATTTCTCCGCGACGAAGATCAAGTGGATACTCGACAACGTCGAGGGCGCGAGGGAGAAGGCGGAGAGGGGCGATCTCCTCTTCGGCACGATCGACACCTGGCTCATCTGGTGGCTTACGGGCGGCAGGGTGCACGCGACGGATTACTCGAACGCCTCGCGCACGATGCTCTTCGACATCGACCGCCTCGAATGGGACGATAAGATACTGAACACTCTCGGCATACCGAAGTGCATGATGCCCGAGGCAAGGCCGTCGTCGGGCGATTTCGGCACGGTCGCTCCCGGGATCACGGGACTCGAGTCCCTCGTCGGCATACCGATATCGGGCGTCGCGGGCGACCAGCAGGCGGCGCTGTTCGGGCAGGCCTGCTTCTCGAAGGGACAGGCGAAGAACACCTACGGCACGGGCTGCTTCCTTATGATGAACACGGGCGAGACCAGCATGCGTTCGAGGAACGGACTCGTTTCGACGGTCGCGTGGGGACTCGGCGGCAAGGTGGAGTACGCGCTCGAGGGCAGCGTGTTCAACGCCGGCAGCGTGATAAAGTGGCTGCGCGACGGACTCGGGCTCATAAAGTCCGCTCCCGAGGTGAACATACTCGCGGAGAGCGTCGAAAACGCGGGCGGCGTGATACTCGTTCCGGCGTTCACGGGACTCGGCGCGCCGTACTGGGATATGTACGCGAGGGGCACCATGGTCGGCATAACGAGGGCGACTACCGCGGCGCATATCGCCAGGGCGGTGCTCGATTCGATCGCGTATCAGGTAAAGGACCTCATCACGGCGATGGAGGACGACGTCGGCTTCAAGCTGTCGGAGCTGCGCGTCGACGGCGGGGCGAGCGTCTCCAACATACTGATGCAGATCCAGTCCGATATGCTCGGCGTCGCGATAAACCGTCCCGCGGTCGTCGAGACCACGGCTCTCGGCGCCGCATACCTTGCGGGGCTCCATACCGGCTTCTGGAAGGATCTTGACGATATCGAAAAGAACCGCAAGGTCGAAAGGATATTCACTCCCCAGATCAACGAGGATCAGCGCGGCAGGCGCTACGCCGAGTGGCAGAGAGCGGTAGGCCGTTCGAGAAACTGGTCAAACTGATGAAAAATACTTCGAAAGGAATCATAGAAAAATGATCAACGAAACCCGTCCTTATGTTTCATGGCAGCTTATCGGCGACTTCATGCGCGCCGCGTTCAAGGCTATAGGCCTCCCCGAGGAGGACGCCGCGATCTGCGCCGACGTGCTCATGGAGTCCGACCGCCGCGGCATCGAGAGCCACGGCTGCAACCGCTTCAAACCCATCTATATCGACCGCATCCGCGCGGGCATCCTGAACCCCGTTACCGAGATCGAGGTGCTTAAAGAGACTCCCACCACCATGGTCACCGACGCGCACGACGGCATGGGCATGGTCGCCTCCTATCACATGATGGAGAAGCTCATCGAGAAGGCGAAGAAGTACGGCCTCGCCATGGGCGCGATCAGGAATTCCTCGCATTACGGCATAGCGGGCTACTGGGTAACGATGGCTACGAAGCAGGGCATGATCGGCATGACCGGCACGAACGCGAGGCCGTCGATCGCTCCCACATTCGGCGTAGAGAACATGCTCGGCACCAACCCCCTTACGATCGGTCTTCCCACGGACGAGGAGTTCCCCTTCGTCATCGACTGCGCGACCAGTATCACCCAGAGGGGCAAGATCGAGTACTTCGCGAGGAACGGCAAGGACACCCCCGCGGGCATGGTCATCGGGCATAACGGCGAGGCGCTGACCGATTCGGTCGAGATACTTAAGGATCTTACCGCCGGAACCGCGGCGCTCGCTCCCCTCGGCGGCATAAACGACGATCTCGCGGGATACAAGGGCTACGGCTACGCGACCGTCGTCGAGGTGCTCTCCGCGGCGCTCCAGGCGGGAAGCTATCTTAAGATGCTCACCGGCGTGGACGAGAACGGCAACAAGCGTCCGTATCACCTCGGTCACTGGTTCCTCGTCGTCGATCCCGACGCGTTCATGGGTCAGGAGACGTTCAGGACGACCTGCGGCAGTATCCTCCGCGAGCTCCGCGCAAGCCAAAAGGCGCCGGGACGCGACCGCATCTACACCGCGGGCGAGAAGGAATACCTCATGTGGCTCGACAGGAAGGATAAGGGCGTTCCCGTGGGCGAAGGCGTCCAGAAGGATCTCACCACCGTCCGCGACTGGTACGAGCTTCCGTTCAAGTTCGATTTCGAGAAATAATTAAGGAGATATAACCATGGATTACGCAAAAGAATCTTTACGCCTTCACGGCGAATGGAAGGGCAAGATCGAGGTCGTTGCGACCGTGCCCGTCGAGACCAAGGAGGATCTCTCCCTCGCGTACACCCCGGGCGTGGCTCAGCCCTGCCTCGAGATACAGAAGGACGTTAACTTAAGCTATGAGCTCACCCGCCGCCACAATCTCTGCCTCGTTGTAACGGACGGCACCGCGGTGCTCGGCCTCGGCGACATCGGCCCCGAGGCGGGCATGCCCGTAATGGAGGGCAAGTGCGTCCTCTTTAAGACCTTCGGCGGCGTCGACGCGTTCCCTCTCTGCATAAAGAGCAAGGACGTTGACGAGATCGTAAACACCATCTACCTCATCTCCGGCAGCTTCGGCGGCGTCAACCTCGAGGACATCGCGGCTCCGAGGTGCTTCGAGATCGAAAAGAAGCTCAAGGAAAAATGCGATATCCCCATCTTCCACGACGATCAGCACGGAACCGCCGTCATCACCCTCGCGGGACTCATGAACGCGACCAAGGTCGTCGGCAAGAAGATGGACGAGATCAGGGTCGTCATCAACGGCGCCGGCGCGGCTTCGATCGCGATCGCGAGGCTCCTTCTCTCGTCGGGCGTTAAGAACATCACCCTCTGCGACCGCACCGGCATCATCTATAAGGGACGCGAAAAGGGCATGAACCCCATCAAGGAGGAGATGGCGCTCGTCACCAACCTCGAGGGGAAGCAGGGCACGCTTGCCGACGCGCTCAAGGGCGCCGACGTGTTCATCGGCGTTTCCGCGCCGAACACCGTCACCGTCGATATGGTCAGGACGATGGCGAAGGACGCGATCGTGTTCGCCTGCGCGAACCCCACTCCCGAGATCTTCCCCGACGACGCCAAGGCGGGCGGAGCCAAGGTCATCGCGACCGGCAGGAGCGATTATCCCAACCAGATCAATAACGTTCTCGCGTTCCCGGGCATCTTCCGCGGTACGTTCGACGTCCGCGCGAGCGACATCAACGACGAGATGAAGATCGCGGCGGCGCACGCGCTCGCATCACTCATCTCCGACGAGGAGCTCTCTCCCGACTACATCATCCCCAAGGCCTTCGACAAGAGGGTGGGCAAGGCTGTTGCCGCGGCTGTCGCGGAAGCGGCGAGAAAGAGCGGAGTCGCGAGGATCTGACGGAATTCCGTTTTACCGAAGAGGGGCGTAAAGCTCCTCTTTTTCTATAGAATCTATAGATTCTATTTATCCTCTTTTTCTATAGAATCTATAGATTCTATTTATTCTCTTTTTCTATAGAATCTATAGAAATAATACTATAATATTAAACATAAAATA
The DNA here is from genome assembly GCA_024691085.1 of Clostridiales bacterium. GTDB lineage: Bacteria > Bacillota > Clostridia > Christensenellales > CAG-138 > UBA3857. Next base: position 122,227 of record JAILNX010000018.1, on the reverse strand, counting down.
AAAATAAATATTATTATTATATTAATATTATAGCACATTTGTTCTTATCTGTCAAGCTCTATTATATTATCGGGAAAGGGCTCCATACGCTTGACAAACATAGGTGAGTGTATTAACATAAATAATACGCTCGTAAAGAGCGACGACCGTACTCGAAAGGTATTGATACGAATGACAATTGAGCAGCTTCCGGAATATCTGAAAGTTTTCAATATCGTCATAATGATAGTTTTTTCGGTATTCTACTTCTACCAGTATGCCTATATGCCCCTTTACTGGATACTTGTCAGCAAGCAGCGGAAGCAGCCGAAAAAGGAAGTCAGGAGCACGACCAACGACTACGCCGTACTCATCTGCGCGAGGAACGAGGAGAGGGTAATACCCGATCTTATAAGGAGCATCAAAACGCAGACCTATGATTCGGGCTCCGTTTCGATCTTCGTAATGGCTGACAACTGCACGGACGGCACCGCTTTTGTCTCAAGGGAGCTCGGCGCGAACGTTTACGAGAGGCATAACACCTCGCTCGTCGGCAAGGGCTACGCGCTCGACATGCTTTTAAAGAACATCTGGCGCGATCACGGCGACGTATTCGACGGCTATTTCGTGTTCGACGCGGACAATATCCTGACTCCCGATTTCATCAAAAACATGGATCACACGATCGCCGAGGGGCACGACATCGTCATGTGCTACCGCAACAGCAAGAACTACGGCGACAGCTGGATCAGCGCGGGCAACGGGCTCTGGTACATGCGCGAGAACCGCTACATGAACCACACGAGGAGCCTTCTGGGATTGAGCTGCACCGTGACCGGCACCGGCTTCTTCTTCTCGAAAAAGGTTGCGGACGAGCTGGGCGGATGGCCCTATCACACCCTCGTCGAGGATACGGAGTTCTCCTCCGATCAGATAATAAGGGGCAGGAAGATCGCCTACTGTCCCGAGGCCGAGGTGTTCGACGAGCAGACGAGCACGCTCTGCCAGTCGTGGAGGCAGAGGCTCCGCTGGTCAAGGGGCTATCTCCAGGTGCTTAAAAGGTACGGCTGGAAGCTCATCAAGGGCATGTTCCGCGGGAACTTCTCCTGCTACGACATGGCGATGAGCATACTCCCCGCGTTCCTATTGACGACGGTTTCGGTCGGCGTGAACCTCGTCGCAGCGATAGTGATCATCGTGATGGGCGGAGACCTCTTAAAGCAGATCCTGTCGATATTGCAGGTGCTCTTCGGCGCCGTCCAGGCGGTGTTCGTGATCGGACTCGTCTCGTGCGTCACCGAATGGAAGAAGATCAGGGCGACGAAGGGGAGAAAGATCGCGTCTATCTTCACCCTGCCGCTTTTCATGATGACCTATATCCCCATCGCGATCGAGTCGCTTTTCGTGAACCCCAGGTGGAAGCCGATCGATCACTCTGTATCGCTCGCGAGCATCGAGGAGCGTCCCGAGGCGGAGCGGATACTTGAATGAATACTTAAGACTTAAAACTTAAAAAAGAATAATTTTGGCAGAAACTCCGCCAACGCGGAGTTTTTTCATTACTCATTCACCGCCTTGAAACCTGCGCGGGAATATGGTACAATAATAATAGGAGATTATGTGGTTCAAAACCATTACAAGTTTTTTATCGGAGGGGACAACAAATGGAAAAAATCGACAAACTTGCGGTAACGAGTATGAGGATGCTTTCTCTGGACGCGATCCAGAAGGCTAAGAGCGGACACCCCGGCATGGCCGTGGGCGCGGCTCCGATGGCATACACCCTATGGAAAAACATGCGGCACGATCCCGCGGATCCCAAGTGGCAGGGACGCGACCGCTTCATTTTGAGCGCCGGGCACGCTTCCATGCTGCTCTATTCGCTCATGCATATCTTCGGCTATCCCGTTTCGATGGACGACATCAAGGATTTCCGTCAGCTCGGCGCCAAAACCGCGGGCCATCCCGAGTTCGGTCATATCCCCGGCATCGAGGCGACCACCGGCCCTCTCGGCCAGGGCTTCGCTATGGCGGTCGGCATGGCGATGGCGGAGAGGCATCTTGCCGCCCGCTTCGACCGCGATGGCTTCAACGTGATCGACAACTACACCTACACCCTCATGGGCGACGGCTGCATGATGGAGGGCGTGGCTTCCGAGGCGGCTTCGCTCGCGGGCACTTTAGGGCTCGGCAAGCTCATCGCGCTCTATGACAGGAACAGGATCACCATCGAGGGCTCCACGGACATAGCTTTCACCGAGGACGTGGGCAAGCGCTTCGAGGCCTACGGCTGGCAGGTGATCGAGGTCGCCTCGGGCGAGGACACGGACGCCGTCGAAAAGGCGATCGCCGAGGCGAAGGCCGACAAGAGCCGCCCCTCGCTCATAATCGTGAACACCAATATCGCGGAGGGCACTCCGAAGCAGGGCTCCGCTTCGAGCCACGGCTCCCCCCTCGGCGAGGAAAACATCAGGATATATAAGGAAAAAATGGGCTGGGATCATCCCGATTTCACCGTCCCCGACGAGGTTTACGCGCATATGGCCGCGTTCCGCGAGAACGCGAAGGCCATGCACGCCGAGCACGACAGGCTCATGGATGAGTACAAGAAGGCGTACCCCGAGCTCTGGTACGAGCTTAACGCCTTCCTCGACGACCAGTTCGATCACGGCGAGAGCGATCCAGCCCTCTGGGAGTTCGATAAGGACACGAAGCTCGCGACGAGGAAATGCTCCGAGATCATGCTTACCCGCCTGACCGAAAGGCTCCCGAATCTCATCGGCGGCTCGGCGGATCTCGGCCCCTCGAACCTCACCTATATGAAGGCGTTCGCCGACTTTTCGAAGGAAGATCCCGCCGGCAGGAACTTCCACTTCGGCATCCGCGAGTTCGCGATGGCGGCGATAGCGAACGGCATGGCGCTTTACGGAGGGATCCGCCCGTACTGCGCGACGTTCCTCGTGTTCGCCGATTACATGAAGCCTGCGCTGAGGCTTTCGTCCCTCATGGGGCTGAACGTCATATACGTTCTGACGCACGACTCCATCGGCGTCGGCGAGGACGGCCCCACCCATCAGCCGATCGAGCAGCTCGATATGCTCAGGGCTACTCCCAACACCTACGTCTTCCGTCCCGCGGACGGCAGGGAGACCTGCGCGTCGTACCTTGCGGCACTTAAGCTCAAGGCTCCCGCGGTGCTCGCGCTTTCGAGGCAGAACCTCCCGCAGATCGAGGGCACGGGCGAGGACGCCATGAAGGGCGGCTATATCTTAAGGGATTCGAAGGGGCTTCCTGAGCTCATCATAATGGCTTCCGGCTCCGAGGTCGAGCCCGCGCTCAAGGCGTACGGCGAGCTTACTGCTAAGGGCGTCAACGTCCGTCTCGTTTCCATGCCCTGCATGGAGCTCTTCGAGGAGCAGCCGTGGAACTACCGCGAGAAGGTGCTTCCGAACAGCTGCCGCGCCCGCGTCGCGGCCGAGGCTCTCGGCGGCATGAGCTTTAATAAATACCTGGGTCTCGACGGCAGGCTCGTTTCGATGAAGTCCTTCGGCGCGTCGGCTCCCGCAGGCAAGCTGTTCGAGAAGTTCGCAATAAACGCGGAGGCGATCAAAGAGGCCGCCGAAGCGCTCCTCTGATAAATAAGGAAACGTAAATGGCATTCCCAAAGGAACTGATAAGAAATTTCTGCATAATCGCGCACATCGACCACGGCAAGTCCACCCTTGCCGACAGGCTGATGGAGCTTACCGAGACCGTTGCCGAGAGGGATATGGAGGAGCAGCTCCTCGACTCGATGGATATCGAGAGGGAGAGGGGCATCACGATCAAGTCGACCGCCGTAAGGATGTTCTATAAGGCGCGCGACGGAAAGACGTATATGCTCAACCTTATCGACACTCCGGGCCACGTCGACTTTACCTATGAGGTCAGCCGCGCCCTTGCCGCATGCGAGGGAGCGGTCCTCGTCGTCGACGCGACTCAGGGCATCGAGGCGCAGACGCTCGCGAACGTATATCTCGCGCTCGACAACGACCTCGAGATAATTCCCGTCGTCAACAAGATCGATCTCGTTTCGGCGGATATCGAAAATACCGTCAGGGAGATCGAGGACATAATCGGCCTTCCCGCGGAGGACGCGCCGAAGATATCGGCGAAGACCGGACTCAATATCGCTGACGTGCTTGAAAAGATCGTCTCGGACGTGCCCGCCCCGAAGGGGGACGCGGACGCGCCCTTAAAGGCGCTCATTTTCGACAGCCTCTACGACAACTACATGGGCGCTCTGTCCTATGTCCGCATTGTGGACGGCACGGTGAAGCCCGGCGACCGTATTCGCTTCATGCACTCGGGTAACGAGTTCGACGTGACCGAGGTCGGCGTTTTCAACCCCGCGAGGCTCCCCGTCAGGGAGCTCACGGCGGGCGAGGTCGGCTATATCTCCGCCTCGATCAAGTCCGTCGCCGAGACCAAGGTCGGCGACACCATCACCCTTGCCGACAACCCCGCGAAGGAGCCGCTTCACGGCTACAAGCAGGCGAACCCGATGGTCTTCTGCGGCATCTATCCCGCCGACGGCGCGGATTACGAGGCGCTTAAGGAGGCGCTCGACAAGCTGATTTTGAACGACGCTTCGATCAGCTACGAGCCGGAGACCAGCCAGGCGCTCGGCTACGGCTTCCGCTGCGGATTCCTGGGCCTTTTACACATGGAGATCGCCGAGGAGAGGCTCGAGCGCGAGTTCGATCTCGACCTCGTCACCACCGCGCCTTCCGTCATCTACCGCGTCGTAATGCTCGACGGCTCCGTTAAGATGATCGACAACCCGTCGAATCTTCCCTCTCCGATGGAGATAATGCGCATGGAGGAGCCTACGGTCACGGCGCATATCATGACCCCGCCGGAGTTCGTGGGCTCGATAATGGAGCTCTGCCAGGACAAGCGCGGCTTCTTCGTCGATATGACCTACATCGAGGAATCGAGGGTGAAGCTCACCTATAAGATGCCTCTTAACGAGATCATATTCGACTTCTTCGACGGCTTGAAATCCAGAAGCCGCGGCTACGCCTCGTTCGATTACGAGCTGGGCGAGTATATGGAGAGCGACCTCGTGAAGCTCGACTTCCTCCTTAACGGCGAGATGTGCGACGCGCTCTCGACCGTCGTCCACCGCGATAAGGCGTACGCGAAGGGACGCGCAGTTGCCGAAAAGCTCAAGGAAGTTATACCCAGACAGCAGTTCGAGATCCCCATCCAGGCGGCGATAGGCGGCAAGATAATCGCCAGGGAGACCGTCAAGGCCGTGAGGAAGGACGTCCTCGCCAAGTGCTACGGCGGCGACATCACGAGAAAGAAGAAGCTCTTGGAAAAGCAGAAAGAGGGCAAGAAGCGCATGAGGCAGGTCGGCACGGTCGCAGTCCCCTCCGACGCGTTCATGAGCGTTCTGAGGATCAACTGATGCCGGGACTTTACGTTCACATACCTTTTTGCAAAAAGAAGTGCGCCTACTGCGACTTTATAAGCTTCCCCGACTATTCCGCCGAGGATCTTTACTTCGTCGCGCTCATAAAGGAGATTCGCCAGTACGCGCCGCTCATGCGCGACCGCGTTTTCGACACCGTCTTTTTGGGCGGCGGAACTCCCACCTCGCTCAAACCCGGACGGCTCGCGGCTATGATCTCGGAGCTTAAAAAGGCTTTTACGATCAAGGAAAACGCCGAGATCACCTCGGAGGCGAATCCCGAATCCGCGGACGAGGAGAAGCTAAATGAACTCTTTTCCGCGGGCGTGAACCGCCTTTCCTTAGGGCTCCAGAGCGCGGACGATAAGGTCTTAAAGGGCATAGGCAGGATCCATACGAAGGAGGATTTCCTCCGTGCGATCGACACAGCCCGCAGGGTCGGCTTTACGAACATAAACGCCGACGTCATGCACGGGCTCCCGGGTGAGACTGAGGAGAGTTATCTCGATACGCTCAAGCTGCTCTTTTCGCTCAATATCCCGCACATCTCGTCCTACGCGCTGATACTCGAGGAGCATACCCCGCTTTATGAAAGCGTGAAGTCGGGGAAGATTTCGCTTCCCGATCCCGACGCCGTCGCGGATATGGAGGACGCAGGGTTCGATCTTCTCGAAAACAACGGCTATAATCGCTACGAGGTCAGCAATTTCGCGCTTCCCGGCTTTGAATGCCGCCACAATCTCAACTACTGGAACAACGGCGAGTATCTCGGCCTCGGGCTTAATTCGCATTCTGCGCTCAGGATCCGCGGCGAGTGGACGAGGTTCAACAACACGGAGAACCTTAAGGAGTATATCGGCGAGCTTGGGGAGGATAAGCTCCCGGTCAGGAACACGCGGGCGATCCCGCGGGACGAGGAGATGTTCGAGACCGTAATGCTCGGCTTAAGGAAGACGGAAGGACTCTCGCGTCAGGCGTTCATCGAAAGGTTCTCAGAAGATCCCGCGGTCAAGTACGCCCCCGCGATATCGGAGCTCGAGCTCGACGGGATGATGACCGTTTCGGACGACGCGCTTAAGCTGACCCGAAGGGGCATGGATTTTCAGAACGAGGCACTTATCAAATTCATGGATCAGTAATATGGAAAAAACACTTAAAACAGGCGTTATTTTCGACCTTGACGGAACGCTTTGGAACTCCGTCCGCGAGGTCGCGATCGCGTGGAACGACACGTTCAAAAAGTACGGCGTCGGCATAGAGCTTACGCCCGACATGATGCGCATCACCATGGGACGCACCGTCCCCGAGATCGGCGAGGCGATGCCGGTGCTGAGGGACATCGAGCCCAAGCGCCGCGCTGTGATATTAAAGGAATGCTGCGACGAGGAGAACCGCAGGCTGAATCTATTCGGCGGCGTCCTCTACGACGGCGTCCCCGAGGTGCTTGAAGAGCTTGAGAAAAGCTACGAGCTCTTTATCGTCTCGAACTGCGAGGACGGCTATATCGAGTCGTTTCTTAACTACCACAAGACGGCGAAGTTCTTTAAGGACACCGAATGCATCGGACGCACGGGCCTCAACAAGGCGGGGAACATCCGCCTCGTTATCGAAAGGAACGGCCTCGAAAAAGCGGTCTACGTCGGCGATACCGAAAGGGATATGCGTTCGGCGCGCGACGCAGGCGTCCCCTTCATACACGCCGCCTACGGGTTTGGCTCGGGCTTCGACGCCGAAATGAGGGTGAGCTCCTTCCGCGAGCTGCCCGACCTTCTTACGAAAGTATTCGAGGTGTGATATGCGCTGTATGTGCCGTGAATGCGGGACCTATATGGTCCAGGCCGAGGACGGGAACCTCGGCTGCGTCTGCCCCGAATGCTTCGCGCGCTGCCGCGACTGCCTCGGCACGGATTCGTGCTTAACAAGGGAGCAGTTAAAAGAGATGAAGGAGGATCCCCTCGCCGCGAGGATGTTCTTATTGAACCGCGAAGACTCCGATAATGAATGATTACGATCTGCCGAGCCGGGTTTATCCCGGCTTTTTTTGAACGGCCGCGCATTTAATGCGCAGTTCAAAAATGATAAACGTCGGAAAATCGCGAACGCGGTTTTCCGACAGCCGTAAGGCTTTTTTGATTCTAAATTGTTTTGCCTGCGAATAATGATTACAGAAGAAAATCATTATAAGGCAGGAAATGATGCAGGACTTGAATAACGAAATAATACTTGCGGGGACGGTCGTCTCGGCGCCCGTATTCGATCACAGCGTACTCGGGGAAAACTTCTTTCTTCTTTCGCTCGCGTCAAAGAGGCTCTCGGGCTTCGAGGACGTGCTGCCCGTGACTATCCCGGAGCGGCTCCTTGCCTCACGGGATCTCACCGCCGGAGCGAGGCTTATGGTCCGCGGCGAGATAAGGTCGTACAGCCGCTTCTTCGACGGGCGGAACCACCTCATCATAAGGGTTTTCGCCAAAGAGGCTGAGAACGTGACCGATCCTTTCATAAAGGACGTGAACGAAACGCGCATATCGGGACGCCTCGCGAAGCCCGTCATCTACCGCACGACGCCGTTTCAGAGGGAGATCGCGGACGTGGTCATCGCCGTGGACCACGGACTTATGAAGCGCTACATCCTCCCCGCGATAGCGTGGGGCAGGAACGCGAGGGAGGCGGACAGGTTAAGACCCGGCGACGCCGTGAGGATCGCGGGCAGGCTCCAGTCCCGCGAGTACGTGAAGAAGCTCGACTCGGGCGAGGAAGAAAAACGCACAGCCTATGAAATAAGCTGCGCGTCCATCGAGAAAACGTATTACTGATTATCGAGTTTGGCTTTTCCGGCGAAGCTGTCGTTCTTGTTGAAATCGGCGAACTCCTGTATGTACTCCTTGCGCGGAGCGACCTTGTCGCCCATAAGAAGCGTCACGAGATGCTCGACCGTGGCGGCGTCCTCGATCGAGACGCGCACCATCGTCCTGTTCTTCGGGTCCATCGTCGTCTCCCAAAGCTGCTCGGGATTCATTTCGCCCAGGCCCTTGTACCTCTGAAGGGTGTAGCCCTTAAGCCCCTTCGTGACCTTCTCAAGCTCCTTGTCGTCCTGGCAGTAGACCGCCGTGTCGCCCTTCTGCACCTTGTAAAGCGGCGGCTGACCGATATAGACGTGCCCGTCGGTGATGAGCCCCTTCGTGTAGCGGTAGAAGAACGTGAGGAGAAGCGCGCGTATATGCCCGCCGTCCTGGTCGGCGTCGGAGAGTATGACGACCTTGTCGTACTTCAAGTTGTCGATATTGAAGTCCTCGCCGATGCCCGTGCCGAGAGCGGTGATGAGGGAGCGGAGCTCCTCGTTTTCAAGCACCTGCTCAAGGCGCTTTTTTTCAACGTTCAGCACCTTGCCGCGAAGGGGGAGTATCGCCTGGAAGCGCCTGTCGCGCCCCTGCTTCGCGCTGCCTCCCGCGGAATCGCCCTCGACTATGAACAGCTCGTTCAGCTTGGGATCGCGGCCGGTGCAGCTTGAAAGCTTGCCGACGAGCGGCGCGTTCTCGAGCTTTGACTTTTCGCGCGCCATGCTCTTGGCCTTCCTTGCCGCCTCGCGCGCCTTCGCGGCCTTTACGGCCTTGTCCGCTATCATCGCGGAGAGCTCGGCGTTCTTAAGATCCTCGAGTATCGGCGGGAGCTTGTCCTGCATCACCCATTCGACCGCGGGACGCGCCTCGGTGTTGCCGAGCTTCGTCTTGGTCTGCCCCTCGAACTGGATGTTCTGCATCTTTAAGGATATGACTGCGGTCAGTCCCTCGCGGAAATCCTCGCCGGATAGCGAGGCGTCCTTGTCCTTAAGAAGGCCTATCCTGCGGCAGTAGTCGTTCATCACCTTGGTGAGCGCCGCGCGGAAGCCCGTTTCGTGGGTGCCGCCCTCGGTCGTCGGGATGTTGTTGACGTAGGAGAACACGTTCTCGGAATAACCGTCCGAGTGCTGCATGGCGATCTCGACTACGATATTGTCCTTCTTGCCCGAGATATAGATGGGCTCGGGGTAGAGGGGTATCTTGTCGCCGTTCAAGTACTTAACGAAGTCGCATACGCCGCCCTCGAAATGATACTCGCGCTCCTTGGCGTTGCCCCTCTCGCGGAGGTCAAAAAGCTTGAATCTTACGCCGCGATTGAGGTACGCGAGCTCACGGAGGCGCCTTGCGATTATCTCGAAATTCATCTCGACCGTCTCGAACACGCGGGCGTCTGGCATGAACGTGACCTTCGTGCCCTGACGGCGGGTGCGGCCGATCTCCGCAAGCGGCCCCTCGGGAATGCCCGAATGCATGCCGTCCTTGTCCTCAAAGCTCTTGAAGCTCATCGCGTAGAGCTTTCCGCCGGTCGCGACCTCGACCTTGACCCATTCGGAGAGCGCGTTGACAACGCTCGCGCCTACGCCGTGCAGACCGCCCGAGTAGGAGTAGCTGTCGTTGCCGAACTTACCGCCCGCGTGGAGCTGGGTGAACACGACCTCAACGCCCGAAACGCCGAGCTTTTCGTGTATGCCGACCGGTATGCCGCGGCCGTTGTCCTCTACGGAAACGGAGCCGTCCCTTTCAAGCGTTACCGTGATCGTGTCGGCGTAGCCGTTCGCCGCCTCGTCGACGGAGTTGTCCACAATCTCCCAAAGAAGATGGTGCAGTCCCCTCGAGCCGGTGCTGCCGATATACATGCCGGGGCGGACGCGAACCGCCTCTAGCCCCTCCATAACTTTTATGTCGCTGACCGTATAATCGTGCATTACTTGTCTTCCTCGTTTCGGTTCCTGATTATGAGCCTTATCGGCACGGAGTTTATGTTGAACGATTTCCTTAAATAATTCTCAAGATAGCGCCTGTACGAGAAGTGCATGAGCTCCGCGTCGTTCACGAATATGATGAACGTGGGCGGGGCGACCGACGCCTGCGTCGAGTAGAATATGCGGAGCTTCCTGCCCTTTACGAAGGGCGGCTCGCTCATCGTTACCGCTTCGCCGACGACGTCGTTCAGTATGCCGGTCGAAATGCGCCTTCTCGACTCCTCGAGCACGGCGTTCGCCTGCTCCATGACCCTGTTCACGCGCTGACCGGTCTTCGCCGAAATGAAGAGCATGGGCACGTAGCTCATGAACGCGAGATCCGTGAGCATATCCTTCTTGAACTTCTCGACCGTGTGCGTGTCCTTCTCGATAACGTCCCACTTGTTTATGATAAGAACGCTCGCCTTGCCCTCCTCGTGCACGTAGCCGGCGATCCTGACGTCCTGCTCGGAAAGCCCCTGCTCCGCGTCGACGACAATGAGCGCGACGTCGCAGCGCCTTACGGCGGCAAGCGACCTTATCACACTGTACCTTTCGACGTTCTCCTCGCCGACGGCGCGCTTCCTGCGTATGCCGGCGGTGTCGATGAGCGTGTAATCCTTTCCGTTATAGGTGAATGGCGTGTCGATTGCGTCCCTCGTCGTGCCGGGTATGTTCGAAACGATGGTGCGCTCCTGACCGAGAAGCGCGTTCACAAGGCTCGATTTGCCTACGTTCGGCTTACCGACGACCGCGATGGAGATCGTCTCGCGCTCCTCGTCCGCCTCGATGGCAGGGAAGTATTTGACCACCTCGTCCAGAAGATCGCCTACGCCAAGGCCCTGGCCGGCGGAGATCGTGATGGGCTCGCCTATGCCGAGCGAGTAGAAATCGTAGGCCGCTTCCTCGTATTTGACGTGGTCGATCTTGTTGACCGCGAGGACTATGGGCTTCTTGGAGCGGCGGAGCATTTCGGCGACCTCCATATCGGCGGAGGTCAGCCCCTCGCGCCCGTCAACGACGAATATGATGACGTGCGAGGTCTCGATGGCGAGCTGGGCCTGGCGCCGCATCTGGGCGGGGATGATCTCGGTGGAGTCCGGCTCGATGCCGCCCGTGTCGATAACGGTGAACGAATGGGAAAGCCACTCGGCGTCGCCGTAGATCCTGTCGCGGGTCACGCCGGGAGTGTCCTCGATTATCGCTATGCGCTTGCCGACCACACGGTTGAAAAGCGTTGATTTGCCCACGTTGGGGCGTCCGACTATTGCTACTAACGGTTTCATTTTTCTATGATCCTTTTAGATAATTCGAATATTTCGCGGACGAGCGCCTCGCCGTCGTCCGCGGTAACGGGAACGACTTCCATGCCTAGCGCGTCCGAAAGTCCTTTAAGCCTCGTGCCGTCGAGGAACACGTCGTCCCGCTCGCGCAGCATCGTCGAGGGTATGATCGCGGCGGCGCCCGCGACCTTTCCCGCGTACTGCTTTATTATGTCGCCCGCGGTGACGAGCCCCGATACGGTCACGCTCTCGCCGAAGAAATCGTTCCTGACGGGATGAACGGTGACGCGGATGTTATAGGGGATAAGCCGGTCGAAAAGCTCCTGCATGTATCCCGCGATCGCCGTTCCGCAGAACGACGGTATCGCGACGGGACGGGGAAGGGGAGCCATCTCGGAAAGCGCATACACGAACCCGTCCTCAAGCAGACGGTAGAGCCCGACTCCGTTCTCTATCTGGTCGAAATCCCCGTAATACTCATAGGGGGGAAGGGGAAGCCCCGCGCGGAGATACATCTCGTCCGAGCAGAAACAGAAGCCGCCGCCCGCCTTTTCGTTGAACGCTTCGACCGTCTTTACAGCCCTTTTGGCGTCATCGCGCGTCATGGGCGAAAGGGGGTAAAGCCCCTCGCGGTGCCTCGTAAGTCCGAGCGGCACCACCGCGACGGAAGCAGCCCCCGGACGGAGCGAGGCGAGATCGGAAAGCGTTTTATCGAGTATCTTTCCGTCATTAAGCCCCGGGCAAAGCACGACCTGCGCGTGGAAGCGGAGCCCGTTTTCGTTGAGCGCGGTCAGCCTTTCCATTATCCTGTCGGCGTTTTTCGAGCGCATTATGTTCCTGCGGACTTCGCCGTCGGTCGCGTGCACCGATATGTAAAGCGGCGACACGCGCCTTTCGATAATGCGGGAAAACTCCGCGTCCGATACGTTCGTCAGCGTGACGTAATTGCCCATTATCAGCGAGAGCCGCCAGTCGTCGTCCTTGAAGTAGAGCGTGCCGCGGTAGCCCTTGGGCATCTGGTCGATGAAGCAGAAAACGCAGTGGTTCGAGCACTGCCTTACCGGGCTCATGAGCCCGGTCTCGAAGCCGAGACCGAGGGTCTCCCACGGCTCCTTTTCGATCTCGAACTCGTTTTCCTCACCGTTTTCGTCCTCGAAAACCGCGGTGACAAGCTCGCCCCCCGAGAACAGCTCGTAGTCGATGACGTCGCGGACGGTCTCGCCGTTCATCGAAACGAGCTTCCAGTTTGGTCTTATCCCGAGCTCCTCCGCGATCGAGCCCGCGTCAACGGTAACGATCCTGTGCTTCATTCAAACGACCTCACACACAAATTTCCAATTATATTATAACACATTAAATGCGAATCTTCAAACATAAAACCTCATTATATTCTCAAAACGCTTTGGTTGAAATTGACTTTCGGGCACGGATATGGTAATATAGTAAACAGGTGGATTATGGTCCGCCAATAGATCAAGGAGAGACTTAGCATAAGAATGAAAAGAGTTTGTCTTCTGGCTCTCACCGTGCTGCTCGTATTCTCCGCGGCAGCCTGCAAACGACACGAAGATCCTACGATCATTATCGATATCGGAGACAGCACCAAGGCGCCGACCGTTTCTAATGATCCTGACGCGACTCCCGTCATAACGGAAGCGCCGACCGCCGATCCGCGCCTTACTCCCGAACCCACCGAGACTCCCTCCCAGCTTCCTGCGGGACAGGTGCTCTGGCTCAACACCATGCCGCTCGATATGTGCGGCGTGTCCATGGCGGACGCCGAGGACTGGTTCAAGGACGCCGTGTTCATCGGCGACTCCATAATGCTCGGCTGGAAGAACTACAACAACAAGCATCTTGAGACCGACGCATTGTTCTTCGGCCCGACGCACTTCCTCTGCGAGGGCAGCTACGGCGCGGGACACGCGCTCGAGCCCCTTTCTGACAGCAGCCTGCATCCCATGTACCAGGGCGAGAAGCGCCTCCTGTGGGATTCCATCAAGCTGATGGGCGCGAAGAAGGTCTTTATCTGCTTCGGCCTTAACGACGTCGCTATCTACGGCGTAGAGGGCACCGCCAATAACTTCAGAACGCTCTGCGAAAAGATCGAGGAGGTCAACCCCGGCGTCAAGATCTACCTTTTAAGCTCCATGTACCTCATGGACGATTCGCATCAGAAGAAGCTCACGAACGAGAACCTGCGCGCGCTGAACGAGCTTTTAAGGAAGCTCTGCAAGGAAAAGGGCTACAAGTTCGTCGACATCGCGAGCCACCTCGTCGGCCCCGACGGGTATCTTAAGCGCGAATACTGCTCCGATCCCGATTCCAACGCTCCCTGCCATCACACGCAGGCGGCTTACGATATCTGGGCGAAGATTCTAAGGAGCCTCGCCGCGCATGATATCTATTACGGTTATTGATGAAAGGAAAAATCATGAAAAAGTTTTTATCTCTCGCTTTGGTTTTCGTTCTCGTACTTTCCTTAAGCTCCTTCCTTGCCTGCAATAAGGATCCCAAGCCCGCGGGCGACCCCGTCACCGTGGCCCAGCTTTGGGAGAGCGTAAAGGCCGTCTCCGGCTTCTCCGAGATGACCGCCGTTCCCGAGCGCGACTATATGGAGGTCTACGGCATCGACAGCACGAAGCTCGCCGAGTCCGTATGGTATATGTCCGAGAACCCCTCGCTTAACGCCGACGAGTGCGCGATCTTCAAGCTCTCTGATACCGCCTACGCCGGGACTCTCGCGGAGATACTCAAGGGCAGGATCGCCCGTCAGCTCTCCGTAGCCGAGTCCTACAGCCCCGAGGAGGCGACGAAGCTCAAGAACGCCGAGGTCGTGACCGAGGGCAGCTTCGTTTATTACTGCGTCGGCGACAATGCCGAAGCCATGATGAACGTCATAAGGACGGCCAATAAGTAATGATCTTTTCAAGCCTGCTGTTTTTGTCCATATTCCTTGTTGCGGTGCTCGTTCTGTATTATCTGATACCGAACCGAACCTACCGCAACATCGTTCTTTGCGTCTCAAGCCTGTTCTTCTACGCCTGGGGCGAGCCTGTCTGCGTCATTCTCATGGTGTTCTCTATACTCATGAACTACGCGGCGGGCATCATTATGGGCAAAACGAAGGGCGCGGGGAGAAAGGCGGCGCTCGTCGTTTCGATCGTCCTCAATCTCCTCATGCTCGGCGTGTTCAAGTATACGCCGCTCGTGTTCGACACGTTAAAGAGCGTCATTCCCTCGATGAGGGGCATGGCGACGCCCATCGCGAAGCAGGAGTTATATAAGGCGCTCTCCGGGATAATTCCCCAGCTCAAGAGCGTAAAGATCACCGCCGAGGGCATGCTGCCGATAGGCATATCGTTCTACACCTTCCAGGCGATGAGCTACGTCATCGACGTCTACCGCGGCGATACGGGCGTGCAGAAGAACCCCATGCTCTTCGGCACATACGTCGCGCTCTTCCCCCAGCTGATCGCCGGCCCGATCGTAAGGTACAAGGACATCGAGGATCAGCTTTTAGGCAGGCACGAGTCCGTTTCGCAGATCTCGTCGGGCATTAAGCTCTTCACCATCGGCCTCGCGAAGAAGATCCTCATCGCCAACCAGATGGCGGTTTTGTGGGAGAACCTCCGCGGTTCCTCCGCGACGAACGGCGTCATCGGCTCGTGGGTGGGCATTATGGCGTACACCCTGCAGATCTACTTCGACTTCGGCGGCTATTCCGACATGGCGATAGGTCTCGGGCGGATGTTCGGCTTCGAGTTCCTTAAAAACTTCGATTATCCCTATATTTCCCAGTCCATGACCGAGTTCTGGCGCAGATGGCATATCTCCCTCGGCACCTGGTTCCGCGAGTACGTCTATATCCCGCTTGGCGGCAACCGCAAGGGCAAGGGCAGGCAGATATTCAACCTCGCCGTCGTGTGGGCGCTGACCGGACTCTGGCACGGCGCAAGCTGGAACTTCGTCCTGTGGGGACTCTGGCACGGCATGTTCGTGGTGCTCGAAAAGCTCTTCCTCGGCAAATGGCTCAAGAAATGGCCGCGCGCGTTCAGGCATATCTACGCGATACTGATCTTTATGCTCGGCTGGGCGATATTCGACTTCACGGATCTATCAAAGCTGTTCCCGTACTTAGGCTCGCTTGTAAACTTCTCCGCGGGGCTCGTTTCACACGATTCGCTCGCGATGATACTCTCGTATCTCCCGCTCCTCATCGCCGCGATAGTCGCCTCGACGCCGCTGTTTGCGACCTTAAGGCATAAGCTCGACGGCAAGGCCTGGGCGGAATACGCTGATATCGGGCTCATACTCGTCGCCCTCGCCATGTGCATCGCGTCCCTCGTCGCAAGCGGATATAACCCCTTTATCTATTTCAGATTCTGATCAAAGAAATAATGATCCCCCGGCTATGCCGGGGGATCATTATTAGGAAATATTTACAGATTAATCTCGGCCTTCGTGTAGTCCGCGCCCTCGAGGAGCGGGAGCACGGTCTTTAAGTATCCGGCCACCTGCTCAGGACATCTGCCGATGTATTTTTCGGGCTTTAGAAGCTCGTCGAACTCGTCGCCGGAAAGACCGAACTCCGACTCGTTCTTGATTCGGTCGAGGAGATCGCAGTCGAGACCCTCCTTCATGCGCTTTGTCGCCTCCATGGAGCAGGTCCTTATTATCTCGTGCAGCTTCTGACGGTCGCCGCCCCTCTTCACGCCCTCCATCATAAGGTTCTCGGTCGCTATAAAGGGGAGGTATTCCATGACCGTGCGCTCGACGATCTTCTCGTTCACGTGAAGTCCGTCGGTGACGTTCTTAGCTAAGCGTAGGATCGCGTCGGCTGCGAGGAAGCCCTCTGGAAGGGAGATGCGGCGGTTAGCTGAATCGTCGAGAGTGCGCTCGAGCCACTGCACGGACGCCGTCATCGGCGCGTTCATCGCGTCGACGATGAGGTAGCGGGCGAGGGAGCAGATCCGCTCGCAGCGCATGGGATTCCTTTTGTACGCCATCGCGCTCGAGCCGATCTGGTTCTTCTCGAACGGCTCCTCGATCTGGCGGTCGTGCTGGAGAAGGCGGATGTCGTTCGCCATGCGGTAAAGGCTCTGCGCGATCGACGAGAGCGCGTTGAGGATACGGCTGTCGACCTTCCTCGGATAGGTCTGTCCCGCTACGCCGAATACGGTGTCGAAGCCGAAATCGGAGGCTATCATGCGGTTCATTTCGTCGATCTTTCCGGCGTCGCCCTCGAAGAGCTCCATAAAGCTCGCCTCGGTGCCGGTGGTGCCGCGGCAGCCCAAGAACTTTATGTTCCTTATGGCGAAATCGAGTTCGTCAAGATCGGAAACGAGATCCTGTATCCAGAGCGAGGCACGCTTGCCCACGGTCACGAGCTGCGCCGGCTGATAATGCGTGTAGCCGAGCGTCGGAAGCGCCTTGTACTTATCGGCGAAGGAGCAGAGGTTCCTTATGACGCTCTTGAGCTCGCCTTTAAGATAGTTGAGCCCGTCGCGGTAAATGACGAGATCCGCGTTGTCGGTAACGTAGCAGCTCGTCGCGCCGAGGTGGATGATGCCCGCCGCGGAGGGCGCCGCAAGCCCGTAGGTGTAGACGTGCGCCATGACGTCGTGACGGACTTCCTTTTCGCGCGCGGCGGCGGTTTCGTAATCGATGTCGTCAATATGCGCCGAAAGGTCGTTCACCTGCTCCTCGGTGATGGGGAGCCCCAGCTTCATCTCGGCCTTCGCGAGGGATACCCAGAGCCTGCGCCAGGTCCTGATGCGGGTGTCCTGGGAAAAGAGCCTCAGCATATAGTCCGATGCGTAGCGGGATGCGAGGGGGGAGTTGTAGATCTCTGTATTGTTCATATCCTTTACTTCCTGATGATAATGCTTTCGCGTTCGGGACCGACGGAAACGTAGGTGACGGGTACGCCGATCGCCCTCTGCACGTACAGAACGTATTCCTTTGCGGCGTCGGGCAGGTCGTCGAAGGTGCGCGCCTTCGAAATGTCCGAACCCCAGCCGTCGAGGTATTCGATGACGGGCTTCGCGCGGTCAAGCGCGGCGGGGAAGGGGAACGAATCGGTGATCTCGCCCTCCACCTCGTAATGAGCGCAGACGGGGATCCTGTCCATATAGCTCAATACGTCGAGCTTCGTCAGCGCGATCTCGCTCGCGCCCTGTAAAAACGCGCCGTATCTCGTCGCGACGAGGTCGATCGGCCCGACCCTCCTCGGACGGCCGGTCTTCGCGCCGTACTCGAAGCCCTCTTTGCGGAGCCTTTCGGCCTCTTCGCCGAACATCTCGCATACGAACGGGCCTTCGCCGACACAGGTGGAGTACGCCTTGACCACGCCTATG
This sequence comes from Clostridiales bacterium, assembly GCA_024691085.1. GTDB lineage: Bacteria > Bacillota > Clostridia > Christensenellales > CAG-138 > UBA3857. The sequence continues at coordinate 104,350 of JAILNX010000018.1, read as the reverse complement.
ACCGAGCCGACCTTCAGAGAGGGACAGCCGGAGCCGATGGGCGCGTAGGCGGCGAGGGTGTTCGACGAGGTGGTGAAGGGATGGATGCCGAAGTCGATATCGCGGAGCGATCCGAGCTGTGCCTCGAAGAGTATGCGCTTGCCGTTCGCCGAAGCCTCGGCGAGGTATTCGCCCGTATCGCAGATGAAGGGCTTGATCTTCTCGCAGTAATCTGAAAGCCACGCGTCGATCGCCTCGTCGGTCACGGCCGGCGCGCCGTAGACGGAGGTGATCGTGAGGTTCTTCCACTCGGCAAGATCCCTTATGTGCGCTTTGAGCCTTTCGGGATACATAAGCTCGCCCGCGAGGACGGTCTTCTTCTGATACTTGTCAGAGTAGAAGGGGGCGATGCCCTGCTTCGTGGAGCCGAACTTCTTGTCCTTGAGGCGCGACTCCTCAAGCTCGTCGAGCAGCCTGTGCCAGGGCATCAGAAGCGACGCGCGCGAACTTAACTTCAAATTGTCGGGGGTGATCGAAACGCCCTTCGAACGCGTCTCCTCGATCTCGTTCCAGAGGTTTTCCGGATCGAGCGCGACGCCGTTACCGAGTACGTTCACCACGCCATCGCGGAATATCCCGGAGGGCAGAAGATGCAGGGCGAATTTACCCTTTTCGTTGATCACAGTATGCCCCGCGTTGCCGCCGCCCTGATAGCGGACGACCACGTCAAAATCCTCGGTCAGAAGGTCGACCATACGGCCCTTGCCTTCGTCTCCCCAGTTGACGCCTACTATCGCACAGTTGGACATATTTGCCTCAGATGTTGTTCATCAAACGGTTCATGACCTCTTTATAAGCGTCCTCGACGCCGCCAAGATCCCTGCGGAACCTGTCCTTGTCGAGCTTCTCGCCGGTCTTGACGTCCCAAAGCCTGCAGGTGTCGGGGCTGATCTCGTCCGCGAGCACGATGGTGCCGTCGGAAAGACGACCGAACTCGAGCTTGAAATCGACGAGCGTGACGCCGCAGGCGAGCCAGAACTTCTTGAGCTCCTCGTTTACCTTGAAGGCGTAGCGCTTGATGGTCTCGATCTCCTCATCGGTCGCGAGCTTCAACGCGAGCGCGTGGTAGGAGTTCATAAGGGGATCGCCGAGCTCGTCGTTCTTGTAGGAGAACTCGATGGTGGGACGGTCGAAGACGATGCCCTCGTTCACGCCGAACCTTTTGGCGAAGGAGCCGGCGGAGATGTTTCTGATTATGACCTCAAGGGGAACGATGCTGACGCGTTTCACGACGGTCTCGCGGTCGTTCAGCTCCTCGACGAAATGCGTGGGGACGCCCGCTTTTTCAAGCATCTGCATAAGGAGATTGCTCATCTTGTTGTTGATGACGCCCTTGCCCGCGATGGTGCCCTTCTTGAGGCCGTTGAACGCGGTCGCGTCGTCCTTGTAGGAAACGATGAGCTTTTCGGGATCGCTCGTCTTATAAACCTTTTTTGCCTTGCCCTCGTAGAGCTGTTCGAGTCTTTCCATTTGTGTCGTCCTCCGTTGAAATGAATTGGTAATACAACTTTATAATTATAAAGCCCCGCGGCGTTATTGTCAATTCCCGCAGGGCGATTTTTACGGTATATCCGTTATTTCAGAAGGTATGCGATGAGAAGCTCATAAGTGTTCTCAAGTCCCGCGATATGCGTGCGCTCGTAGCCGTGGCTGTTGAGCGTCCCCGGACCGATCGCGCCGTGCCGCACGTCATGCCCCGCCGCGATGCTCGTGTCGCCGTCCGAACCGTAATGCGGGGTGAACACGTCGACGACGTAGTCGACGCCCGCCTCTTTCGCGGCGGCGCGCAGCTCGGAAAGAAGCCCGCGGTGATAGGGGTAGCGGGAGTCCTTCGCGAATATAGATACCTTCTTCTCGTCCGAGTTCTGGTCGGGACCGAGGGGAGCTATGTCGATTGCGAGCACGTCCTTGACGCCCTCCGGCAGGTACGAGGTGCCGTGGCCGATCTCCTCGTAGGCCGCGAAGTAGGCGTAGACCTTGCGGTTCAGTCTGATCCCGTTGTCCTTGATGTACTTCATCGCGGCGAAGAGCACCGCCGCGCAGGCCTTGTCGTCGACGAAGCGGGACTTTAAGTACCCGTTCGCCATCTCAAAGCGGGGATAAAGCGCGATATAGTCGCCCGTTTCGATGCCGAGCGCGCGCACGTCTGCGGCGTTCTTCACGTCGTTATCGAGTATCACGCATACGTTTTTTCTGAAATCAGGCGCGGCAAGGCGAAGCTCCTCCTCGGTCACGTGGATCGAATTGGGGATACGGCATACGGAACCCGTATAGATCCTGCCGTCCGCCGTATGCACGCGCACGTTTTCCGTCACGCAGTAAAAGGGGTAGAGCCCTCCGACCGGACAGACGTTCAGCGTGCCGTCGGCGTTTATGTGCCGCACCATGAGCCCTATGTCGTCAAGGTGCGCGGTCACGACGATGGGATTGCCCTCTCCGCCGAGATCGGCGATCAGGCCGCCCTTGTGGGTGCGGACGACGGGGAAGCCAAGCTCGCCCGTGATCTTCGCGGCAAGCTCCTCGATCTCCTCATACTGGCCGGTGGTGCTGTCGACCTCAAGCAGTCTTTTGAAAACGTCGACGCAGTAATTCTCGTCAAAAGCGTACATATTCATAATTCCTTTCGGATTCGTGATACTTGTTTATGCGAAACGCTCCCTTGCGTTGAAAGCTCTGCAGATGGTCTTGTAATCGCCGAACAGCGTCAGCCTGTCGCCCTTGACGAATACGGTTTTCGCGCCGGGAGCCTCAATGGTCATGTCGATATGCTCGACGAGCATTACGAGCAGATTCAGGTTTTCCTTCATTCCGGACTGAGCGAGGGGGACGTCGGCGAGGAACTCGGGGACTTCGTTGAGTATGACCTGCGCGATGGTGCCCTTGCCGATATGGTCGATGAGCATTACGCTGTTGGCTGTCTTTGCTCGGACGAGATTGCCGGCGACTTTTTCGATCCTCGAGTTGATGAATCCGCGCACGGGCTTGATCCTCGTCACGCCGAACACGAGAGCGATCGCGCCGAGCGGTATCAGAAAGCTGACGATGTAGCCGCCGACCTCATTCGACTTCAGCGAAAGGAAAACGTTGATGAACGCGGTGACGACGGAGATGTTGAAGACATAGCCGAAAAGCATCAGTATCCTCGCGAGGCGCCTTCTGGGCTTGGTCGAGAGTATCATCTCGCTCTCGCGGGTGGTGAAGCCGGCGCCGGTAAGGAGCGACGTCACCTGGAATCTCGCCTTTTCCTCGGGCAGTCCGACGAACCTGAACAGCACGGTGAACAGCTCGGATATCACCCAATAAATAAGGATCAGAAGAGCAAACAGCGTTGCAGCGACGTAGATGTTCATTTTTCGATCACGGCGCGCTGGACGCCGTTTCCCCCGATCAGAATTGATTGTTGAGTCAGCTGAGGCTTTCCTTCGTTTTCACGGTTAGGACGGGCGGAAGCTCCGCTTAAGCAGAGCGTTCGCCTATAACGATATTATATCAAACGGTATGCTCTTAAACAAGCCAAAAATGAAAAATCGGCCGGAGATCGGCCGATAAAAAATGTCATTCGTCCCTGTCCGAATCCGCCTTCGTCCTGTGGACGGTGCCCTTAGGATGCTGAGGGGGAGCGTAGACGGAATAGAGCTTTAAGGGAGTCCTGCCAGTATTCACGATATTGTGCCAGGTACCCGCCGGAACGAACACGGCGTATCCGGGGGAGACCCTCTCCGCGATCTCGGGATCGTTCCTGCATTTTCCCATCGAGACCGTTCCGAAGCCCGACTCTATCTTTAAAAGCTGATCGAGATCGCGGTGCATCTCGAAACCGATCTCGCCGCCGGTCGGCACGCTCATAAGCGTCATCTGCATATGCTCGCCCGTCCAGATCGCCGTGCGGAAATTGCGATTGAGGCGCGTAAGCCTTTCAAGGTTTATTACGGCCGGCTCGCCGCCGCGGTCTCTGAACTCACATCTCGTGCATTCTGCCATTATTATTCACCTCCTCCATTATCATATGCTAAGGGGGAGGCGGGGCGTCACGGATCAGGCAAGCGCGGCGCAGAAATCGGCTGTCAGCTTTTCGTTCTCTTCGTTCGGTCTTGTCTTCGGATCGATAAGCGAAAGCTCCGCGTCGAAGGCGTCGACGCCGAGAGCCGCCTTGAGCCTCGATATCGCCTTTTCCGTGCCGCCGCCCGCGTGACAGAATACGCAGGCGAAGCGCTTTCCCTGTAAAGCGCCGCGGTTCTCTTCGATAAATGTGCCGACGGGCGGAGTGAAGTTCGAAGCCCATACCGGCGACGCGAACACGATGCGGTCAAACCGGGAGAGGTCGGCGGAATAGGGCTCTAGCTTCGGCCTTCTCTTTGTCACGACGTCGCCGCCGCCCACCAAGAACTTTTTGAAGCCCTTGTCGGGATAGACCTTTTCGGGCACGAGCTTCAATACGTCCGCGCCCAAAGCGGGGGCGACCGCGTTAACGACCGTTTCGGTGTTTCCGTTAAGGGAGAAATAGACGATAAGGGTCTTCATGCCATATCCTCCTTATTTTATAGGATAATTATATACTCGCCGCAGCGCTCCGTCAACTGCCAAAAGAGCGAAATATATATTTGACAGTAAAGCCCGATGGGGCTATAATTTAACCGGGTAGAAGCCCAATATCACAGCGGAGGTCTCATTTTAATGCCTACTGTTTTTGACATGAACCGCGAGGAGCTGACCGCCCTCTACAATTCCACTCTTGCACAGTATGACGAATGTAAATCGAAGGGCCTTAAGCTCGATATGTCGAGGGGAAAGCCCTCAATGGAGCAGCTTGCTCTCTCCGATGAGATGCTGAACATGTACATCGATCCGTCCGAGACGAAGATGGACGGGGTAGAGGCGCGCAACTACGGCGAGCTCATGGGCCTTCCCGCGTGCCGCCGCCTTTTTGCCGATCTTCTCGGCGTCAAGTACGAAGAGGTCTTCATCGGCGGAAGCGCTTCCCTAAGCATGATGTACGACGTTATCGCCAAGGCTTATACCCACGGCCTTCTCCATTCGCCCGAAAAGTGGGCGAAGCTCGATAAGGTCAAGTTCCTCTGCCCGGCTCCCGGCTACGACAGGCATTTCACCATCTGCGACTCCTTCGGTATGGAGATGATCACGATCCCCATGCATGAGGACGGTCCCGATATGGACATGGTAGAGGCGCTCGTCAAGGATCCCGCGGTCAAGGGCATGTGGTGCGTTCCCAAGTATTCCAACCCCGACGGCATCGTTTACAGCGAGGAGACCGTCTATCGCATCGCGAACCTCAAGCCCGCCGCGCCCGATTTCCTGCTCATGTGGGACAACGCCTACTGCGTGCATGAGTTCGAAGGCCCGTTCGTGCCTTTCCTCAATATCCTCGAGGCGTGCCGCCTTGCCGGCAATCCCGACATGGTGTTCGAGTTCGCTTCGACCTCCAAGATCACATTCCCCGGCGCGGGCGTAAGCTGCTTCTGCTGCTCCGAGGACAACATGGCCTACATGAAGAAGCTCTGGAACGCCCAGATCATCAGCTACGACAAGCTCAATCAGTTAAGGCACGTCAAGTTCTTCGGCAACGCCGCCGGCGTACACGAGCATATGAAGCGTCACGCCGCCGTTTTGAAGCCCAAGTTCGATATAGTCCTCGAGACCCTCGAGGAGGAGATCGCGCCCCTCGGCATCGCCACATGGCATAAGCCCAAGGGCGGATACTTCGTATCCCTCAACACCATGGAGGGCTGCGCGAAGCGCGTTCATCAGCTCGTGAAGGACGCGGGCGTCGTGATGACCGGCGCGGGCGCGACCTTCCCCTATAAGAACGATCCCAAGGATCAGAATCTCCGTATTGCCCCCAGCTTCCCGCCCTGTGACGAACTGACCGAGGCTATGCAGGTGCTCTGCATCGCCATAAAGCTTGCCGCGCTCGAGAAACTGCTCAATAAATAACTCAATTTATAAGCAAAGAAGGACGGAAAAAACCATGAAAAAAATGATGGATGCTCTTGTTAAGACGGAAGCCGCGAAGGGCCTTACACTCATGCAGGTGCCGGTTCCCGAGGTACATCACGGCGAAGTGCTCATCAAGGTCCACAAGACCGCGATCTGCGGCACCGACGTTCACATCTACAACTGGGATCCCTGGAGCCAGACTCACGTCAAGCCTCCCGTGACCATCGGTCACGAGTACGTCGGCGAGATCGCCGCCATCGGCGAAGGCGTCGAGGGCCTTGAGATCGGCCAGCTCGTCTCCGGCGAAGGTCATATCACCTGCGGTCACTGCAGGAACTGCCGCAGCGGCAAATCCCATCTCTGCGCCAAGACGCAGGGCGTGGGCGTTCAGAGGGACGGCGCGTTCGCCGAGTATATCTGCATCCCCGCGAGGAACGTCATTCCCGTTATCTGGGACATTCCCGAGGACATCATTTCCTTCTTCGATGCATATGGCAATGCCACCCATACCGCCCTCATGTTCGACGTTATCGGCGAGGACGTTCTCATCACCGGCGCAGGCCCCATCGGAATGATGGCCGCCGGCATCTGCCGTCAGAACGGCGCGCGCAACGTCGTCGTTACCGATATCAACGATTTCCGCCTCGGCATGGCCAAGAAGATGGGCGCCACCCGCGTCGTCAACACCGCCAAGGAGAGCCTCGAGGACGTAATGAAGGAGCTTCATATGACCGAAGGCTTCGACGTCGGTCTCGAGATGAGCGGCTCCGGCGCTGCGCTCAATCAGATGATCTCCGCTATGAGGAACGCGGGCAAGGTCGCCCTCCTCGGCATCGCGAAGCCCGGCACCTCCGTAGACTGGAACGAGGTCATATTCAAGGGTCTCACCCTCCAGGGCATCTACGGCAGGCAGATGTTCGAGACCTGGTACAAGATGGGCGCGATGGTCGAGGCCGGCCTCGATCTTACGCCGATGATCACCCACCGCTTCAACTACCGAGACTTCGAGAAGGGCTTTGAGGCGATGAACTCCGGCGCGAGCGCGAAGGTCGTGCTCGATTGGACAAAGTAAATTCTTAAGCAAGGAGTAAAAATATGAAACAGGCTTATGACATTTTCAGGAACGAACTCAACGCGATCCGCGAGGCGGGCACCTGGCGCGAGGAGCGCATAATCACCACCGAGCAGCGCGCGAGGATCGACACCACCAAGGCGAAGGGCGTTCTCAATATGTGCGCCAACAACTACCTCGGTCTTGCCAACAATCCCGAGATCATCGCCGCCGCCAAGGCGAGCTATGACAAGTGGGGCTACGGCCTTTCCTCCGTACGCTTCATCTGCGGCACGCAGGAGATCCATAAAGAGCTCGAGCGCAAGCTCGCAGACTTCCTTGAGATGGACGACTGCATCCTCTACACCTCCTGCTTCGACGCGAACGGCGGTCTGTTCGAGACGATCTTAGGACCGGACGACGCCATCATCTCCGACGAGCTTAACCACGCCTCCATCATCGACGGCGTACGCCTCTGCAAGGCCAAGAGGTTCCGCTATAAGAACAACAACATGGAAGACCTCCGCGCTCAGCTCGAGGCCGCGAAGGACGCACGCATCAAGCTGATCGCGACCGACGGCGTATTCTCCATGGACGGCATCATCGCGAATCTTCCCGGCATCTGCGACCTCGCCGACGAGTACGGCGCTCTCGTAATGGTCGACGACAGCCACGCCGTCGGCTTTATGGGCGAGCACGGCAAGGGCACTCACGAGGCCTGCGGAGTCATGGGCCGCGTAGACATCATCACCGGCACCCTCGGCAAGGCCATGGGCGGCGCGTCCGGCGGCTACACCTGCGCGCGTCAGGAGATCATCGATATGCTCCGCCAGAAGTCCCGTCCGTATCTCTTCTCGAACACCCTCGCTCCGGCCATCTGCGCCGCTTCGATCAAGGTCATCGATATGCTTTCGGAGTCCACCGCTCTCCGCGACAAGGTCCACGAGAACACCAAGTACTTCCGCGAGCAGCTCGGCAAGATCGGCTTCGACGTTATCGAGAGCACTCACCCGATCGTTCCCGTCATGCTCTACGATCCGAAGATCGCTCAGGAGTTCGCGTGCCGCATGCTCGATAAGGGCGTGTACGTAGTCGGCTTCTGCTATCCCGTCGTGCCTAAGGGCAAGGACAGGATAAGGACCCAGGTCTCCGCCGGTCACACCAAGGAGGATCTCGACTTCGCCGTCAAGTGCTTCAGGGAAGTCAAGGAAGAGATGGGCATCTGAACCGCAAGATAATATATTTTCAAAAGAGCGGTCTTACGGCCGCTCTTTGTGTTATAATCTCTGTAATTATTTTTTCCGAAAAGGAGGGTTCCGAAATGGACAAAAACATCATTTTGAGCGGCATCAAGCCGACGGGCATTCCCACGCTGGGCAATTATATTGGGGCTCTCCGCAACTGGAACCTCATGCAGCAGGACGGGAATTACTGCTATTACATGGTAGCCGATCTTCACGCGCTCACGGTAAGGAACGATCCCGATGAGCTCCGTTCCCAGACGCGCTCTATGGCGGCGCTTCTGATCGCGTGCGGCATCGATCCCGAAAGGAGCCCGCTGTTCATACAGAGCCACGTGCATCAGCACGCGGAGCTGTCGTGGGTGCTCGGCTGCACCACGTATATGGGCGAGCTGAACCGCATGACGCAGTTCAAGGACAAGGCCGCCAAGCACGCCGACAACATCAACGCCGGCCTCTTCACCTATCCCGTGCTGATGGCCGCCGATATCCTCGTCTACGGGGCAAATCAGGTCCCCGTCGGCGACGACCAGAAGCAGCACGTCGAGCTTGCAAGGAACATCGCGATACGCTTCAACAACGCTTTCGGCGAGACCTTCGTCGTTCCCGAGCCCGTAATGCCCAAGTTCGGCGCGAGGATAATGGGTCTTCAGGATCCGGAGCATAAGATGTCGAAGACCGACACGAATCCCAACTCCTATATCTCAATGCTCGACGAGCCCGCGGCCATCACCAAGAAGTTCAAAAAGGCCGTCACCGACTGCGAGCCGACCATCGCCTACGCCGAAGGACGCCACGGCTGCAACAACCTCCTCACCATCTACTGCGCCTGCACGGGCAAAACGATGGACGAGGCTGTGAAGGATTTCGAGGGCTGCGGCTACGGCAGGCTCAAGACCTGCGTCGCCGACGCGGTAATTGCCGAGCTCGAGCCCGTCCAGAACGAGTACCGCCGCATTCTTTCGGACAGGGAATACCTTGACGGCGTGCTGAAAAAGGGCGCGGACACAGCCTCCGAGAGGGCGCAGAAGACGCTCGACCTCGTGTTCGAGAGAGTCGGGATCAGGTAAAAAACATAATAAAAACCGGAGGGATTTTCTCTCCGGTTTATTATTCTGTGTCAGTTATCCGCTCTATTGTAGCCGTTCTTCATCGAAACGCTCGACTCGTAAAGCACCTTGCCGAGAGTCTTCGTCGACTGCTCCTTCGCCATATTTGCAAGCTCCTCGTTCGCCTTTACGAGTATTGACTCGTCGCCCGAATCGGCGAATTCCTTATCGAACTTCTTTATAAGCTCGCGTCCCTTGGTCATGACCGCGCTCTGATAGCGCATGACGTGCTGGATGCAGGCGTTGTAGCTGTGATCCGCGAGGGCGCCGATAAGGCAGCTCGCCCAGTAGAAGTTCTCGGTCGACACGTCGAGCGTGACGTCGGAGAGGTACTTCGGCATTTTCGGCACGTTGGGGTAGACGGGGAGGAGCGCGTCGAAGGTCGTCGAGCCGAAGCAGATCCACTCGATGCCGCTTATCTTCTCGGGAACGCCGTTCCTTATCTGGCAGACGCTCGTAACGCCCGTGCGGTTGATGCCGATGGAGCGGTACTTGCCGCGCACGCCGGTGTCGTGATTGAGATAGGGATTATAAGGCGTGCCCTGATAGTTCGACGAGAGCATGTATTTCACGTCCTCGACCGCCATCTTCCGCTCGGGAACGAAGCTCCAGGGGATATTGTCGCTCTCCGGCGTGAACTCGGCGTCGGGACCGTCCCATTTGTGCGTGAGCGGGGTGAGGTAGCGGCCCATGAACCACGCCCTCGGGGTGTTGTAGACGTGATCCTGGTCGGAAGCGGATCCGAATACGTTCCTCGGGTTGAAAACGCCGTTCTGATTGAGATCGAGGTGATTCTCCGCGATGAACTCCTTAAGATCAGCTGAGCACAGATGAGCCTTCTTTTTGCCGAAAGCGTCGTCGAGATCGAAGCTGTCCATGCCGAACTGGTTGGGCATGATGACCACGACGTCGTCGGGAACGCGCTTCGCCATCCAGTGATGTCCGCCGATAGTCTCCATCCACCAGATCTCGCTGCCGTCGTTGAAGGCGATACCGTTCGATTCGTAGGTGCCGTACTTCTCCAAAAGCTCCGCAAGGCGCAGAACGCCCTCGCGCGCAGAGTGGATGTACGGGAGCACGAGAACGATTATGTCCTCCTCGCCGATGCCGCCGGGAACGTCCTTCTCACCGCGTTTTTTCGCCTTTTTGTACTCGACGAGCGGATCCGCCGCGAGCACGCGGGGGTTCGAAGTGATGGTCTCGGTCGCCGTCATGCCGACGTTCGCGGAGTTTATGCCGGTCGCCGCCCATATGCCGGACGTCGGGTCGACGCTGGGGCAGGAGGTATAGCGCATGGGATCGTCGGGGAGCTCGATCTCGACGTGCGAGATGACCGACTTGTATTTGCGTTTCTGATCCTTCGGCTCGACTACGACGAGCTTCTTGGTATCGAAATGTCCGTCGTCCGTGCGGGCGATCATGGTGGAGTTGTCGTTAGAGGCTTTTCTGCCTACCAATACAGTCGTACAGGGCATGATGAACTTCCTTTCTTAAACCTTATAGATCTCGTCGGCCTCGGGAGGCTCGACGGTGTTTCCGTTCGTGTCGCGTACCGACGTGAAGTCCGCGCTCGCTTTTCCTATAACGGCGGCGGGGACGCCTATAGCCCTTAAGCCGTTCACGAGCGCTTCGCCGTCCGCGCAGGATATGAGCATGCTGCCGGAGGAGATCAGCTTGTACACGTCGATACCGTAGTATTCCGCAAGCTTTTTCGTATAAGGATGAACGGGGATCTTTTCGCGGTCGAACAGTATCCCCATGCCGGACGCCGCGCTCATCTCCCAGAGCGCGCCGAGTACGCCGCCCTCGGTCACGTCGTGCATGGCGTGCGCGCCGTTCTTCGCGGCGTAAAGTCCCTCGCGGACGACGCTGGTCTCGTCGGCAAACGCCCGCACGAGCTCCTTCTCCTCATCGGTCAGAACGCCCGCATTTTCGGGCAGCTTGTCGGCCATAATGACCGCGCCCTCAAGTCCCGCGTGCTTCGTGATGACAATATCGTCGCCGTCCTTGACGTCCTTGGGCGAGATGAACTTACCGCAGACGGGCGAAGCTATGACAGTCGCGCAGGTCACGATGCGGTTAACCGCCGGAGTGATCTCCGTGTGCCCGCCGATGACGTCGATGTTCGCCTTCTCCGCCGCGTCGATAAGCTCGTCCATGAGCTTATCTATATCCTCCTCCGTGACGGAAGGGGGGAGGAGGAATGTCACCATAAGCCCGATGGGCTCCGCGCCGGAAGCCGCCGCGTCGTTCGCGGACACGTTTACCGTAAGGCGGCCGACGCCTGATTCGGCGGCGGTAATGGGATCGCAGGAAAGGACGGCGAGCCCGTCCTTGAGCTTCACAGCAGTGCAGTCGACCCCGACGCTCGGGGCGCAGACGACCTCGCGCCTGGTGTGGCGGAGCTTATTAAGTATCAGCCTGTCGAGCTGTTCGTTCGTGAGTTTTCCGATCCTCATATCAGTTACCGATCATATTGAAAAATTGTTCTTCCGTAAGCACCTTAACGCCGAGCTCGTTCGCCTTTGACAGCTTCGATCCGGCGTTTTCGCCCGCGACCACGAAGTCGGTCTTTTTGCTCACGCTTCCCGCCGCGTGCCCGCCGAGGCTTTCGATCAAGGCCTCGACCGAGCGGCGGTCCATCCGTGAAAGGGTGCCGGTCACGACGAGCGTTTTGCCGTCCAGAGACTTTGCCTCGCCGTCCGTCTTCGCCTCGCGCGGCTTTACGCCGAGGGCTAGGAGCTTATCTATCTGCGCCGAGAGCGACGCGTCCTTGAGAAAGCCGAGTATGCTGTCCGCGACGATCTCACCAACGTCCTTGATGCCTACGAGCTCATCGCGCGTGCAGGCGCGGAAGCGCTCCAATGTGCCGAAGGCGGCGGCGATATCGCGCGCGGTCTTAATGCCGACGTTCGGTATGCCGAGGGCGAAAATGAACGAGGCAAGCTCGCAGTCGCGGCTTTTGTCTATCGCGCCCAAAATGTTCGCGATGCGCTTGTCGCCGAAGCCCGCAAGCCCGTGGAAGCTCTCGGGCGTAAGCTCGTAAAGCTCGGGGATATTGCGAAGCCCCGTTTCGTTTATGAGAAGCTCCGCCGTCTTTTCGGAGAAGCCCTCGATGTCCATCGCGTCGCGGGAGGCGAAGTGCGCGAGCCTCGCCGTGATCTGCGGCGTGCAGGAAAGCGAGTTCGTGCAGAATATGTGCGCTCCGCGCTGCTCGGTGTGCGCCCCGCAGAAGGGACAGCGGCTGGGCGGCGTCACCGGGTTTTCCGGCTCGCCGTCGTCCACGCTCGAAAGAATCTCGGGAATGACGTCGTTCGATCTTCTTATGAACACCGTCGAGCCTATCCCGACGCGCTTTCTTTTTATGTCGTCGTAGTTGTTAAGCGTCGCCTTCCTCACGGTCGCGCCCATCAGCTCAACGGGCTCGACGTGCGCGAGCGGCGTGAGCTTGCCGGTGCGTCCGACCTCCCAGGTGATATCTTTGACCACGGTCGTCTGCTCCTCGGCGGCGAACTTGAACGCGATCGCCCCGCGGGGGAAGCGGTCGGTATAGCCGAGCCTCTCCGCGAGCGCCATGTCGTTGAGCTTTATTACCATGCCGTCGATATCGAAATCGAGGCTGAAGCGGCGCTCCTCGGCGGATGATATCTCGCTTAGCACCTCGTTAATGCTTCCGAGGAAGCAGAAATCGTTTACGGGAAGCCCGTTTTCGCGGAGGAACGCGAGCATCTCGACCTGAGTCGAGAAGCTCTTTCCCTCGATATATCCCACGTCGTACGCTGTGAAATCGAGCCTCCTTGACCGCGTGACGGCGGGATCGAGATTCCTTATGGCGCCGGCTGCGGCGTTCCTCGGGTTCTTCAAAGGCTCGTTCGAGGTGCGGTTAAGCTCGTTCAGCACGGAGATGCGCATATAGCACTCTCCGCGCACCTCGAATTTTCCCTTATAGGGAACAGTGAGCGGTATGCTTTTTATCGTCTTCGCCTGCGCGGTGATGCCCTCGCCGACGATGCCGTTGCCGCGCGTCGCGGCGTAAACGAGCCTGCCTTCGTCATAGGTCAGGTTGATCGTAAGCCCGTCGAACTTGTACTCGAGAACGAACCTCTCGTCCCGGCCGCACTTGTCAGCCCATTCGCGGAGCGCACCTTCAGTCTTTACCTTGTCAAGGCTCCACAGCCTTCTTATGTGCGTGTGCTCCTCGAACTCCGAAAGCGGCTTTCCGCCGACGCGGTGAGTGGGGGAGTCGGGAAGCACGACCCCCGTCTCCTTTTCAAGCGAAACGAGCTCGTCGAAGAGCGCGTCGTATTCCGCGTCGCTCTTCGGGGAGGCGTCGTGTTCGTAATAAGCCTTCGCAAGGCGGTTCAGCTCGTCGACGAGCTCATGCATCCTGTCCATCTTATTCCTCGATCCTCATGGAGGCGTAGGCCGCTGCGAGCCTTTTTACGCCGAATATCTCAAAATCAACGGTTATTGTCTGCGTGTTTCCGGATCCCGATACGTCGGTGACGACGCCCTTTCCGAACTTGTCGTGCACGACACGCTGGAACTTTTTGTATTTGCCCGGCGCGGAGGCGGCGGGGGAAGGGGAGACCGGCGCCTGCCCGAATGAGTAAGTCGGTATGGCGGATGGCTTTTGCGCGGGTCTCGGCGCGGGAGAAGACGCTTTCTTCTGTGAAGGGAACGGACTTTTGTCATAGCCGACCCTCTTAAGGAACGACGGACGGTCGTCGTCCTCCTCCTCGATCAGCCCCATCTCTGTCAGAAACCTCGACGGCATATTCATCTGCCGCTCGCCGTAGAGCATCCTCGACCTTGCGTGAAGCAGGAACAGCTTCTGTTCGGCTCTCGTCACGCCGACGTAGCAGAGCCGCCGCTCCTCCTCCATGCGCGTTTCGTCCTCGCGCGAGCGGGAGGAGGGGAATACGTTTTCCTCCATGCCCGGCATGAACACCACGGGGAACTCAAGCCCCTTGGCGCAGTGCATCGTCATGAGCTTTACCGTGCCGTCCTCTTCGGAGATATCGTCGGACGAAGCGAGAAGCGCGGCGTTTTCGAGGAATGACTGCAGCATATCGGCCTCGCTGTCCGCGTTCTCCTCCATGTGCTGACGCATCGCGCCGATCAGCTCTTCGATTATCTCGGCGCTCGAATCGAGCAGATTGTCCTTGAGCCCCTCGAGATACTCCATGTATCCCGTGCGGTCGATAACGAACTGACAGAGCTCGTCGAGCGGCTTTTCCCTGCGGGCAGCGAAAAGCTCGACCATTATGTCGACGAAGCCTCTGAACTTCGACTGGAGTTTATTGGGGATCGCGCCCTCCATCGTCGCCGCGTTGAACAGCGAAACGTCAAGCTGCGCGGCGCAGGCCGAAAGCTCGTTCACGCTCGCGTCGCCGATAGCGCGCTTGGGGACGTTCACTATCCTGCGGAAAGCGACGTCGTCGTTGGTGTTCACGGCAAGGCGGAGGTACGCGAGTATGTCCTTGACCTCCTTGCGGTCGTAGAACCTCGTGCCGCCTATCAGCGAAACGGGTATGCGGAAGCTCTGCTGGAGTGTCGATTCGATAACGCGGCTCTGCGCGTGCGCGCGGTAGAGCACGGCGTAGTCGTTATAGCTGTGTCCGCGCCTGTGCCCGTTCGCGATGATGCTTCCGATTGTATAGGCCTCCTCGCGCTCGGATTCGCAGGTAAGAAGCTCCACGGGTTCACCGGAGCGCTTCTCCGTCCACAGGGATTTGGGCTTTCTGCCCTTATTGTTCTGAATGACCAGATTTGCCTTGTCGAGTATGGGCTTTGTCGAGCGGTAGTTCTGCTCAAGACGCACGACCTTCGCGCCGGGGAAATCGGACTCGAAGTCGAGTATGTTCCTTATGTCCGCGCCGCGCCAGCCGTAGATCGACTGATCGTCGTCGCCGACGACGCAGATGTTCCTGCTCTCCTCAGTAAGAAGCCTTACGATCTCGTACTGGACGGAGTTCGTGTCCTGATACTCGTCAACGAGGACGTAGCGGAAACGCCTGCGGTACTTTTCAAGCACGTCGGGACAGGAAGAGAACAGCTCGACCGTCTTTATTAAAAGATCGTCGAAATCGAGCGCGTCCGCCGCCGCGAGCCTTTTTTCATACTCGCGGTAGACCTCTATGACCTTGCCCGAATTGTCGCCGATCTCGGCAAGATACCTTACGGGATCCTCGCCGGAGTTTTTGGCCTCGCTTATCTGGGAACGGATGAGCGCCTTCGGGACGCGCTTGTCGTCGAGGCCCAGCTTCTTTATTATATCGCCAATGACGGTGTTCTGATCGCCGTCATCATATATCGTGAACCGGTTGGTATGCGTGCCGAGCGCGTCGATGTCGAACCGAAGCACTTTGGCCGAGAACGAATGGAATGTCGTGACCCACATATCCTTCGCGGATATCCCCGTGAGCCTTTCGGTTCGCTCGCACATTTCCCTTGCCGCCTTGTTGGTGAAGGTGAGCGCGAGTATCTCCCACGGGCGTACGCCGTGGTTTTCTATAAGATTCGCTATCCTGTAAGTGAGCACGCGGGTCTTGCCGCTGCCTGCCCCCGCAAGCACGAGAAGGGGACCGTCAACTGTCTCGACGGCCTCCCTCTGCGGCGGGTTCAATGTTGAAAGATCAATCATTTTTCAAGTGTTTTCAATGCTTTTTCAAGTCTTACAAGCGCGCCCTCGAGCTCGGAGCGAGGCACGGCGATGTTCCACCTTCTGAAGCCCTCGCCGTTCTTTCCGAACATCGCTCCGTCGTTATCCGCGATAAGCGCGTTTTCTGCGAGGAACTTCGACATCGCTTCATGATCCATACCGTATGCGCGCGCGTCGATCCACGCGAGGTACGTGCCCTCGAGCTCCGTGAGGACGAGACGGGGAAGACGCTCCGCGATGAAGCGCTTCATGAAGCGGAAATTGCCGTCGATCACGGCGATCAGCTCGGTAAGCCAGTCCTCGCACTCGTTGTACGCGGCGATCGTCGCAAACCTCGCGATATACGGAACGCAGCCGCAGCCCGAGGTGTGAGCCTCTTTTTTGAACTTCTCGCGAAGCTCCGCGTTCGGAACGAATATGTTAGAGCAGGAGAGTCCCGCGAGGTTGAAGGTCTTCGACACGGCGGTGCATACGATGCAGTTGTCGGGGTCGATGGTGGCAAAGACGGTATGCCCGTAGCCCGGCATGATAAGGTCGTTGTGGATCTCGTCGCTCACAACGGTCACGCCGTGCCTTCTTGCGATCCCGGCGACCTTTTTAAGCTCGTCCTCAGTCCATACGCGGCCGATGGGGTTATGCGGGGAGCAGAGGAGCATGAGCTTTACCTCGGGACGGGCGCATTTTTCCTCGAGATCGGAAAAATCCATCTCGTACCTTCCGTTCACGTTCACGAGGGGACTGTCGACGATGACTCTGCCGTTGTCCTCTATCGCGCCGTAGAACGGGAAGTAGACGGGGGACTGAAGCAGTACGGAGTCGCCCTTTTCGGTGAACGCGCGTACTGCGATGCCGAGCGCCTGCACTACGCCGTTCGTAACGACGTACCAGTCGGGATCGATATCCCACGAATGGCGGCGCTTCTGCCAGCCGGCGACCGCGTCCATATAGGCCTTGTCCGCATAGGTGTAGCCGTAGCAGCCGTGATCCGCGGCGCGCTTTACCGCCTCGTTTACAGCAGGCGGGGCGGGGAACTCGGTATCGGCTACCGTCATGGGAATAAAGCCCGAACCCTTTACGGGCTCGGGCGCAAAATCATGCTTTATCGCGCCGGTGTTCGACCGGTCGGATGATTTTGTAAAATCATACATATCAGTAGTTGTAGCCCCTGTCGAAGGCCATAAGGTTCACGTCCAGGAACTTGGGCTTTACGCAGGCGGTGATGGCCTTCTTCCACTCTTCGGCGGAGAAGGGCATGGTCTTCGCGAGGACGCCCATCAGAACGACGTTCGCCGCCTTATAGGTGCCGCACTCGTGAGCGATCTCGACCGCGTTGATCTCGACGGTCTTGACGGCTTCCCTGGTGCGCTCAAGGCAGTTTGCGGGATACTGCGCCGCGCCGGTGATGACGGGCATGGGGAGTATCTCCTGGGTGTTGATGATCATGGTGCCTTCCTTCTTCATGTAGGGAAGGGCGCGAACGGCCTCGAGGTTCTCGAAAGCGAGAACGACGTCAGCCTGACCCTGCTCGACGATGGAGGAGTAAAGGGGCTGATCGTTCGAGATGCGAACGTAGGTGACGACGCTGCCGCCGCGCTGGCTCATGCCGTGGACCTCGCTGACGCGGACGTCATAGCCGTTGTTCATGGCGAGAACGCCCAGTATTTTGCTGGCAAGGAGCGTACCCTGTCCGCCCACGCCTACTATAACGATGTTGAACATAAATACCTCTCCTTTCTTATTCGGCGGTCTTGAGAGCGCCGAGCTTGCAGAGCTGTACGCACATACCGCAGCCAACGCACTGAGTCGGGTCGATCCTTACGCCCTTCTCGGTCTTGATGATGGCGGGGCAGCCGACCTTTAAGCACATACCGCAGCCGACGCACTTTTCGGGATCGTTGACGACGGGCTTGTTGGTCTGCTTGATAATGAGCGCGCAGGGACGGCGGCTGATGACAACGGACAGACCGTCGCGGGCGACCTCTTCCTTGATGACCTTCTCGGTCTCCTTAAGGTCGAACGGATCGACGATGCGGACGGACGCGACTCCCATAGCCTCGCAGAGCTTGACGATGTCGAGCGCGGTGGTGGGATCGCCGTGGATGTCCTTGCCGTTTGCCGGGTTGTTCTGGTGACCGGTCATGCCGGTGATGGAGTTGTCCGCGATGATGACGGTGCCGACGGAACGGTTATAAGCCATGTTCAGAAGGCCGGTCATGCCGCTGTGGCAGAAGGTGGAGTCGCCGAGGACCGCGACGGTGCGCTTCGCCTGTTCGGTTCCGCGAGCCTTCTCCATACCGTGAGCCATGCCGATGGACGCGCCCATGCAGACGCAGGTATCAACGCCGGAGAGGGGAGGCAGAGCGCCGAGGGTGTAGCAGCCGATATCGGAACATACCGTCAGCTTGAGCTTGCCGAGCACGTAGTAAAGTCCGCGGTGCGGGCAGCCGGGGCAGAGCACGGGAGGACGGTTGGGGATGTCCGTGGTGTTCATGGGGCCGGCGGGCTCTGCGCCCTTAAACTTCTCCTCGATCTTGTGCATGAAGAGTTCGCCCTGAACGCCGGTCTTGTCCTTGCCGGAGCAGGGGATGCCCCATGCCTTCACGGCGTCCTCATAGAAGGGCTCCATGTCCTCGATGACGTAGAGGGTCTCGACGCCCTTCGCGAACTCCTCGATGAGCTTCCTGGGAAGGGGATAGGCAAGTCCGAGCTTAAGAACGGAAGCCTCGGGCATGGCCTCTTTGACGTAGTTGTAAGCGGCGCCGGAGGTGATGACGCCGACCTTGCGGTCCGCCCACTCGATGCGGTTCAGCGCGGGCATGTTGTTGGCGTCCTCGGCGAGCCTTATCTCGCGCGCCTCGACTACCTTGTGGCGGGCGATCATGTTGGCGGGCATGGAGACGTATTTCCTGATGTCCTTCTTATACTCGCGAAGCTCGGGCTCGACGCGGTCAGCGACCTCGACGAGGGTGCGGGCATGGGCGATACGGGTGGTAAGCCTTACGATGACGGGGGTGTCGTACTTCTCGCTTATCTCATAGGCGAGCTTCATAAAATCCTTGCATTCCTGGCTGTTCGAAGGATCGAGGCAGGGAGCGTGGGACGCGCGGGCGAGGAGCCTGGTGTCCTGCTCGTTCTGGGAAGAATGCATTCCGGGATCGTCCGCTACGATCACGACCATGCCGGCGTTGATGCCGGTGTAGGTGGCGGTGAAGAACGGATCGGCGGCAACGTTAAGACCGACGTGCTTCATGCAGGCCATGCTGCGCGCGCCGCTGACGGCTGCGCCCAGAGCGACTTCGACGGCGACCTTCTCGTTGGGGGCCCACTCGGAATAGATCTCCTTGTAGTTGGCAATGTTCTCGTTGATCTCGGTGCTGGGGGTTCCGGGATATGCGCTGGACACGCGAACGCCGGCTTCCCACGCGCCTCTGGCAATGGCCTCATTGCCGAGCATAAGCTGTTTCAAAACCTTTTACCTCCTTATATCTGTTACAGGATTGTAACTGCATTATTTGACTTCTTTAATTATAATGTAAAAACGCTCGCAAATACAGTATATTTACTAAATATATTTATTTTTTTGCGCGCGGCGCTTTTTTTACCGCGTTTCGGGGAAGAATAACCGGAAAAAGGCGGTCTGGAAAAGCGAAAAATATGAAAATCACGGATATATTGGGCTTCGACAGGGAGAAAAAAGCGTTCGAGCTTTACGAGCGGGAGACGGGAACGCCCGATCCGTTCGCCCCGTGGCGGGACGCGGACGGGAAAAGCGAGGAGGAACCGCCCTTTCCCAATTCCGTTCGCGAGGCGTATGAGCTTTTCGAGAAGAGCTTCAATACGGATAAGAACAAGGATCTTATCCTGAGGCGCTTCCTCGCGGGCGGAAGACGCGGCGCGCTCGCCGTTTATATGAACGGCATGGCGGACGACACGAAGGTCAACGACTTCATACTGCGCCCGCTCATGACCTTTGACGGAGCGAGTATTTCGCTCGATGAGCTCCTAAAAAAGACCGTGAGGATCGGCGAGGTAAGGCGCGAAAGCTCCGTGAAGAACGTGTTCCTCGCCGTGATGGACGGCATGACGGCGCTGTTTTTAGACGGGGAACGCGAGGCGGCGATACTCGAAACTCACGGTTATGAAAAGCGCGGCATTGACGCGCCGGAGAACGAGAAGGTCGTCACGGGCGCGAAGGAGAGCTTCACCGAGAGCCTGAGGACGAATATCACGCTCGTAAGACGCCTCATCCACGAAAGGGATCTCGTCGTCGAAACAGAGCTCACGGGCGGCGGCGGGAACACGCGTCTCGCGATCGTCTACCGCGACGGCGTCACGAACGAGGCGCTCATCGGCGAGGTAAAAAGAAGGCTCGCCAGGATAAAAACGGGAGGGATACTCACGAGCGGTATGCTCGGACAGATGATAGAGGACGACAAAAACTCCCCGCTGCCGCAGATACTTTCGACCGAAAGACCCGACAGAGCCGCGTCCCACGTCATGCAGGGGAGCGTATGCCTGCTCGTCGAGGGGAGCCCGTTCGCGCTCCTCATGCCCGTGACGTTCTTTTCGCTCATGTCGAGCCCCGAGGACGTGTACCTGAGGAAGCCTCTCGGAACGATGCTGAGGCTCGTGAGGTACTTCGGCGCCGCGGCGTCGGTGCTTCTTCCGGGCTATTTTCTCTCGCTCGCGCTCTATCACCAGGGCATACTCTCGACCGAGGTGCTCTCGACCGTGATGGCGTCGCGCATGATGGTCTTCGAGCCGATAGGCGTCGAGATGCTGCTCCTTTTGTTCATATTCCAGCTGATACGCGAGGCGGGGCAGAGGGTGCCGGGGAACATCGGCCAGGCGATCGGGATAATCGGCGGCCTCGTAATGGGACAGGCGGCGGTCACGGCGCACCTCGCAAGCCCCGTCGTGCTGATAATCGTCGCGGCGTCGGGGCTCGGGAACTTTTGCATACCCGACTATTCAACGCAGCTCGCCGCGTCGTATTTAAGGATCGCCGTGGTCATTGCGGCGTGGCTCGGAGGGCTCCTCGGGATAGCGGCGGCGGTGCTTGCAGCGGCGTGCCATATTGCGGGATTAAAGAGCTTCGGCGTGCCGTTTCTCGCGCCTTTTGCCCCGCGCACCTCAAGGAAACGCCCGATAGTTTTAAGGGGCGACATCGGCATGCACGAGCGTCCCGAAGATATGATGAACACCTCGTTTGACGGGAGATTGGAGGACGGCGAGTGAAGCTCAGACAGGGCAGGATAGGCCTCTTTGCGGGGACGGCGCTCGCGGCATTGTCGCTCTTTACCTGCGGCGTTTTTTCGATCGATCCCAAAACGGCGTACGCGAACGGCAACTCCACGTACCTTTCCCTGCCGCTCGCGGTGATTATTTCGCTCTCGGCGCTGATCCCCGCGATGCTCGTCCTTAACTGGAAAAGAGTCGGACTCAACGGACTCTTTACCTATGCCTTCGGCAAAGTCGGCGGCATTGTCGCGGCGGTCATCCTTTCCGTCAGCTTCGTATGGGCGGCGGCAAAGCCGATGACGGAGTTTCTGCTCGTTCTCACAAGGCTCGTTTACGACGGAGTGCCCTATATGAGGATCGTTCTCTACATACTGCCCGTGACGGTATTCATCGCGTGGAAGGGCTTTGAGAGCGTCGGCAGGCTCGCGCTGATATTTTCGGGATTAATACTCATTTCCGTCGCCGCAGCGGCGCTTTCGGCGTCGCCGGAGTTCGCCGCATACAGGCTCTACCCGCTCCCGTCGGGAAACGCGGATTTTTTTAAAACGGCATTCTCCGGGAGCGTGTTCTTCCTTCCGCCGCTCGCCGCTCTCCTCGTGAACGAAGAAGGGCTCGGCGGCGTAAAAAACGTAAGGAAGACCTTGGCCGCGGCGGCGTTCATATCGGCCGCGGCGATCGGACTTGTGCAGTTCGCGCTTGCGCTCATCTACCCTCACAGGGTGCTTTCGGGGCTTCTTATGCCGCTTTACAGGATCAATTTTTTAAGCTTGAGGCAAAGCTACGCGCTTCGGCTCGACAAGCTGTTCATAATGGTGTGGCTGTTAGGATGCGTGATCTCCTGCGCGTATCTCATCTATTCGGCGTCTTATTTACTGACGAAGACGTTCTCAGCCCGCGACGTGACCCCGGCGGTGCTCACGGTTTCGGCGGCGGTGTTCTTCCTCGTCACGGCGGAGTTCTCGGAAAACTACGCCCGTGCGGAGGCCGTCGGGAGCTTCTTTTCGAGGTTCGGAAGCCTTTTCGCGCTTATCCCGCCCCTTCTCGCCGCAGCGGTCGGGAGCATAAAATTGAAAAAGGAGTCAAGACTGTGAGGAAAAGTATAATCCGCCTTATCGCTGCGGTCGCCGCTTTCGCGTTCGTACTGCCGCTTACAGGCTGCCTTCAGCCCGTCTCGCTCGACGAGTGCGGCTTCGTAATATCGATCGGCGTCGACCGCGGGAAGGAGAAGAAGTTCTACTATACCTTCGCGCTCCAGAGGCCGCTTTCGGAGCAGAACGTTAAGGACGAGGGCGGCGCGATCGCGCTTTCGTCCGAGGGAGAAAGCATATTCGAAGCGATAAACGAAATGGAGGGGAACGTCCCGTATTCGCTCAATTTCAGCAGGACGAATTTCCTTATCTTCAGCCGTGAAACGGCAGAGGCGGGGGATATAGAGGAGCTCGTTTCGACCTCGTTCGACGCTTTGAAGATACGCACCTCTGCGGTGATACTCGTGTCGGAGGGGAACGCGTCGGAGTTCATCGGGGGCATGTACGCGAACAACGACGCGAACATATCGAAGCTCCAGTCCGCGCTGATGCTCGACGAGAAGAAGACCGGCATGGTGACTGTCATGAGCGTTTCGAGGCTACTTGAGGCGTGCTCGGACGCAAGGTTCGATTACTGCTCGGCCTACGGCGTTTACGACGGGGATATCGTCACCGACACGGAACAGAAAAAGTCCGAAAGCGAGGGCAAAAATCCGCTTGAGGACGTTAAAATCGGCGACCGCGCGGGAGGCCTCAAATCCTCTATCACGGGCGCCGCGATATTCTCGGGGTATAAGATGACGGGTGTGCTTACGAGGTACGAGACCATGCTCCTCAATATGGTCACCGGCGCGTTCCGCACGGGCGTCGTCACGTTCCCGTATAAGGACGGGGACTCGACGGTCTCGGTACTGCTTTCGTTAAAGAAGCGGAGCATCTCGGTGAACGAAGACCTCACGGGCGAGGCGGCAATTATGCTTACCGCCGCCGTTCACGAGAAGGACGCCTCCGTTCCGGACGATGAGATCGACGCATGGCTCACGGGCGAGCTTGCCGGCATCATCGCCGACGACATGCTGAGAGTTTTTCTTAAATGCCGCTCGGCGGACAGCGACGCCATGCGCTTCGGCACCGGGGCGGTGAAGCTCTTCCGTTCGGCGGAGGAGTGGGACGCCTTTTCCTGGAAGGAGCGCTACCGCGATTTCCTGCCGGAGTTCAGGGTGACTATCGAGAATACCGACAAGTATCTCAACGAAAACATGCAGTAAGGGGTGGACGCCGTGATACTGTTCTTCGCGCTCTGCTTCTTATATGACTTACTATATCTCGTCCACTCGGCGAAGGCGGGACGCGCATCATCCGCCGTGTTCGCGGGGCTTCTCGCGCTCGCCTCGGCCGCGCTCGCCGTTCTGTCTCTCGTCTGAACGGCGCGTTTTGTATAGTTTATATTATTCTTCGCTATTGAAAAGAAGGACGATTTGGTATATAATGGCATTAACCAAAAACGGAGGTGTATTTTTATGTGGAAAGAGTTTAAAAAGTTCGCTTTCAAGGGCAACGTCATCGACCTTGCAGTCGGCGTTATCATCGGCGGAGCGTTCGGCGCGATCGTATCCAGCCTCGTAAACGACATCATCATGCCGGTCATCGGTCTCATCTTCGGCACGAAGAATCTGGACAAGCTGTTCTGGATCCTCAAGGTTCCCGAGGGTGTCGACAAGGCGACGCTCACCACGCTCGATCTTGCCAACGAAGCCGGCGCGACCGTCATGACCTACGGCGCGTTCATCGCCGCGATCGTCAACTTCATCCTCATCGCCATCGTTCTCTTCCTCGTCATCAAGGGGATCAACAAGGCGATCGAGCTTACCAAAAAGAAGGAAGAGGAAGCGCCCGCAAAGCCCGCCCGCGTGTGCCCCTACTGCAAGCAGGAGATCGCCGACGACGCGACCAGGTGCCCCCACTGCACCAGCGAGCTTCCCAAAGAGGAATGATCCAATTTACTTAACAATCAATTGAAATAAGGAGAACTCATTACTATGGCAAAGATCCAAATGAAGACCCCCCTTGTTGAGATGGACGGCGACGAAATGACCCGTATCATCTGGTCGATGCTCAAGGAGCACCTCATTCTCCCCTTCGTTGATCTTAAGACCGAGTATTACGATCTCGGCCTTGTCAAAAGGGACGAGACCGACGATCAGATCACCGTCGACGCTGCCAACGCCTGCAAGAAGTACGGCGTAGGCGTCAAGTGCGCGACCATCACACCGAACGCACAGCGCATGACCGAGTACAACTTAAAGAGGATGTACAAGTCCCCGAACGGCACCATCCGCGCCATATTGGACGGCACCGTTTTCCGCGCTCCCATCACGATGGACTGCCTGAAGCCCTCCGTGCGTTCGTGGAAGAAGCCCATCACCATCGCCCGTCATGCTTACGGCGACATCTATAAGGACACCGAGTTCCGCGTGCCCTGCCCCGGCAAGGCCGAGATCAAGTTCACCGACAAGGACGGCAACGTCCTCTGCGACGAGACCGTGTTCGAGTTCAAGACCCCCGGCGTTCTCATGGGCATGTACAACAAGGACGACTCCATCGAGAGCTTTGCCCGTTCCTGCTTCAATTACGCGATAGCCACCAAGCAGGATCTCTGGTTCTCCACCAAGGATACCATTTCGAAGAAGTACGACCACACCTTCAAGGATATCTTCCAGAAGATATTCGATACCGAATACAAGGCGAAGTTCGACGAGCTCAGACTGACCTACTTCTACACCCTCATCGACGACGCTGTAGCCCGCGTCATCCGCTCGAACGGCGGCTTCATCTGGGCGCTCAAGAACTACGACGGCGACGTTATGAGCGATATGGTAGCCACCGCGTTCGGTTCCCTCGCCATGATGACCTCCGTGCTCGTTTCGCCCGACGGCAATTACGAATACGAGGCAGCGCACGGCACCGTAACGAAGCACTACTACAAGCACCTTGAGGGCGAGACCACCTCGACCAACTCCATGGCGACCATCTTCGCGTGGTCCGGTGCATTGAGGAAGAGGGGCGAGCTCGACGGTCTTCCCGAGCTTATGCACTTTGCCGACATGCTCGAAAAGGCTTCTCTCGATACCATCGCCTCCGGTCATATGACGAAGGACCTCGCGCTCCTCGCCGATATGGAGGACAAGCACATCGAGACCACCGAGGGCTTCATACTCTGCATCAAGGAAAACCTCGAGAAGCTCCTTGCGTGATCACGGAGGGAATTAATGAGCTTATATCAGGAATGGCTTGACCTTGCGCAGGATCCCTCGCGCACGGGCAAGGAAAGAGAACAGTTCTGGAACGATTATTTCGAGAAGGAGAAGGACCTTTACGTCCAGCTCCTCAAGGATCACGACACGACCTATTTCGGCTCCTTCGATACCCTCGCGGACGGCTTTGAATGGGATCAGACCTATTTCATCGGCTTCCTCGACGGCATCAATACCAGCCTGAGGACTCCGATCGTGCTCGAGGACGTCGATCACGATACCGAGATCACACTCGATATCGACTACGAGAAGCTCCTCTTCAACATGTACGAGGCGAAGGCTCCCTGGCTCTACGAGCTCCCCGAGTGGGACGAGGTACTGCCGGAGGAGCTCCGGACGAACATCTATAAGGAGTGGAAGAGCTCCAAGATATTCGTCGCCGAGAAGAAGGTCGGTCCGAACGATCCCTGCCCCTGCGGAAGCGGCAAGAAGTACAAGAAGTGCTGCGGCAGAGCGGCGGAGTGAACCGAAAACCAATTACAGTTCAGCCGGGATCGTCTTTTGACGGTCTCGGTTGATCTTTATAAGGAGGTATCTCGTGAAGGACGGCGCGATTGATAAGGAGCAGATCGCAAGGATCAAAAGGAACGAAAAGCGGCTCGACAGGATCGCGAAAGCCGTAAAACGGCTCGAAGACGCGCTCGACGCCTATGAGAAGCTGAAGCCTGAGATAGCGGAGCTTGCCGCGTATTACAAAGGCGGCATGTGGAGAAAGGATTTCGAGGACGACGAGGCCGGGCTGATCCCAAAGGATCTTAAACGCGGCGTGCTCTCGGAGGACGCGGTGTACGATCTTCTTGCCGAAGTCGGCGAACTCAGCGAACGGCTGAAATAAAAAAGGCGGAGATAAACTCCGCCTTTTTTATTATGCTTTATTCGTGACATTTCTTATAAACTCCGTACGCGCCGAGCGCTATGAGCACAGTTATAAGGAGCACGATACCCTCGACCGCGAGCGCCGGAAGCCTGAAATGCTGCGCGGCGATCACCGCAATAAAATCGTACAGCGCGTGGAGGAGTATCGCGGCGGGGAAGAGGTACCGCCTCTTTTTGCTCTTGGCTCCGAACCAGACGAAGACCGAGAACGAGATGTGCGCCGTGATCGCGAGTACGCGCTCGACGACGGCGAGCAGTATGAGCCACGGGCTCGTGAGATCGGTGAAGGCCGCGAGAACGGGGAGCACCTGCTCCATAGCCTCCTCGGGGACTATCTTCGAAAGCGTGCCGAGACTGTTCATTACGATTAGCGCCGCGTACGTCACGTAGTTTACGCTTATGAGCATCACCGCCTCGAACCCGCCGTGACCGGCGCCGTACATCAGGGCGTTTTTGTCGTTGCCGAGCCGCCTTTTAAGCACCGTCCGGAACGCCAGGAACCTGCCCGTCTCCTCGAATATGCCCGCCATGAGGCCGCCGTAGACGCCGTAGAGGATCATATTCCCCGATATTTTCTCCCCGAGCGGCGACCGGCTGACGGCGAAATTGATCAGTCCCTCGATCAGAAGGGCGAACAGGAAGAACACGGCGCAGCCGATGAAGAAGGGCAGTACGTCCGCGCCCTTCTTTTTGAATACGATAAGAAGCACGATGGGTATCGCGACGCATATGAGCGCCGCTGCGCCCATAAGGACTAACGTCAGAACGGGGAGATCCGGACTCATTTTTCATCCTCCTCACGGTATGTTTCAATGCAGAAGCTCTTTTTCCCGCACCTGGGGCAGGTCAGCTTCCTGGCCTTCATCGTATGCGCGGAAAAGATGAATTCCCCGACGCCCGGCTTGAACGTCGCGTGACACTCCGGGCAGATGTAGCGGACGTTCCTGTAATAGAACACGGTCAGAACGACGCTCAGTGCGACGACGATGGGCATGCCGACGGCGAACGGCCACCATATCCCGGTCCTGATCCACAAAAGCACGGAGCCTAACTCGATCACCGCCATGACGGCTGCGAGCACGGCCATCACGGTATAGATCTTCTTCATCTTGTCCTTGTTTTTCATGTAAGCCGCTATGTCGCCTGCTTCGCCTAACTTCTTAAGCTCCGGAGATCTCAGCATCGAAAGATACTCCCGCGCTTCCTTGAGCTTCGCCTTTTTCTCTTCGACCTCGGAGGACAGGGAACCGATCTGCTCCTCAAGAAGCATCTCGAGCACCTTCCCCGAATTGTCCTCGGCGACGATCCTTCCGATATCGTCTATCGAAAGGCCCAGAGAGCGCAGGTACGTTAAGAACCTGAGCTTCTTCACGTCGTCTCCGGAGTACATGCGCCTCCCGCCCTCGGTGAGCTCGCTGGGAACAAGAAGCCCGCGCGAATCGTAATACTGAACGGTCCTCACGGTAACTCCGCACTCCTTGGCGATCTCTCCGGTCGAGAGCATTTCGTCGGCGTACTGTTTTTCGGACACAGCTTTTCACCTCCCTTGAGTGCATTTTAGCTCATTACGCAGCGTCACATGCAACCCCTTACGCAGGGTGATTTTTCAAAAAACCCCCCGATTTTTTAAATCGGAGGGCGTTTTCGTCAGTCTGCGTACAGGATCTCGGCGTATTCGTCCTGATTGACTCCCGAGATGAATATGCCCCAGTCGTCGTAGCCGGCGGACCAGGAATGGATCTCGACGTCCGCGATAATGAGCTGGCCGGTCGAGACGACCTTCATAACGACGTATGTCGCATTATCGGTCCTTATGGGGAGGATCTTCTCGCCCGCGGCAACGTTGACCGCGGCGCCCTTGGTGCCGTCGTCGTTGAGGACGTACGCGTCGAGCGAGCGCTCGAGCGTGAGCGCACAGTCATCGTCGTCGTAGATGTAATAGGTGTAATCCACGGATAACATGTCGAAGCCGAACTGTCCGACCTTGAAATACGCCCGGACGGAGTGCGTTCCCCAGACGTCGGTACTGTCGAAAGCCTCGAAGCCCTTCTTGGCGGTGAAATCGAGCATGGCGCCCTTGCTGACGCAGAAGTACTTCTCGAACACGTCGATCTCGGGGATCGTGTCGTTTACGCGGAAGCCGACGGTCGTCCAGTCGTCGGAGTCCTGCATGAAGGATATCAGAACTTCCGCGCGGTAGTCGCCGGGGTAGCTGTCGAGCACGCAGGCGTAGAATTCGTCACAGTAATTGATCTGGTACTCTAAAGGATGCTCCTTATTGCAGCCGAGGGTGATCTTTACGGTATAGCCGCGCTCGCCATAGTCGCCGACCTCGTAAGAGGTGATGATCAGGTTGTCGTCAAGACCGTCGGAGTCGAGATCGAGGTCGTATTCGACGCCCGTATCAAGCAGCATTATGAAATCCTCGTCGGGATCGGGAATGTCGGGAATGTCCGTCGCGTTCGGATCGTCGGTCTCGCCGGGTCCTTCCGTGACGGTCGGAGCCTCGGTCGCGGGGACGTCGGTAACGGTCGGAGCCTCGGTCTCAAACAGAACGTCGATTATCTTTCCGATCTTGGAGCAGGCCGTCGCGGAAAGCGCGAGGATGGCGATAAGAATGACGCAGATTATCCTTTTCATATTTTTATACCTCCCGGTCGTTTATCAGCCCGCGTAGAACATCTCGGCGTACTCGTCCTGGTTCTTTCCGTTCAGGAATATGCCCCAGTCGCTGCCGTAATCAGACCAGGAGTGTATCTCGAGCCTGATTTTTACGACGGTGCCGTCGGGGAGAAGAACGGAAACGTAGTCGTCGAGGTTGGTCTTATAGGGCCTTATCCTCGTTCCGGCGGGGATAGTGAACGCGTCGCCGGCAGTTCCGTCGGGTTTGACCATGGTCCCGTCGAGGGGAGCGGTCAGGAGTATCGTCCAGTACTCGTCGTCGGCGGGAGCGCTGCTGTCGAGAACGTAGGAATAATCCTCCGATACCATGAAATATCCGCGGGAGGTGACCTTCATCCTCGCGTGGAGAAGCCTCGTGCCGAGCACGTCGGTATAATCGCGGATCTCAAAGCCGTCGACGGCGCTGAAGCCCAGCATCTCTTCCCTGGTCACGCCGAAGTATTCATGGAAGTCGTCGATCTGGGTGCTGCCGTCGATAACGCGGAACGCGACGGTATCCCAATCCTCCGAAGCGGCGGCGGAGGAGATCAGTACCTCCTTGCGTCCGTCGTCGGGATAGCAGTCGATGATGCAGGCGTTGCATTCGAAGCAGTAGTCCACGACGTACTTGTAAGGATCGCCGGAATTCGCGCCCAAGGTGATCGTGAGCGTAAACTCATAGTCGTCCCATTCGTCGATCGCCCTGCCGGTCAGGAGCACGGTATCGGTCTTGCCGTCCTCATCAAGATCGACCGCGACGGGCACGCCGGGTTCGAGCATAACGAGGAAGGTCTCGGGCACGGGCTCTTCCGTGACCTCCGGCGCTTCGGTAGGCTCGGGGGTGTTGTCCGGAGCCTCCGTACCGGGAACGTCGGTATAGTCGGGCGCCTCGGTCTCCCTGAGTATGTCGATGATCCTTCCGAGCTTCGAGCAGCCGGTCAGCGACAGGATGAACACTGCCGCAAGAAGAATTGCGATAAGCTTTTTCATATTGTCCTCCGTATTGTGGTCACAGTCAGTTTGTTATGATCTCCGGGGCGGTAAGTCCCCGCTTTTCAGCCCAAAAGTTTTACGCCGTTTGACGTGCCGAGCCTCGACGCGCCCGCGGCGATCATCCTCTCGGCGTCTTCGGGCGTGCGTACGCCTCCCGAAGCCTTCACGCCGAGCTTGTCGCCGACGACCGAGCGCATGAGTTTAACGTCCTCTTCGGTCGCGCCGCCCGTCGAGAAGCCCGTGGAGGTCTTGACGTAATCGGCGCCCGCGCGCATCGCCGCCTCGCAGGCCTTGACCTTCTCGTCGTCAGTGAGGAGGCAGGTCTCGATAATGACCTTGATGAGCGCTCCGCCCCTGTGCGCGGCTTCGGTGACGGCACGAATGTCGTCCTCGACGAAGTCCCAGTTTCCGTCCTTGGCGGCGCCGATATTGATGACCATATCGACCTCGTCCGCGCCGTTGTTCACGCAGTAGTCAGCCTCGAACGCCTTCGCCTCGGTCGCCATCGCGCCCAGAGGGAAGCCGACCACGCAGCAGGTTTTGACTCCCGAGCCTTTAAGCTCTTCGGAAACGAGCTTAACGTGGCAGGAGTTGACGCACACGCTCATGAAGCCGTGCTCGCGCGCCTCGGCGCAGATCTTTCTGATCGCATCCGATTTGGCTTCGGGCTTCAAAAGGGTATGGTCGACGTATTTTTCTATGTTGTTCACAGCTTTATCCTCCTGTGGTCAAGTTTCGAAAATAGGGGGGAGGGGCTTAAGCGGCGTGATCCCGTCGATCTCGCCCCCGCCGAGGCACTCCTCGCCGTCGTAGAGCACCGCCCACTGTCCCTTCGTGACGGCGCGCTGCGGCTCATCGAAATCGATGCGGCAGCCTTCGCCCGTCATGGTAACGGTAACGCCCTGGTCGGGCTGGCGGTAGCGGAATTTTGCGGTGCAGCGGAACTTTTCCGCCGGCTTTTTCGATATGAAGCTCACCTTATCGCATGTAAGGGAGGTGGAGTAGAGCTCCTCGTGCTCGCCCTGCTGAACGATAAGGAGGTTCCGTTTAAGGTCCTTGCCGACGACGAACCAGCTTTCGCCCGTGCCGAAATCCTTGCCGCCGATGCCGAGGCCCTTTCTCTGTCCCATGGTGTAGTACATGAGCCCGTCGTGACGGCCGAGCACACGCCCGTCAAGGCCGACGATATCGCCGCCGTTCGCGGGCAGAAAGTCCATAAGAAACTTTTTGAAGTTCCTCTCGCCTATGAAGCAGACGCCGGTCGAATCCTTCTTTGCCGCCGTCGCGAGACCTGCCTCGCGCGCGATGCGCCTGACCTCGGTCTTATCGAGATCGCCCACGGGGAAGAGCACGTTCTCGAGCTGACGGGACGAAAGCCCCGCGAGGAAATAGGTCTGATCCTTGTTTTTGTCGGCGGCGCGGAGGAGCTTGAGCCTTCCGCCGTCTGAGCCGAGCCTCGCGTAATGCCCCGTCGCAAGGCAGCTCGCGTCCATGCTCATCGCGAAATCGAGGAATGCCTTGAACTTTATCTCGGTATTGCAGAGGATGTCGGGATTGGGCGTGCGGAGCTTTCTGTACTCGTCGAGAAAATAGGAAAACACCCTGTCCATATACTCCTTCGTGAAGTTCACGGTATAGCAGGGGATGCCTATCCTTTCGGCGACGAGCATGGCGTCGTCGCGGTCGGCTGTCGCCGTGCAGACGCCGTTCTCGTCCTTTTCCTCCCAGTTCTTCATGAACACGCCGACGACGTCATAGCCCTTCTCCTTAAGGATCAGAGCCGCCACCGACGAATCCACGCCTCCCGAGAGGCCGACTATCACTCGCCCGAGGCTCATCAGTTCTCTTCTAAGGAGACGACGTCGAAGCCCAGATCCTCGACCGCCTCGCGGATAGCGGCGGGATCGCCGTTAAAATCAACGGCGAAGTCGTTGAGCTCCATGCTCTTTATCTCGGCGCCGAGAGCGTTCATCGCGTTCGTTACGCGCATGATGCAGTGCTGACAGCCCATTCCTTCGGTTTTGACACGATAGATCATATTCCAAACTACCTTCCCTTTCATAAAACATACTTGTTTATCCTATTATAACAAATATAGAGACCAAAATAAACAGAAAAATTATTTTTCCTTAAGGGGGTGTACATAAGGCTTTATCTGTGATAAAATAAAATTTAAGCCGAATATGGGGGATTATGTCTGTGAAAAGATTTATACATATACTTCTGTGCGTTCTGATGCTGGTTTCCGTACTCACGCCGACGAACGTCCTTGCCGAGAGGAGCATGCTCGAAAACATCTCCACTCCGCATATCGTTCTTCTCGAGACCGAGACCGACACCGTTCTTTTTGAAAAGAACGCGCGGGAAAAGGCGTATCCGGCTTCGACCACCAAGATCATGACCTGCATCGTCGCTCTCGAGCACTGCCAGGATCTCGACACCTACTATACCTGCGGCTTCGAGGCGGTCAACGGCTTCGGCAGCGCGAGCTCGCTTCTCGGTCTGAAACAGGGCTATAAGGTCACGATCAAGGATATGCTCTACGGCCTCATGCTCTGCTCCGGCAACGACTGCGGCGCGTGCCTCGCTGTCGCGACGGCGGGCTCGATGGATAACTTCATCGCTCTTATGAACCAGAAGGCGGAGGAGCTCGGCATGACCGGGACGCACTACACCAACGCTCACGGTCTGCATAACGAGGATCATTACACCACCGCATACGATATGGCGCTGCTCATGAAGTACGCGATATCGAATCCCACCTTCCGCGAGATCATCGCCGCGAAGCAGTACACGGTCAGGGAGGCCGCGGGCAAGTTCGAGAAGACGATCTACACCTCGAACAAGCTCATCTATACCAAGGATACCGACACCGAGGACAACAAATATCAGTACTGCATCGGCGGCAAAACGGGCGAAACCAACTGGGCGGGCTACTGCCTCGTCGAGGCGGCGAAGAAGGACGGCGTCACGCTCGTCGCGGTGCTTCTGGGCGACAACAACCAGGGCAGCATCAGCCAGTATTACAGGTTCAGGAACGCCAAGCTCCTGTTCGATTACGGCTTCAGGCAGTTCGTTTCCTACGATCTGACTCATTACGGCGTCTCTAATGCCTTCAATATCCAGGCGACCGGCTATGACATGAACGATCCCAACCGCGGAATGTTCACTGCCGAGGTCGATCTTTCGTCCGTAAGGATCGCCGGCACCCGCGACAGGATGGACGCCCTCACGGAGCAGAACTTCACCTGGGGCGATCCCGAGCTCGATCCGAACGCGATCAACGCGCCGGTCAACGTCGGCGATAAGGTCGGAACCGTCACGCTCTATCTCGACGGCGAGGAGTATCATACCTTCGACCTCATCGCGTCGACCGCCGTTTCCGATAAGCCCGTGCCGATAACGACTCCCGCGCCGACTTCGCCGATCGACGGCGAGACCCCTTCCGGAAGGCGCGACGTGTGCAATCTCACCGTGTCGAAGAACGGCGGCGAGCCGGAATACACGGTCTGGTATTTCTGGAACAACAATCTCTACACCAAGGACGACAAGAAGAACAAGACCTATCTGCTCTTCTGCGACGGCGAAGTTTTCCGCACGGCGAAGGTCCCGGCCGTCACGAGCGAGATAAAGCTCTATAAGCGCGTGGAGGGCGAGCTGGGGATCCCCGAATACGTTCCCGCCGAGGCTCCCGAAGACGGCGAAAGCTACGTCATAGTTTCGCAGTCGAAGGCGCTCGTCTCCTCCAAAAAGGGCAGGACGCTCGGCGCAGCCGCGCTCGAGTTCGACGAGAACGGCAATATCGTTTCCGGCGTAAGGGACGACATGGTCTGGACGTTCAAGGCGAACGGCGGCGGGTTCAACATCCTGTCGAAGAGCAAATACCTGCACCGCTACGAGGGCAACGGCCTCCTGTTCTGGATACTCATCGCAATACTCGTGATAGGTCTTGCCATCGTGATCCACCTGCTTGTGACCAGCAGGACCAGGAAGCGCAATCCCAGAATGAGGGGCAAGTACAGGATCTACCGCATGTAAATCCGAAATCGGGTAAAACGGCTTTGCTTCTTGCCAAAGCCGTTTTTATGTACTATAATCGCCATATGCAGTACGGACAGTTTGCTTTTGTTTACGACGCCCTGATGAGGGACGTCGACTATAACGGATGGGCGGACTACGCCGCGGGATTCATACCCGCCGGCGCGTCCGTGCTTGAGTGCGCCTGCGGCACGGGAGAGATGAGCCTGAGGCTCGCGAGGAAGCGCTATTCCGTTTCCGCCTGCGATATCTCGGACGATATGCTCGCGGTCGCCGCCGAAAAGCAGCGGGAGCAGGGCATGTTCAAGGCCGACCTCAGGTTCTTCCGCGCGGATATGCGCTCGCTCCCCGCGGGAAAGAAGTACGGCTGCGTCCTCGCCTTATGCGACGGCGTCAACTATCTGACCTCGCGTGAGGACGTAAAAAAGTTCTTCTCTTCTGCGCACAGCGTGCTTCGTGACGGGGGCGTTCTCATATTCGATATCTCGTCGCGTTACAAGCTCGAACACGTGCTCGGGAACAACACCTTCGCCGACGACGGGGAGGATCTCGCGTATATCTGGCAGAACGCCTACGATCCCGAGTCAAAGCTCGTCGAGATGAAGCTCTCTTTTTTCGTAAACAGGAACGGGCTCTACGAAAGGTTCGGCGAGACGCATATACAGAGAGCGCATTCCGTAAAGGAGATCATGTCCTGGCTTCGGGAAACGGGCTTCGAGCCCGAGGCGTACGGCTTCATGACGCTCGAGGCGCCGAAGGAAACGGACGAGAGGATACAGTTTGCTGCGAGGAAGATATGACTGAAAGCATCAATAATAATACGGATAAACTCGTTCGCGGGCTCCTCTTCTGGGGCACCGTGAATATGACCGCGATCTCGGGCAGAGAGCTTGTCGAGACCGCAAGGAAGGCACATTCGCTTTCGCACGTCACGACCGCCGCGCTCGGCAGGATACTGATGCAGACCGCCATGATGTCCGCCCAGCTCAAGAACGGCACCGACAACATCACCGTCATATTCGACGGCGGCGGCAAGGCCGGCAGATTCGTCGCGGTCGGCAAGGAAGGCGGCAGGGTAAAGGGCTACGCCGATTTTCCCGAGGTGGAGCTGCCCTTGAAGGAAAACGGCAAGCTCGACGTCGCGGGCGCCGTGGGCACGAACGGCGAGCTCCGCGTGATAAGGGATCTTTCACTTAAGGAGCCCTACGTCGGCAGATGCGCCATTACGGACGGCGAGGTCGCGAACGATTTCGCCAATTACTTCATGAAGAGCGAGCAGCAGCCGTCGCTCGTATATCTCGGCGTGAGGGTAGATCCCAAAACGGGCGAGGTGCGCGCCGCTTCCGGGCTCCTTCTGCAGCCGCTTCCCTTCTGTCCAGAATCGGACATAGAGCAGCTTGAAAAGCGGACGGTGGAGATCACAAAGCTCACCCGCCTCATCGAGGAGGGAAAGACTCTCGAGGAAGCGATCTGCACAGTGCTCGACGGCTTCGATCCCGAGTTCAGCGAGGAGCTTACGCCCGTTTTCTCCTGCGACTGCTCAAGGAAGAAGATCGAATCGGCTCTCGTTTCGCTCGGTCGGGAAGAGCTTACGGACATTATCGAAAAGGACGGCAAGGCGGAGCTTGTCTGCAGGTTCTGCCAAAGGAAATACGCGTTCGGCCTTGAGGAACTCAAGAAGCTCCTCGCGGACGCGGAGGATCGGGGAGAGACTGATGACCGTGCGGAATAAAGGCGACAACGGAAACGAAAACGGCAGGATACTGCGCTTTACGCAGGATCACGCTTTCTTCGCCAAACAGGGTGATTTAAAGCGCGCCAAAAACGATCCGCTTAGCGCGATATCAAGATACAACGAGGCGCTGAGGCTCGAGCCGAAGGACCTCGACACGAGGCTCGCCGCGGCGGAGGTGCTCACCGATATGGCGAGGTTCAACGACTCGAACAAGCTCGTGATACCCTATATGCACCTTTCGGAGAGCTTTAAGCGCGAGGCTTACTGCATAATCGGATTCAACCTTCTGGGACTTAACGAAACGGAGGGCGCGAGAAGCTGCTTCAACCGTTTCTTCGACATGACCGACGAGGTCTCCGAGCGCACCGACGCGATTCTCGACGCGCTAGACTATATCGATTCGCTCGATGGCGACGAGCCGCTCCTTCAGGACGCGAAGGAACTCGAGCGCAATAAGACTTGGGACGCCGCGAACGACGCCTTCGACAGGGGCGACTTCGAGGGTTCCCGCTGCGAGCTGTTAAAGCTCGCGAAGGACTGTCCCGAGGATACGCGCGTGCTCTACGAGCTTGCGCTTTCGTGCCTTCTGTCGTTTAAAAGGAAGGAGGGCGAGCAGTACGTCGACCGCCTCCTCGAGCTCGACGAAAACAACTGGCCGGGCTGGAGCTTAAAGCTCATGTTTGTCAAAGCCGGGAACAACGAGATCGAGCTGAAAAAGATCTGCAGGAAGCTCGAGAGCTGCGATTCCACACTTCCCGAGGAGCTGTTCAGAGTCAACGGCGCGCTGCTCGAAGCGGGCTGCGACGAGCTCGCGCTCAGATTCGCGAGAAGGCTTGTCAAGCTCCTGCCCTACGATACGCTCGCCAATCACCGCCTCGCCGTGAGCCTTGCGAAGCTCGGTCAGTATAAGAAGGCGGCGGACGTTTACGCGAAGCTTCTTAAGATCGACAGGGACGATTTCGTCGCGAAGCACTACATGAAGCTCTGCCTCGATCTTATCGACGCGCCCGAAAGCCCGTCCGTAAAGGAGTTTTCTATGCTCCAGTATCAGCTTCCCTTCGACAAGGTGATCGACAAGGTCAAGGAGCTTTTGTCGGGGAACGGGATAACTCCCGAGGGCATCAACGCAAGATGGCGCGAGGATCCCGACCTGAGGAGCACGGTAAGATGGACGTTCAGCATGCATGAGTTCAATATAAACTACGCCATGGTGAACCTCCTGAAAGTAGTCGAGGACGAGTCCGCTGAGCTCGCGCTCAGGGAATGCATCGCGGATATCGACGCGGGCAGGTCGCTCGTCAACGAGGCGCTCGGCATGCTCAAAAGGCGCGGCGCCGCGGAGCCGTATTTCGCGATGCTCGACGGCAATCTCATCGAGGGCAGGGTGAACCTTGTCGACCTCTCGTCGAGCGCGATCCCCATGCGCTACAGAGAGATACTTGCGAGATTCAACGTGAGGACGGAGGATCTCTATCCCCGCGAGGTTTTAAACGCCGCCGCGGGCGTCGCAGAAAGATACCTTGCGAACTTGATGGGCCGTTTCCCGAGGATCTCGGAAAGGCAGTCCGAGGCGCTTTCGGCAGCGGTCGAGGTGCTCGCCTGCGAGCAGTGCGGCGTTCAGTGCCTTGACGACATCACCGAACGCTACAACACCACGCCCAGGCGCATAACCAACGCCGTCGAGAAGATAGTGACGGCGATACTCGCGTCGGTCGAGGTGAAGCGCGAACAGAAACCGCCGGAAGGAGAGGACGAATGAGGTTTTTCGCGACCTGTAAGATGGGGCTCGAGGCGCTCGTAGCCAACGAGCTCGCCGCGCTCGGAATAAACACCGTCAAGGTCAGCGACGCAAGAGTCGACTTCGAGGGCGGATACGGCGATATGGCGAGAGCCTGTCTGTGGCTCCGCACCGCGGAGCGCGTGCTCATGACCGTATCGGAATTCGAGGCAAGATCCTTCGAGGAGCTCTATAACGGCGTACGTGCGATAAGGTGGAAGGAGTTCATCGGAAAGCGCGACTTCATCCACGTCAACGGCAAGTCCGCAAAGAGCGCGCTCTTCGCGGTATCCGACTGTCAGAGGATCGCGAAAAAGGCAATAGTCGACTCGCTTTTCGAGGCGTACAACACCCGCTCGCTCCCCGAGGACGGCGACGAGATAATAATCGAGATAGGACTCTTCAAGGATTTAGCGACGGTCGCGCTCGACTGCTGCGGCGCGGGCCTCTCAAGAAGGGGCTACAGGACGTGGAACGTTGCTGCTCCCATCGCGGAAACGCTCGGCGCGGCGATCGTCGAGCTCGCGCGCTACGACCGCGGGATCACGCTCGTCGATCCCATGTGCGGCTCGGGCACCATGCCCATCGAGGCCGCGATGATCGCGAGGAATATGGCGGTCGGCATGGGCAGGAGCTTCGCGGCGGAGAAATGGCGCTTCACGGAAGGCGCGCCTTTCGACCGCGCCCGCGAGGAGGCGAGGGATCTCGTCGTTGACATAGAGCCCGACATACTCGGCTGCGATATCGACCCGCACGCGATCGACGTCTGCAGGAAGCACGCGAAGAAGGCGGGAGTGAACGTAAAGTGGCTCGTCTGCCCGATAAAAGAGTTCGAGCCTCCGGCGAGGAGCGGCATTATCGTCGTCAATCCCCCTTACGGCGAACGCCTTATGGAGAAGCGCGACGCCGAAAAGCTGTATAAAGAGATGCGGACGGTATTCGACAAGCTCCCGCACTGGGACAAGAACATAATCACTTCACATAAGGATTTCGAACGCATCTACGGCAAAAAGGCTGACAAGCGCAGAAAGCTGTCGAACGGCGGCATGACCTGCACGCTGTATCGCTTTTTCGCAGAAGAAGGATTCATAAAGGAATGAGCCGGGCTCATTCCTTTTCTGATGCAGCAATATCGTGGGGGGCGGGGGCGAAGCCCCTGCCTGCTAACATCGTCCGCAGCGACATGCGCGGTGCGGACGAAACGATTGCCTGTCAATCGGTTCCTATATTTTTGAACGGCCGCGCATGTAATGCGCAGTTCAAAAATGCATCCGTCGGAAAAGCCGGACAGGCTTTTTCGACAGCCGGCAGGCTCATTCCTTTTCCATTTTCCCGATTATCTCGAACAACCTTTTTCTTTGTCCTGCGTCGAGCATGGGCAGTATCGCGTTCACGCCTTTCTGGATCGAGTCCATGTCAAAGCTCCCGTCCGCCTTGCGCCGGCGGGTCTCCTTCATAAGGTTCGTCATAAGCTCCGACTCGTTCATTCCCTTATATCTGTCGGCAAGCGCCGAAATGTCGCCGGGAAGCGCTTCCGCGCCCGCGCTCTCCGTTCTTTTCGCGTCCTTATTCGAAAGGGTATCCTTCAAGCTTCTTTTCATAGCCGCCTCCTTACTGTCAAATCCTATGCTCCGTCCTCACAATTTGATACTCCGGTGAATATAATAGACCGAAACGAACTTCCCGGGAACGGAGCTTTGGAGGGGATTATGCAGAAAATGCCGGCACGGAACACGCCGCGGAGCACGACGGGAAACTATATGGAGGACGCCTCGCCCATGCTTCGCCTCGCAAGGAGGATAAGAGAGGAGCAGGGAGTTGAGCAGCTGCGCGCGTTTCTCGCCGCTATGGGACCTTTTTCCGCGCCGAACGAGATAAGACATATAGGCGAGGACTTCGGTATACCTTTCGAGAGCATTGAGGCGGAAAGACGAAGGACGGAGGAAAGACAAGCGCCAAGACCCGCACCGAAACAGGATCAGGGCGGAAACCGGATGCAGGATCAGATGAACCAGATCGGTATGCTTCTGAACCTCGCGAACATGATGAAAAACGGCGGAGATATGATGAATCTTATCAATATGTTCGGCAAAAAATGAAACTCTATGGACAAATCGGTCAAAATATGTTAAATTGTCCGCATGGACAGAAAGACGAAAAAAACAGTTGACGCAAAGTGGGCGGGCTCCGTGCTCGCTGGGCTCGGGGCGCAGCATCCCGACGCGAAGCCGGAGCTCGATTTTACCAATCCCTACGAACTCCTCATCGCGACCGTGCTCTCCGCGCAGTGCACGGACAGGCAGGTGAACAAGTGCACTCCCGCGCTTTTCAGGGACTACCCGACGCCCGCGGATCTCGCGAAGGCGGATCCCAAGGATATCGAGCCGTACATCCGCTCCTGCGGTTTCTACCACAACAAGGCGGTGAACATCGTTTCCGCGGCGAGGGACATAACCTTAAAATTCGGCGGACGCGTCCCCGACACGCGCGAGGGGCTCGAATCGCTTGCGGGAGTCGGCAGAAAGACGGCGAACGTCGTCCTTTCGAACGCCTTTGACGTGCCTGCGATCGCGGTCGACACGCACGTGTTCCGCGTAAGCAACAGGATCGGACTCGCCGACGCAAAAACCGTCGAGGAGACCGAGCGCCAGCTTATGGAAAACATACCCGAGGATACGTGGTCGATCGCCCATCACTGGCTGATCTTCCACGGAAGAAGGGTCTGCTCCGCAAAGAATCCGAAATGCGGGGAATGCTTTATTAAAGAGCTTTGCAGTTTTTACGGAGAGAAGGAAAACAAATGAACTTCGTTGACAAGGTACATATTTTCATAAAGGCGGGCGACGGCGGAGACGGCTGCTCCAGCTTCCACCGCGAAAAATTCGTCAACCGCGGCGGTCCCGACGGCGGCGACGGCGGAACGGGCGGCGGCGTATGGTTCGTCGCAGACGACAACACCGATACGCTTCTCGATTTCCGCTTCACCAAGCACTTCAGGGCCGAGCGCGGCGAAAACGGAAAAGCGCGCATGCAGACGGGCAAAAACGGAAAGGACGTCAGGATCTCCGTGCCCGTCGGCACGAGGGTGCGCGACGTGGAATCCGGCAGGATAATCGCAGACGTGTCATACTCCGGCTACGAAAAATGCGTGCTGAAGGGCGGCAGGGGAGGCAAGGGCAACGCAAGGTTCGCCACTCCCACCAAGCAGGCGCCGAAGTACGCTTCGCCCGGGCAGAAATTAAAGGAATACGAGGTCGAACTCGAGCTTCTTACCGTCGCGGACGTCGGTCTTATTGGGCTTCCGAACGTCGGCAAATCCACCATACTCTCCGTCGTGACGAGCGCGAGGCCGAAGATCGCGAACTATCATTTCACGACGCTCACGCCGAACCTCGGCGTAGTCAAGCGCTACGAGACATCGTTCGTGCTTGCCGACATCCCCGGTCTCATCGAGGGCGCGGCGGAGGGCGCGGGTCTCGGCAGGAGCTTCCTCCGGCATATCGAACGCACCCGCATGCTCGTTCACGTCATCGATATCTCCGGCTCCGAGGACCGCGATCCGATCGAGGATTATTACACCATCCGCTCCGAGCTTTACGATTACAGCCCCGCGCTCCACGCGCTCCCGCAGTTCATCGCGGCGAACAAGATGGATATTCCCGGCGCGGAGGAGAACTTGGCTCGTCTCCGCGAGGAGCTCGAGGAGGAGGATATCCCCATATTCCCGGTCTCCGCGGCGACGGTATCGGGCTTCGAAGAACTGCTCGACGCCATCGTGAAAAAGCTCCCCGAGCTGCCGAAGACCAAGGCGTTCGAGGAGGAGGAGCTCGTCCAGGAGCCGCAGTACGAAAAGGGCTTCGAGATCGAGAAGGACGGCGACATATTCGTAGTGACGGGCGGCACCGTCGACTATATCCTCGACACGACCAACGCGGACGACGAGGTC
This sequence comes from Clostridiales bacterium, assembly GCA_024691085.1. Taxonomy (GTDB): domain Bacteria; phylum Bacillota; class Clostridia; order Christensenellales; family CAG-138; genus UBA3857. Next base: position 62,682 of record JAILNX010000018.1, on the reverse strand, counting down.
TCCATGCGAAGGTTCCAGCAGCTCCTCGTCAAGGAGGGTATCGTAAAGGCTCTCCGCGAGAAGGGCGCCGCCGAAGGCTCGACCATAAGGCTCGGCGAATGGGAATTCGATTTCATCGAGTGAAATGAAAGATTTTCAGCCGCTCGTCCGAGCGGCTTTTTTATATGCGTCGAGCGCGAATACGGCTGTTCCGACGCCGAGGATCACCGACGCGGCGGTCCTGTAATAGACCGCAAAGCGCATGAAGAACGACATGAGCATGAGCGCAAACCCGAGGAGCAGGTATTTTGACGCTCTTTCTTTCGAGATCTTAAAGAGCTCCTTTCTTAATGCTGGCCTTTTGCAGATCCCGCCGTGCTTTTTGATTATCTGCGCGTCGATCTCGCTCTCGCCTGCCTTGACGAAGCCGAGCCGTTCTCTGCCGAAGTATTCGACGGGCGTTTTAACGGCGATATCGGAAAGAGAGCCTAAAAGCTTCTTCGCAGCTTCGGTCGGCTCGGCGAAGGCGATGACGGTCACGGGCTTTTCACAGGCAAGATACGCGTTTTTCACCTCGTCGGCCGTAAGCGCGTCGATGGAGCGGGAGATATAGACGGAGGGATCGTGTGGGGAAAGAAGCGAGTCGAGCTCCGGCTCCATAATGAGCTTGAGACCGAAAAGCTCGTCTTCCGCTTCCCTCCGCATCTTTTCAACGTGCCTTTCGAAAAGGAAGCGCCGGACGGCGATGAACACCAGAACGGCGAGCGACAGCACGATAACCGAGATCGCGGCCGCCGCAGTGCGGTTTCTGAAATGAGGCCTTACCGCGAGGTACACCCCGAAAAACGAGGCCGCGCAAAGAAAAACGCTGTCGAAGACGAAGGCGGGGAGCCTTCGCCCTCCGCGAAAGCTTGTGCGGTATATGCGCTTAAGAAGCGCGCTTTCCCGGGTATTTTCTGACATATCTTTTTTCTTTCCTATTTTTCCGATTACTATTCACAAACGGTAAAAAATGTTGTATAATCCTTTATTATGAGGATAGGTATATTCGGCGGAACGTATAACCCCGTGCATCTGGGGCACATATGGACGGCGCGGCATGTCCGGGAAGAGCTTTCTCTGGACAAGCTTTTTATGGTCGTCGCCGCGGATCCGCCCCACAAGCCAGACCCTGCGAGGCTCGCGGCGAGTATCCGTTTCCGCATGCTCGAGGGCGCTCTTGAAAACGAGGACGGCATATTCGCTTCCGACGTCGAGTTAAAGCGCGAGGGCAAGAGCTATACCGTCGACACGGTCGATCTCTTCAGACGGCAGATGCGCGGCGCGGAGATATTCCTGATCGTCGGCGCGGATATGCTCGGGAACTTCCCTTCCTGGCGCGATCCCGCGGGGATACTTAAAACGGCGAAGCTCGTAGCCGTCGGAAGGCCGGGGAACGAGTCTGAGCTGAAAACGCTTGCCCAAAACATCATGTCCCGCTTCGGCGGAGAGGTGATCGTATCCTCCTATTCCGGCCCCGACATCTCATCGACCGAGGTGAGAAGGCGCATGTTTGAAGCGGAACCTGTCGATACTCTCGTCGCGAGGAAGACCGAGCATTTCCTTTACGAAAACGCGCTTTATATGCCGGAAGAGATCGTCTCGATACGAGCGAAGCTCGGCGAGGTCATCAGAAGAAAACGCTTAAAGCATACCATGATGACCTGTCTCGAGGCGGTAAAGCTCGCAAAAAGGTACGGCGCGGATACCAAAAAGGCAAGGCTCGCCGCGCTTTTACACGACTGCATAAAGCTTCCGAACAAGGAGCTCCTCGAATACTGCGCCGGGAACTGTATCGACATTTCCGACGAGGAAAGGCAGAATCCCTACCTTATCCATTCGAGGCTCGGCGCCGTGCTCGCGATGGAAAAATACGGCGTGACCGATCCCGAGGTGCTCTCGGCGATAAGCTGTCACACCATCGGCCGCGTAGGAATGTCGCTTATGGACAGAATAATCTACGTCGCCGACAAGATAGAGCCGACGCGCGATTTTGAGGGCGTTGACGAGATACGCGAGATCGCGTACCGCGATCTCAACCGCGCGATGCTCCTCGTCATGCGGCACTCTGCCGATTACACGCTTAAAAGCGGCAGGGCGGTAAATCCCGCGACCGAGAGCGTGATCGGCTACCTAAATACTTTGACAGACATAGATCCGGAGGGAAACAATGGATAACATCATATTCGAAAACGACCTGGAGCTTCGCCTTAAGGCGGAGGTCAGACAGAAGGTGGAGAAGCTCATTTCGCTGCTCGAGGGCAAGAAGGCGACCGACATCATCGCGATCGACGTCGCCGACAAGACCATCATCGCGGACTGGTTCGTCATCTGCAGCGGTTCGTCCGTAATTCAGACCAAGGCGATCTGCGACGAGGTGCTCGACAAGTACCGCGAGGTCGGCCTTAACCTCCGCCGTGAGGAAGGCTACCGCGAGGGACGCTGGATCGTCCTCGATTTCGGCTACATTCTGCTCCACATCTTCTATCCGGAGGAGAGGGAGTATTACAATATCGAAAGGCTCTGGACCGACGGAGCGAACGAGGTCATAAGGCCCCGAAACGATTGAAATGGCATATAACGCTCTTTACCGCAAGTTTCGCCCGTCAAGATTCGGCGAGATAATCGGACAGCCGCATATCACGAAGATACTGCTCAACCAGTTAAGGTCGGGCCGTGTCGCGCACGCCTATCTTTTCTGCGGCAGCCGCGGAACGGGCAAGACGAGCACGGCGAGGATACTCGCGAGGGCGATCAACTGCCTGTCCCCCGAGGACGGCGAGCCCTGCGGTAAATGCTCCGCGTGCCTTGCGAAGAACAGCGTTGATATCATCGAGCTCGACGCCGCGTCCAATTCGGGCGTAGACGATATGAGGGCTCTTATCGAGCGCGCGGAATTTGCCCCGCTCGAGCTTAAGACCAAGGTCTATATCATCGACGAAGCGCACATGCTCACGAGGAACGCGTCGAACGCGCTTCTTAAGACCCTCGAGGAGCCGCCCGCGCACGTCGTGTTCATACTCGCTACGACCGAGCCGCAGATGCTTCCCGCGACGATTGTCTCAAGGTGCCAGCGGTTCGAGTTCCACAGGCTCCGCGTAGCCGAGATGGTCGATTCGATGAAGCGCTCTTTAGACCTCATCGGCGCGCATATCGACGAGAAGGGTCTTATCGCCATCGCGAGAGCGGCGGAGGGCGGCATGCGCGACTGCCTGAGCATCGCCGATCAGTGCCTTTCCTTCTGCGGCGGCGACGTTTCGGAAGCGGACGTCATGAACGTTCTGGGCTCCGTCAATTCGGCCTTCCTCATCAAGGTCGCCGACGCCGTTATCGATTCCGACTGCGCGGCCGTGCTCCGCTTCGTGGACGAGGTCGTAAGATCCGGCCGCGACCTCGGCGTGTTCTCGACCGATCTCGCCTCGCATTTCAGGGCGCTCCTTTTAACGAAGCTCTGCGGCGACTGCCGCGAGATACTCGACTGCACCGAGGACATGATGAAGGATTATGAGGAGCAGGCGAAGCGCATTTCCAAGGAGAGGGCACAGAGGGCGGTTGAAGAGCTTCTCAAGCTCCAGCTCGACCTAAAGCTCGTCGCGACGCCGAGAACTCTTCTCGAAAGCACTCTCATTTCCGTCTGCCGTCCCGAGGACGGGGAGGGCATCACCGCCGTTACCGACAGGATGAACGAGCTTGAGAAGAAGCTCTTAAAGGTCGCGGAGGACGCAAGGAATTCCGCTGCCGCAGCCGCGCGCGAGGCGGCTAAAACAGCCGGCGCTGATACGCCCCAAAAGTCCGCGGCGAAGGCTGACGCGTCAGCGGACGAAGCTGAAAGCGACGACTCTTCCGACGACGGCGTGATCGAGGTGCCGGGCGCAGGCAAGCAGGCGGACGAGCTCTATTCCATGCTCCTCTCAGCGCTTGAAACAGAGGATCCCACGCTGTATTTCGCGATCGACACATCCGCCGCGCACTGGCTCGACGGAGGCGTACTGCATATAATCTTTGACAAAAAGGGCTCGAACCTTTATCATTACTCGTGCGAGCCGTCGATGCGGAGCCTTCTCAACGAGACCGCCAAAAAGGCGATAGCTCCCGTCACGGTCGAGCTTGAGCACAAGAAGGACGGGATCGTCCGCCAAAGCGCCGTCAAGGAGCTTTTCGGAGTCCCGATAATCGAGAACTGACATAATTTTCAGCAGCCCTTTTTAAGGGCACAGGAGGTATTTATGGTCAACATCCAGGCGCCGAAGGGGACGAAGGACGTGCTTCCTTCCGAGAGCTTCAAGTGGCACTATATAGAAAAGACGATACGCGAGATGTGCGCGGTGTTCGGGGCGAGCGAGCTTCGCACCCCGGTCATCGAGCATACCGAACTTTTCCTGCGCGGCGTCGGAGACACGACGGATATCGTCCAGAAGGAGATGTACACCTTTAACGATAAGGGCGGACGCTCCATCACGCTCAAGCCCGAAGGCACCGCGGGCATGGTCCGCGCCTTCCTCGAGAACAGGCTATTCAACGAGCCGATGCCGCAGAAGCTCTATTATCTCAACTCCCCGACATTCCGCTATGAGAAGCCCCAGGCGGGAAGGCTCCGCGAGCATCATCAGTTCGGCGTCGAGGTCGTCGGTTCTTTCGCGCCCGAGACCGATGCGGAGGTCATTCTTCTCGCGCTCTCGCTTTTCAAAAAGCTCGGCGTAAAGGATCTCATGCTCCACATCAACAGCATCGGATGTCCCGAGTGCCGCAAGGAGTACAACAAGGCTTTGAGGGAGTTCCTCGGCAGTCACTTAGGCGAGATGTGCGACACCTGCCGCGACAGGTTCGAGAAGAACCCGATGAGGATCATCGACTGCAAGGAGGAGAAGTGCCGCACTGTCGTAAAGAACGCGCCGCGCACCATCGACTATCTTTGCGACGACTGCCGCAAACACTTCGAGGGCGTCAAGGCCTGCCTCGACGCGGCTAAGGCCGAATACGTCATCGATCCCGACATCGTCCGCGGTCTCGACTACTATACCGGCACCGTGTTCGAGGTCATCTCGAACAGGATCGGCGCGCAGGGCGCCGTATGCGCCGGCGGCCGCTACAACGGACTTATCGAGGAGCTCGGCGGTCCGTCCATACCCGCGGTCGGCTTCGGCCTCGGCATGGAGAGGCTCCTTGCCGTGATGGAGAACAACAACGTCGCTTTCCCCGCGCCCGACGGCGTCACCGTTTACTTCGCGGCTAACGGGGAAGCCCCCAGGATGAAGGCGTTCGAGCTTACCCAGACGCTCCGCTCCGAGGGGATCTCCGCCGAGTTCGATCATATGGACAGGAGCTTCAAGGCGCAGTTCAAATACGCGAACAAGCTCGGAGCGAAATACACGGTTGCGCTCGGCGACGAGGAGCTTCAGTCACGCAGGGTGAAGATCAAATGCATGTCCGACGGCAGCGAGACCGAGGCGGACATAGACGGCCTCAAGAGGTATTTCGCAGAATAACGGATAATAAATTTGCAGGGACGCGGCGAAATAACCGCGTCCTTTCATATTACCCGATTTTCCTTTGCTATGTTGCAAAACCGAATACTTTATAGTATAATTATAATATCTATATATACGGCCGCGCGAGCGAAACGGAAACGGCCGGAAAGACGAAGGAATGAGAAGATCGTTCAGAAAATACCTTGGTGAGAATAAGAAAAGGCTTGTCGTGCTCGTCGCGGCGGCATTGGTGATCGCGTTCATCTGGTCGCAGTCCGTGATCTCGTCCGCGGACTCCGCGAAGGAGTCGGCATGGTTCACCAAGAACGTCTTGAACCCCGTTCTCAAGCTCTTCGGGCTTTCCGTAAAGGATCATGTCACGCGCAAGATCGCGCACGCGTTCGAGTTCTCCGTCGTCGGTTTTCTGATCGCGGCGCTTAATGAATGGAAACCGGTAAGGTGCCTGTACGCGGGTCTTACGGTCGCTCTCCTCGATGAAACGATACAGATCTTCACCAAACGCGGACCGAGCGTGAAGGACGTCTGGATAGACCTTGCGGGCGTTGCGGCCGGATTTTTGATCTCATTCCTGGTACACCTGCTTTTAAGAAGAATGCGCCGCAGGAAAGCGCGCAGAAAAGCCGCCTTATCGGAAAACGGCGGGGAAGACGGGAAGGACGAATGAACCAAAAAGGAGGATAATATGAAGATACTAGTTACAGGAGGCGCGGGATACATAGGTTCCCACACGATAGTCGAGCTCATCAACGCCGGACATACCGCCGTGGTCGTCGACAACCTTTCAAATTCAAGCGAGGAATCCCTGCGCCGCGTCGCGAAGATAACCGGCACAGAGGTGCCTTTCTATAAGATCGATATAAGGGACAGGGAAGGGCTCGAGAAGGTCTTCTCGGAGCATACCTTCGACTGCTGTATACATTTCGCCGGTCTTAAGGCAGTCGGCGAATCGGTCGTTAAGCCTTGGGAGTACTACGAAAACAACATAGGCGGCACCCTCGTGCTCGTCGACGTGATGAGAAAGCACGGTTTGAAGAACATCATCTTCAGCTCCTCCGCTACGGTCTACGGCGATCCCGCCATGATCCCCATCACGGAGGAATGCCCCAAGGGCATGTGCACGAATCCCTACGGCTGGACGAAGTGGATGATCGAGCAGATCCTGACCGATCTTCATACCGCCGACGTCAAGAACGGCGACGCCGACCCGTGGAACGCGGTGCTCTTACGCTACTTCAATCCAATCGGCGCGCACCCGTCCGGACTAATCGGCGAGGATCCCAATGGCATCCCGAACAACCTCATGCCCTACATAACGCAGGTCGCTGTGGGCAAGCTCGAGAAGCTCCACGTGTTCGGGAACGACTACGATACCCACGACGGCACGGGCGTAAGGGACTATATCCACGTCGTCGATCTTGCGCGCGGTCACGTTCGCGCGCTCGAGGCGATAAAGAACAAGTGCGGAGTCGGCGTCTACAACCTCGGCACGGGCACGGGCTACAGCGTGTTCGACATCGTGAACGCCTTCGAGAAGGCAAACGGCGTAAAGATCCCGTACGTGATCGACCCGAGGCGTCCCGGCGACGTCGCCGTGTGCTATTCCGCGCCGCAGAAGGCAATGACCGAGCTCGGCTGGAAAGCGGAATACGGCATTTTCGAGATGTGCCGCGACAGCTGGAACTGGCAGAAGTCGAACCCCCGCGGCTACGCGGATTAAAAACGGAGTGGACAACCACCGCCCGTCATGCTATAATATTTCGATTGACATATCAACAGGGATCGCCGGAGCGATTTAAGGAAGGAACAATGAAAAAATCACGGAAGACATTACTGATTGTCATGCTGGTCGCGCTCGTCGTGGTATCTGCCGCGTTCGGCGTCTATATCTGGCGCGAGAGGTATTCCAAGACCAACGGCAGGCCCGCGATCAACTGCCCGACGGACTCGCTTTCCGTCGGCGTCGAGGCGCTTTCCGACTACAGCCTGCTGCTCAGCGACGTGACCGCGACGGATCCGGAGGACGGCGACGTCACGAAGAGCCTCGTCGTCGAGAGCGTGTCCCAGTTCGTTGAGGACAGGCACTGCATCGTCACTTACGCGGCGTTCGATTCCGCGAACCACGTCACGAAGGTCTCGAGGCACGTCTTCCTTACGGATTACGTTCCACCGAGGTTTGTGATCACCGCTCCGCTCGAGTTCAGTTATTCGTCCACCTTCAATCCTCTGAAGGTCGTCAAGGCATTCGACTGCGTTGACGGCGATATCTCCGACAGGATCCTTATGAATCTCGCAAATCCCGAGGACAATTTCAAGTCCGTCGGCACGCACCGCGTTGAGTTCAAGGTCACGAACAGCTTGGGCGATGTGGCGCTCCTCGAGACCGAGATCGTTGTGTACAACAGGACATATACCGAAATAAGGATGACTCCGGTCATCAACCTTTCCGAGTACGTTGTCTACGCCGACGGGTCCGGCAGTATCGATCCCATGAGCTACGTCAAGGGGATCACGCTCGGCGGCGTGTCCTATACCGTGGACGAATACACGGAGGGCGAGCTCAAGGTCGACGACGTCGGCATCAACTACAGCGTCCCCGGCGTCTACAAGATTCTGTTTACCTGCAGTAATAAGGACGATTACATCGGTTCCGCGGTGCTGCTCGTCGTGGTAACGGGGGTGAATGACTGATGGCAGCATACGAAAACAACGTCAATCTGAACAACGTTCAGAGAATCCGCCCCGACGAGGATACGGCCGATCTGCGCGTCGTTATCTACAATATCGTCAAGAACTGGTGGGTCATACTGATCGGCGCGTTCATCGCAGCGCTCATCAGCTACGTCGTCATTTCCGAAACGTACACCCCGCAGTACTATACCGAATCCACCCTCGTTGTATCAAGCAAGGACGGCGGCTCGGATCAGGTCTATTCGAACCTCGTCATCGCGTCGAGGCTTGCGGAATCCTTCAAGTACGTCATGAGAAGTCCCGCTCTCAAGCAGAAGATCGCCGATTCGCTAGGCATGAAGAAGTTTGACGGGACCATCACGGCAAAGAGCATCGAAAACACCAACCTCATCCAGATAGGCGTAAAAGCCTCTTCTCCGAAGATCGCGTTCGACGAGATGACGGGCATAATCAAGTATCACGGTCTGGTCTCCGAAAATATCCTCGGCGACGCCGTTCTCGACGTTCTTAAGGCGCCCACCATCCCGATCACGCCGGTCAATACGGCGCAGAGACTGAAATACGGCATCATTACCGCCGCGGCGACAGCGGTGGTGATAGCGGCTGTCATCGCAGCCATGACGCTTCTTGGCGACGACGTCATGACCGAAAGGGATCTCGATAAACGCGTCGACTGCCCCAACCTCGCGACGATCTCTCACGAGCGCAAGAATCTTTCGCTCAAGGCAAGGCTGCACGGCGAAAAACAGAGCATGCTCATCGTGAATCCGACTACGAGCTTCAAGTTCGCGGAGACCTACCGTCTGTTCAGGACGCGCCTTGAATACATAATGAAGCAGAAGAAGTACAAGGTGCTCATGGTCTCGTCCGTGTTCGAGAACGAGGGCAAAACGACGACCGCCGCGAATATCGCCCTTACGCTCGCCATGAACAACAAAAAGACGCTCCTCATCGACGGCGATATGCTAAAGCCAGCGCTTTATAAGGTGCTTGACGCCAAGGTGCAGAGGGGCACTGCGGTGAACGAGGCGATCGCGAGGAGCTTCTCTCCCGACGATCTGCCCTCTTACGATGGCGCTCCCGCCCTTAAGCTTATGCTCGGAAAGACGTCCGTTCCCGATTCTGCCGAAGTCATCGGTTCCGCCGAGATGAAGTCGTTCATCGACAGGGCGAGGGAATGCTTTGACTACATCGTTATCGACACTCCGCCCGTCGCTCTTGCGGGCGACGCGGAATGCTTTGCCGAGCTTTCGGACTGCGCGATCCTCGTTATCAAGCAGGGCTGCGCGAGAGCCGCCAAGATCAATGACAGCATCGATTCGCTCACCGCGAGCGGCGCCGACGTTCTCGGATGCATATTCAACAACGTGCGCTCCGTCGACCTGTTCGGGATCTCGCGTTCCGGCTCAGGCTACGAATCAAACTATTCGAACAGGCAGTACGGCGCAGGCTATGGCGACAGCCGCAGGGGCTACGGCGGATATGGCGGCGGCTACGGCAGCTACGGCAATTACGGCAGCTACGGCGGCTACGGCAGCTACGGCTCACGCAGAGAGAACCGCCAGGCGAACGGAACTAACGAGGGGAAAGACCTCGACGCAGGATCCGATAAGAATTAAGAGGGTGCCAAGATGAACAGCGATAACTCATACGCAAACAACGGTCAGGACAGGATCAACAGGCCGAGGCCCGAGAACGAAGGGGGCGAATACTCTCCCGTGAGCGAGTCCGGAAACGCCGCCGCGCGCGAATTCGATCTTAAAAAGTTCATCCCCGATTTTTTCAGAACGCTCAAGAGGATGTATCTCATCCCGATAGCGCTCGTCGTCGTTTCGGTGCTTGCGGTGCTCCTGTGGGCGAAAACCGCCTATCAGCCGAAGTTCCGCTCGTCGTCAACGTTCACCGTCAACGTTGAAAACGCAAACAGGGGAGTGAGCGCGACATATTCCGTCAACCTCGCGAAACAGCTTTCGTTCACGCTTCCCTATATTCTCGAAAGCGACGCTCTCAACAATCTTATCCGCCAGGACCTCGGCCTTTCGAAGCTGGAATCGAAGATCACCGCGGAGGCGATAGGCGAGACCAACCTCTTCACCATCACCGTCGAGGCCAATACCCCGCAGATGGCGTATAACGTTCTCAAATCCGCCATCGCGAACTATCCGAGGGTAGCGGACTTCGTCATCGGAAGCACGACGCTCTCGATCGTTTCCGAGCCGAACATCCCCGAAAGTCCGGTCAACAATATGTCCTTCAGGCGCCAGATCCTTATCGGCCTCGGCGCGGGACTCCTTTTAGGACTCGCATTTATCACGGTCGTTACGCTCCTCAACAACAGCGTGAGGAACTCCGACGACATCAAGTCGCTCCTCAATATCCGCCTGCTCGGCAACATCCCCGACGTCGGCCGCAGACGCAGGGGAACGGGCACCGTCATCGAGTTCGTCAATCCCAACGTTTCCAAGGATTTCGCCGACTCGATCAGGCTTTTAAGGTCAAGAACAGAGAGGTTCTGCTCCGAGAACGGCTACAGCGTGATACTCGTCGCGAGCTCTATGCCCGGCGAAGGAAAGACGACCGTTGCGACGAACCTTGCCATGGCGCTTGCGCATGAGGGCAAGAGGACCGCGCTCGTCGACTGCGATATAAGGAAGCCCTCGTCCCTTGCCGAGATGGCGAAGGAGAGCAAAGCCGATATTATCGAGTACTTAAGGGGCAACGCCTCCGTCGAGGATATCATAAGCCTTGCCGCTGACAACCTTATCGTTATTAACGCGAAAGAGCCATCCGACGCTGCTGCCGAGCTTCTCGGCACCGACCGCATGAAGGCGCTGATCGACGATCTGAGGACCGCTGCCGATTACGTTGTGATCGATACGCCGCCGTCCTCGATAATCGCAGACGCAGTCGTGCTTTCCGACTACGCCGACTGTATGATCTACGTCATCCGTCAGGGCTATACAAGAAGGAACAGCATAGTCGACGGCATCAACCACCTGTCCACGAGCAGCACGCCGTTCATCGGCTACGTGCTGAATAACGCAAGCGCCTCCGGCGGCTCATACGGCTACGGCAGGTACGGCAGATACGGGAAGAAGGGCTACGGCAGATACGGAAGCTACGGCAGGTACGGAAGCTACGGCAGATACGGAAGCTACGGCAGATACGGAAGCTACGGCAGAAGATGACCTTCCGAAGCCACGTAAAAACAGAAACGAATAATTGAACGAACGGCTGCCGGATGCAAACAGCACTTTGTACCCGACAGCCCGCATCTTTATTAATGAAGAGATCGCTTTTAAGAATCATATCCGCGCTGCTCCTCGCCGCGATGCTTATGCCGCTCGTTTCCTGCATACCGAAGGAAACGAGGTTCAGCATTTCGTGGTTCGACTATTTCGATACGGTCATCACCCTTACGGCATACGCCCCCGACCGCGCCGCCTTTGACGCGGCGAGCAGGAAAACGGAGGAATGCTTCCAAAGGTACCACAGGCTTTTCGACGTCTATAATGAATACGAAGGCATTATCAACCTTGCATCCGTCAACCGAATGGCGGGGGAGGAGACGGCGGTAGAAGGCGAGATAATCAAGCTCCTCGCTCTCGGCAAGGAGTACGAAAAGCTGACGAACGGGAAACTGAACATCGCCATGGGCGCAGTGCTCGCCCTCTGGCACGACGCGAGGGAGCAAGCCGCGCTCGATCCCGGACACGCGGCGATACCCGATAAAGAGGCTCTGATCTCCGCTTCGGCTCACTGTGATATAAATAAGATAGTGCTGAATAGCGAAAAGAACACCGTCACGCTTCTCGATCCCGAAATGAGGATAGACGTGGGCGCGATAGCGAAGGGCTACGCGGCAGACCGCGCCGCGGAGATACTGAGCGAGACGGGATACCCGTTTCTTTTGAACTGCGGCGGCGCCGTCCTCGCGGGAGGTAAAAAACCCGGCGGCGAGAGCTGGACGGCGGGCATACTAGATCCGTTCTCGGACGGATTCGCCGAAACCGTAAACGTGTCGGACGCCGCGCTCTCCACGAGCGGCTCATACCTAAGGAGCTTCTCAGTCGGCGGCCGTAACTACGGCCATATCATCGATCCCGACACACTTATGCCGGCGGAAAAGGTCGCGAGCATGAGCGTGATCGTTCCCGGCACAACGGGCGCCTGCCTTGCGGACGCGCTCTCCACGGCGTGCTTCATACTCGGGACGGAAGGCGCGAAAGAGCTTCTCTCGGCGGTCGAGGGGGCGGAGGGGATCGTCGTGGAAAACGGCGGGCGCACCTCGCACATTACGAATTAGACCCAGAAGCAAGGCGGAATGCTGCCAAAAAATAAGCGTGCCGGTAATAAATTGCGTAAAAATATTTTATTATTTTCATAATTACCTATTGCAAGTCAAAAGATTGTGTGATATAGTATCAACGTAATTGTGTACCTATGTCTATTCGGTCTGCGCTTTTGCACAGCAAGAATGGGCATTCGGTCAACAAGAAATCTTTCTTTCAGGAAGGAGTATCCCAAATGAAAAAATTCCTCGCGCTCCTTATCTCTGCGATCATGGTGATCGGCATTCTCGCCGTTCCCGTTTCCGCCGACGGTGAGGTTACTTTCACGGTTGAGACCGTTGAGAACGTCGAGCCCGGTTCTGATGTAAACGTCTCGATAAAGATCAACGGCGATTATCAGTGCCATATCCTCGTCATTTACTTTACTTACGATTCGGCGAACCTCTCCATCGAGAAGAGGAGCGATATCGTTAACGGCGAGCTTATGGCCAATGCGGCCGACTACGAATGGATGGTCACAAAAGACAATTCCACTCCCGGCAGAGCCAAGCTGGGTATCACCTGCCCCTATGCTGATGATTGTCTTACCGGCAGCGGCACGCTCTGCACGATCAAGTTCCACGTAAGCGAAGACTGCACAACGGATCAGACCGTCAATCTTGAGATCGATTCGTTCCAGTATATGCCTGTGTCCACTCCTACGACGATCCCCAGCAAGGTCGTTCCGGGAATGATCAAGATGAAGGCTCAGGCGACGACCGCTCCGACGACTGCCCCGACCACCGCTCCGACGACTGCCCCGACGACCGCTCCGACGACCGCTCCGACGACCGCTCCCACCACGGCTCCGACGACCGCTCCGACGACCGCTCCGACCGAGGCTCCCACCGAGGCTCCGACTGCGGCTCCCACCGAGGTCCCCGCTGACACCGTCGTCATCAAGATGGACAGCTATGAAGGCGCTCAGCCCGGTCAGGAAGTTCCCCTTACCCTGAGCTTTGTCGGCGACTTCACATTCAACATCTTCAACGGCATCATCACTTACGACAAGGAAGTCCTCCAGGTCGTTAACGTCGAGAAGGGCTCCATGCTCACCGAGCTTGGCGAGGCCGCCACTCTCAGCATTGATTACGAGGGCGTTCCCGGTCAGGTCAAGATCGGCATCATCTCCAACGATCCTATCGTTTCCGAGAGGCATGACGGCTCCGTCGTAGTCATCACCTTCAAGGTGATCGGCGAGTTCGACGAACCCACCAAGATCGGCATCAAGGTCAATGAGTTCGAGCTCCTCGAAGAGAATGAGACCGTAGGCAATCCCGTTCAGTATGTTGTCGAAGAGGTCGAGCCCGACGTCATCGCTACGATCAGCCCCGCCGAGCCCGTGATCTTCACCATGGGCGGCAAAGAGCAGGTCAAGCCCGACACCGAGTTCACCGTCGACTTCACCATCAAGGGCGCTTATGAGGCTCACCTCCTCAACGTCTACCTCAACTACGACACCAGCGCTCTCACCGTCGTATCCGTAACGAATGGCTCCATCTTCGGTGACAACAACGTTATCGTCGATTACGAGACCGTTCCCGGCTCCATCCGCATCGCTCTTGTCTGCGCCGACGATCCCGTATCCGCCGAAGGCGTCATCATCAGCGTAACCTTCAGGACCTCTGCCGACTTCTCCGCCGATACCGAGATCGAGGTCCAGGTCAATCAGTTCGCTTACATGGCTGTCGGCGATACCGAGCCCGCCAACATCCGTTACGAGGCTGTTAACGGCATCGTTACCCCGTACGTTGCTCCGCAGCCCCCGCATGAGGGTCTTGCAAGCGCTGTCGGTCTTGGCATCATCGCCATCGCGACCGGCGCGGGCGTAGTCATCTTCCGCAGGAAGGAAGACTGATCAGAACGGATTCTGATTGAATAACAAAAACAACGGCCGCAATACGGCGGCCGTTGTTTTTTATATCTGTCAGATCAGGAGCTTTGCCATCTCCTCGACTCCGCGGAAATAGCTCTCCTCGCCGAGTCCCATCACTCTGAACGCGCATACGTCGAATATCACGTCGTTCGCGCGGAAGCTCTCGCGGGCGAGTATGTCGCTCATATGGATCTCTCCCACCGGAATCCGGCAGGCGGCGATCGCGTCCCGCAAAGCGTAGGAATAGTGCGTAAGCGCGCCGGCGTTCAGAAGTACGCCGTCATACCGCTCGTGTGCTGTCTGAAGCTCATCTATGAGTTTTCCCTCGTAATTGGTTATGACGTGATCTATCCCGATCCCGAGCTTTTCCGAACGAACGGACAGATCCTTAATGATCTCGTCCATAGTTCTCGCTCCGTAGATCTCCGGCTCGCGGAAGCCGGTCATGTTCAGATTAGGCCCGTTAAGTATCAAAAGCTTCATGTTCCCTCCGATACGATCAAATTATCATTTGTTGTTCCGGCTTCATTATAGCATAATCGGTCTATTTATGATACAATAAATGAAAATTAAAGCAAGGAATCGATTGTTTATGAAACGTTTCGCGGTCATCGGCAGCCCGATAGCGCATTCGAAATCCCCGGAGATCTACGCCCCTCTTTTTGAAAAATACGGGATCGAGGCGGATTTTTCGAAGATCCTTTTCGATACGGATATGCTTCCCGACTTACGGAGCATCACCGCTGATCTTTACGGCTTCGCGGTCACAATGCCGCTGAAAAAAGCTATCATCCCTTATCTCGACCGCCTTGACGGCACGGCGGCGGACTGCGGCGCGGTGAATATCGTTAGCACTGCGGGCGGCGTCTATACAGGCTTCAATACCGACGGAGACGGGCTTGTTGACGCGCTCCGCGAGGCGGGGTTCGATCCCGAAGGGAAGACCGCCTGCATACTCGGAAGGGGCGGGGCGGCCGGATCGACATACAGAGCGCTCGAAAGAAACGGAGCAAAGCCCATGTTCCTCGTAAGGAGCTTAAGCGGCTCGACCTCGTTCGACGAGCGTCTGATTACGGATTTTCATGAAACTGCCGACCTCTTTATCAACGCGACTCCGCTCGGCATGAAGGGAAGGGAGGACTTCAGCGATTTCCGCTTACTCGACACGATTTGCCCAGGTTTAGTCTTCGATATAGTCTATCTCGAGAGCGGGAAAACCAAACTGATATCCGAAGCCGCAATGCGAGGCCTCGGAACTGTCGACGGCAGCCGGATGCTCTATATGCAGGCGCTGAGAGCTTTCAAGATATTCACGGGCTTTGACGCATAAAAAAAGCGCCGCACACGCGGCGCTTTTCGTTAGGATCAGATAGAGATCTTGAAGTACTTGAGAATGAAATCGTGCAGCACGGTCGGGTCGGTGGACGAGAATACCAGGAAACCGACTATCACGGAGACGATCAGACCGATGAGCAGGAGAATCAGTATCGCGGACGCATAGTTCTTGCTGTTCTTGTTTATACCGGGCGCGAAAGCGAAAACGAAAAGCGGGATAATGTTGACGACCGGGATCGCGAACAGTACAGTGCGCCAGAAGAATCCCCATACCGAGAGAGGCCTTTCAATGCGGGTAAGTATGCTCCTGCGCGGCTTTTTCGGGGCTTCGGTCTCCTCTTCCTCGGGCTCGTCGTTTTCCTGCGCGTCGGGATCCTCGCAGACGACCGTCTCGACGGCGGGGGCCTCTTCGGGCTTCTCTTCCTCGGGTTCGGGCTCGGCTTCTGAAACGGGAACTTCCTCCTCGCTCTTCGGAGTCTTTACGGCAAACAGATCCCTCTTCGTTTCTTCAACGGGAGCGGTCTCGACAGCTTCCTCGATCGCTTCGACCTGTTCCTCGACTTCTTCGACCGGCTCAACAACTGTCTCGGTCACTTCTTCTTTTACAGCCTCGGCCTCTTCAAAAACCTCCGGGGCGGGCTTGGCGGCCTCGATCACTTCCTCACGGATCTCATCGGCGACAGGCTGCGCTTCCTCCTGAACGGCGGGTTCGGGCTGGTTCAAGGGGTTGCCGCATTTGATACAGAAAACGTCGCCGTCAAGGGCAACATATCCGCATTTAGAACAGATCATAGATTTACCTCCAATTATCGGGACAATATTACGACCGACTTATCATAACAAATATAAGTATACCACATTTTTTGCCGATATACAAGCCGATAATACATTGTTGCATAATAAAAACGCAGGTGTTAAAATATTATAGCTCGACAAAATACGGGAGAAAAAACGATATGTATCTCATCGGAAACGGCCGTGTGATAACGAACGACAAGGACGGATCCTTCTTTGAAAAGGGCGCGGTGCTGACGGACGGCGACTCGATCAAGCGCGTCGGCCTGTACGCTGAGCTGAAGGACGCTTGCCCCGAAGCGGAGTTTATTGACGCAGAGGGCGGGATCATCATGCCCGGAATGATAAACGCTCACGCGCATCTCTATTCAACGCTCATGAGCGGCTACGCGCTTAAGGATTTCACGCCCGATTCGCTCTATGAAAACCTCTGCAAAAGGAGCTGGAAGCTCGACGGCGAGCTCGATTTTTATGACGTCGCGGCAGGCGCGTACGCGGGGCTGATCAGGTGCATACGAAACGGCGTCACGACCGTTTTCGACCATCACGCAAGCTTCAAAGGCGTTAAGGGATCGCTCTTCGCGATAGCCGGCGCGGTACAGGAGACCGGCGTAAGAGGCTGCCTGTGCTACGAAACGAGCCAGCGATGCGGCTTCAAGGCGTGCTCGGAGGCGATCGCGGAAAACGAGAGCTTTTTAGGCTATTGCGAGTCTTTCGGCGACAGCAGGCTTAAGGCCATGTTCGGGCTTCATGCGCCGTTCACGCTCTCGGACTTCGATATCACCGACTGCGTAAATAGAAACGCGGGACGCGTCGGCTTCCACGTTCACGTATCCGAGGGCGCGGAGGACGGGAGCGTCTGCCTGCTCAATTACGGCAAGACTCCCCTTGGCAGGCTTTCAGAGCTCGGCGCGGTCACCGACCGGTCGATACTCGTTCACTGCGTGCATACTAAAGATAAGGAGCTCGATATAATCGCGGCGTCCGGAGCCTCGGTCGTTAACTGTCCGCAGTCGAATATGTCGAACGCCGTCGGCGCCGCCGCAGTCACGGACATGCTTAATAAGGGGATCAGAGTCGGCCTCGGCACGGACTCGTTCACATTCGATATGCTCGAGACCGCAAGGGCGTTCGTGCTTGCCGAAAGAAGCAGGACCGGCAAGTGCTATACGGGCGTCCCGCAGGCGGCGAAGCTCCTGTTTGAAAACAATAGGGAGATAGCGGAGCAGTACTTCCCAAAGGGCATAGGCACGCTTACGGAAGGCGCGCCTGCAGACGTGATCGTGCTCGATCATAAGCCTCTTACAAGGTTCGACGCGGAAAACGCGTACCCGCAGCTTATACTCGGCGCGAGCGGCGCTGACTGCGCTATGACGATGTGCGCGGGCAGGGTGCTCATGCGAGACAGGAAGATAGTCGCGTTCGACGAGGAAGGCATAAGAGAGAAGATAAGGCGCTCTTCCGACGCGCTGTGGGAAAGACTTGACGCGAGCGGGGACAAGACCTGGTTCCCGCCCTACGGCGACCTGAGAAAGTAAAAAAAAGCCGCTTAAAGCGGCTTTTGTTATTTCTCGATCAGTCTTCCTCGATCCTTTCGATATCTGCGCCGAGAGCGCGGAGCTTCTGCTCGAAATGCTCGTAGCCCCTGTCGATGAAGTGGATGTTCCTTACGATGCTCGTGCCCTCCGCGCTGAGAGCCGCGATTATGAGCGCCGCGCCCGCCCTTAGGTCGGTCGCCCTTACGGACGCGCCGTAGAGCTTGTCGACGCCCTCGATTATTGCCGTCCTGCCGTTCACGTTGATGGACGCACCCATTCTGATGAGTTCCGGGACGTGATTGAACCTGTCCTCAAAGATGTTCTCAACGATATAGCTGTTGCCCTTCGACATGGTCAGAAGCGCCATTATGGGCTGCTGAAGATCGGTCGGGAAGCCGGGGTAGGGAAGAGTCTTGATATTGACCGCGCGCAGCCTGTCGCCGCCCTGTACCTGGAGGAAGAACTCGCTTCCGTCGTCGCCCTCGGTGATGTGCGCGCCGCACTCCATGAGCTTTGCGGAAATCGCCTCAAGGTGAGTGGGGATGATATTGTTTATTATGACGTTGCCCTTCGTGGCTACGGCGGCGATCATGAACGTGCCCGCCTCGATCTGGTCGGGGATAATGGCATAGCTGCATCCGTGCAGCTCCTTGCGGCCGCGGATCCTGATGACGTCGGTGCCGGCGCCCTTGATGGAAGCGCCCATCATATTGAGGAAGTTTGCGACGTCGACGACGTGGGGCTCCTTCGCGGCGTTGGAGATGACGGTCATGCCCTCCGCGCGGCAGGCGGCAAGCATGATATTGATCGTCGCTCCGACGCTTGCCATGTCAAGATAGATCTCCGCGCCGTGAAGCTCGTCGGCGTGAGCATAGACGATGCCGTTTCTTATTTCGACGGTCGCGCCGAGAGCGCGCATGCCCTTGATATGGAAGTCGATGGGACGGTTGCCGATGGAGCAGCCTCCGGGAAGCGCAAGCGCCGCGTGACCGTATCTGCCGAGCATGGCACCGAGCAGATAGTAAGAAGCGCGCAGCTTCGATACCATATCGAAAGTCACCTCGAAGTTGTCGATCTTGGTGGGGTCGATGCGCATGCAGCCGTTCTCGTTAAGCTCGACCTCCGCACCCATAAGGCGCAAGATCTCCGTAAGCACGTGAACGTCCTCGATAAGCGGAAGGTTTTCCAAAACGCAGGGCTGTCCCGCAAGGATGGCGGCGGGTATGATCGCGAGAGCCGCGTTCTTGGCTCCGCTGATAGTGACCTGTCCTTCAAGGGGCTTGCCGCCCGTGATCCTGTAATATGCCATAAATTAACTTTACCGCTCCCGTAAAAGGGGAGCATCCTCCTGTGGGTCGATGATTATAATAAGCCTTCCGGGGCGTTCCCCGTTCAGCTTCTGAAGTCGCGTTCTTTGAGGACCTTCAAGGGATTATACGCAATGCACCTGATCCTCAGTTCAAAGTGAAGGAACGACGAATACTCGTCGCCGGAAACGAAGCCGATCTCATCGCCGGCGGAGACCGTGTCGCCGATAGCGACGGTCACGTTCTTAAGGCGGGCATAGCGCGTGGTTACGCCGTTCCCGTGGTCGATCTCGACCATTAAACCATATGCGCCGCGAACCATTACAGACACAACGGTGCCGCCGCAGGCCGCGCATACGGGCGTGCCGTCGGCCGCATTGACGTCGATCCCCTGGTGGAATACGTCCTCGTTCGGGCCGAAATACTTGATTATTTTGCCTTTGACGGGGACCGTGAAATCAAGCTCCTTTGCAGCAGAGGGATCCTTTCCGTATTCGGAGGACAGAACGAAGTTCTCGTCGATCTGCTTGACTCCCACGCGGACGACTCCGTTTACGAAGCCCCTTACCGTGAAGGACTCCGAAACGGTGTCCGACTGCTTTATCGCGTTAAAGAACACGACCGTGTGCGTGTTGCGCTCGATGCCGTCCATGCCGTAGATCTCGACAATGCGGTGACCGACGGGAAGACTGCTGTCCTCGATGATCGTGGTCTTATGCTGGGTATATACCTCCTCGACGAACGTCGCCGTGCTGATATAGACGAGCGGCGTTTTTTTGCCGATAAGAAGCGAGAACGCGGCGTCGTAGGTCGTGGTCTCAGCGTCGTCGGGCGCGTCGACGAGCTCGATGGGGGTGCGGAGCTCGGTAACGGCGTTGTCGGGCATATTTCCCGCGCTTAAGAAATGATTCTCGACGTTCCTCAAAAGCTCCTCCGCGGCCTCGCGGCTTGCCATAATGACCGCTGTCTTTCCGTCAACGACGATCGCCGTCTTGGAATAGACGCGGGGCGGCGTCTCAGTGACAGTGGGATCTGCCGGCGTCTCGGAAACGAACGGGACGGGGGAGGGAGTGACGATCGCTTCGCTCTCGGCAGGAGCCGGAGTTGAGGCCGTAGGCACGGGACTCCCGTGAACGTCCTTCCTGTCGTCTTTCAAATGGAATCTTATGACGGCAAAGCAAGCGGCGGCAAGCAGAGCCGCAAAGATCAGGACGACCATCCAGACTCTGCTCAGCTTTTCGGGAGCCGCTATTCTTTTGACGTTCTTGTTCTCTTCCATTTAAACTCGAATAGTTCCCGCTTACTGCGCGGGCTTGTAGCTGTCCTTAAGACCGACTGTGCGGTTGAAGACGGGCGCGCCTTCACGGGAATCGGGATCCGCGGTGAAGTAGCCGACGCGCATGAACTGATACGGCGCGCCGGGCTTTGCGCCGTTAAGATACGGCTCGACAAAGCCGTGCATCACGGTGACGGAGTTCGGGTCGATAAAGTCGAGTATGCGGTCGGTGTCGACCTCGGTCGTCGTGAAAAGCGGCTCGTAAAGCCTGAACTCGGCGGGAACGGCGCTTGCCGCGGGTACCCAATGGATGGTGCCCTTGACCTTGCGCTGACAATCGCCCGAGCGGCTCTCGGGATCGTATTCCGCGCGGATGAGGGTGACGCGGCCGTTTTCGTCGGTCTCCCAACCCGTGCATTTGATTATGTAGGCGCCCTTCAGGCGAACCTCGCCGTCCGGCTTAAGACGGAAGTATTTCTTGGGCGGATCGATCATGAAGTCGTCGCGCTCGATATAAAGCTCGCGTCCGAAGGGGACGGAGTGCGTGCCGCCGTTCTCAACGCCGTCGACGGGAAGGTTCTCAAGCTCGACGTCCTCGGTCTTATCGCCGTCCCAGTTCTCGATAACGAGCTTTACGGGATCGATGACTGCCATCGTCCTTAAAGCGGAAAGATTCAGGTTCTCCCTTACGCAGTGCTCGAGCATGGCGTAATCCACGGTCGAGTCGGCCTTCGCGACGCCCGCCCTTTCAAGGAAATCGCGGATCGCAGCGGCGGGGTAGCCCCTGCGGCGCATGGCGCAGAGCGTCGGCATCCTCGGATCGTCCCATCCGGAGACGACGCCGTTCTCGACCATCATGCGCAGGTAACGCTTGCTCATGACGGTGTTCGTAATGTTCAGCCTCGCGAACTCGATCTGGCGGGGCTTGTGCTCGAACTCGCACTGTTCGATGACCCAGTTGTAAAGCGGACGGTGCGCCTCATACTCGAGCGAGCAGAGCGAATGCGTCACGCCCTCGATCGCGTCCTGTATGGGGTGCGCGAAATCGTACATGGGGTAGATGCACCACTTGTCGCCGGTATGATGATGGCTCCTGTGGAGTATGCGGTAAAGAGCGGGATCGCGCATGTTGATGTTGGGGGAAGCCATGTCGATCTTCGCGCGGAGCGTCCTCGCGCCGTCGGGGAACTCGCCGTTCTTCATGCGCTCGAACAGATCGAGGTTCTCCTCGACGGACCTGTTCCTGTAAGGGCTGTCGATACCGGGCTCGGTAAGCGTTCCGCGGTATTCCCTTATCTGATCCTTGTCGAGGTCGCATACGTAAGCGACGCCCTTCTTGATGAGCTTGACCGCAAGCTCGTAGCACTTATCGAAATAATCGCTGCCGAAGCAGAGCTTATCCCACGAAAAGCCCATCCATTTGATGTCCTGCTTGATCGCCTCAACGTACTCGACGTCCTCTTTTACGGGGTTCGTGTCGTCAAAGCGCAGGTTGCAGCTGCCGCCGAACTTCTCCGCCATGGAGAAATCGACCCACATCGCCTTGACGTGACCTATATGCAGATAACCGTTGGGTTCGGGGGGAAACCTCGTCTTGACAACGGGATATTTCTCATAGTCCTCTTTGATGTATTCTTCGATAAAACTGCGGGATACGTTTGTATCTTCCATGACCGGCCTCCGGCTCATAATAATTCATTATGAATTATCCATCAAAACACTCTTCATGTCAAGATTAATTTCCTTTTTTTCGGGAATTATCTTCAAAAGATTCATATTTATCTCTATACTTTTCATCGCGGAAGTGGTATAATAACTATTGATGCGGACTCCGCGTCCGCCCGCTGAAAAAAAGCGGCTATTAACAAGATCAATATTATCTTCGGAGGTATTTTCATTATGACAGCAAAAGTCGGTATCAACGGTTTCGGACGTATCGGTCGTCTGGTCTTCCGCGCGGCTATCAAGAACCCTGAGATCACTGTTCTCGGCATCAACGATCCGTTCCTCGATGTTGATTACATGGCGTATCTTTTAAGGTATGATACCGTTCACGGCAGGTTCGACGGCGAAGTCAAGGTCGAGGACGGCAAGCTCGTTGTAAACGGCGAGGTCATCAACGTTTACAACTGCATGGACCCCAAGGAGATCCCCTGGGCGGAGTGCGGCGCCGAGTACGTCGTCGAGTCCACCGGTAAGTTCACCACCACCGAGAAGGCTTCCTCTCACTTTGTAGGCGGCGCTAAGAAGGTCGTCGTTTCCGCTCCCAGCGCCGACGCCCCCATGTTCGTAATGGGCGTCAACCAGAACACCTACACCCCCGACATGAAGGTCGTCTCCAACGCGAGCTGCACCACCAACTGCCTCGCTCCTCTCGCCAAGGTCATCAACGATAACTTCGGCATTGTCGAGGGCCTCATGACTACCGTTCACTCCATCACCGCGACTCAGCTGACCGTTGACGGTTCCTCCAAGAAGGACTGGCGCGGCGGCAGGGCGGCTGCTCACAACATCATCCCGTCGTCCACCGGCGCTGCGAAGGCCGTCGGCAAGGTCATTCCTTCCCTTAACGGCAAACTCACCGGCATGAGCCTGCGCGTTCCCACGATCGACGTTTCCGTCGTCGACCTCACCTGCACTCTTGCCAAGCCCACCACCTATGACGAGATCAAGGCCGCTATGAAGGCCGCTTCCGAGTCCGAGGAGTTCAAGGGCATCATCGGCTACACCGACGAGCCCGTCGTCTCCAGCGACTTCTATTCCGATCCCCGCACCTCCATCTTCGACGCGACCGCGGGCATCATGCTGAACGATCATTTCGTAAAGCTCGTCGCCTGGTACGACAACGAGTGGGGTTATTCCAACAAGCTCGTCGACCTCATCATCCACATGAACAAGGTCGATCATCCCTGCTGTTGCTGCAAATGATCCGCATTGACAAAGCGCCCGCTTTACCGCGGGCGCTTTTTCCAAACTTATAATAACGGAGGACACATATGAAAGCATACGAAAGGCTCCTCAAATACGTAAAGGTGCATACGAAGTCCGATCCCGGATCATCGACTGTCCCTTCCTCGAAAAGGCAGTTCGATCTCGCGAATATGCTCGTTGATGAGCTTAAAGCGATCGGCGTTGCCGACGCGCGCGTCGACGAAATGTGCTATGTCTACGGCACCATACCCGCGGCGCAGGGCTGTGAGGACAAGCCCGCCATCGGCTTTATCGCGCACATGGATACCGCGCCCGACTTCAACGGCGAGAACGTGAAGCCCCGCATCATCGAAAACTACGACGGCGGCGAAGTCGCGCTCGGCGAAAGCGGCAGGGTGCTCAGCCCTGCGGAGTTCCCTCATCTTGCCTCGCTTAAGGGCCGCACGCTCATCGTGACCGACGGCATGAGCCTTCTCGGAGCCGACGATAAGGCGGGCGTTGCAGAGATCATCACCGCCGCGGAGACGGTCATAAACGGCGACATCCCCCACGGGAAGATCCTTATCGCATTCACTCCCGACGAGGAGATCGGCTCCGGCGCGGATCATTTCGACGTCGAGGGCTTCGGCGCGGATTTCGCGTACACCGTCGACGGCGGTCAGGAGAACGTGATCGAGTACGAGAACTTCAACGCGGCCGCCGCGGACGTCGAGATCAACGGCTTCAACGTGCATCCCGGCTCCGCAAAGGACATCATGATCAACGCGCTTCTCGTCGCCTGCGAATTCAACTCGATGCTCCCCGCCGGCGAGACGCCGAGGGATACCGAGAACTACGAGGGATTCTATCATCTCGTCGAGCTCGGCGGCACCACTGAGCATGCCGAGATGAGCTACATCATAAGGGATCACTCGTCCGAGATCATGACGGCGAGGAAGGCGACTCTCCTTCATATCGAAAAGCTTTTAAACGCAAAATACGGCGAGGGGACTGTCAAGGTCACGATAACGGATCAGTACCTCAACATGGTCGAAAAGATCAAGCCCTGCTTCCACCTTATCGAGAATGCCGAGAGGGCGGTGGAGGAGCTCGGGCTCGAGGCGCTGACCGCTCCCATCAGGGGCGGCACCGACGGCGCAAGGCTCAGCTTCATGGGCCTGCCCTGTCCGAACCTCGGAACGGGCGGCTACGCGTACCACGGTCCGTATGAGCATGTGACCGTGGAAGGAATGGACGCCGCGGTCGGAGTGATACTCGGGATAATAAAACGCTACGCGAAATAAAAAAAACAAGAGGCTGCGAAGCCTCTTGTTTTTTGTCCGTCAATCGTCTTTCTCGCTCATGATCCCGGCACGGTTGCGCCTGCGGAAAAGCATGGTGATCCCCCAGATCCCGGCAAGGCCGACGATGGTATAGATGATCCTCGAGAATACTCCGCTCATCCCGCCGAATATCGCGGCGACGAGATCGAACTGGAATATCCCCACAAGCCCCCAGTTTAGAGCTCCGATCACTATCAGTATCAGCGCAAGTGTATCCATTTAAGAATCTCTCCTTTCACACCCCTTTGATGATTCCGGGCATATATGAATAGCCTTTACAGGAAACCCGCGCATTATTCCGGTCCCGATCTGTCAATAAATGTTATCGTGCGCAAAAGGTTTTTCGCCGCGAAGAGCCGTTTCCCAAAGACTTCCGAAACGCTGGAAACTTTTTCTTGTAATTTTTTACCACACGGTTTCAAACATAGATTCGATTCAAAACGACGCCCTAAACAAGGAGTTTTCCACAGTTTCCACATAGTTATCCACTTTTCAAGGGCTTTTCACGATTTTGGTTGTTAAAAGCGCATGTGGAAAACTCGCTGCTCTACAGTGCGCAAAATATACGAACGAAAATCTTTTACAGCGCTTTTCGATCATTTACAGAACAAAAAGGACGGGCCCGTTATGTTCTTTCAGTACCCGTCCTTAATTGTGAAAAATGCTTTAAATTTGTTCCCGCCAAATTACCAGTGATACGGCTTTCAGGCGCGCCTCAGGGATACGCCGCCCTGCTGAGGCTCCGAGAACGGAGTGAGCGCGGCGCGCCCGTCCTCGATGATAAGCTTGTCCGCGACGAGCGCGATGAACTCGCCGTTCGTCGGTTTTTCGTTCTTGCCGTAGACGTTGAAGCCGAACAGCTTGTTCACGTTTTCGATCTTTCCGCGTGTCCAACTCACCTCTATCGCGTGGCGTATCGCGCGCTCGACCTTCGAGGGCGAGGTGTTGAACCTTTTCGCGATGCCGGGGTAGAGCTCCTTCGTAATGTGACTGATGAGCTCGGGCTTGTAGAACACCATTCTTATCGCTTCCCTTAAATAATGATAGCCCTTTATGTGCGCGGGGATGCCGACGGAGAGAAACACGGCGGTGATCTTTTCATCCAGCGTCTTTGCCGTCGGTGAAAAGGCGGCGTTCTTCTCGGCGTCCTCTGCGGTGCTTTCGCAAAGATCGAGCATCCTTTTATAGAGGTATTCCGGCTCGATGGGTTTAAGCATTACGTACGTCGCGCCCTTCTTGAACGCCTTCTGTAAGAGCCCGTCGTTCCGCATATAGGAAACGATCATGACGACGTCCGGCTTCGACGAGGGCTCGTTGTTAAGCGCTTCGAGAAGATCGAGTCCGTCGAGCTTGGGCATGACCAGCTCGGAGATAAGCACGTCGAAGTGCTCCTCGCGGAGCTTTTCAAGCGCCTCCTGCCCGTCGGCGGCTTCGACAAATCTTATGATATCCTTGTCGGTGTGAAAGAAATCCGACACCGCGCGTCTGAACGACGCGTTCCCGTCCGCTATCAGTACCCTGTATTCGCTCATATAATTGATCCTCCGTACAGTTTGTTTTTATTATCGACGGCATTTAACAGAATGATGCCTGTCCGCATAGAAAATTGTAATACCGCAAATTCCGCATTTCCATAGGAGCCTTTTTGACTATTTGACTGACTTTGTAATAATTTGGCGTCTGTCCGCCGAATTTGTGATAAAGAGAATAATTTTAACAAAAAACTATTGCAAACAGTATAATTGTGTGTTAAAATCTGTATGCTGTTCCGGGATGGGCAATTACCCGATCCCGTGTGTGACGTGATGATGAGCCTTCGGGCTTTCGGTGAAGAGTGGGCGAAACCCGCTCTTTAATTTTGAAAAGGACGGAAAAGGATTTGAAGATAACCGAAAAGGTCGCCGGCATCGTGGAGCCGAAGATCAACGAGCTCGGGTTTGAGCTCTATGACGTCGAGTTCAATAAGGAATACGGCAGCTGGGAGCTGCTCATCTCGATCGACAGGCCGGAGGGCGTCAGCCTTGACGACTGCGAAGCGGTCAGCCGCGCGATAGAGCCGATCCTCGATGAGGCAGATCCGATCGAGCAGGCATATCTTCTTACGGTAAGCTCTGTCGGCATCGACCGCCCGCTCAAGCTCAAAAAGGACTTCGAGCGCAACCTCGGCAAGCTCATCGACGTCAAGCTGTTCTCACCCATGAAGGATAAGCCCTTTGCGGGGAAGAAGAACTTCTCAGCTGAGCTCATCTCGTTCGACGACGGGACGTTCACGGTTTTAACTGCTGACGGAAACGTCACGATACCGATCAAACAGGCGGCGCTGTTAAGGCCGCATATCGACTTTTAAAACTATTAGTAAGGAGCGAAATAAAATGAATTCCAACGAGCTTATACTTGCAATGAAACAGATCGAAAAGGAACGCGGCATCAAGAGCGAGGTGCTCATCGACGCCGTCGAGGCCGCCCTTGTTTCTGCGTACAAGCGCAATTATAACGTCACCACCAACGTCCGCGCCTCGATCGATCCCGCCACCGGCGCGATAGGCATTTTCGCATCCAAGACGGTCGTTGATAAAATCGAGAACCCCAATTCCGAGATAATTCTCTCAGAAGCGAAGAAGATAAATCCCCTCTACGAGGTCGGCGACGTCCTCGAGGTAGAGGCGTTCACGAAGGATTTCGGCCGCATCGCCGCGCAAACCGCGAAGCAGGTCATCATCCAGAGGATCAGGGAGGCCGAGCAGGGCGCCATATTCGACGAGTTCGCCGAGAAGGAAGGCGAGATCCTTACCGCCATCGTTCAGCGCGTCGAGAAGAACGGCGTATTCGTCGAGTTCGGCAAGACCGACGGCATCATTCCCTATAACGAGGTCATCCAGGGCGAGACCTACGCTCCCGGCGACAGGATCAAGGCCTACGTTTTAAAGACTCAGCGCAACAACAAGGCGCCGCAGGTGCTCATTTCGAGGACGCATCCCAATCTCGTCAAGAAGCTCTTCGAGCTTGAGGTCCCCGAGATCCAGTCCGGCGTCGTACAGATCAAGGCGATCGCCCGTGAGGCAGGTCAGAGGACGAAGATAGCCGTCGTTTCGTTCGATCCCAACGTCGACGCCGTCGGCGCCTGCGTCGGTCCCAAGGGCATAAGGGTCGAGCGAATCGTGCAGGAGATCCACAACGAGAAGATCGACATCATCGAGTGGGATCCCGATATCGCCGTCTATATCGCGAAGGCTCTGAGCCCGTCGAGGGTGCTCATGGTCTACGTCAACGAGGACGAGAAGGCCGCCAAGGTCATCGTTCCCGACAATCAGCTTTCCCTTGCGATCGGCAAGGAGGGACAGAACGCAAGGCTCGCCGCCAAGCTCACCGGCTGGAAGATCGACATCAAGTCCAAGTCCACCTCCGACGAAGAGCTCGACGGATCGGATTTCGAGCTAGAAGATGAAGAGGAACAGCCCGACAACGAGTAAAGAGGTCTAGTAATTGGCTAAAAAGATACCGATGAGAATGTGCGTCGGATGCCGCACGATGAAGGAAAAACGGTCGCTCATCAGGATCGTGAGGACGGAGGACGGCTCCTGCCGCTTCGATCCCACCGGTAAGATGAACGGCAGAGGCGCTTATCTGTGCCCCGATCCCGAATGCCTCAGGAAGGCCGTCAAAAGCCGCGCGCTCGAGCGTGCGCTCGAGATCAAGGTCGGCGAAGAGGTTTTTGAAAGGCTCAGGGTCGAGATCGAAGGGCGTGAAGGCGAAGCATGACGGAGATTAACGAAAAAAAGCTCCTTTCGGCTCTCGGCTTCGCGCAGAAGGCGGGCAAGGTCGCCTCGGGAGAGTTCGCCGCGGAAAAGGCTCTGAAAGCCGGACGCGCGAAGCTCGCCGTGATCGACAGAAAGGCTTCCGACAACGCAAAGAAGCATTGGAAGGATATAACGGATACAGCCGGCGTACCGCTCGTTTTCGCGGACGAAGTCGGCAGGGCGATAGGCAGGGACGCCCATATGATCGCCTGCGTAACGGACAGCGGCTTTGCCGGAATGATATTGTTAAGCCGCAGCAATAACGAAGAGTAATTCGGGGGTAATGATAATGGCAAAAAACGAATTGATGGATTCCGCAAAAAAGCTCGAGACCAAGGCGGCGGAGCTCCTTGAAAGGATAAAGCAGCTCCACGGCGACGTCAGCGCTTCTCTTCAGCAGGCCAAAAAGCAGGAATCAAAGCTTCTGGACGCCGAGAGGGCAGCCGCCGAGGCGAAGGCCGAGCGCGAAAAGAAAGAACGCAGGAAGGAGTTCCTCGCGTCGGATCAGAACACCGGCGTTTATTCGTCGAGCCCGGACGAGACCGAACCCCCGGTGAAGGAGAGCGTTCCCGAGAACGCGATCAAGGAAGCCGCGAAGACCGAACCCGAGCATGTGCCCGAGAAGCAGGAGCCCGAGAAGAAGCCCGCCGAAGAAGTAAAGCAGGGCGAAAAGGCCCCCGCTTACGACGCGCGCAGGCAGCCTGAGAAGAAGAACGACAGGCAGGGAGACAGGCAGGGAAGACCGCAGCAGGATAAGCGTCCCGGTCAGTACGGCGACAGGCAGAAGGACGATTCCCGCGGCGCAGGCAAGGACGCTCCCGAGAGGCCGAGGAACGGCGAAAGGAAGCCCGCAGGTCAGCAGTCCGGCAAGAGCCGCTCCGGCGGTCAGGCTCCGGTCGTCATTCCGCAGAACGGCCGTCAGCACGAGAACAAGGGACAGTACGTCCGCACATTCGACAACGACAAGAAGCAGCCGAAGAACAAGAAGACCATGATGAAGGAGGCGGCTCCTTCGGTCAATTCCTGGGACGACGAGGGCGGCTTCGGCAATCGCAAGAAAAATAAAAAACAGCAGGTCCAGCATAAGCCCGAGCCCGTGAAGATCGAGAAGGCGATACTGACCTCCGAGGTCATCACCGTCCGCGAGCTTTCCGAAAAGATCGGCAAGCCCGCCGCTGAGATCATCAAGAAGCTCTTCATGATGGGCAATATCGCGACCATCAACAACGAGATAGACTTCGAGACCTGCGAGCTCATCGCGGCCGATTACGATATCGAGCTCGAGCTCCAGCTCCCCAAGACCGCGGAGGAAGTCCTCGAGGATTCCATCAACGCCAACGACAGCGAAGAGGACCTCGTCGAGCGTCCGCCCGTCGTCACCATCATGGGCCACGTCGACCACGGCAAGACGTCACTTCTCGACGCCATCAGGAACAGCTCCGTCACCGCCGGCGAGGCAGGCGGCATAACCCAGCACATCGGCGCTTATACCGTCACCTGCAACGGCAGGAAGATCACCTTCATCGACACCCCGGGTCACGAGGCGTTCACCGCCATGCGCGCGAGGGGCGCTCAGGTCACCGACGTTGTCATCCTCGTAGTCGCGGCGGACGACGGCATTATGCCCCAGACCGTCGAGGCGATCAACCACTCGAAGGCCGCCGGCGTTCCCATCGTCGTAGCCATCAACAAGATGGATAAGCCCGAGGCTAATCCCGACCGCGTCCTCCAGCAGCTCACCGAGCACGGTCTGCTCTGTGAGGATTGGGGCGGCGACACCATCTGCGTCCCCGTTTCCGCGAAGACGCACAAGAACTTAAATCAGCTTCTTGAGATGGTACTGCTCCAGGCGGAGGTGCTCGAGCTCCGTGCGAACCCCAACCGCAAGGCGAAGGGCACGATCATCGAGTCCCAGCTCGACAAGGGCCGCGGCCCCGTCGCGACCGTTCTCGTGCAGAACGGCACGCTCCGCGTGGGCGATCCCGTAGTCGCGGGCGTTGCCTTCGGTAAGGTCAGGGCGATGATGGACGATAAGGGCAAGCGCGTCAAGGAGGCGGGCCCCAGCACCGCTGTCGAGGTACTCGGCTTCAATGAAGTTCCCTCCGCGGGCGACGAGATGATCGTTGCAGATCTCGATAAGCTCTCCAAGCTCGTTGCCGAGGAGCGCCGCAACAAGATCCGCGCCGAGCAGATGAAGAAGCTCTCGAAGGTCAGCCTCGAGGATCTTTACAGCCATATCGCCGAGGGCGAGGTCAAGGATCTCAATCTCGTCATCAAGGCAGACGTCGACGGCTCCGTTGAGGCGGTCAAGCAGGCGCTTGAGAAGCTCTCGAACGAGGAAGTCCGCGTAAAGTGCATACACGGCGCAGTCGGCGCGATCACCGCTTCCGACATCATGTTCGCGTCCGCTTCGAACGCGGTCGTCATCGGCTTCAACGTCCGTCCGGATTCCGGTGCGAAGACGCTCGCCGAGCAGGAAAAGGTCGACATCAAGACCTACCGCGTCATCTATCAGGCGATCGAGGACGTCGAGAACGCCATGAAGGGCATGTTCAAGCCCGTATATAAAGAGGTCGTTATCGGCACAATAAGCGTCAGGAACACCTTCAAGGTTTCCGGCGTAGGCACCATCGCGGGCGCGTACGTGTCCGACGGCAAGGTGCAGAGGAACGCCGAGGTCCGCGTAGTCCGCGACGGCATAGTCATCCACGAGGGCAAGATCGCTTCTCTCCGCCGCTTCAAGGACGACGTCAAGGAAGTCGCGCAGGGCTATGAGTGCGGTATCGGCATAGAGAACTTCAACGACATAAGGGAGGGCGACACGATCGAAGCCTTCATTATGGAAGAGGTAAAGAGATAAAATGGGTTTTACCAGGTTTGACAGGATAAACGAGGAGATCAAGAAGGCGCTGAGCGAGATAATAAGGGAGATGAAGGATCCCCGCATTTCTCCGCTCACCTCGGTCATGCGAGCAGAGGCGACGAACGACCTTAAGCAGTGCAGGGTCATGATCAGCGTCTACGACAAGGACGACGAGGCGAGGAAGGAGACCGTGCGTCAGCTCAACCGCGCCGAGGGCTTCATCGCCCGCGAGATCGGCAGGCGTATGGATCTTCGGCATATCCCCACCTTCGAGTTCAGGCTCGACGACTCCATCGAGTATTCAGTGCATATTTCCGAGATACTGAACAAGCTCGGTTCGGAACGAAAGGAAAACGATAATGAGTGATCCCGCTTCTGTAAAAGCGATCATAGAGGGCATCGAAAAGTTCGATGCCTTCACCCTCATAACCCACGTCTCTCCCGACGGCGACACCCTCGGGTCGGCTCTTGCCATGTACCTTCTTATCACGGGCATGGGCAAGAAGGCCGAGGTCGTCTGCGACGAGCCGGTCCCGCGCATCTATTCCTTCCTTCCGTGCGCCGACAGGGTAGTTCTTCCGGACGACGCGAAGGGCTATGACTGCGTTATCACCTGCGACTGCGCCGACATACAGAGGTTCAGAAAAACGGAGCGCCTGTTCCGCACGGCGAAGCATACCATGCTGATCGACCATCACTTCACCAACAGGGGCTACGCCGACGTGAATCTTATCGTTCCGGACGCCGCCGCAGCCTGCGAGATCATCTACGACCTTTACAGGTTCATGGACAAGCCGATCGCGGGGGACGCGGCGGTATGCCTCTATACGGGCATCGTTACCGACACGGGCAACTTAACGTACTCCAACACCACCCCGAAATGCATCAGAATGGTCGCGGATATGTATGAAAACGGACTGAATATCACCGAGATCAACAGGTATATCTACAGGACCGTGCCGTACTCCAAAACAAGGCTCCAGGGCTTCGTGCTTTCCAATATGAAGCTCGAGCATGACGGAAAGATCGGCGTCGCCACGCTTACCGTCGCCGAGATGGAAGGATTCGGAGCGACGAACGAGGACTGCGAGGGCATCGTTGACAAGGTGCGCGACGTTGACAGCGTGCGAGTCGCTGTGTTCATAAGAGAGGGCAGGGACGGCACGTTCAAGGTCAGCCTCCGCTCCAAGGAGTGCGCCGACGTTGCGAAGATCGCCAACAAGTACGGCGGAGGAGGACATCCCGCGGCTGCGGGCTATACCTCGCACGATCCCCTTTCAACTACAATTGCGAACGTACTGCGCGACGCGGAGGAAGAGCTTTTGAAATGACGGGCACAGAGGGCGTTATATGCGTGCTTAAACCGCCGGGAATGAGCTCCTCCGACGCGGTCACGGATATAAGACGGGTCTTGAACGAAAAGCGTGTCGGACATACGGGCACGCTCGATCCTGCCGCGGCAGGAGTGCTCCCGATACTTGTCGGGCGCGCTACCCGCCTTTTTGATTTTTTGGTCGACAAACAAAAGGAATACGTTGCCGAGATAGTCTTCGGCAAGGCCACCGATACCGAGGACGCGACGGGCGAAGTCACCGCCGTGTCCGATAAAAAGGTATCCGCGGCAGAGCTTGAAGCCGCGTTTTCCGCTTTCACGGGCGAGATCGAGCAGACTCCTCCCGTCTATTCCGCGCTCAACGTTAACGGCGAAAAGCTCTATAAGCTCGCGAGAAAGGGAAAACTGACCGAGACTCCCGAAACTAAGAAGCGCACCGTCACGATCTACGGGCTCGGGCTTATAAGGCAGACGGGCGAAAACCGCTTCCTCATAAGGATCGTCTGCTCGAAGGGCACGTACATAAGGACGCTCTGCAAGGACTTGGGCGCCGCATGCGGCTGCCCCGCTTATATGGGATTCCTCTTAAGAACGAGATCCGGCGCGTTCAGGCTCGAGGACTCGTATTCCGTATCCGAGATTGCGGAGTTTAAGGAACAGGGGAGGCTCGACGAGGCGATTATCCCCATGGACAGGGCGATACCGTTTATACCGGAGATTAGGCTCAGCGGCCTCTCCGCCAAAAACAGGAACCTTCTCATCCACGGCGCGGGCATAGATCTGAATAACGCCGTCCCCGGAAAGCCGCACAGGATCTATCTCGACGGCGAGTTTTTAGGACTCGGCGAGGTAAAGGACGGGAAGCTCGTCATTACCGTGTGGCTCGGCGACGAGGCCCACCAGCTCAAGGGAATGAAGATCGAGGGCAGGGTGGAGAAGGAGAACGGCATCGGCAGGAAGCTCGGCTTCCCGACCGCGAACCTGACCGGCTACGATAAAAGGCAGCTTCCGTCCGAGGGCGTTTACGCGACCGCCGCATATCTCGATGGCACGGCGTATCCCGCAGTAACGAGCATCGGCAGGAATCCGACGTTCAACGCGGAGAAGCTCACCGTCGAAACGCATATCATGGGGTTCGACGGGGACTGCTACGGAAAACGGCTCACGGTGTGCTTTATCAAGAAGCTGAGGCCGATGATGAAGTTCGATTCGGCCGAAGAACTGAAGGCGCAGATAGCAAAAGACGCGAAAGAGGCGGAAAAACTCGCCCGAAGCTCAAAATATACCGAAAATATTTAAAATATCTATTTACTTTACAAGGCATGTTATGTTATAATAACATGCTTTTGTGTGTACACAAAGGCGATCTGTATGCTTTGTTCGGCGATAACTCCGGCGCCCTACGCAGCTTGCAGGGATATTTAATTAATTTGGAGGAAAAAATGGATAAGGAACGTAAAAACGAGATCATCACCACCCATGCTCTGCATGAGGGTGACACCGGCTCTCCCGAGGTTCAGATCGCTCTTCTTACCGAGCGCATCAACCACCTCACCGAGCATCTTCAGGAGCACAAGAACGACAATCACTCCCGCCGCGGTCTTCTTAAGATGGTCGGTAAAAGGCGCGGACTTCTCAACTATCTGAAGTCCACTGATATCGAGCGCTACAGGGCGATCATCGCCGCTCTTAACATCAGAAAGTAAAATCGTTTTATCAGAAGAAAGTGGGCGGGAGTACCCACTTTCTTTTGAAAAGGTCCTTAAAATACTCCGCTTTCGATCCGTATAAACTAAAATGTATTAATATAAAGGAGCATTAGGAAAATGCAAAGAACATTCGAAATGGAGCTTGCGGGACGCAAGTTGACCGTCACGACCGGCAAATATGCCGAGCAGGCGGGCGGTTCCGTAATGATCTCCTGCGGCGGCACGGCGCTTCTCGTCTGTGCCACAGTCGCAAAGGCGCCGAGAGAGGGCGCTGACTTCCTCCCCTTAAGCTGCGATTATGAGGAGAAGATGTACGCTGCCGGCAAGATCCCCGGCGGTTTCATCAAGCGTGAAGGCCGTCCTTCCGAGAAGGCAGTATTGACGAGCCGTCTTATCGACCGCCCGCTCCGTCCGCTCTTCCCGAAGGGATTCTATAACGACGTTCAGGTAGTCGCTACCTGCATGTCCGTCGAGAAGGACGTTCAGCCCGAGATCCTTGCGATGATCGGCTCGTCCATAGCCCTTTCCATTTCGGAAGCCCCCTTCATGGGGCCCGTGGGCGCGGTATCCGTCGGCTTCGTTGACGGCGAATACATCATCAACCCCAACGCCGAGCAGCGCGAGAAGAGCCGTCTTGCTCTTACCGTTGCCGGTACCCGCGACGCGGTCATGATGGTCGAGGCCGGCGCGAACGAGGTCACCGAGAAGGAGATGCTCGACGCGATCCTGCTCGCTCATACCTATATCAAAGACATCGTAGCCTTCATCGACGGCATCCAGGCCGAGGTCGGCAAGGAGAAGATCGTTCCCGAGATCCACGTTCCCGATGAGGAGCTCAAGGAAAAGGTCATCGAGTACGCCCGCGAGAAGGTCGTATGGCAGCTCGACACCTTCGAGCGCAAGGAGCGCGAGGCCCGCACCGCCGAGGTCACTGCCGACGTAAAGGCTCATTTTGCCGAGGAATACCCCGATTCCGCCGCCGATATCGACGCGATCCTCTATAACCTCATGAAGGAGATCCTTCGTGACAAGATCATCAACAAGGGCATCCGCCCCGACGGCCGCCAGATGACGGAAGTCCGTCCCATCTGGTGCGAGGTCGGCATTCTGCCCCGCACTCATGGTTCCGCCGTATTTACAAGGGGCCAGACGCAGGTCATGACCATGACCACTCTCGGCACTCTCGGCGACGGCCAGACCCTCGACGGCATCGGCGAGGAGGACTTCAAGCGCTACATCCATCATTACAATATGCCTCCCTACAGCGTGGGCGAGGTCAAGCGTCTCGGCTCTCCGGGCAGGCGTGAGATCGGTCACGGCGCGCTCGCCGAAAGGGCGCTGCTCCCGATGATCCCCTCCGAGGACGAGTTCCCCTATGCGATCCGCCTCGTTTCCGAGGTCGTTTCGTCCAACGGTTCCACCTCTCAGGCTTCCATCTGCGCCAGCACCATGAGCCTTATGGACGCCGGCGTTCCCATCAAAAAGCCGGTTGCCGGCGTTGCCATGGGCCTTATCAAGGACGATTCCACCGGCAATATCGCGATCCTTACCGACATCCAGGGTCTTGAGGACTTCATGGGCGATATGGACTTCAAGGTAGCCGGCACCAAGGACGGCATCACCGCGATCCAGATGGATATCAAGATCAAGGGCATCAATGAGGAGATCCTCACCAGGGCGCTCGAGCAGGCCCGCCAGGGCAGGCTGTTCATCCTCGGCAAGATGCTCGAGACCATCTCCGAGCCGAGGGCGGAGCTCTCCCAGTACGCTCCCCGCATACTGCGCTTCACAATCAATCCCGATAAGATCCGCGAGGTCATCGGTTCCGGCGGCAAGACCATCAACGGCATCATCGCCAAGACCGGCGTCAAGATCGACATCGAGGACGACGGCCGCGTGTTCATCGCTTCCACCGACGCCGAAGCGGCTCAGGAAGCTAAGCGCATAATCGACGCCATCGTCAAGGACATCGAGGTCGGCGACGTGATCCTCGGCAAGGTCGTCAACATCCTGCCCATCGGCGCGCAGGTCGAGATCAAGCCCGGCAAGAAGGGCCTCGTACACATCTCCAAGCTCGCCAATCACCGCGTCGAGAAGGTCGAAGACGTCTGCAAGGTCGGCGACGAGATGCTGGTGCGCGTTATCGCCATCCAGCCCGACGGCAAGATCGATCTCACCAGGAAGGGCCTCATTCCCGATGAGAAGTAATCACAAACCAATATAAGAAACCTTCAGGGAGCGGTGAAAATGCCTCTATGCGCATGTGCCGCTCCCGTTATGAAAGACGAAGCCCCAGCTTCATTAAAGTCGTTATGATCGCAGTCATACCGGCGTTTAAGCCGGACGGGAAACTGAATAATACCGTTTCGGAGCTCCTGGCGCTTGACGGCTTTTCGGTTGTCGTTGTCGACGACGGAAGCGGGGAAGAGTACCGGGAGCTTTTCTCGCGGCTCGACGAAAGGGCTGTCGTGCTGACGCACGAAACGAGCCTCGGAAGCTGCGCCGCGCTGAAGACCGCGTTCCGGTTTATTAAGACCGGCGATATGCCGGATCCTGACGGCGGCGTCGTCACGATCGACTTGAACGGCGGCTATACCGCGGAAGACGTTATAAGCGTCACGGAAAAATGGCGCGAAAACAGGAACGCGCTCGTGCTGGGCGGGATAAGGTTTTCTTCCGTGCCACCCGCAAGAAGGTTCGGCGAGGGCGTCATCCGCACGGTCTTCGCCGTTTCGACGGGCGTCCGCGTCCGCGACATCTATTCTGGCTTAAAGGCGTTTTCCGTAAGCAGCATCGAAAAGATGCTCGGGATAGCGGGCGACGGAAAGGAGTACGGGATAAACCAGCTCCTTTACCTCTCAAAGGTCCATACGCCCATTATCGAGGCCGAGCTTAACGAGATCCCGTTTGATAAGAACAGTCCACACAGGACGACGTTCTCGGACGCGTGGCGCATCTGCAAGACGGTGTTCTCGTTCCTCGGATCGAGCGTAATCAGCTGGGTCGTCGATTACACGCTCCTTCTCGGTCTGAACGCGCTTTTTAAGCTCCATATCGAGAGGACGGGAGAGCTGTTTACGATAAAGGATCCCGATCCGAAGCTCCCCGCGGTCGTGATAGCGAGGATTGTAAGCTCCACAGTCAATTATTTCCTCAACAGGCGCGTCGTTTTCAAAAGCGGCAACAGGCTCAGCATGCTTCTGTATTTCGTGACAGTCGCGGTGCTCCTCGCCTTCAACTATCTGCTTCTCGACCTTATGACGAGGGCGGGGATACCGCTGTGGATCGCGCAGATAATGGCGCAGATAATCATCTATCCGATGAGCTTTTTCCTTCAGAGGAAATTCGTTTTCAGGAATAAAAACGTATGAGAAACAAGCTAAAAATCGTATTAGTCGCCTTTCTTGACCTCGCCTTGCTCGCGGGGCTGCTGCTTCTGTTCGCGTGGTTCCATCACGCGAGGCCGCAGCGGTTTAACGGCAGCGTGATAAACACGCCCGATCCGTTCGCGCATACCGACGTTACCCGCGCTCCCGCCACGGAGACGCCGACCGCCGCGCCTACCGGGA
The DNA here is from genome assembly GCA_024691085.1 of Clostridiales bacterium. GTDB lineage: Bacteria > Bacillota > Clostridia > Christensenellales > CAG-138 > UBA3857. Next base: position 24,505 of record JAILNX010000018.1, on the reverse strand, counting down.
CGCCGCTTCCTCCCAACGTGACGCCGACTCCGACGCCGGAGCCGACGCCGGAGCCCACGCCCGAGCCTTCGGGACTATTAGGCGGCAGGTTCTGGGAGAAGTTCACAGACGGCGAGGCCATCTGGGAAGGCAATACTTACAGGAGCCAAAACGTCTGCGTAGAGCTGACCGAGCATGACATTACCGTTAAGAACAAGCCCGTGCATTATTTCGTCGCTGACATTTACATAAGGGACATCACAAGCCTTCGCTGCGAGTTCCCGACCGTCGACGGCGGAAAGCGCGTGCTCGATCTCGCGAAGGATAACGGAGCGATCGTCGCCACCTCGGGCGACTATTTCCTGCACAGGAGCCGCGGCGTAGTGATAAGGAACGGCGTTCTTTACCGCGAAAAGCTCCACTCAAGCCAGGATATCTGCGTTCTTTACCGCGACGGCACGATGGAGACCTATTTAAAGGGCAAGTTCAATCTTAACGATATACTTGCGAGGAGCCCCTATCAGGCATGGAGCTTCGGCCCGAGACTACTCGAGAACGGACTTCCCATGACGGAGTTCAACACCACCGTCGAGGAGAGGAATCCGCGCTGTGCGATCGGCTATTACGAGCCGGGGCACTACTGCCTCGTGGTCGTCGACGGCAGGCAGGAGGGCTACTCCATGGGACTTGAGATGGCCGATCTTTCGATGCTCATGTACGAACTCGGGTGCACCGAGGCATATAATCTTGACGGAGGCTCGACTTCCGTTATGGTTTACCACGACAAGCTGATCTCCAAACCGCCATACGGCGGCGGAGGCAGGTACGACTGCGACGTGATCCTGATAGCCGAGCCCGTTGAGAGGAGCGACAATGAAGAATAAGCTTTTCGATTTCAAAAACAAAAGAAGAGTGTTCCGCGTAGTGCTGGCGCACATTACCGCGCTTCTGTCCGTCATGACGATCACGTTCTTCATCATCGACAGATTCAACGACGCCATGGAGTTCATGACGAGCGATCTGTCAAAGGTTCTGTTCCTTGTTCTCGCCGTACTCTCTCTGATCTCTTCGATAGTTACGATAGTATGCCTGTGGGTCAACCCCGACCGCATAAAAAAAAGAAAAAATATTTCGCAACCTGGTGACAAAAGGAATCGGGTGTGATAAAATAAAAAAGTTGGGACGCTGCGCTTTTCGCAGCGGAAACAGTCAAAATAATCCGCCGGCGCTTATGCCGGGGAAGACTGCATAAATGTCAGGAGGAGCAATATGAAAATCAGAAAAATACTGACGCTGATGCTTGCAGTGCTCATGGCCGTCTCGCTCGTTCCGCTCTCCGCTCTCGCGGAGGAAGCCGGCGCGGCGTACCTCGAGGCCTCGCTTCAGAAGATGCTTGACGACGTTTGGGCAAGGCTCGACGCCGCGGAGAAGTCGGCTCTTGACGCCGGCGCGGAGAGGAACTCCGTCACGATGGCCGTCTACAAGGCCGCGCTGAACGATGAGCTCGTTGACGAGGCCAGCATATCGAGCCTCACTCAAAAGAGCTTCTTCTTCACGGTTCACGGCATGGCGTGCGCCTATGACTACGACGCGCGCAATTATGTGCTTTCCGACAAGCCCGTTCCCGAGAGCGAATACGTCATCGTGACCGGCGGCACAAGGGCCAACAATGCCGAAAGCCTTAACGTTCTCCTCGTCGGTCCCTATTACGGACAGGACTCCAGCTTTACGGATCAGTACAAGAACGAGGCCAATTCCATCGCCGAGACCACGGGCGGTCAGCTTACCATCCTCCAGTCCAAAGGCGCGACCGGCCCCGCTATCGCGGCTGCCTGCAAAAACGTCGGCGTAGTGATCTACGACAGCCACGGCACGCAGTCGGGCACCTCGTCCTATCTCTGCCTTACGACGAATTCCGGCATTACCACCCAGGACTATAACAACGGCTGGGCGGTCAGTTCAGGCAGCGCCGCGTTTATCGACGGACGCTATATCCAGCACCATATCGATGAGCCCCTCAAAAACACCTTCTTCTGGATGGCGATCTGCGAGGGCATGAAGAAGAACGGCTGCGGCACGACGGGTAACGCGCTCATCGAGGCCGGCGCAGGCTGCGTTTACGGCTATTCCCAGTCGGTTACGTTCTCCGGCGACTACGTTTACGAGGAAACCTTCTGGAACGAGATGAAGAAGGGCGAGTCCGTCTGCGACGCGATCTACACTATGAAGTCAGTTCACGGTGAGCCGGATCCTTACGGCGACGCGTGGCCCATCGTTATGAGCCCCGTCGATCCCTTCCCCGCGAATCCCGACGGACATCAGGACGTTCTCTGCGACTGGATGCTGCTCGATCCCGGCGATCATGCGCTCGAGAGCTTCTCGCTGACCGACGAGATCGTCGAGGTCTATGAAACCTTCTCTGCGATCGTCACCTTCGACCGCGTACCCGATAACGCCAATCATTACGATCTTGAGTGGTTCAGCGAGGATCCCCTCATTGCGACCGTAAGCGGAAACGCCAAGAAGGTCGTCGTCACCGGCGTCTCGGAAGGCATGGCGACCATCGGATGCACTGTCAGTGTTGACGGCGAGGAGATAGGCAAAGCATACTGCACGGTCCGCGTTAACGCGATCCCCACACTCAATGAAATGCTTAACGCAGAGGGCGGAACGCTTGAGTTCTCCAATCCCTCTGTGTCCTATCCGTGGACGGTAAGCATGATCGACGGCGAGCTCGTTGCCACGTCGTCCAACTTCCATACAGCCAATTCGAGCTCTTCCGTACAGACCACCGTCAGCATGAAGGCGGGCGATAAGTTCTCCTTCAAGTGGAAGGTCTCGAGCGAACAAGACTACGATTATCTCTACTTCTATGTCAACAACCAGCAGAAGTCGAAGATCTCCGGTGAGACCGAGTGGGCGGAGTACACCTTCACTGCCCAGACCGACGGCGATTACACCTTCAAGTGGACGTTCAAGAAGGATCCGTATTATGACGGAGTACACGACTGCGGATTCCTCAAGGACGTGAAGTTCGCCCCGATCGATCATACCCTTTACGGCGACGCGGACGATAACGGCGAAGTCACTGCTGCCGACGCGCTCCTCGCGCTTCGCCACAGCATGGAGATCATCGAGTTCACTCCCGAACAGATCGCAAGATGCGATATGGACGGCGACGGCTTAGTCACCGCGACAGACGCTCTCATCATCCTGCGTATGTCCATGGGCATCAATGTGAACGCCGACGAATAACACATTGTTTACGGTAAGGAGCAGACTTGAGTCTGCTCCTTTTCTTTATGAAAATGGGTGACAAACTCTGCCCTCTGTGATAGAATATCATAAACGAAACGGAGGCCGGTGTATGACCGTCAGAGGGATCCTGTCATTACTGCTTGCGGCGCTTTTATCGGCGGCGCTTGTTCCGCTTTCCGTAAAAGCGGCGGGATCGGCAGCGCGCGATGCGGGGCTTATGGCTCTGCTCTCCGAGGCGTGGGAATACCTTGATAAAGCCGAGGCGGACGCCATCGCTTCCGGCGCTGACAGAAGCGCGGTAACCCTCACGGTCTACAGGGCGGCGCTTAACTCCGGGCTCGTCGACGAAGGCAGCCAGGGGAGCCTTACGGAGAAGAGCTTCTTCTTCAAGGTCCGCGGCATGGCATGCGCCTATGATTACGACGCGAGAAACTATCCTTCTTTAGAACGCGGACGCTCATTATCCTTAAAGGAGACGGGGGACGAAGATGGCGACGGGATACTGCTCGTAGGCCCCTATTACGGCCAGGACGCGAGCTTTACCGACAGGTATGCCAATGAGGCGGCGTCGGTCGCCGAGGCCGCAGGCGGGCATACGCGCATTCTCGCGGGACAGGATGCGTCGGGACCGAACATCGCACGCGCCTTGACCGAAGCACGCGCGGCGTTCATCGACAGCCACGGCGTTCAGTCCGCCGATTCGACCTATATCTGCCTCACCACCGGCGCGGGAGTCACCGCGAACGATTATCTTAACGGCTGGGCGGTCAACGCGGGCGGAGCAGCCTATATCGACGGCAGATACATAAAGAATCATGCGCCGTATCCCATCGACGACTGCTTCATATGGATGTCGATGTGCAGCGGCATGCACCCTTCGGGCGAAGGCACCACCGGCTGCGCTCTGATCGAGTCGGGCGCGGCGGGCGTTTACGGTTATTCAAGGGACGTTTCATTCGACGGCGACTATGCCTTCGAAGCGAATTTCTGGAACAGCATAAAGAACGGGGCGACGGTCGCGGAGGCGTTCGCGAAAATGACCGCGGAGGTGGGGGAGTGCGATCCCTTTACCTCGCCGAACGCGTGGCCCGTCGTTATGAGCCCGGTAGATCCCTTCCCCCAAAATCCAGACAGTCACCAGACCGTGCGCTGCGGCTGGACATTGATAAAAAAAGAGACCGCCATAAGCGGCTGGTCCTTAAGCGAAACGGGCGCGGAACTGTATCCCGGCGACGAATTGAAGCTCCTGTTCAACGGAACTCCTTTAGGAGCGAACGCCTACATCCTAAATTGGCGGAGCGAGGACGACGGGATTGCCTCCGTAACGGGCAATAACAAAGGCGCGCTTGTCGTCGCGCTTTCTTCCGGCAGTACGAGGATAATATGCGACGTTCTCGACCTTGCGGGTGAGCTCCTCGGGACCGCGTACGCGGAAGTGAACGTGCTCCCCGTTCCCGATTTAGGCAGCGCGCTCAACGTCCCCGGGGAAAGGCTCCCGTTCACAACGGAGACCGAATACCCCTGGAAGACTGTGATGGTCGACGGGCGGACTGCGGCGATATCGGGCAACGCAGGCGTAAAGGATTCGTCTTCAAGCCTGTATCTCAAGCTCCGGATGGCGTCGGGCGATACGCTCTCGTTCGACTGGAAGGTGTCGAGCGAGCCCTCGGACAAACTTGGCTTTTACGTAAACGGCGACCTTTACGGGCACACGATCTCCGGGAAAAAAGATTGGAAGAACGTCGTGTTTACCGCCGAGACCGACGGCGAATACGCTTTCGAGTGGCGCTACGAAAAGGACAGGATGGCCGACAGCGGCGACGACTGCGGCTTTGTCGACAACGTTTCGTTCAGCGGAACGTACTCGCTCCCCGGCGACTATGACGGCGACGGCGAGATCACGGCGGCGGACGCGCTCGTTATACTCCGCATGGCAATGGAGATAATCGATCGTCCCGACTGGTTCGACGGAGATCTCGACCATGACGGAAGTGTCACCGCGGCCGACGCGCTCATCGCGCTCAGGATCGCGATGGGGATCATCCAGCCCGATCGGTGACCGCTTGTCGCACGGAAAAGTAAAGCATATCGATCGCCGCGGCGAGCAGAAGGCCGCCTATTATATCGGTCAGCCAGTGGACTCCGGAAACTGTCCTGCCGATTACCGTAAATAAAGCGAATACGGCAAGGGATACATACGCGATCCCTCTTGCCGTTTTGCTTTTTATTCGCGGGCGAAGCTCGATCATCGCGGTCGGGATCACGGTCATAACGAGCAGGGTGGTCGAAGACGGGTATGACGCCTCAAGAAACCCTTCGATCAGCACCGGTCTGCGGTTCACGACAAACACCTCGAACAGAAGGTAGGCTAAAAAAACGAGAAGATATGTTTCGCCTAGCACGATAAGGCTCAGATCGACCTTGAAGAGGCTCCTTCTTTTTATAAGCTGTACAAGTCCCGTGACCGCGAATGCGAACATGATGCCGACTGAAAAAAGTCCCAGCCAGTCCGTGAACGTATAGAGCGTCATGTTTACGCCCGTGAGAGCGTGGGAAAAGCCGTTCAGCGCGGCGAATCCAATGGGCGAACCGCACGGGCCGATCGGCTTAACGTCGAAAACGGCGACCGCAAAAGTCCACAAAGCGAACGACGCGAAGAGCGCCGCGGTCATAAGAAAGTTTATAAGGTTTTTCTTTTTCATTTGGTTATCCGTCCTTTTTGTTTATGCGTTCATTATGAACGAAGGGACGGAAAAAGGAAAGGATCGGGACGTCACACGCGCGACACGCTCCGTGTCATGCCCGTTTTATAAGCAAAAGAGCCTTGACGATCAGGGGAACGAATGCGGCGACAGCCGCGTAGGGCTGAAGGCTTAATATGAACAGGAGCGCCGCCGCAGCGCCTGATGAGACGGAGACTATGTCCCTCGCACGTAAAAGCGCTTTTGAGTCGGCGTTCTGGAAAGCGAATTCGAGAACTCCCAAAACCGTCATGAATATGACCGCGGAATAGAACGCAATCAGAAGATACGAGGAAACCCCGGTCAGAGAAACGAGAGGGACGGCGCGGAAGCCCACTTCTTCTTTAAGACGAAAGAAGGGGAGGAGCAGAAGAAGCGCGAAGCTAAAGTCCAGTGATGCGAAGACAAGACTGCGCGTCCGCCTTGCTCTTATCTTTCCGTCCTCCTCTGCGGCGGAAACGAGCTCATCGCCGGAGAGCAGACCGTCGATCGATACCGAAAACAGCTTTGAGATCGCCTTTAATGAGTCGATGCCGGGGAGACCTCTGCCGGATTCCCACTTTGAAACGGCGGTGCGCGAAACGAAGAGCCGCTCCGCAAGCTCCTCCTGCGTAAGCCCAGCCCGCTTTCTCAATTCCTGCAGTTTTTTACCAAAGTCCATCCGGCGCTCCATTTGTTTTTTCGATCGGGTTTATTATACTCTGTTCGACGCTGTGGCGCAAGGAGGAGTGTGAGATGTCGGGGCTCTGAACCCCCATTTCGAACAGGAGAAGATGTTGAGGCTCTGAACCCCCATTTCGCACAGCTTGGTTTGATTAACGCCTGCGTGAGATTGGGGGCTCGTTTTTCGTAAATCGGCTCTCATGCTCGCTCTACCGCTCGCATTCGGCCTTTAACGAAAAACCCGGGGCGGGCGAAAGCAACACTGTTGCTTTCGCTTCTCCGCCCTTCGAGCCCCATAAAAACATTTCTGCCAAACAAAACAGGGCCCGATGGGCCCTGTTTTGTTTGGTAGGGATGTTGGGGCTCGAACCCAAGACCTCTGCGATGTGAACACAGCGCTCTGACCAACTGAGCTACATCCCCACGGCGAAAGCTATTATACATCATCGGGAACCGTTTTGCAAGTGCGGAACGGATCGAAACTTGCGGTTTTTCATATATATTTTTATGAAAAACGGGATTATTCGTTGAGAATGATTTACGTGTCTGCTATAATGGTTTTGTAAGATTTATCCTGGAGATGCGCCGTTGAAACACGTCCTGAAGGAAAAACTGCATGAGGCTATTTCAAGCGTACTGCCGCTGTCCGTCGCGGTGATCGTATTGTACCTTGCTTTTTATCTGTTTTCCGGCGACGGGATACCCTGGAAGATGATACTCAAGTTCCTCATCGGCGTCCTGTTCCTTTTTCTCGGCGTCTGGTTTCTCGCAATGGGCGAGGATCTCGCACTGCTTTTTATGGGCAATAAGATCGGCGCGCATCTTGCGAAATCAAACAAATTCAGCCTTCTCGTCATCTGCTCGTTCCTTCTCGGCGCGCTTGTCACCGTTGCCGAGCCTAACCTGAGCGTTTTCGCCTCGCTTTTCCCCGGCATTGAGAACAGGGCAATAATCTTCGCCGTTGCCATAGGAGTCGGCGTATTTCTCGTCTTCGCCGTCCTGAGGATCGTTAAAAGAGTTCCGCTTCCTGTAACCCTCGCGGTCCTCTATCTTCTGATATTCGGCGTATGCTGTTTCGCACCTAAAAATATCATCCCCGTCGCGTTCGACTCCGGCGGCGTCGCCACGGGTCCGATAACGGTTTCATTCATATTCGCCGTTGGCGCAGGCCTAGCCTCGGTACGCGGCGGAACGCATACCGTCGAGGACAGCTTCGGTTCGGTCGCGGTCTGTATGGCGGGCCCGATAATAGCTCTTCTCGTCTTAAGCGTAATAACGAGGTCGTCGAATTCCGCGGCTGCCGTGCCGGAAAGCCTTCATATCGAGGGTTCATCGGTGTTCACCGATTACATTCACGAGCTGCCCTTGATCGTCGAGGAGGTCGCGTTTGCCCTCGCGCCGATAACGTTACTGTTCATAATCTTCAACTTCGTTTTTCTTAAGCTCCCCGCGCCGATGCTTTTGAGGGCCGGTATCGGAGTCGTTTTCGCTTTTATCGGACATACCCTCCTTTTAACGGGTATCTTGGCGGGATTCCTGCCGGCGGGCAGCTACTTAGGCGAACATATCGCGTCGCTTCCGAACGGCATGCATCTTCTATTAATACCGGTCGGAATGCTCTTGAGCGGACTCATCGTAAGGACTGAGCCCGCGATCCACGTTCTTATTGAGAAGGTGGAGGATCTTACGATCGGCGCGGTAACGAAAAAGGCGATGCTAAAAATGCTGACGTTTGGCGTCGCGGCGGCGGTCGGGCTATCAATGGCAAGGATCGTTTTCGGACTTTCGCTCATCTGGTTCCTCGTCGGCGGATATGCGCTGTCGATACTTCTGTCGTTCATCGTGCCGAAGGTCTTCACCTCGGTCGCGTTCGACTCGGGCGGCGCGGTCTCGGGCGCGATGACTGTGGCGTGCCTGCTTCCTTACGCGAAGGGCGCGTGCGGCGCGCTGTTCGGGAGCGGCGCAGATATTGCCCTCGACGCTTTCGGTATGATCGCACTGGTCGTGCTGATGCCAATTCTCACGATACAGACGTCGGGACTTGTCTACAAACTGAAGCTCAGCGGCATACGCGGCATACTCAGAACGAGCGACGACCGCGTCACGATAATCGAGTTTGATTCGGAAGGATGACCTATGGAAGGGATCGAACTGTTGGTATTCATATTAGACCGCGGGAAGGGCAACGCGCTCATCAAACTCGGAGCGAAGCAGGGCATATCGTTCAGCCTGCTGATACACGGCGAGGGCACCGCGTCGTCCGAAACACTTACTCTGCTCGGGCTTGAGAAGACGGAGAAGGACGTCGTGCTCCTGTCCGTTCAGAAGAGCCGCGCAGACATGATGCTCGACATGCTTGCCGACGAGATGAAACTCAATGATGACGGCGTCGGGATCGCGTTCACGATGCCGTTCTCGGCGCTCGCGGGGCAGTTCACTTCATACGAGCTTTTCGCGGGAACCGCCGACAGCGGCAGGCAGAAGAAGGCACGGGCAGGGAAGAACAGGAGGAAAACCGATGAATAAAGCGGAATACGATCTTATAGTAACGATAGTCAATCAGGGCTATTCCGACGACGTAATGGAAGCCGCCAAAAAGGCCGGCGCCTACGGCGGCACGCTTATCAACGCGCGCGGGACGGCCTCGAACGAATACAAAAAGTTCTTCGGGACGATCGTCGAGCCCGAAAAGGAAATGATCCTTATAATCGCGGAACACGGATCCCGCAACAGCATCATGGAGTCGATCACGAAAGGTGCCGGGCTTTCGAAAAAAGGAATGGGCGTCACTTTTGCGCTCCCGATCGACCGCGTCGTCGGGATGTCAAGCCCGAAGGAAGAAAACAAAAACGAATAATGAAAAAGCCTCCGGACGGAGGCTTTTTTCATTTCTTTATCACTTCGAAAGATCGGTTCTCTTTCCGCCGGCGCCGAGCTTTTTCCAAATGCCGTCCTGCGTCTTATAGTAATGGCCCCTTGCGTCGGATACCGTCGCGATCGCGTCGAAGCCTTCGAAAACGAAGGTCTGCCCGGGTCTTCCGTTCTTGTTGAGGCAGAGGGATCCGTCTTTAATGAACGCTGCCTGGCGCCCGGATGGAAGTACGGTGAAGCTCTGTACGTTCCGCGCGATGAGCTGATCCGAACCGGATCTGATCGCGTGCAGTGAGCTGCCGAGATCGACATACCAGACGATCCTGCCGTTCGCTGAAAGCGTGAAATCTGAGCAGCTGTCGGCAAGCTTATCTGCCTCGCCGCTTCTTACCGACATCGAGTAGAGCCGGCCGCCGGTGACGTACAGCACCTTGCCGTAGTTATCGGAGGCCTTCGCCATAGAGACGGCGTTAGAGCAGAGGTCCTTTGCGCCGGATCTGAAGCTGAAGGACAGGAGCTTCGAGCCGTAGAACAGCCTGTTGTCAAAGCTCTTTACGGGGAAGGATGAGACCTCGAACCTGCTGACAGGGGAGACGGACTTGATCGCGGAAACGGGCATTACGGGCGCTGCAGCGCTGTCCGAAAGGAGTATCTCCTTAGCGTCGCCACCGCGCACGCAGATCATCGTGGCGACTATGCCGTTGCCGGAATCGGCCGAGAACACGATCTCATCGTGCCTGCTGTTAAGGGAGATATTCTCGCCGATATTGCTCCTTACGAATATCTGCTTGTCGCGCTTGTTGACGTAATAGAGCGAGTTGTCGGCAAGGCGGTAGCAGTAGATGTACTTACCGCCGTCGGAGATCGAAACGGGCTCAAAGCCCTGGCCGATAGCGCGCAGCTTGCCGTTTACGTAGGCGTAAAGGGTTGAATCGCTTCTCTTTACGAAAAGGACGGACTTGCCGTCGGGGGAGACGGCGAACGAGGGATTGGCGGCGTCGTTGGTAATGCAGACTGGCGCGCTCGACGCGTCCTTGACGTCACAGCTCCACAGGAGCCCAGCGCCGTCTGAATAGATAACGTAACGCCCGCCGGACGAGATGGTGTATTCGTCGACGTTTCTTGCCGCAAGGCGGTACGTGCCTTTGGAGCAGACATAAAGGTCGCCGTCGGTCGTCTTGAGCGCGACGCGGGTGCCGTCGAATGAGGACGCGGCGTCAAGCGTAAGCGCGCCGTCCGGGCGGACAGCCTCGCCGTTAAAGATCACGGCGTCGGTATAGACCGTGTAGCTGTTGTTGCCGGGAAGAATGATGCTGCCCGCATTAACCGCGACGAGTATTATCACGGCGGCGAGCAGGGCGACAAAGAGAACGGCGCACGCGGTGACGGCGGCGGTCTTTTTGCTCATCCTTACCTTCTTTCCGGAAACGTCGTGATCGGGCGTACGGACTACTTCGGCGTCGATGACCTTGCCCGTCTCAACCATGTCGGTAGAGTCGGAAAACGGCTTCCCGGCCGGGGGCTCAACGGGAAGGGCTATCCCGCAGCGCTTGCAGACCAGGGCTCCGGGCTTGTTGTTTTTGCCGCAGTATGCACATTTCATAATTCTTTTCCTCCCGTTTGATCGTTCTTTTCTTTATCGGTCTCTTCAATTACGCTCTTAACAAGAGAAATGATCTCTTCGGTCTTCATGACCTTTCCCGCGGAAACGAGCTTACCGTCGACAATGAGCGACGGAGTGCTCATGACGCCGAGCTTTGCGATCGCGGCAAAGTCGGAAACGCATTCGAGGCTCCCCTCCGGAAGCTCCATCTTCTTTACGGCGTCGATCACGTTCGCCCTCATCGCGCTGCAGTGCGAACAGCCTGTCGCACAGATCTTGATCCTCGCGCCGCCGACCGCGTCCGGCAGGACAGGATAATTCTTCTGTTTATGCTTTATCTTAAAAGGAGATAGCTTGATAATTGCCATAAATAAGCCTTTCTTTCGACCGTCCGCTTCATAATACGTTCAGTGCGGACAGCATTGCGTGATGATCGTGCTCCTGTCCGAGGACGCCTTCGCTGAACGCCTCCCAGAAGAGCCAGAGCGCGACGAGTATGATGAGAATGCCAAGCACGATCCTTACGATACGGCCGATTTTCTCGTACTTGGGGCTGTCGGTTATCTTCTGCACGAGCCCGACGGAGGTGCCAGCGACGACCGAAAGCACCGCGTGACCTATCGAGAAGAAGAGGAGCAGGATTATCCCGAACACGGGTCTTCCATTGTCGATGACGATGGCGAGCAGCGCCACGATGACGGGAGTCGCGCAGTGGGCGGAGAATACGCCCGCGATGAGGCCGGCGACGAAAGCGCCGATGGAACCCTTGAGCCTGTTCCCCGCAAGCAGCGATGAGGATGGTATAAGGTCGATCACGCCCCACATCTGGAGCGCCATCAGCACGAGCAGCACGCCGAGAATGAGATGCATCCAGATCTCCGCTTTTTCGAGCAGAAGTCCCGCAAGGGAAGCTATAAGCCCGAGCGCGGTGAACGTTATCGTGGAGCCGAGGGCGAAGAGCAGGGAGAGAAAGAACGCCTTTTTCCCCTTCGCTTCGCCGCCGCCGACACAGCCGATGACGAGCGGCACCGTTGATAAGGAGCAGGGCATTAAGGATGTCAGTATCCCGCCCAGAAGGGCGAGTAGCGGTCCGAGCCAAATGCTGTTCCCGAGCGTCGATGCGATATTGTTAAGTATATCTTCCATCTTTCCTCCGAAACGCAGATTTACACATATTTCATAATAATACAATCCGGCGCCAAATGCAACTGTTTTTTGATTTACAAATCGCCGCGAACTGGTATAATAAGCGTAAGAAATGTCCTAAGAGGTTTTTGATCGTGGAAGGAAATGCAGATAAAAAAGAAATTAAAGCGCTGTCTGAGCTCGATTTGCGGGGGGTGAGCTATATAAGGCTCACGCACGCGCCGGCGGTCACGATGGAGCTCTGTTCGGGCATCGGCACGGAATATAACGCGAAGCACGTAAAGAACATCTTTCTCACAAACAAGCAGGGAACCAAGTTCTATCTCTTGCTGATGTCCGCGGAAAAGGAGTTCAGGACGAGCGCGGTCTCGAAGACGATCGGCGTGCCGAGGCTCAGCTTCGCTGCGGCGGAGAGCCTCCGGGAGATAACGGGGCTCGAGGGCGGCGAGGTATCCGTGATGTGCGTGGTGAACGACTGCGCAAAAAAAGCCCTCTCCGAGGGAAAACTGAGAGTCGTTATCGACAGGGACGTCCTTGAACGTGAGAACGTCTGCGTCCATCCGAATATCCCGACCTCCACGCTCGTCATAAAAACGAGCGAGCTTCTTCGCTTCCTCGGGGAGGAGGGCGTCGCCTTCACCGCAATAGAGATCTTTTAAAGGTCAGAAGATATTGAAAATGCTCATATCGTTAATATGTTTAAGGTATCGGTACACCTTGGTGATATCGCACAGCTCGGTAATAAGCTGCGCGGTATCGTCGGTTTTGGAGAGATCGTACGCGGTCTCGGCCGACCACGTCAGCTCCGCGACGTCCTTGTGATCGTAGAACAGAAGCAGCGTATCCCTGTGCTCGTCGATTATTTCGATCAACTTTTCTATGTCGGGGATCGCCTCGCTGTTTCTGTTCGAGATCGCCTTTTCAAGGGCGTTCTCGACGTACGGCATGCTCTCGTCATACATCCTGTTCACAAGGCGCTTCGGGATAACGCACATGAGGGCGATTATGACCGCGGAGACTGTCAAACCGACCGTGACCGCGGCGGACATCGTCTTGAAGCTTGGGTTTTTCATACTTTACGCCGCCTTAAGATAATGCACGCGTCCGGGCTTTCCGGCGAATTCCTTTTCCTGCACGTGCAGCATTCCGTCCTGCTCTAAAAAAACGAAAAGGCAGCGCTTTACGCTTTTTATGCCGAGAGCCGAGAGCTTTCCCTCGAGCCATCTTTCGTCATATCCCATTTTGTTCAGCTCCTTTTTCATTATTTTGCCGTCCGATAGGACCAGCGCCGACGGACGAACGAACCTGATCTCGGGCTGTTTGGCTTTAGGAAGCACGCTTAACGAGCCGTTCGTCTCCAGTATTCCGTACTCGACCTGCGAGAGCGAGAACACGTCCTTTATCCGAAGCTGCTCCGTCAGGTCGCCCAGCGTATAGTTAGCCGCCTTGAGCGCGGATTCCTGAACGACGCCTTTCGCGATCACGATTATCGGCTTCCCGCAGACGAGCGTGCGTATGCCGTTCGATTTAAGGGACAGATGGGCGAGGAACCTGTGCAGGACGAAAAGACAGAGGATGGGTATTATTCCGTAGAGGAGCGGTATCGCGCTGTCCGATACGGGCACGGAGGCGACGTCGGCAATAAGCAGGGTTATAACAAGGTCGAACGGCTGCATATCGCTTATCTGCCGCTTGCCCATAAGCCTCAAAACGATAAAGACGGTGAAATAGATTATTACCGTTCTTATAAACAGAGTGAACATAAAAAACCTCCGGAATACCGACGAAAAGAGTATCGGCGTTTTCCGGAGGTATTATTCCGCTGACCGGTTTTTATTTGAAAAAGCCAAGACTGTCGAAGAACCTGAGGATCAATGAAACGTCCTCGTTATACGACAGCACGCCCTTTTCCTGCGAATTGAACTTTAAGTAGTTGTCGTTTACTTCGTTGGACTTTTCCCAGGTGCGGGTGCCTTCGTATTTTTTGTAGTATTCCGAATAATCCGCAAGATCCGCGTTCATACCGTCGGAATACGTGGACTTCAATAGCGCATAAAGATGCGCGTCCGCCGCGGCAAGCGCGTGCGAGCAGTTGGCGAGCGCGTGCATATAACCGGAATAAGCGACGGCGGGATCGGACGCCTCGCGGCATACGAGGAACGCGAGGAAGCTCGCTTCCTCCTCACGCGCGTAGCCTAAGTAATGTCCCGTCTCGTGCGCCGCGGTGAAGGGAAGATAGAGGAACGGCTCGTTCGTATTCACGTTCGGCTCTTCCGTAAGGAAGATATAGATCCCCGAAATGCCGCACCTTGACAGGTACTCGGAAGCCATGACTTCCTTTACCTCGGGAGCGTCGACCTTGAACGAGGGACGCGACGCGCCGAAAGCGGTATACGCCTCGACGACCTTTTTCTTCATCTCGTCGAAATTGCCGCAGAATACTCCGCTCGTATCGACGCTGACCTCCTCGCGTAGCGCTTTCGCCTTTCCGGCGAGCTCTGTGCAGACCTCGTAAAGCTCCTCGGCGGAATACTGCCTTTCGGGCAGATCGAGCCTTTTCGCAAGGGGCGTCCTGTAATAATTCAGGCCCCACATCGCATAGAATGCGAAAACCGCGTACGACGCCGCGATGACGAGCGAAATGACGAACGACAGGAACCTTATGAACGCGTCCTTCTTTATAAGGATGAGCTTGATAAGCCTTATCAGCGCAAGCACCGTGATGAGCGCGGCGAGCGCGTAAAGCGAGACCTCTGCGAGGGAGAAGGGGAGCTGCCGCGTTGCCGTGGATACCGCGCCGCGGATCACGGGATACAGCTTTTCGGAATAGAAGGTCTCGACTGCCTCTGGCGCTGCCTTCGCGGCTCTTATAATGAGCCAGACGGGCACGAGTATGAGAACGTGAAGAAGCCTCAGAAGCTGACCGGGAATGCTCTTCCGACGCATATTTAGGCCCTCCTTTCCGGTCGTTTTCTTTCGTGTATTATAACCCAATCCGAGCCGCAAATCAATCGTTTTCATAACGGCGCAATTTGAAGTATAAGGAAGTTAAAAAGGCCATTTTATCGTTGACAGTAAATATATATGGTGATAAAATATATCTGTGATACTATATCTATTATGACTGGGTAAGTCATAGGAGGGAATAATGTTCAAAAGCTTCCTTGACCCGCTCTCCGGCGTGCATGTGCCGCACAGGAAAAACACCGCTCATCTTGAAGCGGTGCGCATGCCTCCGCCCGGGAGCGTTGTCATTCCTACCGTAATGCATATAGGCGCCCCGGCAAAGCCGATCGTCAAAGCGGGGGACAAGGTCGCCGTCGGTCAGCTCATCGCCGAATCGGGCGGCTTCGTATCCGCGCCGGTGCACGCGTCCGTATCCGGAACAGTTAAAAAGGTCGAGGACATAGTCCTGTCAAACGGCAGGCAGGCGCCCGCTATCTATATTGAATCCGACGGCGAGATGCGCCCCTACGAGGGGATCCACAAGCCTGAGATCTCCTCGCTTGCCGACCTTGCCGAGGCGGTTAGGGACAGCGGCATCGTCGGTCTCGGCGGCGCTGGGTTCCCGACCTCGGTCAAGCTCGCGATCAAGGACATCAGCAAGGTCGAGTATTTCGTCATAAACGGCGCGGAGTGCGAGCCCTATATCACGAGCGACACGCGTACGATGCTCGATTATTCCAAGATGCTCGAGCGCGGCGTGCGCCGTATCGTGGAGCTTACGAAACCCAAGGCGGTCTACCTCGGCATCGAGAAGAACAAGCCGAAGGCGATAAAAAAGCTTAAACAGATATTCCGCGACGATCCCACGATCGTCGTCAAGGGACTGCCTCCCATGTACCCGCAGGGCGGCGAGAAGGTCCTCATCTACAACACCACGGGCAGGATCGTTCCCGAGGGAAAACTCCCGCTCGACGTAGGCGTCGTCATAATGAACGTTACGACTCTCGCCAATATCGAGCAGTACCTTGAAACGGGTATGCCGCTCGTCGAAAAGCTGATCACGGTCGACGGCTCGGCAGTTAAGGAGCCGAAGAACATATTCGCGCCGATCGGCACGAGGCTTTCGGACGTGTTCGAGTTCTGCGGCGGCTTCAAAGAGGAACCCAAAAAGATTCTCTACGGCGGCCCCATGATGGGAACGGCGGTGCCGGACCTCAGCGTACCGGTGCTTAAGAACACCAACGCGGTGCTCGCCTTCGCCGAAAAGGACGCGGAGGTCCCGAAGGAGACCCCCTGCATTCGCTGCGGCAACTGCGTGAACCACTGCCCGATGCGCCTCAATCCTCCTGCCATCGCGAAGGCGTTCAACAACAAGGACGCCGAAGGCCTCTATAAGCAGAGAGTGAACCTTTGCATGGAGTGCGGCGCGTGCTCGTTCATCTGCCCCGCTCATCAGCCTATCGTGCAGAGACATAAGCTCGCGAAGATCCTCGTAAGGGATTGGCAGAACGCACAGAAGGGAGGGAAGGCGTAATGGAACAGGCCAGGGATAACAAGCTCATCGTCTCCGTTTCTCCCCACATCAATTCCGGACGCACCACGAGGGGGATAATGCTCGACGTCATTATCGCCCTCCTTCCCGCTCTCGTCGCGGGATCCGTGATATTCGGCCTGCGCTCGCTGCTCGTCGCCGCCGTATCCGTCGCGACATGCCTTGCGGGCGAAACGCTCTTTAACCTAATAACCAAGCGTAAACATACGGTCGGAGATCTTTCCGCCGTTGTGACCGGCCTTATACTCGGTCTTAACCTTCCCGCGGACATCGGCATTTATCCCGTCGTGATCGGCTCGCTCTTCGCGATAGTCGTAATAAAGTGCCTCTTCGGAGGGCTCGGAAAGAACTTCGCCAATCCCGCCGCCGCGGCAAGGGTAATGATGCTGCTCGCGTTCTCGAACGCCATGGGATCGACCGGCGACATCAAGGTCGTCGACGCCGTCGCGTCGCCTACGCCGCTTGCGGTAATGAAGGGAATGGCGGAGGGGGAGCTCCCGAAGCTCACCGACATGCTCTTAGGCCTGCGCGGAGGAGCGATCGGCGAGACCTGTGCGATCGCGCTCATTATCGGCTTTGCGTATCTTCTCATAAGAAGGGTCGTCACCTGGCATACCACGGTCGTCTACGTCGGCTGCGTGTTCCTGCTCTCTTGGCTCATCTACGGCACGGCGGAGCTTGCCCTTTATCAGATCCTCTCCGGCGGACTTCTGTTAGGCGCGATATTCATGGCGACCGATTACGTCACCACCCCGACGACGAATCTCGGCAAGGTCGTGTTCGGACTCGGCTGCGCGATAATGACCGTGCTGATAAGGAAGCTCGGCGCGTATCCCGAGGGCGTTTCGTTCTCGATACTGTTCATGAACCTCTTTACCAACTATATCGATAAGCTTTCCAGAAGGAAGCCTCTCGGGGAGGTGAAAGCGTGAAAAAGATGAATGAAAACGTCAAAAGCGTCATCGTGCTCACCGTTATCTGCCTCATCGTCACGGCGCTCCTTGCGGTAACGAATCACTTTACCGCGCCGATCATCAAGACGGCGAGGGATGAAAAGATCGAAAGATCATTAAAGACGGTCATTCCCGAGATGTACAGCATCCGCGACGCCGAGATACCGGAAGGTGCGCCGTCCTCGGTAAAGCATATCTACATCGTCAACGACAGCCTTTACGCGGTCGTGCTCACGACGACTTCGGCTTATTCGAGCGGCGACATGGGCATCACCGTCGGCGTCTCCGCCGACGGCAAGGTCGTCGGCGTCACGCTGACATCGTATTTCGAATCCAAGGACTTCGGACGGGATACCTACCCGAAGAACTACATAGGCACTACTTTGGAAGACTACGCGGACGTCGATACTTTCGCGGGCGTCACGTACTCGTCCAAAGCGTTCAGAAAGGCGATAGGCGACGCGCTTACCGCTGTCAAACTCCTGAAAGGGGGTGACGCACAGTGAAAAAGATAAAGATCTTTCTTAACGGTCTTGTCAAGGAAAACCCCGTTCTCGTTCTCGTGCTCGGCACCTGCCCGACGCTCGCGATGAGCGTAAGCGTCGTCAACGCGATAGCGATGGGACTTGCCGCGACCGCCGTTCTTATCTGCTCAAACGCGGTCATCTCGCTCTTAAGAAAGGTGATCCCCGACACGGTCAGGATACCTTGCTATATCGTGGTCATCGCCGGATTCGTAACCCTCGTGCAGATGCTGATGGAGGCATATCTTCCCGACCTTTACGATATGCTGGGCGTATACCTTGCGCTTATCGTCGTCAACTGCATAATCCTCGGCAGGGCGGAGATGTTCGCCAACAAGCACAACGTATTTGAATCCGCGATCGACGGCCTCGGCATGGGCTTCGGCTTCACCCTCGCGCTGCTTGCGATGGCGACGGTAAGGGAGGTCCTCGGCAACGCGAGCTTCGCGGGATACAGCATCGGATTCCTGCAGGATTATAAGATCCCGATCCTCACGGCTCCTCCGGGCGGATTCCTCGTGTTCGGCTGCATGATAGCGCTCGTCGCGTATCTTACAAGGGGCAAAGCTCCCTTAAAGAAGAGCTTCGACTGCGAGGGGTGCCCCTCGGCGGCGTTCTGCCGTAAGGAAGGCAAGACCTGCGAAGCAGCGGAAACGGAGGTAGAATAAATGGAAACTTATAAGCTTCTTTTGAAAATAATAATGACCTCCGTTCTGGTCAACAACTACGTCCTCAATAAGTTCCTCGGCATCTGCCCGTTCCTCGGCGTATCGAAAAAGATCGATCAGGCTTCGGGCATGGGCGTCGCGGTCATATTCGTAATGCTCCTTGCGACCGCCGCGACGTGGCCGATCCAGACGTATCTCCTTGAGCCTAACGGCATGGGTTACCTTCAGACCATCGTATTCATACTCGTCATCGCGGCTCTCGTCCAGTTCGTCGAGATCGCGCTCAAGAAGTTCCTGCCGTCCCTGCATAAATCTCTCGGCGTTTATCTACCGCTCATCACGACCAACTGCGCCGTGCTCGGCGTCACGATAAACAATATCACTGACGGTTACAACTTCCTTCAGTCCATGGTCAGCTCCCTGGGCTGCGGACTCGGCTTCCTGCTCGCAATGGTCATTTTCGCGGGCGTCCGCGAGAGGATGGAGGAGGCAAACCCGCCCAAGGCGTTCAAGGGAGTCCCCATTACGCTCGTTGCCGCGTCGATCGTTTCGATGGCGTTCTACGGCTTCGGCGGTTTCGTGACAAGCCTGTTTGGAGAGTGATGATATGAGTCCGATCGTATTAGCAATCATTATCGTAGCCGCAATCGGCTTGTTTGCCGGACTTGTGCTCGCCGTCGCCTCTCACTTCATGAGCGTTCCGAAGAACGAGACCGAGGTCAGGATCCGCGAATGTCTTCCCGGCGCCAACTGCGGCGCGTGCGGCTTCACCGGCTGCGACGGCTACGCCAAGGCGCTTGCGGAGACCGAGGGCACCAAGACGAATCTCTGCGTTCCCGGCGCCGACGCTGTCGCGAAAAAGATCGCCGACGTGCTCGGAGTCGAGGCGGAGGACGTCGTCGAACAGGTCGCCTTTGTCAAGTGCAGCGGCGACTGCGTTAACAGGAAGGACAGACATATCTACGAGGGCATCGAGTCCTGCGCCGCCGCGCAGATGCTTTACGGCGGAAGCGGCATGTGCACCTTCGGGTGCTTGGGCCTTGGCGACTGCATGAAGGTCTGCCCGCAGGGCGCGATCTGCATTGAAAACGGCATCGCTCACGTCGACACGAGAAAGTGCGTCGGCTGCGGGCTCTGCGCGAAGACCTGCCCGAATCACCTGATCGATCTCTTCCCGGACGTAAGGCAGGTCATCGTATGCTGCTCCAACAAGGAAAAGGGCGCCGTCGTCCGTTCAAAGTGCTCCTCCGGATGCATAGGCTGCGGCCTCTGCGCAAGGAACTGCGAGCAGGGCGCGATCGAGGTCGTGAACAATCTTGCCGTGATCGACTACGAAAAATGCGTAAACTGCGGCAAGTGCGCCGAGAAATGCCCCGTCCACGCGATCAAGTTCGCCGACTTCTCCGGAAGTCACAGGTTCTGATAAAAACCAAGCTGTCCCGAAAGAAAACGGGACAGCTTTATTCTCATGGATAAAAAAAGGATCCGGAACGACTTAATACTACTCGCCTCGATCCTCCTCGCTGCGCTTGCCGCGTGGGGCGTATTGAAGCTTGCCCAAAGGCCGGGGAAGTACGTCGTCGTCGAGATCGACGGCAAAACGAGCGCCGTCTATCCTCTCGATACGGATCTGAGGCTAGATATCAAGACCGAGGGCGGACACGTCAATACTCTTGTCATATCGGAGGGCAGGGCATACGTCGAATCCGCGGACTGTCCCGACAAGCTCTGCGTGAAGCAGCGCGCCATATCAAGAACGGGGGAGACCGTGATCTGCCTTCCCCATAAGCTCGTCATAAGGATAGCGGGGGAAGGAGGCGTGGATACGGTATCATGAAAAGGAACACGAAGCTTCTTGCCGTGCTCGGCGTCTCAACCGCCGCGGCGATGATCCTGTCATATCTCGAAACGCTGATCCCCATGAACTTTGCCGTTCCGGGCGTTAAGATCGGGCTTGCGAACCTCGTCACGCTCTTTCTGCTAATAAAGATCGACTGGAAGAGCGCCGCCGCGGTCACCGCAGTGCGCGTCCTTCTCTCGTCGCTTCTGTTCGGCAGCTTCACGTCGCTCGCCTATTCATTAGCGGGCGCCGTGCTTTCGCTCGCCGTGATGGGACTTTTGAAAAAGACGGAAAGATTCACGGCTCTCGGCATAAGCATAGCCGGCGCGGTATCGCACAACGCCGGCCAGGTGATAATGGCTGTAATTCTTTTGTCCACCAAGGAGATCGCGTATTGGCTGCCCGTGCTGATCGTTACGGGAACCGTTACCGGACTTGCTGTCGGCGCGGTCGGTGCGCTCCTCGTGAAGAAGATCGATCTGAAGCTCTGATGAAGTTTCTGCCGAAGACGGCTTCTCTTATAGCTTTATCCAATATCTGCGGAGGGTATGAACGCCCTCCGCTTCGTTATACGCTTCGATGGAGTCTTCTAATACCGCACCCATCTTTTCAATGACGTGAATGGAGCGCTTGTTGTCCTCGTTGACCGTAAACAGCACCTTTTCCATGCCGAGATCGCGCGCCATTAAAAGCCCCTGCTTCAGTATCTCGGTACCGTAGCCCTTGCCCCATTCGGAGACTCTTACGGCATAGCCTATGCTGCCTATGTCGGTAAGGACTTTTTCGGTGAACTCCGTCCTTAGCTGGAACTCGCCGATGAACCTATCGCCGTCTACGACCCACCGGTGAAAGCTTCTGGACGCGCCGGGTGCGGGATCCGTCTCCCTTTTATCGTAAATCGGCTTCGTCCTCATGAACCAGCCTGCGTCAACGAGATCGGGGTCCATCGGTCTGAACCACACGATATTGTTATCGTAAAGCTCGCGGCAGTAGTCCCTGTATCCTTCGAGGAATTCAATGCAGCGAGGGATAAGCTTTATTCTTCTTTCGGGTTCCATGATCGGCCTCCTGAACACGGTGTTTGGGGCTTTTGAGCCTCAAATCTATGAACCAAAGTATAAAAAGGCTGCCGCATATGATAAGCGGCAGCCCCTTATGGATCTATTACTTGAGAATGCCGGTGAGCGCGTCGCCGAGAGCCTTGAAGAATGCGTTCTCCGCGGCGGTCTTCTCGATCGCGCCCTTGACTCCGCCGCCGCCTACGGGGATGCCGCCGACGGAAACGCCCGAGCCGCCGCTCTGCGTGATCTTGGTAAGCTTTGCCTTTAAGCCTTTTACGGTAAGCTTGGCCTTCATTTTAGAAGGTCCGGGGAATACGATGGACTTGCCGAAAAGTCCCTTCTTGAGCTCGAAAGCGCCGGTGATCTCCTGCGGAAGTCCCGCGCCCTTGATCAGATTGAAGATGTCGTCCAAGGAGAGCTCCTTTGCAAGATCATAAGTTCTGGTGGTGTCCATTGCTCCTGCCAAAGATTCTGAAAGACCCATGATTTTGCCCCCTTTATTTTCGGATATCTCGGTAATATATATATTATATCACGCAATAGTGAAAAATCAAGTCCGATAATGAGTATTCGAACATATTCGGCGCAAAGAATATGCCGTCGGCTATGGATAGCCCGAAGTTCATCGATCCGATAATTCGGACGGATCCTTTTCCGTCCAACAAAATGGATCCTTAAAGTCGATAAAGCACTCGGGACATATCCAGTATTTCATATCCTTCGTACAGTAAAACTCGCATTCCTTGTCCGCCGCAGCTTCCTCCATGCAGAATTCACAGTGTTCATGAAAAAAGTGCTGTATCTTTTCGCCATCAAGATACTCGCGCCCCCGCTGCATCTGTTCGACAAAACGATGTGCATGTGACGAGATCTTCTGATAAAAAACATTCTGTTCGGAGTATGCTTTTTGCCAGAACGTGGGGAAGGAGACCTTATATAAAGTCACATTCTTTAAGTATTCTTCCTGATCCCTTAACCGCCAATCTTCCAATGTTTTGTCCTCCCTTATTTGTTTTGATATTCACATCTTATCTTAAGTTCGGCTCCGGCTTATGTGCTTATTCCTTTCTCTTCAGTCCCAATTCTGCACAGTGATTCTCGATTTCAAGGATCAGTTTCTTTCCGACAACAATAAGTTCCTTTCTCCACGGATGACCGTAGAGACCGAATCTCCAATCTTTTGAAACGAAGAAATGATAGTCCCCATCGGGGTAGTATTCCGGAAAATACACATTGCAGTTTCTTTCATTGTTTTGGTACATATAACCGACCGGTATTCTCTCGTTCGGATCATATGTAAAGCAGTCATGCTGCCAGTCAAGGGCAAACATTTCTTCTCCGACAACTCTGCAAAGAATACTGTTTATAATTTTCTCCTGTTTTTCATTCCAAATCATTGTCATTTGATACGTCCTGAATTGTCTGATAGGACGAAGCCATCTCTCGCTGAGGTTGTCAGTCGAAGGATAAAAGGAATAAACGTTGTAGATTTTATCCCATATGCTCTTGTATAATTTGTCATCTAAAATAACCTGCATATGCCCTCCTGCTGACATAACTCTTCTTATCTGCTGCGTTCCGACTGTAACTGTATTCGAGAGGTTCGGTATCGAACGAAATGATTATTTCGGTTGTCGATACGTTACAATTTCTGTTATATGCGAATTCTATAACGCTCAAGATTTACATTGTCGCACTCTAGGTATTTTGTCTCAATATATTCTCCACCATTAGCCAAAATAGTCTTCCTACTTGCAATATTTGTTGGCAAACAACTAACGTATACCTCCTCAAATCCAAAAGCAGTCAAAAAATCAAGAGCCTTTGTCAGCATTCTCTTTGCGTATCCTTTTTGCCTTTCAGATGGTCTTACAGAATAGCCAACATGACCGGTGAAGTCTTTCATACGCTGGGTTAGCACATTATGAACCTGCATACACCCTACCATTTTCATGTCGGATTTTCTAAATACCATAAGGACATTGCCCCAGGCGCCATGTTCATCTGCAACTCTGCTCGGATTTGCCCAACCTATACAATAATCTACATATTCCTTTGGATCAGGCATTCTTTTCATAGAAAAGCATCCATCAAAACTTGATCCAGCATCCAGCATTTCCTGCCTGTAAGCTGTGATTTCGTCTGCAAAAGCCATTGATGGTTCTATAAAAAGAAGTTCTTCATCATCAGAAGGGTCTTTTCCCCATGCATATTCAAGTGAAAACTTCTCGCATACAACTCTGGATTCCTCTGTAAATCCTATGCTGTCTTCTTCAGCCTCTTCTTCAAAAAACTCCTCATGAACTCCTCTCCAGTATTTAAGGGATCTATCTCCCTCTCCCTCAGAATATGCGTGATAAGGGGGCACTTCATTAAACTTTCTTATGTACACGTCATAGTTCTTTATAACACATACAGCTTCATCCTTACTATTTAACAAAATGCTATAATCACCTGCCTTCGGAAGCTCATCAAGAGCATCTTCTGCTTCGTATGCATCGTAAAGGCTCGCTGTTCCAAACTTCTTACCATCAAGAACTAGCTGGAGAAGCTCATCTCCTTCCTCATCATCGCCAAAGCCCCACGTTTCATGTGGTGTATTTATATCTATTCCTTTTTGGGAGCAAAATTCTGCCCACAACTGTTCTGCCTTCATTTTTCCTCCACAAATAGTTGTTATTTCACGTTATTCTGAAATGT
>JAILNX010000013.1 GCA_024691085.1 Clostridiales bacterium | reverse complement strand
TCGAACAGATGACACTCCGGGTATGAACCGAATGCTCTAGCCAGCTGAGCTATGCCGCCAAATGGTTGCGGGGGAAGGATTCGAACCAACGACCTTCGGATTATGAGCCCGACGAGCTACCTGCTGCTCCACCCCGCGATGTCAACACTGCTTTTAACAGCGAACGATATTATAACAAAGCATATGCGAATTGTCAACCTTAAAATAAATATATTTTTATGTTTTTAATGATTGTTTAAATTTTCAACAGACACAGAGGAATTTGCACGAAAATATTTTTCGAAAAAGGCTTGAATTATTTTCATATTGTGCTAAAATATTGGAAAAGGAATCGAAATTGCTTTCAGCGACAGTTTGTTCCCGAAAACGGAAAACGTTTGCTTTCGGCTTTCTCTCATTATAAGGCAAGCTCTTCTTTTGGGTTTGTCCGCCCTGATGCGTGAAGCCGCATGGCGCGTCGCTTGACCCCCCACAACAATCGCCGCGCCGGCTTCAATATAAAAAGAGCAGCGTTCGCTGCTCTTTTTCATTTGCCAAAAAGTCAATTCTGCGATCATTTGAAGATGTCCGTTATGAGCGCGGTCCACGTTGCGGAAGTCGCGACCAGCACGCCGATCAGTACCGCCATAAAGACTATTCCGAGGAACAGTCCCCAGTTCGCAAGGCGCGTGTAGGTGTTCGTACGCTTCCTCTTCAGAGCCTTCTTCGCGAGAGCGGAGAGGACGATCGCGGGAAGGGGCGAAACAAACGCCATGGCAAAGCCGGCGATCGAGAGCATATTGGACGCGGTCAGCGGCTGCTCGGGCCTTTTCCTTCGGGGCTCCTCCTCGGGGATCTCCTCGCGGGCTTCTTCGCGGACGGGCTCCGCGGTTTCTTTCGCGGGGGACGGCTTCGCCTCGTCAATAATGGGAGCGGGCGGAACGCCCAGCGTTTCGCGGATGGCGTCCGAGGCGCTCTTTACGGGCTCCGCAGGCGCGGGCTCGGGAACGAACTCCGCAGGCTCGGCCTCGGGAACGAACTCCGCTTTAGCAGGCTCGGTCTCGGGAACGGTCTCTGCCTTTACTGGCTCGGGAACGATCTCGGAAGCTAACTCAACGACTTCGCTCTTCGCGGGTTCCGCGGGGGGATCGTCCTTCCTCATGATTATTTTTGCGCCGCATGACGCGCAGAACAAAGCCTCATCGGGAAGCTGCCTGCCGCATTTCGGACAATAGATCATATTACGGACCTCCTGAAGATCACGCGTAGTGTGAAATTTCCTCGAATATTTTTGAGAACAAAACTCCGAACATCGTTCCGAAGAAAGCGATGTACAGCGTCCAGAACACCGTAAAGCAGATGCCTACTATGAGACCGGCAAGCGCGGCGGGTCTTAAGGGCACCTTGTACTTGTCGTACGTTGCGCTCTTCAGAGCGACGCCGCTTATGATGGCTCCGGGGAGTCCCGTAAAGCACAGCGCGGCGCCGACGATAGCCATAACATTGAGACGCGGGCGCGTATCCTTTGTAACGACCTCCGCGGTCACGACGCGCACGTCCGCGCCGCAGTCCATACAGAACGTGGCCTCGTCGGGGAGTGTCTTACCGCATTTCGGACAGATCTTCATAGCTTATTCCTTAATAGTCGAAGTTAAAATTGCCGGATCCGCCGTACTTGACGGCAGCGCAGGCGGCGGCGCCGAATACGCAGATGTAGATGAGCCAGAACACCGTCATGATGATGCTGACTACAAGAGCCGCGACGGCGAGGGGCTTAAGGGGAGTCCTGTAGGTGCCGGACTTGGCGTTCTTGAGCGCGATGATGGCGAAGATGAGACCGACCACGCCGAGCTCGGAGAGCGCGATGGCGACGATGGCCATTACGTTAAGGCCGTTCTTGGGCTGCTCTGCAACGGGAGCCTGCTGATAGGCGGAAGCCTGATACGCGTTCATGGGAGCAACGTAGTTCTTGTTCTCCTCGCCGCAGTTCTGACAGTAGCGGGTGCTGTCGTCAACAAACTGACCGCATTTTTCACAATAACTCATAAAAAACCTCCTGATAATTTCTCATAATGAGTTCATTACATTTTACAACGGCAGATCCGATTTGTCAACGGCTTGAAAAACGCCGCCGCCGTTGACACGTTTTTCGACATATTGTATAATCATAAGAGCGATCTCCCCATTATTTTACAAACGGAGTCATCAGATGAAAGAATTCTTCGGCTTCGGCGGATACGGCCGCACCCCCGAGGGGGCGTACTCGTGGCAGCATCTCGTCTTCGTGTCCTCGCTCATGGCGGTCATGGTACTTCTCGCCGTCGTGCTCGGCAGAAGGAACCGCAGCAAGGACGAAAGTACTAAGAACCGCGTGCTCGTATGGGCGGCGATACTCATCGACGGCTTCGAGCTTTTCAAGATCGTCCTTCTCTGCATAAGAGCGCACGATCCGATGAACTGGCTCATGAACCTGCCGCTGTTCCTGTGCAGCATCCAGCTGATAACGATACCCCTCGCGGCGTTCTCGAAGGGCCGCGTGCGGGAGGCGGCGCTCGATTTCGTAATGATATTCGGCATACTCGGCGCGGTCGCGGGCACCTACGGCGCGGCGCAGAACTATTCGGCGTACCCCGTCCTCGGCTTCGACAACGTCGTGTCCGGCATCACGCACTCGATCTCGGGCTTCTGCTCGCTCTATATCCTCATCGCGGGCATGGCGAGCATGAAAAAGAAGAACATCTTTATCACCTTCGCGATAATGATATTCTTCTGTATCGCCGCGTATATCGCGGACGTGCTCATTCCGTATAATTATATGTTCCTCATGAGGGGCGACGGCACGCCGTACGACATATTCTATAATCTCGTAAACGGGAACAGAGTGCTGTATCCCATGACCGTGCTCGTACTGTTCCTTGCGTACATTACCGTTTTCTATCTCGTATTCTATTTATTCAAAAGGAGAGGTGAGAAAAAATGAAGCTTGCCGAGGCCCTTCAGGAAAGGGCGGATATCGTAAGAAGGATCGACCGTCTGCGCGCACGCCTTTCGAGGAACGCCACCGTGCAGGAGGGGGAGAAGCCCGCGGAGGATCCCGCGGAGCTTATGAAGGAGCTCGATGCCTGCGTTATGAGGCTCGAGGAGCTGATGGCGCGCATCAACAAGACCAACTGCACGGTATCGGTCGACGGGAAGACCCTCACCGAGCTCATCGCGAGGCGCGACGCGCTGTCCTTACAGCTTTCCGCATACAGGAGCTTTCTTGATTCCGCGTCGTCGCTTTCGGTCCGCGCGACGAGGAACGAGATAAAGATACTCCCCACGGTAAACGTCAGGGAGCTCCAGAAGAAGGTCGACGATATGAGCCGCGATCTGAGGCTCATCGACAACGCGCTCCAGAAGGCAAACTGGACCGCGGAGCTTATGTAAGCTGTAAGTTGTTAGTTCACGGGGGCGAGTGCCGGACCTCTTTGGGACGGAGGCTAAACAGTCCCGCTGTAGGGCGCGAGGGGCCGCGCGTTTTTCATCGTTACGCCCCGATCGGGCATACACGCATTGTTATTTCCTGTTAGGAAGCTTACTTCGCATCACCTCGGCGCTGACCTGTGAACGAGGGCGGGATAGGGGATATTAAATGAATTGCGCCGGAGGCGCATGAATTGACTTTCGGTCATGAATTGCACTTCGTGCGTGAATTGCGCCTTATGGCGCATTAAAGCGGAAAAAAGCCGGGACAGGTTTCCCGGCTTGTTCTTTACTGTTTTGACTTGTCCCATTTGCCTTTTTTGTAGTAGATGACCATCGCGATCATCGTAAGCGTCCAGGAAACGACGTACGATATGCTGACGCAAAGGAGTGTCGGCCAGATCATGAACGCGGTCAGAAGCCACAGCACGCGGAAGGCGCAGATGCCGATGCCGGTGATGAGGACGGGCTTTGTGTCGCCGCAGCCGCGCAGGGTGCCGGACAGCACCTCGATGCTCGTCCACACGAAGTAGAACGGCACGAAGTAGAGTATTATCGTGTAGGTCGTGTCGCGGACGGACTGCTCCTCGGTGAATATCTTCAAAGCGTACGGCGATCCCGCGATTATGAGCGCGCTCATCGAGACGGTCATTATCATAAAAAGGATGAGTCCCGAGCGGACGCTCTTGTGTATCCTGTCGAAGCGTCCCGCGCCGTAGTTCTGACCGACGAAGGTGACGACCGCCGCGTTCGCCGCCTGCGCGAGCCCCCAGTAGAAGCCGTCGAGCTTGCCGGAGAGCGACCACGACGCGACGACGACCGTGCCGAGGGAGTTGACCGCGGTCTGCATAAGTATGTTCGACAGGTTGTACATGCTCGCCTCGAGGCCGGAGGGGAGACCTATCCGCATCATGCGGCGGAATATCCCCCTGTTGATGCGGAGCTTCTTTATCTCAAGACGGTATGGCTGCTTCGTCACGAGCATAGTCACGGTAAGAAGCAGACAGTTCACGCACTGGGAAATGACCGTCGCCCAAGCGACGCCCGCGACGCCCCACGAGAATTTCACGACGAAAAGCCAGTCGAGCCCGATGTTGAGCAAGCACGCGATCAGCATAAAGATGAACGGTCTGCGCGAATCGCCCACCGCGCGGAGTATCGCGGACTCGGTATTGAGGAGCAGAACCACCGTCATCGCGGAGGACAGTATGCGGAAATACAATACGGCGTCTTTAAGGGTGTCCTCGGGCGTCTTCATCCATTTAAGGAAGTACGGCGCCATCACGAAACATACGGCGGATATCATTAGCCCGAAGAGTATGCTGAACGCCGCCGCCGTCCCCGTCGCCTCGCCGAGATCGTCCTCCGCTTTTTTCGAGCCGAATATGTGCGATATGATTACCGTCGAGCCCGCGGAGAGCGCGACGAAAAAGCCGATGAACAGGTTAAGTAAGGTCGCGACGCTCCCGCCGACCGCGGCAAGCGCCTCGTGCCCCACGTACCGCCCGACGATCACCGCGTCGACGGCGTTGTAGAGCTGCTGGAACCACGTCCCCGCGAGTATGGGCAGGAAGAAAACGAGGAGCCTCTTCCAGATGGAGCCCTCGGTGAGATCGGCGGTTTTCTTTTTTACGAGCTTCGTTTCCATCGCGAGAACATTATAAATGAAAGAAGAAAAAAGTCAACGATGAAATGGCCGGAGTAAGAAGATATATGCGCTTTTACGTTCGCATGTCATGCTTCCGGCGCCTCCTAAATGGGGTCTTGAAAAACCCTCCCTTCGGGTTTATAATAGACTCGACTACAAATGGAGGTTTTCATTCAATGGATCCGAAATTCAACAACAATGCAGGCGTTTGCGTACCCGAGATCATGTTCCCCGCCGAGGGCGTCGATCTTACCAAGTGGGCGTGCGTTGCGTGCGACCAGTACACCTCCCAGCCCGATTACTGGGAAGGCTGCGAGAAGGTCGTCGGCGACGCTCCCTCCACCCTCCGCATAATGCTCCCCGAGATCTATCTCGAGAAGCCCGGCGAGGACGAGCGCATTGCCGCCATCAGAAAGACCATGGACGAGTACGTCAAAAACGGTACCTTAAGGAACCTCGGCGAAGGCTTCATGCTCACGAGGCGCACCGTTGACGGCAAGACCAGGAACGGTCTCGTTGTCGCTCTCGACCTCGAGTGCTACGACTACAACAAGGGTTCCACCACCCTCATAAGGGCGACCGAGGGCACCATCGTCGAGCGCATTCCGCCGAGGCTCCGCATCCGTGACGGCGCTCCTCTCGAGCTTCCGCATATCCTCGTCCTCATCGACGACGAGAAGCGCACGGTCATCGAGCCCATCTACGAGGCGGTCAAGGCGACCCCCAAGTTCTACGACTTCGAGCTCATGCAGAAGGGCGGACATATCGAGGGCTGGTTCATCAACGACGAAGCCATGATAAAGAACGCGATCGACGCGATCACCGCTCTCATCGATCCCATGAAGTACGGCCGCGAGATGGCGCCCCTGCTCTTCGCTATGGGCGACGGCAACCACTCCTTCGCGACTGCGAAGGCCAACTGGGAAAAGCTGAAAGCCACCCTCCCCGAGGAAGCGCGTGAGAATCATCCCGCAAGGTACGCGCTCGTCGAGCTTGAAAACGTCCACGACGAGGGCATCGTGTTCGAGCCCATCCACCGCGTCGTATTCAATATAAGCGTAAAGAAATTCCTGAACGATCTCAAGCTGAAGCTCTCCCAGCAGAACCCCGGCGGCATCGTCGATATCCAGCTCTTTGAGTCCGAGCGCAGGTTCAACAGGAACTACGAGCGCGCGGTAGCCGACGGCGGCCACATCATCCCCATCGTCATTCAGGGCAAGCGCGGCTTCATCGCCGTAAAGCGTCCCGCCGCTCAGCTCGAGGTCGGCACGCTCCAGGCGGCTCTCGACGTAGTCTTAAAGGAGACCAAGGGCGCGACCATCGACTACATCCACGGCGCCGACGTCGTTAACGATCTGGGCTCCAAGGTCAACAACATGGGCTTCCTGCTTCCCTCGATGGATAAGTCCGCGTTCTTCAAGACCGTCGTGTTCGACGGCGCGCTCCCCAGGAAGACCTTCTCCATGGGCGAAGCGCACGAGAAGAGGTACTATCTCGAGTGCAGGAACATCATGAAATAAGGTCACACAATTAAAAATCGTTTGGGGGCTTCGCTTTTTGCGAAGCCTTCTTTTTATATAAAAGGGTCTGTACTTTTTCTTTTTTTTGTAGTATCATTAAGTTGGTATCTAATAAAGTGGGAGAGTATGTGCGGCTGATGAGACCGTATTTCATAGTTAATCCCGTCGCGTGCGGCGGAAAGGCATTGGAAAAATTCGCCGAACTTCGGAAGATCCTTGAAGAGCGCGGCGCTGATTACACGTTTGTAATGACAGAAAAAGCGGGGGAGAGCGCACCCCTTGCGGAAGCCGCCTACAAGTCGGGCGAGAGGTATATCGTCGCGGTCGGCGGCGACGGCACCGTGAGCGAGATCGCGGGAGCGCTCGGCGGCAAGGAAGACGCAGTGATGGGGATCTGCCCGTTCGGCACGGGAAACGATTTCGCTTCCGCTCTCCTTTTAAGCCCGGACCCCGTCAAAACGGCTGAAACTATCCTGAACGGAAGCCCAAAGCCCGTGGATCTCGGATACGCCGGCGGCCGCGCATTCGTGAACGTGCTCGGTCTCGGCTTCGACGTTGATGTTGTTATCAACACCGAGAGGTACAAGTCCAAGTATCACGGCATGATCCCGTATCTCTTCGGCATAGCGCGTTCCATGTTTCACCTTTCGTCGACGCATCTTACGATCACGGCCGACGGCGAGGTCTTCGAAGTGGACGCGCTCCTTACCGCGATCGCGAACGGCAGGTGCTTCGGCGGCGGTATGCCCGTCGCTCCGAAGGCGGATCCCTCTGACGGTTATTTCGACGTCTGCATAATAAAAAAGATCAGCCTATTCAGGTTTTTGACGCTGCTCCCGCTGTTTTTGAAGGGAAAGCACGTCGGCAAAAAACCGGTGATGTATTTTAAGGCGAAGGAGGTCGAGCTCTCGTGCGGGAGAACGCCTCTCGAGCTTGACGGGGAGCTCGGCGAATACGCCCCCGCAAAGGTAAAAATAATGGAGTCCGCACTCAGAATAATGCGTTGATTAAGGAAAGGAACCGGCAATGGCGCGAAGAAGACGCAGATTGGTCGTCCGCGACAGCAAAAAAACGGCGCTCAGACTGGCGCTCGTCATATTGGTGCTGATAGCGATCGCCGGCATCGCGGTGTTTCTTACGCTTACGCTCAAAAGCTGCGGGATGAAGCTCTCAGTAAGGACGGTGCCTCTCCAGTCGTACGGCCTCTCCGCGGGCACGGGCGACGGACTATTATACGTCAAAGACGGCATGCTGAACTTCCATAACTATAAGGACGAGGATCTGAACTTCTCGAAATACCTCTCCGGCACGCCCACGGGCATAGCCGGCACGGACGGCATAAAGGCGGTCTGGTCGGGAAGCTCCGTCCAGATAATCGACGCGCCTTTCGACGTTGTTCCGAAGGGCACGGTCAAGGCGCTCCGCGCGGGAAGCATGCACGTCGCGGTCTGCATTAAGAAGAACAGCGGCGACGAGACAGTAACGGTGTATAACTCCGCCGGCCAGCAGGTCTGGGAGCTTGAGTTCATGGATGGCAGCCTCGTCGATTTCGGCTTCAGCGAGGTCTCGGGCAGAACGCTCTGGACGATGGAGCTTTCGGTCAATTCGGGCTCGCCGCGCACCACAATAACCACCTACGACCTCTCGCGGATGAGCGCGACAGGCGTCATCACGGTATCGGGACAGCTCGTCGAGAGGGTCTGCTTCACCGGCTCCAGCGTATTCGTGATAGGCACGGAAACGCTGGTCAGATATTCGTCCGCGACCAACCGCGAGATCTACCGCGTGCAGCTGCACGGCTTCAGGGTTACGGACGTCGCCATGGACGGCACGAGCCTGCGCCTGCTTCTTCTGCCGAGGAACACGGCGAACCTGTCCACCGTGCGCGTGCTTACGGTCGAGCAGAAGGACGTCGCGAGCGAGTCCGCGCTCACGCTCACGCTCGACGACGGCGTTATCGCGTGCCATCTTTTAGGCGGCAGCCTCGTCGCGGTCTGGGACGGCACGGTTAGGCTTTACGACAAAAAGGGCAGGACGGTCGAGACTCTCGCGCTGCCCGTCGGCAGTACGCTGTCGTCCAAAAAGCTCGACGACAGGCACATTCTTCTGGAAAGGAGCGGAGAATTCGATCTCCTGACATTGGGTAAATGAATCTACTCGACATCGTTATAGCGGTGATACTCGGGCTTTTCGTGCTCGCCGGAGTGTACAAGGGCTTCGTCTATACCGCCATTGACATACTGTTTTATCTCGTCTGCGCCGTCTTCGCGCTGCTCCTGATGCCCATGGTATCGGGGCAGGTCGAAAAGAACGAAACGGTCTATAACGCCATGCTCTACTACACCGAGGGCGCGGAAAACATAAAGGACGTCGAATACAGGAAAAAGAACATCACCGAGATATCGAACGCCGAGCTCGAGGAGATCTATATGAGCTCGGACGCCGCTTATCCGATGGACGAGCGTATCAGGACGAACGTCGAGGACGCAGCTTTTGCGTCGAACAATGTCACGTCCCTCGGCGACTACTTCAACACGACGATGGTCATAGTCACCATAAACATTACCGTGTTCATGGGACTGTTCATAATAATGAGGGCGATACTCGGGTTCGTGATCGGCTGGTGGAACTACGCGAAGCCCCTGCCCGTCTTAAAAAAGCTCGAGCTTCCCGCCGCGATCGGCGCGGGGCTCATAAGGGGCGTGCTCGCGGTGTTCCTCATCTTCATGCTCTGCCCGATAGTCCTCACCGTGCTTCCCTTTGACGTGGTCTCCGATCTCGTCGAGAACTCCGTTCTCGCGCGATTCTTCTATTACTCGAACTTCCTTCTGAGGCTCATTCCCGGGGTGTAAAAATGTACATTGCCGATAAATGGAAAGATTATGAAATACTCGACGCAGGCGGCGGCGACAAGCTGGAGCGCTGGGGCAACGTCACCCTCTTAAGGCCCGATCCCCAGGCCGTGTGGCCCTTAAGGAACAGCTTAAAGAGCATCGACGCAAGGTACATAAGGTCGAATACCGGCGGCGGTTACTGGGATTATAAGCGCGAGCTCCCCGAAAGCTGGACGGTCGCCTACCGCGACCTATCCTTCATCGTGCGCCCGACCGGCTTCAAGCATACCGGCCTCTTCCCCGAGCAGGCGGTCAACTGGGACTTCATGCGCTCGGTCGTTAAGGATTTCAAAAGGAAAAACCCGGACAAGCCCTTCCGCGTGCTGAATCTCTTCGCCTATACGGGCGGCGCCACCTGCGCGCTTGCCGCGGAGGGAGCCGAGGTCGTTCACGTCGACGCCGCGAAGAGCATCGTCCAGTGGGCGAAGGCGAATATAAACGAGTGCGGCCTCGCTGACAGGCCCGTAAGGTTCATCGTCGACGACTGCATGAAATTCGTGCAGAGGGAGGCGCGCCGCGGGCATTTCTACGAGGGCATACTCATGGATCCCCCCAGCTACGGCCGCGGTCCCGACGGCGAGATGTGGCGCATCGAGACGGGGCTCTGGCCGCTCGTCGAGGCGTGCGTGAAGCTCCTCTCCGAAGACGCCGCGTTCTTCCTCATCAATTCCTATACCACGGGGCTCGCGCCCACGGTGCTCAGGGACGTCCTCCGCGTCGCGATGAAGGACTTCGGCGGCAGAGTCGAGTCCGAGGAGGTCGGGCTCCCGATCACAAGGGACGGCCTCGTTCTCCCGTGCGGAGCGACAGGCAGATGGACAAGATGAACATCCTTTATGAAGACAACCACATAATA
Source organism: Clostridiales bacterium (assembly GCA_024691085.1). Taxonomy (GTDB): domain Bacteria; phylum Bacillota; class Clostridia; order Christensenellales; family CAG-138; genus UBA3857. The sequence goes on along the minus strand of JAILNX010000013.1, from coordinate 20,605 downwards.
GTCGTCGAAAAGCCCGTCAATGTCCCCACACAGGGGGATGAGACGGGCGATTTGAGCCTTCTCGACATGGTCAAGGCGTACGTCAAGGAAAAGTATAATAAGCCCGGCGACGTCTTTATAGGTCTCGTCCACAGGCTCGACCGGCCCGTCGGCGGCGTCATGGTGTTCGCAAGGACGAGCAAGGCGGCGTCGCGCCTCGTTCCGCAGTTTGCTGAGAAGAACAGGCAGGGAGCCGAGAAGAAATACGCCGCCGTGGTCTTGGGCGAAGCGCCCGATAGGGGAAGCCTCGAAGACTGGCTCCTCCGCGACGATAACAGCCATTCGACGCTTGTCGTAAAAGAAAACACGGATAACGCAAAGATGGCCGTGCTCGATTACCGCACCGCCGCGCGCAGGAAGGGCATGAGCCTTCTCGACGTCGACCTGAAGACCGGCCGCCATCACCAGATACGCGTGCAGCTAAGTAACGCGGGATTCCCCATCTGGGGCGACCAAAGGTACAACACTGCCGCCGTTCCCGGTCAGCAGATCGCGCTTTACGCCTACTCTCTCTCGTTCGAGCATCCCGTCACGCACGAGCGCATGAGGTTCACTTCGGTGCCGGATTACGGCGCGTTCCGGGACTTCGGGGACGAGATCCGCCTTATGGCTGCGGACGTCGATTTTTCCTACGTCGATAAGGATATTCTGGTGCTCAACAAGCCCTCCGGCGTGACCGTCGCCGAAAGGGACGGGGGCGGCGACAACCTCGAAACGAGGCTTAAAAACGTCCTTCCCGAGGTTTATCCCGTTCACCGCCTCGACGCCGTGACGACCGGGCTCGTGATATTCGCAAGGAATATAAACGCGAAGGACGCGCTCGACGCCGCCATCCGCGAGAGGACGATAAAGAAGTATTACAGGCTTATAGTCCGCGGCTGTCCCGAAAAAAAGAGCGGCACCCTTGACCTGTGGGCCGTCAAGTCCGGCGCCGAGGGCTTCGTGCGCGTGTACGATGAGAAGCGCCCGGGAGCCGTTGAAATGGTCACCGAATACCGCGTGATAAAGTCCGAGGGCGGCGCGTCCCTCGTCGAGGCGCTCCTCGTCACGGGGCGCACGCATCAGCTTCGCGCCAGCTTCGCCCATATCGGCTGCCCGATACTCGGCGACGACAAGTACGGCTCGCGCGAGTTCAACCGCGATCCCGGATTCAGAAAACTCCACCGCAGGGATCCCCTCTGCCTCGCCGCGGTCAGGATCGTGTTCGCCTTCCCCGAGGGCTCGTACCTTGTCAGACTCAATGGCATGACTGTCGAAAAGGAGGCGCCGTTTGACCTGTGAAGGATTTTGAACTGATCGAACTTGACGGGCTTTCCCCCGAGGACGGACGAAAGCTCATGAAGATCTACGAGGCGAGCAACCGCGAGACCGCGGAGGAGCTCTATCCCGATACGGATCCCGACGAGGGCTTAAAGCTCGTCGAACGGGACTTCCTCGACTACCTCGAAAGCGACTTTTTCTCCAAACAAGAGAATTATTATCAGATACTCTCTTATAAGGGCGAATGGGTGAGCGCTCTCCGGCTCTACGGACTGGGCGAAGGGCTCTATTACATAGAGGCGCTCGAGACGAAGGGGGAGGCAAGACGGAAGGGATTTGCAGTTAAGCTCCTCAACATGGTCACGGATAAGCTCAAAAAGCGCGGCGCGTTCCGGCTTTGCGACTGCGTGCATAAGGAAAACGTCCCATCGATCAAAACCCATCTCAAGGCCGGCTTCGTGATCGCGGGCGACGGATACGACTGTTTAAGAAACGAGACCAAGGACTGGGAGTACGGCTTCGAGTACGAATGGAAGGAGATGAAATGAATGGGAAAAACTAAAAAGATCGCTGCATTGATACTTACGGGCATCCCCATTTTATGGGGCGCAGTCGGCGTGTCCTTATGGTTCGCGAATGATTTTTACGTTCAGACTCATGAGTTTGTTGAGTGGGGGTGGTGGCCGCTTCTGGCCTATTTCTTCACGCTGCCGTTTATTGCTCCCATAATGCTGATGCTGTCGATTCTTGGGATCGTTTTTGCGAAGAAAGCCCGCGATCTGGGTGAACACACCGTGTGGATAATCGTGCTTGCGGCAATTGCCATCGCTTTCCACGTAGTGGCAGGCGTCTATGCTTTCTATACTATATACGTGTAGTTTTATCCTGCGCATGCGTTCTAAAAAAGTCTGCCCCTTATGCGGGACAGACTTTTTTGTTATTGCGTATTTTATACCTTCTTCACGCCGATGGTGACGGGAACGCCGTTCAGATCCCACTCCTTGACGTAAGCGCCGTCGGGTGCGGCGGCGAAGACAAGCTCGTCGGCGAGAGTGTCGCCCATTACGCCTTCGCGGTTTTTGTCCGCGATGGCGGCGATCTCGTCGGAGCCGGTCACGAACACGCGGATGTGGTCGGTCACGTTGAAGTCGGCCTCCTTGCGCATGGTCTGCACCTTGGATACCAGCTCTCGCACGTAGCCCTCCTCGATGAGCTCGTCGGTGAGCGTAGTCGCGAGAACGACGGTGAGCTCCTTCTCGGAAACGGAGCTGAAGCCCTCGCGCTTCACGGTGTCGACAAGAACGTCCTCGGGATTCAGGCTGACCTTTACGCCCTCAAGCTCGAACTCGAAGGGTTTACCCTCCGCGTGCGCCGCGACGCAGGCATTGCCCACGCCCTCGGTGTTCTGCAGGAAGCTGTTGATCTTCGGGAGCATCTTGCCGTAGCGCGGCCCCAGGAGCTTGAGCTGCGGCTTTACGCGGTAGGTAATGAAGTTCGAAGCGTCGGCGACGTACTCGACCGCCTTCACGTTCAGCTCGCCCTCGATGATCTCGTTATACATCTCGGGCAGCGCCTCCAGGCCCTGCACGAAGAGCTTCGAGAGCGGCTGACGGTTCTTGATGTTCGACTGCGCCCTCGCCGCGCGGCCCAGAACGACCACACGGTATACGGCAGACATATCCTCTTCAAGCTCGGCGTCGATGAAGCTCTCGTCGCACACGGGATAGTCGGTAAGGTGCACGCTCTCGGGAGCGGACTTGTCGCAGGTGCGGACGAGGTTCTGATACATCTGCTCCGCCATGAACGGGGTGAACGGAGCGGTGAGGCGTGCCATGGTCTCGAGCACGGTAAAGAGCGTCATGTAGGCGGCCTCCTTGTCGGGGGTCATCTCCTTGCCCCAGTACCTCTCGCGGCCGCGCCTTACGTACCAGTTCGAAAGATCGTCGGCGAAGGCGGCAAGCTCGCGTCCCGCCTCGGTGATGTGCAGTGACTCAAGGAGCTCGTCCTCCTTCTTTATAAGGCTGTTCAGCCTCGAAAGGATCCACTTGTCCATCGCGGAGAGGTTCTCGCGCTTTAACGTATGCTTCGTCGGGTCGAACTCGTCGATGTCGGCGTAGAGGATATAGAACGCATAGGTGTTCCACAGCGTGCCCATGTACTTCCTCTGCGTCTCGCTGACCGCCTCGATGGAGAAGCGGCTGGGGAGCCAGGGGGAGGACGCGGTGTAGAAATACCACCTTACGGCGTCGGCGCCCTGCTTCGTAAGCACGTCCGCGGGGGCGATGACGTTGCCGATATGCTTTGACATCTTCTTGCCGTCCTTGTCGCATACGAGACCCAGGACTATGCAGTTCTTGAAAGCGGGCTCGTCGAACAGACAGGCCGCGATGGCGTTAAGCGTATAGAACCAGCCGCGCGTCTGATCCACCGCCTCGGAGATATAGTCGGCGGGATAGCGCTTCTCGAACTCCTCTTTATTCTCAAACGGATAGTGCCACTGGGCAAAAGGCATGGAGCCGGAATCGAACCAGCAGTCGATGACGACCGGCTCGCGCTTCATGACACCGCCGCAGTGCGGGCACTTCATGGTGAGGGGATCGAGCATCGGCTTGTGGAGCTCGATGTTCGGATCGGCGTCGGGGAAGCACTTAAGAAGCTCCTCGCGGGAACCGATCGTATGATGATGGCCGCAGTCCTCGCAGACCCATACGGGCAGCGGAGTGCCCCAGTAGCGCTCGCGCGTGACCGCCCAGTCGATGACGTTCTCGAGGAAGTTGCCCATGCGGCCCTCGCCGATGGACTCGGGTATCCAGTTGATGCGCCTGTTGAAATCGAGCAGCTTGTCGCGCAGCTTCGTCATCTCGATGAACCAGCCGCCGCGCGCGAAGTAGATGAGCGGAGTGTCGCAGCGCCAGCAGAAGGGATAGCTGTGCTCGTAAGGAAGCTCCTTATACAGCCTGCCGCGCTCCTTAAGGTCGGCGATTATCAGCTTATCCGCCTTCTTGACGTTCACGCCGTCCCAGGGGGTGCCGCCTGCAAGCTCGCCCTTCGCGTTCACGTTCTGAACGAAGGGAAGGCCCCACTTCTTGCCGACGCGTCCGTCGTCAACGCCGAACGCGGGAGCGAGGTGGACTATGCCGGTGCCGTCGGTAAGCGTGACGTAGCCGTCCGAAACCACGCGCCAGCCCTTCTTATTGCCGTGATTCACGGGGAAATCAAAGAGCGGAACATACTCCATGTTCTCAAGGTCGGCGCCCTTGTAGCTCTCAACGGTCTCCCAGCCCTCGCCGAGAACGCTCTCGACCAGCGCCTTCGCCATTATGTAGCGCTTGCCGTCCTTTTCGACCTTGACGTAATCCTCGTCGGCGTTCACGCACAGGCCGACGTTCGAAGGAAGCGTCCAAGGCGTGGTCGTCCATGCCATGAACTCCGTGCCGTCGTCCATTCCCTTCACGGGGAAGGTGATGAATATGGAGGTCTCCTTGACGTCCTTATAGCCCTGGGCGACCTCGTGGCTCGAAAGCGCGGTGCCGCAGCGGGGGCAGTAGGGGACGATCTTGTGACCCTTATAAAGGAGCCCCTTCTCGTCGATGGTCTTCAAAGCCCACCATACGGACTCGATGTAATCGTCGGTATAGGTGACGTAGGGGTTCTCCATGTCCGCCCAGTAACCTACCGCGTCGGACATCTCCTCCCATTCGCCCTTGTATTTCCACACGGACTCCTTGCACTTGCCGATGAACGGAAGTACGCCGTATTCCTCGATCTGTTCCTTGCCGTCAAGGCCGAGGGATTTCTCCACCTCGAGCTCCACGGGCAGACCGTGGGTATCCCAGCCGGCCTTCCTAAGGACGTCGTAGCCCTTCATGGTGCGGTAGCGGGGAATGATATCCTTCATCGAGCGGGTCAGCACATGACCGATGTGCGGCTTGCCGTTTGCCGTGGGCGGGCCGTCGAAGAAGGTGTAGGGACGGGCTCCCTTACGGAGCTCGACCGACTTTTCGAAGATCCTGTTTTCCTTCCAGAACTTCAGTATCTCCTGCTCGCGGGAAACGAAGTCCATGGAGGCCGAAACCTTTTTGTACATATTCGGATTATCCTTTCGGTTTGTTGCTTATTATAAAACGAAAATCCCGGGGGAATATCCCTCGGGACGTTTTTTAACGCGGTACCACCCGGGTTCACCGGGGGTTCATCTCCGGTGCTCTTCATTCGCCCTGTAACGGAGGCGGGCCGGGAACGCCTACTATAATGTTCGGCGCACCTGCTCACGGGTGATATGCCGTCCGGTTTGACCGCCGCGCTCACACCTTCCGCGGCTCGCTTTATGCCGGTGACCGAACTCACCTGTCCCGATCAATGCACTTACAAACAATTATTATAGCACGTTCAGCGCTTCTTGTAAACCCCCGGTGCATAAATGATTCTTATTTTTTGAACGGGAATATCCTCTTGCATACAGTTAAAACGGAATATTTTGGGAAAAGTATATACTTTTGGAAATAAATCTGTTATAATAGCGCTATGCAGGATCCCTTTCTGCCAAAATTCGCATATGGAGGAAAAACATGAAAAAGATTTTAGCGATGACGCTTGCCCTGCTGATGGTCGCCGTTGCCTTTGCGGGCTGCAAAAACAACAATAAGCCCGGAGGCGACGAGCTTTCCGCTGTTCAGAAGATCATCAAGGAGGCCGAGGGCATGACTCTTGAGGAGCTTGCCAAGAAGGCTATCGAGGAGTCGAACGGCAAGACCTTCTACGGCGTGGGCAACTCCAGCCGCGGCAAGTCCGCTCTGCCCCTCTTCATCGATTACCTCAAGACCATCGATCCCAACTACGAGCTGAGCTTTGATTGGCAGCAGCCGAAGAACAACAAGATCTTCGAGCAGCTCTCCGCCGACTCGCTTAAGGACGTCGGCACCTTCGCGGTGACCCTCATCCAGGACGGCAACCAGATCGAGTCGAAGATGGTCAAGACCGGCATCCTCGACACCTTCATTCCCCTTGACTGGGCGAAGGCGAACAACACCACTGCCGACGAGTACAAGGGCTATCTGCCCCTCCAGACCCTGAACAAGGTCTTCGAGTACAACTGCACCGGCACAAAGACCTACACCAACTGCTGGGATTACGTCTATGAAGGCGAGCACGGTCTGTTCATGGCCATCGATTCCGAGATCGTCGGCAAGAACTTCCTTTATATGCTCACCAACGAGAAGTATGCCGGCTACCTCAAGGAAGCTTACGAGAAGCTCGACGATACCAAGAAGGCTTACTTCACCCCCGTTATCGAGGCCATGAAGACCGACGCCAAGGATCTCGGTCTCGGCGAGAACGGCTGCTACGGTCTTGCCTGGATCAAGCTCTGGGTCGAGAGCTACATGACCGTCGAGGATGACGGCCCGATCTGCAACACCCTTGTTCAGCAGTCCGCCACCGACCAGTTCGGTCTCCTCGTTTACTCCAAGCTCCGCTCCGTTGAGGAGTCCGACACCGTTTCGAAGAACAACATCAAGGTCGCCGCTTACCAGGACGGCTATGAGGGCATCGGCGGTTACGGCTATTGCCACTATATGTTCGTTCCCGACAACAGCCCGCTTCCCTGGACCGCCTGCGCGTTCATCGCTTACATCACCTGCACCGTCGACGGCTTCTCCGCATGGGGCAAGGATATGGGCGGTTACTCCTCCAACCCGGTAGTCGCTGCCGGCACCGAGGAGAAGTACGGTCATTCCAAGGGCGGCTACGTTGACGGCGAGAACGTCTTCGACTGCAAGAACGACCGCGGTTATGACTGGTGGGTAAATAACGGCAAGCTCGTCATCGAGGATCCCGAGTACTGCGCTTCCGTCGCGTTCACGGTCGGCTCCTGGATCGAGCTTCTGACGAAGTATAAACCCGAATAACAATATGAACGACTGAAATTATCGGAGGCGCCTTAATGTATTAGGGCGCCTTCGATGGAATAGGGGGGGAGAAAAACGTGCAGACCGCCGCGCAAACACGCGCCGTGAAACGGCGCATACGGCTGAACAAGCTGAAAACATTTTTCTCAAAACCGCAAAACATCATACTCCTGATCCTGGGCATCGTACTCACCGTCACGACCGTCGCGCCGATCATTGCGATCGCCAAGGATACGATCACGATCCATCCCGGAACAATCGACGCCTACCTGTCAGGTGAAACCGAGGGATTCACTCTCGTCAATTACATCGATCTGTTCACCTCCAGCACCTCCAAGTCCAATCTGTGGACGCCGCTTCTCAACACGCTGCTTTTGTCCACGATATCCTGTGTGGTGTCGATCGTATTCGGCGGAGTCTTTGCGTTTTTGATCACAAGAACAAACCTTAAATTCCGGAAATACTTAAGCTCCATCTTCATATTCCCCTACATCATGCCGCAGTGGACGCTCGCGGTCGTGTGGAAAAACCTGTTTTATTCCAACGCCGTCACCCACAGCGCAAACGGCCTTCTCGCCTCGGTGTTCGGCGTCAATATGCCGGCGTGGTGGTGTATGGGCCTGTTCCCGTCGGCGATGGTGCTCGGCCTTCACTACGCGCCTTTCGCCTACATACTCATCGGCGGCATATTCCGCAATATGGACGCCAACCTCGAGGAGGCGGCGACGATACTCGACACTCCGCGCTGGAAGACCATGTTCCGCATCACGCTGCCCATGATCAAGCCCGCGATACTCTCGACAGTACTGCTCGTATTCGGCAGCGCGATGGGCTCGTATCCCGTACCTCATTACCTGAATTTCGAAACGCTCTCGACGAAGTACATCTCGATGAACAGCTCCCGAACGGGCGAGGCGAGCATACTCGCGATAATCATGATGCTCTTCGGCGTGGCGATACTTCTCACCAACCAGCTCACGCTCAAGAGCCGCAAGAGCTATACTACCGTTACGGGCAAATCGGGACAGATTTCCCGCTTCAATCTCGGCAAGTCCGGCAAGTACGTGATCGGCGCAATACTCATCGTCATCACATTCTTCACGAGTATCTATCCGATCATCTCCTTCGCGTTCGAGACCTTCCTGCCCAACCCCGGCGACTACAGCTTCCTGTACACCGGCAATATCCAGAACCTGACGACCAAGTGGTGGATCACCTCCGAAAACGTCACGGAGAACGGCATGTACGGACAGCAGGGCATGATCTACAACAAGACGATCTGGCACGCCTACGGCGGCACGCTGCTCGTATCCGTGGCCTGCGCTCTGGCTGCCGGCGTGATCGGCACCCTTATCGGATACGCGGTCAGCAAGAACAGAAGATCCAAATGGGCGAACTACGTCAACAATATGGCGTTCCTGCCGTATCTGATGCCCTCCATCGCGGTCGGCGTCGCGTTCTTCATCCTCTTCTCGAACAAATACATCAACCTGTTCAACACGTATTGGCTGCTCATCATAGCCGGTACCGTCAAGTACATACCGTTCGCCAGCCGCGCGTCCCTCAACTCCATGCTGCAGCTCTCCGGCGAGATAGAGGAGGCCGCGATAATCCAGGACATCCCGTGGTTCAAGCGCATGTTCAGGATAATCGTGCCGATCCAGAAGTCCTCGATCATATCGGGCTTCATGCTCCCGTTCATGACCTGCTTAAGGGAGCTGTCGCTGTTCATGCTGCTCTGCACGCAGGGCTACATCCTCTCCACGACGCTCGATTATTTCGATGAGATGGGTCTTTACGCGTTCTCAAGCGGTATCAACCTTATCCTTATCGTCACGATCCTGATATTCAACACCGTCGTAAACAAAGTCACCGGCGCAAGCCTGGACGAAGGCATAGGAGGTTAATTATGCCTAAAATAGTATTAGAAAAGATCACAAAGCGCTGGAAGAAATTCTACGCCGTGGAGAACCTCGATCTCGTCATCGAGGACAACGCTTTCGTCACCCTGCTCGGCCCGTCCGGCTGCGGCAAGACCACCACGCTCCGCATGATCGCGGGTCTCGAGACCCCGACCGAGGGACGCATCACCATAGGCGACAAGGTCGTGTTCGATTCCGAAGCGGGCATAAACGTTCCCGCCAACAAGCGCAAGGTCGGCTTCCTGTTCCAGAACTACGCGCTGTGGCCCAATATGACCGTTTACGACAATATCGCGTTCGGACTTAAGAACATCAACGAGCCCAAGGAGACCTACGACTTCGACGCGAAGAACAATTCGCGCCTCATCGAGATACTCAAGGATCCGCAGGGCGTGGAGAGCATCATCTCGGACTGCACAGACAAGAAGGGCGCCGTCGACAAGAAAAAGGCGGCGATCAAGCTGATCGACGCTTATACGATCTCCATGATGACCGCGAAAAAGCTCATGGGCTTCGACCTCAAGAAGGCGGAGTCCATCTCGAAGGACCTCAAGGATAAGCTGAACGCCCAGGTCGCGGAGCATAACAAAAAGGGCGAAACGCTCGATAAGGACTTCCGCATCCTTAAGGACGGCAAGCCCGTCGTCGTAAAGCGCAGGCTCACCCGCGAGGAGGTCGACCTCGCCGTCCGCCGCGTGTCCAGGATAGTCAAGATCGGCATGTTCATGGACCGCTACCCCGCGGAGCTCTCCGGCGGCCAGCAGCAGCGCGTCGCTATCGCGAGGACGCTCGCTCCCGAGCCCAGCGTCCTGTTCATGGACGAGCCGCTGTCGAACCTCGACGCCAAGCTCCGTCTTGAGATGCGCTACGAGCTCCAGAGGCTCCACGTCGAGACCGGCTCGACCTTCGTCTACGTCACGCACGATCAGATGGAGGCCATGACGCTCGCGACGAGCATCTGCCTTATCAACAACGGCGTGCTCCAGCAGTACGACGCGCCGCTCACCGTCTACAACAGGCCGAACAACCTGTTCGTCGCGGACTTCGTCGGAAATCCCTCGATCAACTTCATCGAGACTCACGGCGAGCAGAACCCCGACGGCACGGTCAAGCTCGACATCCTGGGCGGCAATCCCGTTTCCTTCCGTCCGAACGAGCCCATCGACCTCAAGGCGTGGAACGCGGAGCGCGACGAGCTCATCGCGAAGGAAGCCGCTTACCGCGCGGAGCTTGCTAAGAAGAAGGGCTACGTCGAGAAAGGCAATAAGGACGAGGTGTTCCGCTACAACATCGCCAAGGTCGAGGAGGAGGATACCTCCATCGAGGACGAGCAGGTGATAGTCGACGGCGACTACGTGCTCGGCGTGCGTCCCGAATTCATCCGTCTCGGCGACAGCGGGCTCGACGGCGAGATCTACGGCGCCATGCCCACCGGTATGGAGTCCACGCTGAAGATCCGCGTGGGCGAGTTCCTTCTGACCGGCGTCGTGTTCGGCGATACGCTCTACACCATCGGCTCCAAGTCGAAGGTGCATTTCACCGGAAACTCCATAATGCTGTTCGACAGAAAGTCCGGCAGGTATATCACGTCCGGCTCGATCGAGATCTGACGCAAAATCATAAAAACGATCCCCCGATCACGTCGGGGGATCGTTTTTTATATCGGGTCATCTGTGAATGTACATCCGCGTCATATCCGGCTCGCCGTCGCCCTGCACCATGGTCAGGAACTCCCAGCCGTAGCGCTCGTAAAAGCCCGTGTGATCCGTAACGAGATAGATGGGGGAGACGCCCTTTTTACGAAGGTCTTCTACGGTCAGATCGAGGAGCCTCCCCGCGATGCCGCGCGAGCGGTGGTCCGCCTCGGTATAGACGGCGCAGACATTGGGGGAAAGATCCTTCCTGTCGTGGAAGTCGTTCTCGATAACGCCCATGCCGCCGACGATCCTGTCCCCGTCAAGGCAGAGGTACCAGCCGTACTCCGTTTCCCCCGAAAGATACGCGTCCATGCACTCGATGTACGCCTCCTTCGGCACGCCCCACTTCGAATGGAACCACTCGGCGGCGCCGTCCTTCAATTCGGGCTTTTCCCGAAGCGTCAAATAAGTCAGTTCGCTCATTCCTTTTCCCATCCCGTCATTTTGTCGATTATTTCATAAAGCTTTATCTTCTTGTCCTTCGTCATGCCCGTGACCTCGCCGAGCTCCATCACGTCCTCCGAAGAGGCGTTCATCCTCCACTCGGGAAGCCCCTCGCCGTTCGGGTCGCCCGTCTTGATGAAGTTTAAGTAATACCCCTTCATCTCGCCCTGAAGCGTATAGTCGCGCGCGCCGAACAGCTTTGAATCGATCGGCAGGTTCCCGTAGAAGTAGATCAGCTCGCCGCTGTGCCAGGAGCCGAGCCGCCCGTTCTCCTTCGTGAAGAAGTATTCGTAGACCGGGATCCCGTTTTCGGCGGCAAGGCGGTTAAGACAGTAGTGCGAATAGTCGAAGAACAAAGCTCCCCACATCGCCGCCCAGTATTCGTCGGCCTCTTCGTCGGTCGCGGCGGGGTAAAGCTTAAGCACCTCGTCCGCGTATTCCCCGAACGCTCCGCGCACCTTCTGTTCATAATTTTTAAGGTTCGCGTGCTGAAGGATTATGAACGGCCCGGACTCACGGCTATTGAAGCCGTGGAGTATCGCGGTCTCGTTGAACTCGCCCTTTTTATAGGAATAATAAGGATTTTCGGTAAGCGCGTAGCCGTCCGCGGTGATGTGATGCTGGGTGCTCGCCTCGCCGACCAGCTTTTCGGCCGGAAGCGCGCGAAGCTCGGAAACGGAGCTTACGCCGTATTTTGTCATAAGCTCCCTGCCGCTTTCGAGGGCGTCGTCAAAGCTCCTGTAAGAGTGCGGCGGCTCGAACGACGCGACGGTCGAGCTCTCGAGTATCGCCCGCTTGAAAAGCCCCTTCGCAAGAGGAGACACGCACAGTGCGCTCACGCAGGCCGCGCCGGCGGATTCGCCCGCTAAAGTGACGCAGTCGGGATCGCCGCCGAACGCCGCTATGTTTTTCCTGACCCATTGGAGAGCCATGATCTGATCGAGAAGCCCGTAATTGCCGGTCGTCGCGTTCGGGGATTCCGCGATAAGCTCGTCGAGCGCAAGGAACCCGAACACGCCCAGGCGGTAGCCCATATTGACCACGATCACGCCCTCGCGCGCAAGCCCCGAGCCGGAATAGTCGCCGTACCACGGCTGCCCGGTCTGCAGCGAGCCGCCGTGGATATAGACGAGAACCGGCAGGGGAGAGGCGGAGGCCTCCGCAGGCCGCCACACGTTCACGTAGAGGGAGTCCTCGCTCACCGGCGGGATAAAGTTGTCCCTGAACGTGAGCTTGTAATCGTGATAGCCGATTATCTGCTTCAGGGACGAAACGATGGGAAGGTCGGTCGGCTGCATGCTCATCGGCGCGAAAGTGTCCGCGATCAGGACTTCGCTCCAGGGGTCGGGCTCGACGGGCTCCTTAAAGCGAAGCTCGCCCACGGGAGGCTTCGCGTAGGGGATGCCGGCAAATATCTCGACCGCGCCGTCGGCGGTCTTCACGCCGGAAACGGGGCCCTTGTCGGTCATTACGACGTCCGTCCTTTCGGGCGACTTCGCGCTGACGGCCTTCACTGCCCTCGTCGCAGGCCATGCGAGGAATATAAGCCCCGCGAAAAGCCCTATCCAGCCCAGATAGCACAGGAACCGCACTATGCCCTTGGCTTCTCTTGTGAATCGAAAGTACAGAATAACGTAAGCCGCCGCAAGGAGCAGCGCGCACAGGAAGCCCCATACGCGGCTCTTGTTGAGCTCGAGCACGGTCAGCATAAGAAGGAGCGTGAGCACTGTCACGATCCAGAACCCGACGTTCTTCATTTTGCGTTCCTCCTGTATTCCAAATAGATCTTCTTCAAAAGCTCGTAGCGGCGCTTCTTGTCGGGATCTAAAAAATGCACCTCGCGCGACTGCTCGAACCTGTCGGTGTAGTCGAGATCCTTGGCCTTATCCCCGAACTGCTCGCTCGTCAGGTCGAACTTGATCCCGCCGACCACGTTGTAGCAGTGGTATCCTCCGCCCGGGAGCGGTATGCCGAACACGCGCCCGCCGTATATGTCCTGCACGAGGAATGAGGTGATGGAGCATTGACCCAGAGTGGGGTTTTCCTCCGACCAGTCGCCGCGCATGCGCTCCGCGCAGGTCTCAGCACACCAGCAGTGGGTAAGATCGTCATAAAGATCGCGAATCTTTTCGCTTAAGTTTTCTTTTCCGTAGAAACCGCCCATGGTTTTTATCTCCTGTTCCGACCGGATTTTTCTTTATAATACCAAAAAAACGGACGGTATTCAAGCTCCGGTTCGGTTTCGGCCGCTTTGGTTTTATATCGCATGCCGTTCAAGAGGAACGAAAATAGCGTTGATATTTATCGAAAGCTGTCTTAAAATATAAAACGCCGGTTGGGACCGGACGGAAAACGGAGAAATCCGCAGCGACCCGGTGAAAAATATATTTTTACGGTTTGTCCTCGGTTTACCGGGGTAATGTGTTGTAGTATCGGAGGCTTCAGACATGTTGGGCATGTTGGGATTCCTTGCGCTGATCGATGACGAAAGCGAGCGGCGGCTCTTTGAAGAGCTTTATTGCTCGTACAAAAATCAGATGTTTTCCGTCGCAAGATCCATACTCAATAATGACGCGGAGGCGGAGGACGCCGTTCACGACGCCTTTCTGAAGCTGGCAAAGAGATCTATGCCGACGGTGAGCAGGATCGCGGACGGGCGCGACAGGAGGAATTATCTTCTGAAGATGGTCAAGAATATGTCCCTAAATATGAAAAGGGATCGGAAGCCGACCGTCGATCCGGAGGATCCCGGCGCAGGCGCATCCGCGTTAAAGTCAGGCAGGATCCGGGACGACGACTTTGTAAACGCAATATGCGACCGGTTCGAGTATGAAAGGACCGTCAGGGCCATCACCGGCCTTGACAGCATATACAGGGACGTGCTCTATTATCATTTCGTTCTGGAGCTCACGATCCCTCAGACCGCAAAAGCTCTCGGGCGCAGGGAGCACACTGTAAGGAAACAGCTTGTCCGCGGAAAGCGGCTGCTTATTGATAAGCTTGAGAAGAACGGAGGTGATCTCGATGACTGAAGCCGAGCTTAAGAACGCGTTCAGGGAAGCCGCGTCCCTGGAATTCGCCGGGTTTTCCGAAAACGAATCCGATCACGTCCATGAGTTCTCGGAAGGATTCGGGAAACGAATGGCCCGCCTTGTCCGCGCCGAGGGAAGGCCGACCTGGAGGCTTTTCCATACCCGTCCGAAACGTCTTGTCATCATCGCCGCCGTTATTTTCGCCGTCATGCTCCTGGCCGCGTGCGCCGTGCCGGAGGTGAGGGAATCCGTCGGCGGGTTCTTCCTGCGCATTTTCTCCGATCATGCCGAGATCAAGCCTCCCGAGGGCATAAGAGATACCCTCTGCAGCGAATACCTGCTTTCGCCGGTACCGGAAGGATTCTCCGCCTGCGGGAAGAATAAGGCGGGCGAAGCCGTGACGACCGTTTACCGTGACGGGAACGGAGGAGTGATCATGCTTAGGCAGTCTGCGAATCCGGACGGCAGATGCGTCGTAAACAGCATGAATGCGGAATATAAGGAATGCTCCGTTGCGGGAAGGAGCGTATTCGTTCTGCAGGCCGAAAACTATACGCTCTGCTCATGGGTGGAAGACGGCTACTGCTTCAGCCTGTATTGCTCGTCCGCTGTCGATACGGAAGCGATCGGAATGCTGATCCGATCCGTCCAAAGCGCGGATCGGGCCGCCGACTGAAGCCGGGGAGAAAGATACCTCCGCAAATCGGAAAGGAACGATCAATAAAAGGTATGCACCCTTGGGCGCATACCTTGTTTTTTCGGGCTTGCCCGTTAAGAGCGATCGCGGACGACGCGCGAAAACTCAATAGGTTTTTGTCTCTGTCATGGTGATGACGTCGGGCGACCCGCCGGTCCCCGAAACGGTGTAGGTGACGGTAACGCGGTACGTTCCCGTGGTACTGAGCTGATGATCAAAACTGTTGGTATAAATATATCCTGTTACCGAATCGTGCCAGACGTTGTTCGTATATCCGATATCTACTCTCGTCCAGAATATCCCCAGTATCCTCTTTTCGACATAGAGGTCGGCTTCGATAAGGGTAGTCACGTTTTTTATCCCATACACAGATAGCAACGCCGACAGTTTTCCGCTGGAGTTGATGCCGCAGTCAATACTCGCGACCGCAGTGTTGTGCAAAGTCACCGCGGCGTTAGCTCTTCTGTGGTACCCCGCCATGCCGACAAAAACCGTGCACAGCAGCAGTATCATGCAAAGGATTCTTTTTTTGCTCGAGATCATTTCAGATCCTCCCTTCGTGTGATTTTGGACGGCATATGACCGTACTCAATATATACAACACATCAACAGCCCGGACAGGGGACAAAGCACAGAATATATTATATGCGGCGCGGATCGGGCCGCTGCCTGCGCCCGGCTTTACGCATATTGAAAATATATTTCCGAAACTGTCCTCGGTTTGCCCTGCTCATGTGTTGTAGATTACAGAACAACGAATAAAGCACGGGAAACGTGACGGGAGGAACAAGAAGAGAGTATGGCGACCTCGAACTATCAGAAGATAAAGATGCTGAAACTCAAGGAGATGCTCAGCTGTGCGGACGAGGGGCATCCCCTGACCACGGAGGAGATCTGCCGCCGCCTGGGCGAGATGGAGATCTCGTGCGACCGCCGCACGGTCACCAAGGATATAGAGCTGCTGAACGGTTTCGGGTACAGGGTGCGTTACCGTATGGTCGGTCACAAGAAGGGCTATTACCTTGCCGAAAGCGGCTTTTCCGCCGCAGAGCTCAGGATGCTCGCCGACGCAGTAATGGCCGCCCCGTTCATATCGGAGCAGAAGTCCGAGGAGCTCATAGTAAAGCTCGCCTCTCTCGGCAGCGAAGCTGTGCGCAGGAAGTGAACCCGGCAGCTCTTTTGATGCTTATGATAACTGCTCGAAAAAACTCAATATCCTCTGCCGATAGTCCGGAGCGGTGTCGTCCCTAACGGCCGGTATGTCGCCGCATCCGTAGGAAGCGAGTATGCCGGGCTGAAAACGGTTCTGGATGCCGGAAACCGCAAAAGCCCCCGACGCCGGGAGCTTTTGCATAAATGCTTTTCTTGACAATTACTTGTCGTTATAGCTTATTGTGATAACCGGGGCAGAATTATATGTAACTATCTCAAGCTTGTAATAATCTCCCTCTGTTGCCACACGGACTGGGCACGACTGATCCAGATATGTCATCATTTCTCCGGATGTCGGCGTCGGCACGCCGTTATCGTAATACATAGAAGGACCGTTTATTACGCTTGCTTCGGCGTTCTGTCTGCATTGATCATCGGTGTTTTGCTGTATGTCGGGTTCAGCGTTATTAGTCCGTTTGAAAAGATAAGCAACTATTCATTCGAGATTGCAAAAGGAAATCTTACCGTTCCTTTGAAGGCGGAAAAGACGAAAGTGTTCAGCAACTTTATATGGGGGCTTAATATGCTTCGCGAGAAGCTGGAACACCAGAAAGAAGCTCAGCTTGCACTTCAAAAACAGAACAAGATGATGGTGCTGTCGCTTTCACACGATTTGAAAACTCCGCTTAGCCTGATAGAACTCTATTCCAAAGCATTGGAAAAAGGGCTGTATAAGGATGAACAAAAGAACAGGGAAGTTGTGAACAACATCTGTTCCAAGTGCGAGGATATCCGTGAGTACATTGATGAAATAGTAAAGACGACGAGCGAAGATTTTTTGGAGCTTGAAGTAAATAACGGCGAGTTCTTCCTGTCGGTTCTAATCGACTCGATCAGGAAGTTTTACACAGACAAGCTCGGCATGCTGAAAATCGGCTTTTCGATCGATCCGTTCTCCGACTGTCTTCTTTCGGGCGATCTGGATCGGTCGATCGAAGTAATACAGAATATCTTTGAAAATGCGATCAAATACGGAGACGGCAGAATGATCGAGATCGCGTTTTCGAGAGAAGAGGACTGCCAGCTGATCCATATCAGCAACAGCGGATGCACGCTCCCCGACGGCGAGATCCCGCATGTTTTTGACTGCTTCTGGCGCGGGTCAAATTGCGGAAGCAAAAACGGCAGCGGATTAGGCCTTTATATCTGTCGCGCACTCATGCACAAGATGAACGGCGACATATATGCGGACGTCCGTGAAGGAAATATGATCGTCACGACAGTTTTCACGTTATCGTAAAAAGGAAAACGGCGATCGTTAGGGCAGTGGCCGGACGCATGGAAAGAATGCTTACCGCGCCGGCATAGCTGTCGCGGCGCCCGCCTGAAAACGCCACGCCGTGTGGCGTTTTCTTAACGGCGTTCGCCCTTTCGGGGTTCGATCCCTCAGGGGGCGAACAAATAAATAAAGAGGAACCACTTTGTGGTTCCTCTTTATTTGGCGCGCCCTGAGGGATTCGAACCCCCGACCTTCTGGTCCGTAGCAACAAAAAAGAGAAGCAAAAAACCTAATAAAATCAAGGATTTTTCAATTAGACGCGGCGATTTTCAACCCCGCGTTTCGTTCATTATGTGCGATTGCTCCCCGTAATAGCAAATAAGTGTGTTGGAAATCTGTGGTTTTGCGTCCCGTTTTTTGGCATTCCGGCATATCCTAAAGGGGCCGATAGTCTACATTTCAGCGCATAACATTTTTAAGTGATCATGGTTTTATGCTGTTTTCAAGTAAAACACTTATTTGGGTTTTGAACTTTTTTGCGATGAATAAAGCATTCTTGCTTGCGATTATCTCTTTAGCAGATTCATAAAAGTTTTATAATTATGTTGAAGTTCATTATATGTCTAACCAGCGATTACTATATTAATAGCTGTGATTTAAATAATTAAAGTAATGATAAGTGCTGTTTGAGGGTATTATATACTTGATTAAATATAGTTTGAATTTATAATGGAGGTAGAAAAATGAGGAGGCTCACTATGAAGGTCTTTATTAGTTGGTCTGGAGAGACCAGTTTAAAAGTTGCCCAAAAACTGCGTGATTGGCTCCCTTTTGTGATAAACGAGATTGAGCCATATGTTTCATCTGAGGATATTGATAAGGGTGCGAGATGGAGTACTGATATTGCAAAAGAATTGGCAGATTCTTCATTTGGAATAATCTGCGTTACAAAAGATAACCTTCAGGCCCCGTGGCTTTCTTTTGAGGCGGGAGCGCTGTCGAAAACGATGGACAAGGCCTATGTTGCGCCGTTCCTATTTGATATTAAACGTTCAGAAGTACAGGGACCTATCTTGCAGTTTCAGTCAACTGTATTTGAAAAAGAAGATATAAGGAAAATGCTAAAAACCTTAAATAAGGCCTGTGGTGAATCGGGAATAACAGAGAGCCGCTTGGATAAAGCTTTCGATGTATGGTATCCCACGCTTGAGAAGGATCTAAAGGATTTACGTTCAATGAACATAGAACAAGATCCTATAAAGAAAAAAACCATCAAGGAACATTCTACGGAGATTCTTGAGGAGATACTTGAGTTGTCTAGAGATAATCAAAGACTGCTAAGGACACCAGATTCACAGGTGCAAAACGATATTAACGAAATTAAAACTGCAATTGAGGATGTATCTAGAAGAACAGCTATCATTAATGACAGAAGACGGCTATCAAAAAAGTATAATTCCATGATACTAGATGAAATAATGCATATGACTAGCAGAAGGAGTTCTTCCGGCTTTTTGATGACACTAAGTATCTTTAAAGAGGATTTCCCTTGGATTTACGCAATGGGGAAAGAGTTTATAGAGATTATGAGTAGCGAGACTTCTGCGGAGGAGAAGTTAACCGCTGCGCGCGATTTTAGAGAACTCATTGACTATACTTTCAATCATCCATTTATGCGCGAAGGGTTAACTCATCCTAACGAGAATAACATGCTTTGGAAAGATGCCGCTTATGCTATTTATCGATTTATTGATGATATTGTTGAAAAACAGCTTAATTAGAATACGGACTATCCATTGATTATAATACCAACTTAAAGCACAGTTTAAACCAACATGGAGGTGAAATGAGGTTGGTTTGCCGTGACATATGGGTCAGCGTATCCTGCAATTCCAATTATGGTTCATATTTCTCAAGTAATTGATTCTCCGGAAAATTAGGTAGAGGGTATGAGAATTATTAACAGTCCCAAACTCGAACTGTTTATAAAGAACACTAGTGAGTTTGCTATAGCGTTATCTCGAGACAACAACTGGTCAAATGAAGATAGGGTTAGAGCATTGTTGACGCAATATATGCTTAATGGGAAGGATATTGTATCAACTTATACCGTTTCAGCAAGTAAATAATTTAGATTCCTTAGAATAAAGCAGAGGCTCTGACAGTCGTTGATTGGTCAGAGCCTTACATGCTTTTGTTCATATTCTTCCCAAATGCTCATTCAGCGCCTCTATTGCCGCGTCCTCTTTAAACTGAGTCATGTGGGTATAAATGCTCAGTGTGACCTCTACGCTTGAGTGCCCAAGAAACTTCTGGGCGGATTTCACATCGACGTTCGCGTCGAACAGCATGGTTGCATATGTGTGGCGCAGCATGTGCGCGGTGAAAGGCTCTATCTTTTGAATACGCGGCCGTTGCTTGCAGTCGCTTATGAACCCGCCTGCGCAGACGTTCAGATAGTTCATATAGGAATCCCATGCCCGCTTATATGCGGTGTAGGTCATGAGCTCTCCTTCGACAGAGGGGCATATCGTTCCGCTTGTTTTCTTTGCTTCGATGAGGGGAGCAAGCAGTACGTTCGGGATCGGGACGCACCTCGTTCCCGCCTTTGTCTTCGGCGCTTTTATTGTAGAGGAGTTCTTTAGGAAGCAGAGAGACTTCGTTACATGGATCAGCTTTTTGTTTATATCGACGTCTTCCCACTGCAGCGCAAGCATCTCTCCCCTCCTGAGGCCTGCGTACAGCATTATCATTACCGGAAGGCCCATCCTGTGACCTCTCCAATTATCCGTCACAAGCTTGATCTGCTCCGTGGATAATGGCTGGCGTGCATTAGCCTCCTTGTTCGGTATGGTGACGCCGGAGAAGGGGTTTTTCATAATGAGGTCCGAATCAACCGCGACCTTCATGATCCTTGCGGCGATCTGCTTTATATCCCTCATGGTATGCGTGGAATAATCGTTTTTCGCAAGATTGCTGATAATCGACTGCAAATGGATCTGCCGCAGATCACGCACTTTCATCCCGCCTATATATGGCAGCAGATGATTCTTTACGGTAAGGCCGTTATGATAATGCCACCTCTCGGTTGCCGTCGGATTATACTGTTCGAACCAAATGTCGGACAGTTCCTTAAAGGTCATATCGTTTTTCCATACAGCGATCCCGTTATTTATC
>JAILNX010000012.1 GCA_024691085.1 Clostridiales bacterium | reverse complement strand
CTTGAGCGCTACAACGCCAGGCAGAAACGCAGGGATCGCGTCATCCCCGATTACTACGAAAAGATCCGCGGAAGTCATCAGGAAAAGCTGTTCCATGAGATGATACTGCAGATCGGTGATCTGGACAATATGGGCTCCGCGACCGAGAACGGCGAGCGGGCAAGGGAGGTGCTGGGCGAATACTACAAGGGCTTTCAGCAGAGGAACCCGTTCCTTCGGGTGTACTCCGCGCACCTCCACATGGACGAGGCGACGCCGCATATCCACATCGATTTCGTTCCGTTCACGACCGGGAGCAAGCGCGGCCTCGATACCCGCGTTTCCCTCAAACAGGCGCTTGCGGCGCAGGGATTTACCGGCGGCACACGCGGCAATACCGAATGGGCGCAGTGGGCGGAATCGGAAAAGCAGGCGTTAGCCGAGGTCATGGAGCGTTATGGCATCGAATGGGAGCAGAAGGGCACGCACGAGGAGCACCTCTCCGTGCTCGACTTCAAAAAACAGGAACGTGAAAAAGAGCTTTCAGCTCTCGAATCCGAGCTTGCCGAAAAGCGGGACGAGCTTCACGAGGTACAGCTCTGGCTGGAGAGCGCCGACACCGCACAGGAGGAGATCGACCGCATCGAGTTCCGGCTTTCCCACAGCCCCGACTATGAGGTCCCCGATCCGCCGAAGTTCATGAGCGCCAAGACCTACCGCGAGCGGTTCGTCCTGCCGCTCGTCGACAGGTTCAAGGCGCTCGTGCGAACGGTGCTCGTCTCTCTCGTCAAAGCGTTCGATAAGATCGCCCTGCTGCGCGGTGAGAACGAGGATCTCGAAAACGAGAACAGCCGGTTGGAGAAGCGGCTTGCTTCGCTCGAAGAAAAGAACGACCAATTACACAAACAGACCCGTGACTACGCTCTCCTCCGCAGGGTCTTCGGCGACGAATACGTCGACGGGCTCGTTTCGGAGGCGAGAGAAAAACAGCAAAAATCAAATGAACAAAACCGAAAGGAGAAATATCATGAAGAACTCTGACAACACATTACCCGCCACCGTCTATGACGAGTCCAACGGTCTCACCTACGATCTCGTCGGCGACTATTACTACCCCCGACTTGCCGTGCCCGAGGAGCCCGAGGGCGACATCGGCCGCTTCGGGCGCATGCGCAAGCGGTTTTTGAAGGAGCACCGCAAGGGCGTTTTCGCGGAGCTGCTTCTGACCGGCACCCTGCACTACTACCTCGTCGAGGTCAACAACGACGCGCTGACGATGATCGAGCGCATCACCGATCAGCTCGCAAAGGCCGAAGGCGTGACCGAGGAATTGAAGGCCCGCGATCAGCTCGAATGGATCCGCGCGATGAATTCATGCCGCGCCCGTGCCGAGGAGATAACCGTCCGCGAGCTCATCCTCTCTTGACAAAAAGGACCGGGGCCGCTCCCCCGCGGCCTCAATGAAAGGAGTTTTATGAGTAAATTCAAAGCACATTCGCATTATCAGATGTACCGCTCGGACTTTGTTTTTTCCGACTACAGCTTCATCGACGAGGAGGGTACCTTCCGCGCCGTCCTCGACAACAAGATGTGGGGAAGGATGAATCTTACGGCTTTCTTCACTTTTGATGATGGTCGCAAAATCATGGCCTCCGCCTATCAGAACAACGATTACTACCTCGGCTTGCCGGATATCGACGTCGGTTCGACCCTGGAGCTAACCTTCCTCAAGGGCAAAAGGAGCTCCCGCATCTGCCTGCGCGGGGTGACGCTCATCGCCCCGCCTCCAGCGGAGGACGAGGAGTAAATGAATGCCGGGCTGCATCCTTCGCGGCGCAGCCCGGTACCGTCGTCCTTATCTTTTTTCAATATAATTCCGCTGTTTTGTTTATTTGCGGAATTTAGTTGAAATATTGTTTTGATCGTGCTATACTGGTATTCAGATAATAAAGAGGTGAGAACGATGGACGACAACAAACTGCTTTCAGCCAACAAGCGCTGC
Organism: Clostridiales bacterium; assembly: GCA_024691085.1. Taxonomy (GTDB): domain Bacteria; phylum Bacillota; class Clostridia; order Christensenellales; family CAG-138; genus UBA3857. The sequence continues at coordinate 718 of JAILNX010000012.1, read as the reverse complement.
TATACCGGTGCGGAGCTTCGCGCGCTCGGACTGACGTATTACCGTATAAACAAGCTTGTCGAAAGCGGCGCGCTCGTGCGGCTCGGCAAATCTTCGTATGAGAATACCGCTTACGAAGGTGAGTATTCCGATTACGCGGAGGCTCAGGCCCGATATCCGCAGGCGATCGTCTGTATGCTTACGGCGGCTCGTGAATACGGACTGACGACATACCTCCCCGACGCCGTGGATCTCGCCATCGGGCGGGATATGAAGGCGCCCGCTCTTTCCAAGGATCCTCATATACGGATATGGTACTTTCCGCAGGTCCGCTATGAGACGGGTATCGTCCGCACGGAGAACTCCGCGATCTACGATATCGAAAAAACGGTCGTCGATATCATCTACTACCGCAACAAGGTGGGGATCGAGGAGACCAAAGAGGTGCTGACGAATTACCTCGCCCGGCCCGACCGCGATCTTGTGAAGCTCCACCGGTATGCCGAGCTGCTTGGCTGCAGAAAGATACTTGCGACATATTTGGAGGTTCTGCTGTGAACAACATTGCATCCGTCAAGGACAGACTTAAAAACAAAGCGGACTCCTCGGGTAAAACCATGATGGAGCTGCTTACGGCATACGGGCTTGAGAGGACCGTTTATCGCCTCTCTGTATCGAGATTTGCAAACAACTTCACGCTTAAAGGAGGCATATTCCTCTCCCTTTTTGTAAAGGGCTG
>JAILNX010000024.1 GCA_024691085.1 Clostridiales bacterium | reverse complement strand
ATTCCCCTTCACCCGAAAAAAGCAGCCTATCGGCTGCTTTTTTGTATCATGTTTTTCCCGGGAACAATGCCCACAGGTCATAATGAGTCGGTCTCACTTGTAGGTGTCCGCGGTGATGCTGTCGAGGTCGACGTTCTTGGTCTCCTTGACCTTGAGCATCAAAACCAGCAGCGACAGCGCCATGAATGGCACGCAGATGAACATGAACAGAAGATCCATCGAAACGAAGTTCTGAAGCACTATGAACAGCGCCTGGCCGACGAACATGCCCGCTCCGATCATGACCGAGATCGTTCCCATTACCGACGCGCGCATGCCGGAGGGAGAGGATTCCGCGGGCATTGTGAGTATGAGCGTGTCGGACATCGACCACAGTCCGCCTATGGAGCAGCCGTAGGCTATGCCGGCGGCGACGGGGCCCCAGCCGAGACGGCAGGCGAGCACGAACATCAAAAGTCCTACCAGCGCGAGTCCGCCGAGTATCAGGCAGGTTTTCTTGCGTCCGAGCTTATCGGAGAAGAAGCCGCTGACAATCGTGACCGCGCCGTTGACCAGCGGGTAGATGATGAGCGTGACGGACACGAGCTCCGTCGTCATGGCGCCCTCGAGCACCGTGGCGTAATAGGACGTATAGAAGGTCGTGGCGAAGAACAGGAAGCCCGCGATCAGTATCCAGCGGAGCTGGCGGTTTACGAAGATGAACTTTATCGCGCGGAACACGCCGCCCTCTTCGGCGGTGCCGTTCTTTTTGTCCTCAATGGCTCTTTCGCGGCGCTCCTCGGGCGTAAGCGAAAGGAACGCGCGCCTCTGCTCGACAAACACGGGCGTCTCGCGCACGAACAGGAACGACAGCGCGCCTATGGCGATGGCGACGATGACGGGAATGAGGTACACCGTGCGCCAGCTCGAGGGCACGTCCTCCTTGAGGAACACGCGCGAGAGAACGCCGATGAGCGACACGCTGATGAGGGCGATGCCCTTCGCGACAAAGCTGTAAGTCGCGCGCTTTTCCTTCGGCGCTGTCTCCATGATGTAGAGCACCTGCATATCGTTGGGCGTAAAGAACATCATGGCGAGCATGCCGAGAATGTACTGCACCGTGCTGTGGCTCGTCATGACTATCAGCATTCCGACGCCCATGCCCACGGTATTGATCATGAGGAACAGCCTGCGGCCGAACCTGTCGGACAGCGCCTTATAGAACGGCGTGATGATCAGAAACAGGTTTGACGCCACCGACCACGGCGCGACGGTGTTGATCGCGGCCTTGTATTCCGGCGCGTTGACGCTGCGGGACGAGATATTGAACAGGTCGAACAGCGCGTAGGGCTGCATGGCGGAGTTCATGTTGGACGTGATCTCGTCCACGATGTAGACGATCGTCAGAACGACCATCACGAACATGAGATAGAACGCGCCTTTAGGACGGCGGGCTTCACGGTCGAGCCTCATAAGCTCGCGCTGCTCCCTTATGGGATCGGCTTGTTTTTTCAATGACTGCGCCCCCTTTTAGGATCATTTTTTTCGGGGAAATGGATCCCCCGCTCACGGTCCATTATACCAGATACATTTTGGGAGCGCAATCCCGTGGCGGTCAGCGCCTCCGGTTTTTCGCCTTTCCGAGGTCGCCCGTCGCCGGATTGTCGATCAGCTCGCCGTTTTCCGTAAAGCGCGAACCGTGGCAGGGGCAGTCCCACGTGCGCTCGTCGGCGTTCCACTTGAGTGCGCAGCCGAGATGCGGGCAGCGCGGAGACGTCGGCGTAAGGAGCCCGACGGTCGACTCGAACACGTTCGAGATAAGCTGCGGCCTTAAGACCGTGCGCGAAGGCGAGAACACCTCGCTGTACGGGCTGTCCTTTCCCGTAAGAAGGTCGGTCAGAAGCCTTGCCGAGACCATGGAACCCGTCATGCCCCATTTGTTGAACCCCGCCGCGACGAACATATTCTCCGTGCCCGACGAGTACCTGCCGACGTACGGTACGGAATCGAGCGTCATGCAGTCCTGCGCCGCCCACGAGTATCTTACCTTCGCTTCCCCGAAGAGGCGCCTTGCCCAGTAATAAAGCTCGCGGTATCCCCCGCCTTTCTTGCCCGTCCTGTGACCGCCGCCGCCAAGAAGCAGGAGCCCGCCGCAGTTCCTCATCGAAAGCCCCTTGCCGCTGCCGTCGAGATACATTCCGTCAAGCTCCGGCGCGTTCTCGAGGGCCAGGACGTACGAGCGGCTCTGATACATCTTTATAAAATACGCTCCGTGCTTGTTGATGAACGGAAAATGCGTTGCGGCGACAACGCGCTTCGCCCTTACCTCGCCGCCCGCAGTCACCGCCGTGATCCCGCCCTCCGTCCTTTTGAGCTCCCGGACGCGGGAGTGTTCGTAGATGGGCAGGTCCTCCGTTATCGCCTTTAAGAACTTAAGAGGATGAAACTCAGCCTGGCGGGGGAACTTTATCGCGCCGGCGTTTCTTATGGGGATCTTAAGGCTGTCTTTGAGCTCCGCCTCAAACCCCAGCCTGTCGAGGGCTCTCTTCTCTTTTTTGAGCTTCTCAGCGTCCTCTGTCAGATAGATATAGTTGTCCCTTTCGGTAAAATCGCAGTCGATATCCCGGCACAGTCTCCGGTATTCTCCGAGCGCCCCCTCGTTCGCCTTAAGGTAGAGCGCAGCCTTCTTCACGCCGAATTCGCGTATGAGCTTGTCATAGATAAGTCCGTGCTGGCTGGTGATCTTCGCCGTCGTGTTCTTCGTGGTGCCGTTCGCGACGACCTCCGCCTCGAGGAGCGCGCAGTCGACGCCGGCTCCCTTCAGCATGTACGCCGTAAGAACGCCCGCCATGCCTCCGCCTATCACGAGTACGTCTTTTGTGATATTCCCGTCAAGCCGGGGAAAGGCTTTCATAATTACATTCGATTGCCAGTATGATCCCATGTTGTTCTCCTTTAACATAATACTGTATTCTTGCGGGATCGGGGTTTTTTATGCGTAAAAAGCGCCGCGGAGACGGATCGTTTTAGATCGGATCAGCCGTTTTTTTCTGCAAAAACTATTGACAAAAAACCGCAGGATCCCGATAATATAATCGGCGTGCAGTCTAATATGCGTTAAGGTCAGACCGCGGCGCATAAAATAAAAGAATTCCGGCGGGAACAGGCTCCCCGCTGGATAATAAGGAGGCAGTTATGGCAGGTTTTGATTTGAATTCCATAGGCGAGCTTCTTGCAGGAGGCGGTACTTCCGCGATCGGCAAGCGCTTAAAACTCAAGCAGGGCGACGTGGCGCAGGTTCTTTCGAACGGCATCCCGTCCATGATCGCCGGTATGCAGAACAACGCTTCCTCCGCTGACGGAGCGGCTTCTTTGAGCCACGCGCTTGCGGATCACAGCAAGGACAGCCTCGCCGATATCGGCGCGTTCCTTAAAAACGCCGACCTCGACGACGGCAAGAAGATACTCGGTCATATCTTCGGCGGAAATCAGAACGAGATCATTAAGGATATTTCCGCGAAGACCGGCGTGACCAAGGGCAAGACGACCAGCATTCTCGCGCTCGTCGCCCCGCTCCTTCTCTCCCTGCTCGGAAATCAGCAGCAGTCGCAGCAGCAGAGCGCGGGCTTCAGCCTTGCGGGACTGTTGGGCGGACTTTTAGGCGGCGGTCAGCAGCAGAGCTCGAGCCTTCTCGGCGGACTTTTAGGCGGCGCCGCGGCGCAGGCTGACGACAAGAAAGAGGGCGGCCTGCTCGAAGGCATACTGAATCTGTTCAAGTAAAAGAGATAAAAAAAGCTCCGTTCATTTGAACGGAGCTTTTTATTATGCCTCAGCCGAGGTATTGGAAGAACACGGGGATGCGCTCCTCCCAATAGGCTTCGGAATGCATGGCGTAGGGGACGACGCGCGCGTCGACGAAAGCGCCCGCCTTCGTCAGCTCCTTCGCGACCTCGAACAGTCCCGTCATCAGCCGGGGGTACTTCTCCGCCTCGCCGCTGCCCATGTCCATATATATCTTCGTGGGGTTTTTAAGGGGATTAGACCTTATCATTTCCTTCATCTTTTTGGGCTCGAGCCAGAGGCTCGGCGAGAGCGCCGCGGCGCGCGCGAAGACGTCGTTATACTCGACCGCGGCGTAGAGCGACATTATTCCGCCCATTGAGCTGCCCGCGATCATGGTGTGCTCCCTGTCGGGAAGCGTGCGGTAGGTCGAGTCGATCATGGGCTTCAAGGTCTTGGTGAACCAGTCCATGGTGATCCTGCCCTGCGCTTCGATAAAGCCGACTCCGCGCCCCTTGAACGACCACGGGGTGTATTCGTTGAGCCTGCGGTTCCCCTCGGGATTGCACTCGACCGCGACGAGAATGATGGGCTTTTTCGTCTTCTGAAGGTATTCCTTCATGCCCCAGCTCTTGCCGTAGGTCGCGTGGCTGTCATAGAACACGTTGTGCCCGTCGAACATATAAAGGACGGGGTATCTTTCGTCTGTGCGGTTGTAATCGCGGGGCGTATAGACGTAGAGCCTCCTCGGTTTTTCCGTCGGGAGCCCGGGTATCTGTATCTTCGTGACCTTTATCATTCGGGAGTCCTCCTTGAAAATGCTTTATCCTCGGCTTGATTTTATCACCTGCGCGCCGCGCGCGCAATATGGGACGGCGATAAACTTGTAAAAATCCCGTCTTCATTGTATAATACCTTAATGAACAAGAGGACGGAATAATGCAGACAGGCTATAAGGAAGAATACCTCCGCGCGATGCGGTTGGGGCAGAAGGAGAAAAAGGAGCTCGAGGCGGCGGGGATCGATCCCTTCCCCGCGGTGCTTAATGAGATATGCCCCGAGGCGCAGCATCTTACCGCGGTCGCGCTGCCGCCCTCCGAGATCCCCGAAGAGCTTATCGTGGGAACGCAGTCGAGGGGGCGCATAAGCGCGTTCTCCGCTTCGTTCAGGCCGCTGCCCGAGCCGGACAGCGAGTTCGCCGCGAAATGGATCGCGCTTTGCTCTGCGCACCTTTCCGATACGGGCATACGCGATCCCATCGACTGCATTGAATACCTCGGCAGGTTTTACGTTGTTGAGGGCAACAAGCGCGTAAGCGTCCTTAAGCACTTCGGCGCGGTGAGGATCCCCGCGCAGGTCAGGCGGATACTTCCTAAGGATATCGATTCCCCCGAGCGCGCCGCGTACCGCGAATTCATCGAGTTTAACAGCCTCACTGGCATATGGGACGTTCAGTTCAAAAAGCCCGGTGATTACGCTAAGCTTCTTTCCTTCTTAGGCAAAAAGCCGGGCGAGGAATGGTCGGACGCCGAGAAAAAGCGGTTCGATTCGTTCTTCCACTTCTTTAAGGACGCGTTTGACTCCGTGGGCGGGAAGGGCTGCGGGCTCTCCCCCGAGGAGGCAATGCTCCTGTATTTCAGGATACATCCCTACGAGGGATCGGATCCCGCCGATCCCGCCGAAATGAAGAAGCGGCTCGCGCCGATGCTTAACGATCTTAAGGCACAGTCCGAGCCGGAAGCTCTGACCGTGAGCACCGTGCCTGCAGAGAATGAAAAGAAGGGCGTTATCACAAAGCTCATTCTGAGCGTGCCGAAGCACCTCAATATCGCATTCGTCATGCAGAGGGACGCGGAGTCAAGCGCGTGGACGAGGGGACACTCGGACGGCGCGGATTATTTAAAGGAGGCGCTCGGCGACGCGGTCTCAGTTAAGACTTACTGTTACGCCGATTCGGAGCCCGAGGCGGAGAGGATATTAGGCGAGGCCGCAGCGGACGGCGCGGAGCTCGTGTTCACGACAACTCCGCCGCTTTTAAAGGCGACTTTAAAGGCCGCTTTGAAGTATCCGAAGATACGGTTCTTCAACTGCTCCGCCTGTCAGCCGCTTTCGAGCGTGACGAGCTATTACTGCCGCACGTATGAGGGCAAGTTCATAACCGGCCTCATCGCCGGCGCTCTTTCGAAGAACGGCCTCGTGGGCTACGTCGGCTCGTACCCGATACTCGGCGTGCCCGCCTCGATAAACGCATTTGCGCTCGGCGTACGCATGACCGCTCCTGACGCGAAGATACTGCTCGAATGGAGCTCGCTGGAGGTCGACTGCGTGAGAAAGCTGTGGGAGAAGGACGTGCGCGTGATATCGAACCGCGACGTGCCGATCCCCGACGTGAATTATCTTAAGCACGGCTATTACGGCACTTTCCTCATTGACGATCCCGGCGATCCCAAGCCGCTAGCTTCGCCCGTGTGGATGTGGGGAAGGCTTTACGAGAACATTGTCCGACGCGCGCTCTCGGGCAGCCTTGAAAAGAAGGAGCTTGCCGTCAATTACTGGTGGGGCATGGATTCCGGCGTGATCGACGTCGCGCTTTCGGAGCTCGTTCCCGACGGGGTGCGGACGCTTGCCCACACGTTCTCCGAGATGCTTAAAAAAGGTGAATTCGACATATTCAAAGAGAAGCTCCGCGCGCAGGACGGGAGCCTCATTTCGGACGGAACGGCGCCGCTTTCGTCCCTGGAGATACTGAAAATGGACCGCCTTTCCGAGGCGGTAGAGGGGCGCATACCCGCGTACGGCGAGCTTCTTCCCATATCGAGGCCGCTCGTAAAGGAGCTCGGCATTGACCGCGAAAGCATACCTCCCGAAGACGACTGATGGTTGGACAAAATAAAAAAGCTGTTTTTAAAACAGCTTTTTCATTTTTCACCTTACTCTTCGGGATCGGAGTATTCGCCGTATTCGCAGCCTATGTGATCGGCCTCGATCTCGTCGACGAGGCGGAGCTCGCCGTCCGATTTGTCATATAGCTTCACGACGCCCGTGCCGTTTCCGCCGTTATACAGCCTGTTGTGCCTCTTCGAGCCGTCCGGCGCCTCGTAATTGACAAAGAGCATATCCTTCTTTTTGCAGGTGACCTCCGTCTCCATTACGGCGTGGCGGTTCTCCTGCCTGACGCGCCAGACGACCTCCTCCTCCCTCTCCTCGAAGGAGAACTCGGTCTTAACGTTCAGCCAGACGTGGGAGAAGTTGAAATCGTACTCGCGCCCCTCGTAAAAGAACACGCCGAGGAGCCTTCGGTCGAGCGGGACGAAATAGATCTTCGGCCTGCCGCCGCCTATGTCGAATGCGCTGTTTTCGAGCCTTTTGCCGGTGAGGCGGCTCGTCAGCGAGCTCGACGCGAGCCACACCCACGGGCTTGTGAAGTCGCGGCCCCAGTTCTTGTCGGCGTAGCCGAAGCTGCCCTCTTTAGTGACGGCGTAGCTTTCGCCGTTAAGCGTGACGCGTCCCTCGTAAAGCGTCTTCATGCCCTCGGCGTGCCAGTACATAGCGAACGCCTCGGCGTCGCGCAGGGGCTTCGAAGCGCCGTAGCCGACGTTGAAGGCGATCTGTTTATCGAGCGAGAGCTCCCAGCTCATGCTTCCCGCGTCACACATCCATTCGGGATGCGCCTTCGCCTCGTCCTCCGTGATCGAAACGCTCCCCTTAAGAATCGTTTCGGAGGCATAGCAGTCGCCCGCCTCGACCTCGTAGGGAACGCCGTGGCTTATCCTTGCGTCCTTAAGGGAAAAGAACCTGTGGAGCTGGCATTTTCCCTCGCCCCAGCAGCCCGCCTTGACCATGAGATAGGAGGGCAGGATGCCGTTTTCCCTGTTTTCGGGAAGCTGCCCGAAGGTGGGAGCGTCCGCCGCAAGCGCGGGGTTTATCACGAAGAACTCGATGAAGAATGGCTTCTCCTCCCCCGTTTTTTCGTTCCTCGCCGTGAAGGAGTGCCACCACCAGTCGTACCCCCTGTGCGCGAGCGGGCCCTTGAGCATGAACGCATTCCTTTTTATATCGTGAACGTTGAACATATTTCACCTCGTATTGGTTCTTTTACGAGTGTACCACACCCGCTTTATTCTGTCAAATGCCGTAAGATGTGGACAAACCGCGCGGAAAGTGTTATTATCTTGTCGAAAGGAGCCTGGGGGGCGAATCGTTATCAGGCATCATTATTTTTCTTTTCCGCTTCCCATGTGATCAAATGAAAAAAGTCATAACCGCAGTCGTGCTGGGGCTCTCCCTTGCCGCGTGTCCCGTGCTTTATTTCCTTGTGGGACCGGCGCTCAACGAGCTGCAGCTCGGCACTCTGAAGATCCTCGGGATCATCGCGGGCTGCTCGGCGCTGTACTGCTTTGTCGTCGGCGAGATATCTAAAAACAACAGCCAGATGGACAAGCTGTGGAGCATACTGCCCGAGGTGTACGTATGGATCTGCGCGATAAGGGGAGGCATGACGCCGCGCCTTGTCGTGATGGCGTGTCTCGCTACGCTGTGGGGGATACGCCTTACCTTCAATTTCGCAAGGAAGGGCGCGTACAGCATAAGGTTCTGGGACGGCGAGGAGGATTACCGCTGGAAGGTATTAAGGGAAAAAGACGCGTTCAAGCCCCATTGGAAATGGATGCTGTTCAACCTGTTCTTCATTTCGGTCTATCAGAACGCGCTGATACTCACCACGACGTTCCCCGCGCTCATCAGCATGGATTCTTCGATCCCGTTCGGCGTCGTCGACGTAATTGCCTCGGTGCTGATGCTCGGGTTCCTTTTGCTCGAGCTCGCCTCGGACGAACAGCAGTGGGCGTTCCAGCAGAAGAAAAAGGCGCTTCTTAATGAAGGAAAGACCCTTTCGGAGCTGCCCATGCCGTATAAGCGCGGCTTCAACACGACGGGGCTGTGGGCGCACAGCAGGCACCCGAATTACCTCGGCGAGCAGTGCATATGGATATCGTTCTATGTGTTCAGCATCGGCGCGGGGATGGGGATATTCAACTGGAGCCTCATCGGGGCTTTATTGCTCGTCGTCCTCTTCATCGGAAGCTCGTCTTTCGGCGAGGAGATAAGCTCCTCGAAATACCCCGATTACGCGCTCTATCAGAAGAAGGTTTCGCGGTTCATACCTTGGTTCACGACGATGGATAGATGAAGATGGATAAATGACGATAAAAAAGCCCGTGGTTACGGGCTTTATTTATTCTGCTTACGGCAGCTTTCAGCGGGAGTTTATCTCTGCTGCGAGATCCATGGCGTACTGTTCCTGTTCCTTGCCGAGGCGCTCACAGTGGCCGAGGCCTTCGCGGATAACGATCTTTGCCCGGGGATAGAGCTTGCCGGCAAGGGGTTCGCCTCCGACTCTGTTGATCTCCTTCCCGCCCCATTCGAATGTGAGACGGCCGCAGACGGATTCGTCCACGGGTACGGCGCATCCGTTAAGGCAGGCCTTCTCTATGCTTATGACGTTGGCCTTCGGCAGCCTGCCGAGCTGCTTCGCCATGCTCAAGCCCATCTCTTCGCCATAGAGCGGCGCGATCTTTCCGCCGATCGCGGCGGGATCCCCGGCCGCTTTGTTCCTTGCCGCGACCATGCCGGGAACGGATAGGAGCCGCGTTATTCCCTTTATCCTTGCAAGGGGGACGCCGTCAAGATATGTGTTCCTGAAACGGAGCTCTCCCATTTCGAGCAGAGCCATTGCCGTTATGCCGCCCATCGAGGCGGCGAAAAGGAGCTCGACCTCGCTTTTCCCGAGCTCTTTAAGATACCGGGTCAGCTCTTCTGCGTCCTTTTTCGGGGTGAACGCCCCCGTGTCGTCGCCGTGCCCGCCCTGATCCGGAGCGATAAGGAAATAACTGCCGGGGATCTTTTTGCCGATCCCTTCGATCATTTGCCTCCCGCTCAAAAGCATCGGATGTATCAGCAGGATCGCGGGATCCTTTGGATCCCCGAAGGTATGGATGACCATGGTTTTTCCTCCTTTTAGGCTAAGTGTCGTTTTCTCGCGGGAGAGGCTTTTTCTTGCCGAGGATCAGTCGGAGTAGAACAGGTCGAAGAACTCGTCCTGATCTATTCCGTTCAAAAGGATCCTGTACTCATAGTCCGTGTCGCGGATCTCGAGCTCAACCCATGCAAGACGTCCGTCCGCGAGTTTAATGATGACGTGATTGATGAGATCCGTTTGGATGGGGATCACGGCGTCGCCCTGTTCGAGCACGATCTCGTCCGTCGGTCTGCCCGTCTCGTCGAGCACCTTGGCCGTCATTGCGCGCTTAAGTACGAGCGCCTCCTCGTTTTCCGGATAGGAATAATCGCTCATAGGGCAGAAGCCGTCTTCGCAGATCGTGAAATATGCGCCGAGCATCATAGTGCCGAGGACGTCCGCCCTGCGGCTGAACACGAAGCCGAGATTGGACGTGAACGGGAACTCTTCGGAGATCATTACGCGCCCGTAATAATTGAAAGTATCTATGCGGCGGCCGTTGTCGGACACCCTCATCGCCACGCTCGACCAGTCGTTGCCGTCATGAGCGAAAGTCATAAGAACGTCGAGACGGCTGTCCCATACGGCGGTGTCGGCCAGCCATACCGAGGCGTTTGACGCATAGGAGCATGTATAGACCGCGCTGATTTCGGGATCCGAGCCCAGCACGACCTTGAGCGTGTAATCCCGCTCGTCCCACTCGTTCGGCTCGCCGGCGGTAAACCATATCGTGTCGTCGACGCCGTCGAAGTCGATATCCGCGGTGAGCCGTTCGTTAGGCGTAAGCTCGACGCAGTAGTCGGCGTATCCGGTCACGATCTCGCCGTCGGGGGCATTTGTGGGAGCCTCGGTCGCGGGAACTTCGGTCGCGGGAGCCTCGGTCGCGGGAACTTCGGTCTCGGGAACGGAAGTGGGATCGTTCCCTTCGGGCTTATCGCCGCCCTTGCAGGCGGCAAGGGTAAAGAGCATAGCGAGTACGCCGATCAAACAAACAAAACGTTTCATATAATTCCTCCGAAAGCATTGATGGTTTATTTCTTTTGCTTTCTCATATATAACGCAAGAAAAAGGATCGGGTTCCCGAAAAAGCTGAAATATACTTTTCCTTTCGGGCACGATCCTTTTTAAATGCTTTTTTATCTTGCTCTTCCGAAATAGCTTATCATCTGCTCGTCGGTGAGGTTGAAGTAGTTTTTCAGCCCCGCGAGCACGGTGGCCGTGCGCTTTCCGTTCTCGAAGAACCGCCTGAGCACATTCACGTAATCGTTCCAGAGCTTTACCGAGAGCCCGTATCTTTCGCGGTCGGCGGCGAGCTCCGGCTCCATGATCGCAACGAACTCGTCGATCTTCGCGAGTATCGTCTCCTCATTCAGCACCGTCTGCATGAGGTAGGCGTACCGTTTAAGGAACATATCGCGGAACTCGGCGTTTTTAAGAAGCGAGAGTATCACGACGTGGTGCCCGTCATTCCTCGCGACGGAGCCCATGGGATCCTCCCTGTTCACCCAGAACGCCCAGTCGAGGTCGAAGTAGCACCAGTGCCACTTTCCCCCGCCCTCCTCCTCGGGCGACATATAGAACCTTACGTTTGCAAGGTCCGAATCCGACATGTACGAGCGGCAGATGTACCAGTCCATAAGGCTCATGTAGTCGAGCTTCGAGAGGACGTACGCGTAGTCTTCCGCGTTCCTCAGGTCGTGGGTCTTGCAGTAGTTTACGAGCGCCGCGAAGTCCTCCCTGGAGCCGTCCACAACGGCTTCACCGTAATCCTTGAGCTGATTGATCGAATCCCTCGAAACGCCGAGGCGGTTCGCGTAGCATTCCGAGTCGAACCTTTCCCTCAGCCAGTAAAAGCCCCAGTACCTGCCGTTCAAATAGAGTATCACAGGACGGAACGCCTGCGTGGTGAGGGCGGTCGTGCCGTCTACGAGTCCCGTGCAGAGCTCGTCGCGGAAGCCGCAGAACACGTAATCCTCGCTGCCGCCCTTCAGAAGCAGCGAGTTGAAGGACGTATAATCCCTGTTTTCGAAGACCTTGTAGTTGAGCGTGCCGAGGCCGTAGACCGAGCGGAACCTTAACTGGAAGTTCTGCTTGTCGCCCTTCTTGGAGTCGTTGCCGTGGAGCTTGAAGCCGCAGGGCGCGGAGAAGAGCTCTGAGCCCTGATCCATCATGGTGACGTACGCCTCGTGCTCGTACTCGGGATCGACGTGATTGAGCACGCCCGTGTTTCCCGTAAGGTATTCCTGCTTTATGGCGACGTTCACGACGGGATAAGCGTGCTCGACGTTTATAAGATAGAAGTACGACTTAAGCTCCGAGGCATGTCCCTCGGACACGCAGAAAGTCCTTATAGACGCAATATGATCGACGGCGATCGGGCCTGTGTAGACCGTGCTGTTCTCGGTCGGCGCGGTGCCGTCGAGGGTGTAGTAGATCGTGCCCTCGGCGGTGAGCTCGACGGATATCGGCTCGCCGTAGGCGCCGGTCGGGACGCTCGCCTCGGGCGCGCCGGGACGCTTGGAGTAGCCCGCGGAGTTCTCATAGCCGGGCGTGGGCTCGCTCATATAGACGAGCGTTTTGCCGTTCCTGCCGTAGCTTTCGTTCCTTGGCACGTCGCCGGGGACCTCGATGCAGTCGATGATGCCTTCCTCGTTGCTTAGGAAGATGCTTTCGCCCAGTGAGCTTATCTTGAACGGCGCGTGGTCGGGCGCGGTGAGTCCCGAGCAGTAGACGACGAAATATCCGCCGGCGGGAAGGGTAACGTTCGGAAAATGATACCTTTTGGGCTCGCTCTTCTTGTCGGAGAGCCAGTAGCCTGAAAGCTCTATATCGCTGTCGGAGCCGTTATACACCTCGACGAGGTCGTAGTACGCGTCGTTCACGGGCAGGTATTTGCCGTTCGACGGAATGATCTCGCTGATCCTCAAGGGCGGGAGCTCAAGGCTGTCGACGTATTCGTTATACCCCGCGAGCGTGTTGGCAAAGCCCGGCGTCGGGAAGGCGCAGACGCCGTCGTGCGAATAGGACGCGGTGCCGATCGACTCGTCGTATTCGAGCTGATCCACGAGCCCCGAATAGCAGAGGAGCATTACGCAGTCGCCCGTTTTCGAAAGCCTGAAAGGCGTCCTGTCGTTGAGCTTTATCACGAGATAGCCCTTCGCCTTTACGGTATAGCCGTCGAGCCTTATCACCTTGCCCTTGGTCTTTTTGGTAAGGTAATACGACGAGAGCGTGACGTCCTCGTCCTCGCCGTTATAGATCTCGATCCAGTCGTCCATGCAGCCCATCGTGAACGAAGCGTTGTCCGCCATCAGCTCGTTGATGACGATGTTCTTCTTCCCCGTCGGCGAGTAGGAAGCGCCCGGATCGCCCGTCGGGACGTTCGGGTTCACACACGCGGACAGCGCCGCGAGCAGCATTATGAGCGACAGTATCAGTGAAAGCGTTTTCTTCATGTGGCCTCGTTCCGGCGCTTAGGCCGGGCAAAAAAGGTTTATTCGATTATTCCCATGGACATGCGGAGTATGATCAGCGCGTCGTCAGCCCCGATCTCTCCGTCGCCCGTCATATCGCATCTGTCTAATCCCGGGATCTCGCTTCCGTCAACGATCCCCATGGAACAGCGCAGCACAAGAAGCGCGTCCGCGGCCTCAACACAGCCGTTGTCGTCGGCGTCGCCCACGAGTCCCGTGCCGGGAGACGACGTCGGAGCGGTCGTCGGAGCGGTCGTCGGAGCCGTCGTGGGAGCGGCGGTCGGTGTCGGGGTAGGCGCAAGGGTAGGCTCGGGAGTCGTATCCGGCTCGGGAGCGGGGATATCGGGGATCTTGTCGGCGGTATAGCGCACCCTCTTAAGCTCCGCGGCGGGGTATTCCGTCTCGGGATCGATCACCCAGATATTCGTAAAGTCAAAGCCCGTATAACAGAGCTGTTTATTGAACTTGTCCGCGCTCATCGCCGTGCCGTAATTCGAGGCGGCCTGGCAGCAGCCCTCGAGCACATATACATTCGTCGCGGTGACGGTGCCTTCGGCATACCCGACCGCGGCGCCGGCGGTATGCGCCGAGACGACTTTGCCGACGTTATAGCAGCATTCAAGCGCTAAGTTCTTCGCGTTGGCGATAAGTCCGCCCGTCTTTTCGCGGCCGACCGCGTTGCCGGAGCTGAAGCAGTTCTTGACGCTGCCGCCCGAAGTATAACCCGTCAATCCGCCCAGCCTTTTGCCCGCGGAAAGGTCGCAGCCGTTATAGCACTCATAGACGGACGAGCTCACCGTCACGCCCGCTATACCGCCGATCATATCGGCGCCGGTCGTAAGGCAGTGATTGCGGCAGATGCTGACCGTGGACGAGACCGCCCTGCCGACGATGCCGCCCGCCATCTTGAAGCATTTTACAAGCGAGCCCGTGTTCGAGCATTCCGAGATGACGCAGTTCGCCTTCGCCATGCCGACGATGCCGCCCGTACAGGTCGTGCCCTTTACGGTGCCGAGATTCGCGCAGTTGTAGATATAGGTCGTGCCCGAGGTGTTCCAGGCGTATCCGACGACGCCTCCCGTCCACGACTCGGCATTGATTATACCCGTGAAATAGCAGCTATCGACCCTGCCGTAATCGGACAGGCAGCCCACTATGCCGCCCGAGTTGCAGCCGCCCTTGATGACGGAGCGGGCGACGGTAACGTTTTTGATGTATCCCGACTGATTGCCCGCGACGTATCCGAACAGGCCGAGGCAGCTTACGCTGTTCTCGTGAATGAACATACCGTAAACGGTGTGGCCCTTGCCGTCGAAGCTGCCCTTGAAGGGCTTATAGTCCTTGCTGTCGGCATAATAGCCGATGGGCGACCAGCTGTTCGCGGGAGGATTATCGAAATGATCCCAGGTCATCCAGCCGAGCGTGTCGTTCAGCCAGATATCGTTCGTGAGCTCGATGTGTTTGCCGCTGAATGTCGTGCCGTTTTTGACGGCATACGCGACGTATGCAAGCTGTTCCGCAGTCGAGACGCGGTATGGATCCGCCTGCGTGCCGGAGCCGCCCGCAAAGCCGCTCGCGACGGTGCCGTTCCAGACCGCCCTCGTCGGCGCGGACTCTTCGTTTCTGAACGTCTCCGCGGGATCGGGTTCGGCTGCGGGATGGGTGGCCTGCGAGGAGGGCGTGAGTGTGGAATCGTAATAGAACTTGGCCGTCATAAGCCCTCTGTGTGTCCACGAGCCGTCCGAAAGCCTTGTGACGATGACGCCGAAGCTTACGCCCTTCGCCTCCACGACAAGGGGCTCGCCGTCGTCGTCAAAGCCGCAGATCCAGCCTACGTGGCCCATGCGGCTGAGCCATTTGGAATATCTGAACACCGCTTCGCCGACGACGTACTGGCGCGTGATGGAGCCTATCTCGCCCTTCTGCGTGCACCAGTAGCTGTAGTTCATATCCGCGTTCAGGTCGGTGCTTGAGCCCGCTTCGTAGGTCATCCACGCGTCTAGCAGTCCCTGGCAGTCCGTGGCGTAGGTATAGCTGTCCGTCCAGCCGGAGGTCAGGTCGTCGTACTGCGACCTGAACATATATTTATTGTAGTGATTCGAGAAGTAGTTGTTTATGGTCGTGCTGTTGATCTTCGCGCGGACGCTGCCGTAAAGGTACTGCCAGGTATCTGTGCCGCAGCTCGAGCGCGGCGCGGCGAGAGTGGCGCCCGCGGGTATAGAAGTGTATTCGATATGGGTGAGCGCCCATTTTACGAAAGCGGTGACGCTGTACTTATCGGCCTTAAGCTCGGTTTCGTTCGGAACACGCTCCTCATCACGCGCGAACGAGCCGCGCTCGACGCCGCAGCCCGTGACGCCGCCCGTAAAGCGCGAGCCCGAGACCTCGCCCGAATTGACCGACGAGACCGCGTCGCCCATGCCGATGACTCCGCCGACGTATTCCTCGCCCGTAACGGAGCAGGCGCTCTCGCATAAGAAGACGGAGCCCTCGCCGACGACGCCGCCGACGAAGCTTGTGCCCGAGATAACGCCGCCGGCGCGGCAGTTTTCGCAGGAGCCCTCGGCGACCACCGCCGAAACGTAGTCCGTGCCGGAAACGAAAGCGTTCTCGACCGTGACGCCCTCAACATCACCTATCGAAACGCCGAACAGAGCGGAGTGATCCACGCCGTTATTTATCGTAAGACCGCTGATGACGAAGCCGTTTCCCGTGAAGCTGCCGTCGAAGGGATACGCGGCGTCCTTGCCTATCGGCTCCCACTCGTCACCCGAAAGATCGACGTCCGCAGAAAGCGCGAACCAAAGCCCGCGGACGCTGCCTCCGCCGTTCACGGCGCGAGCGAGAAGAACAAGCTCTTCGCGCGTGCCGATAAGATAGGGGGACGCCTCCGTGCCGTCGCCTTCAAGAGGAAGACGGGTAATGACCGTGTTTTTCGGCGCTTCTAAATCATCCGCCGACACGGGAACAAGCGAAGTATAGGTGAATGTGAACAAGATCGCAAGAAGGAGCGCGGAAAGCCTCTTCATTTAAGTCAAAACCTCACACAAACGGACACGGGCAGACCCGACGCATTTTATTTCGACTTATTATAGCATAATAGGACATGCTTTTCAACTTTTTAGTATTTGGAAAAAGCGGCAAAACGGATTCCTTTTCTCGCCCTGTACTTGAATCTTTTGACTCTTCGCGATATAATAAGATGTTATTATATTGTCTTTGGCAATAAATCGGAGGTAAAGATGCGAAGGAGTATGCTTTTTTTGCCCGGCAACACGCCGAACATGATAATCAACGGCGACGCGCTCGGGGCCGACAGCATTATTTTGGATCTTGAGGACGCCGTCTCGCCCGACGAGAAGGACGCGGCGAGGCTTCTTGTGAGGAGCGCGATCGAGCGCATGGGCTTCTCGGGTGTTGAGATCACGGTGAGGATCAATTCGATCGACACCGCCTACTGGAAGCACGATCTTGACGCGATGATCCCGTTAAAGCCCGATCTTATCATGCCTCCGAAGGCGGGAAGCGCGGAGGACATAAAAACCGTCGACGCCTACATCACCGAGGTCGAAAAGCGTTCGGGGATCGAGGTCGGCACCGTACGCCTCATTCCCCTGATCGAGACCGCTCTCGGCGTTGAGAACGCTTACAATATCGCCTCCGCATCGAAGCGGGTCGCGGCGATATTCCTGGGCGGCGAGGATCTTACCGCCGACCTTCGCTGCAAGCGCACGAAGGCGGGCAACGAGATCGACTACGCTAGGAAGCGTCTGGTCGTCGCCGCAAGGGCGGCGGGCGTGGACGTTTACGACACCCCCTTTACCGACGTCAATGACGACGAGGGCGCGGAGGCCGACGCGGAATACGCAAGGAGCCTGGGCTTTACCGGAAAATCCGCGATAGCTCCCAGGCACGTAAAGATAATAAACCGCGTGTTCAGCCCGTCCGCGAAGGACATCGAATACGCGAAGCTGGTCTTTGAGGCCATAAGGGAGGGCAAGGAACAGGGCAAGGGCGCCGTATCCCTGTTCGGAAAGATGATCGACAAGCCCATCGTCGAGCGCGCGCGTCAGACGCTCGAGACGGCAAAAGCACTCGGATTGGCAGGTGACATCGATGAATAAGCTCGCTAAGAATTTACGGCAGGCAATACTCGATTCCGGGCTCAAGGACGGCATGACCGTCTCGTTCCATCATCACTTAAGGAACGGCGATTACGTGCTCAACATGGTCATGGACGAGATCGCCGCCCTCGGCATAAAGGATCTTACGGTCAACGCAAGCTCCCTCTTCGACACGCACAGGCCGCTTATAGAGCATATCAAAAACGGCGTCGTCACGACGATACTGACCGATTATATGTCTGCGGGTCTCGGCTCGTTCATTTCGGCCGGCGGCATGAAGAACCCCGTTCAGTTCCGCACCCACGGCGGCCGACCCGCCGACATCGAAAACGGAAGAACGCCCATCGACGTTGCCTTCATCGCGGCTCCCGCCTGCGATCCCATGGGCAACCTCAAGGGCTCGGAGGGAAGATCCGCCTGCGGCTCTTTGGGCTACGCCATTCCCGACGCAAAGAACGCCAGGTTCGTCGTCGCGATAACCGACGAGCTTCGTCCCTATCCCCTCACCGGCTGGTCGATCCCCGAGACCGACGTCGACGAGGTAGTAGTGGTCGATTCCATAGGCAACCCCGCGGGCATCGTCTCCGGAACGACCAAGATCACCCGCGACCCGGTCGGGCTTTCCATGGCTCAGACCGCCGTCGACGTAATAAAGGCCTCCGGGCTTCTTAAGGAAGGATTCAGCTTCCAGACGGGCGCCGGCGGCGCGTCGCTCGCCGCGGCGAAGTACCTGAAGGACGTCATGCTCAAGGAGGAGATCAAGGGCAGCTTCGGTCTCGGCGGCATCACCGGCTATATGGTCGATATGCTGCGCGAGGGCTGCTTCGAGTCCCTTATGGATGTTCAGTGCTTCGACCTTAAGGCCGTCGAATCCATAAGGTCGGATCCCCGACACAGGGAGATCTCAGCGACGCACTACGCCTCCCCCGGAGCGAAGAGCGCCGTCGTCGACAGCCTTGACGTCGTCATTCTCGGCGCTACCGAGATCGACACCGATTTCAACATCAACGTGCACACCGATTCCGACGGGCGCATCATGGGCGGCTCCGGCGGACATTCCGATACCGCGGCGGGCGCGAAGCTCGCCATGATAATCGCCCCGCTCTCGAGGGCGAGGCTGCCCATCGTGACCGACCGCGTGACCTGCATCTCCACCCCCGGCTCGACGATCGACGTCCTCGTAACGCAGAAGGGCGTCGCCGTCAACCCCAAGGACCGGGAGCTCAAGCTCCGTCTTAAGGACGCGGGCGTCAAGGTCATGGACATTCACGAGCTTAAGGAGCTTGCCGAGAAGACCAGCGGCGTACCCATGAAGCCCGCGATTGGCGAGCGAATAGTCGCAGACGTCATCTACCGTGACGGCACGGTCATCGATCATATAAGAGAGGTAAGAGCATGAGAGAGATAAACGCGGAACTCATCACCGAAAAGGTCGCGGAGCTTGCCGTCGAGGCAAACTGCCTGCTGCCCGGGGACATAAAGCGCCGCATCGAAGAGGCGCGGGCGAACGAGCCCTGGCCGACCGCCTGCGGGATACTTGACAAGATAATTGAGAATTACGGCATCGCGGAACACGATATCGTGCCCATCTGCCAGGACACCGGCATGTGCTGCGTGTTTCTGAAGATAGGGCAGGATCTTCATATCGTCGGCGACATAAGGGAAGCGGTCGACGAGGGCGTGCGCCGCGGCTATACCGAAGGCTACCTTCGCAAGTCCGTCGTCAAAGATCCCCTCCGCCGCGTGAACACGGGCGACAACACCCCCGCCGTGCTCTACACCGAGATCGTTCCGGGCGATAAGCTCGAGATCACCGTCGCGCCGAAGGGCTTCGGCAGCGAGAATATGAGTAGGCTTGCGATGCTCAAGCCCTCGGACGGCATCGAGGGCGTGAAGGCGTTCATATTGAAGACCGTCGAGGAGGCCGGCCCGAATCCCTGTCCCCCCATCGTGGTGGGCGTCGGCATAGGCGGCACGTTCGACAAGGCGGCGTATCTTGCGAAGAAGGCGCTCATGCGCTCGACCGACGAAAGGAATCCCGACGAGTTCTACGCGCTTCTCGAGAAGGAGATGCTCGATAAGATCAACTCCCTCGGCGTCGGCCCGCAGGGCTTCGGCGGAAGGACGACGGCGCTCGCCGTCAATATCGAGTGGATGCCCACGCATATCGCGGGGCTTCCCGTCGCCGTAAACATCAACTGCCACGTCACAAGGCACAAATCCGCCGTATTATAAAGAGGTGCAGTATGGAAAAAAAGATCACTCTCCCCATCACCCGTGAGACCGCGCGCACGATAAAGTCCGGCGACGCGTGCCTCCTTTCCGGCGTCATCTACACCGCGAGGGACGCGGCGCACAAGAGGCTCGTCGAGCTGGTCGAGAAGGGCGAAAAGCTCCCGTTCGACATCGAGAACGCCACGATCTACTACGTCGGCCCCACCCCCGCGAAGCCCGGTCACGTCATCGGCTCCGCCGGACCCACCACCAGCTACCGTATGGACGCTTACTCCCCGACACTCATAAGGGAGGGCGAGACGGGCATGATAGGCAAGGGCAAGCGCGGACCCGAGGTCGTCGAGGCCATGAAGAAGTACGGCGCGGTCTACTTTGCCGCGATCGGCGGAGCGGGCGCTCTTCTTTCGAGCTGCATCAAGTCCGCCGAGGTCGTCTGCTACGAGGATCTCGGCGCGGAGGCGGTAAGGCGCCTCGTCGTTGAGGATCTCCCCGTCGTCGCGGTCATAGACGCGGACGGCAACAACCTTTACGAAAAGGGCAGAAGGGAATACCTCGAGAGCCTTGATTGAAAGCAAGCTAAAAGACCGGTGCATGGCGCACCGGCCTTTTTTGTTTTCTGTTACGCGTAAAGCTTTCCGAGTATGAAGTTAACGAACCTCGACGGGAGGAGCTTTGCGAGCGTGCAGAGGAGCGAGTACACAAAGCCGCAGGAGTACAGGGGCTTCGGGCGCCTCCTCGTCGAGATGAAGTACGCGCGTTTCGCGAGCCTTTCGGGGCTCATGCCGTTCCTTTCGTCGTGCTCCATGGTCTTAACGGACTTTTCGAGGGAGGTATATACGTCGGCGCCCTTCGAGGATTTTGCGCGCGCGTCGGTAAAACCGGTCTTTACGTCGCCCGGCATGAGCGCGGCTACCCGTATGCCGAAGGCTCTGACCTCGTTCGCGAGCGCCATGGTGTAGCTGTTTATCGCGGCCTTCGAGGCGGAATAATAGGTCTGATACGGTATCGGCGTCACGCCCGCGACGGACGAGGTGTTGAGGATCATGCCCTTCCCCGCCGTGCGCATATAAGGCAGCGCCGCCTTGGTCATATTGACAGTGCCGAAGAAGTTGACGTCAAACTGGCGCTTCGCGTCCGACAGCTCGGTGAACTCGACCGCGCCGGAGATGCCGAAGCCAGCGTTGTTGATAAGGACGTCGATGCGTCCCTCGCGGCAGATCACCTCGCCGACCGCCGCCTTCGAACGTGCCTCGTCCGTCACGTCGCAGGGAATGAACGAAGCGCCTTCGGGCACGGCGGTTTCCCTTCTCGCGAGGCAATAGACCTTATCGCCCTTCTTTACGAACTCATCCGCCATGGCGAGCCCGATGCCGCTTGTCGCGCCGGTGATCACAACGATCCTTTGCATTTTTGCTTATTCCTTGATTACCCTTTCGATAATGTCGAGAGCCTCGTCGAGAAGCTCGGTCGTATGCGTCGCCATATAGCTCGTGCGGAGCAGACATTCGTCGGCGGGCGTTGCGGGAGGAATGACGGGATTGACGTAGACGCCCTCGTCATAGAGCTCCTTGACCTTCTGGAAGGTGCGCTCAAGACTGTAAGTATAGATGGGGATTATGGGCGTGATGCTGTCCTTTATCGCGATGCCGCGTGCCCTCAAGCCCTTGCGCATATGCGCGGCGAGGTCAAGAAGATGCTTCGGAAGCGACGGATCCTCCTTCATGATGCGGAGCGCTTCAAGCGCTGTCGCGCAGGATGCGGGGGGTATCGATGCGCAGAATATGAAGGGCCTCGACGCGTGACGCGCCCAGTCGATCACGCGGAGGTCGCCCGCTACGAAGCCTCCGATGGAAGCAAGGCTCTTCGAGAAGGTGCCCATGATGAGGTCGACCTGATCGGTAAGGCCGAAATAATCGGCGGTGCCGCGTCCGTTCTCGCCGAGAACGCCGAGGCCGTGCGCGTCGTCGACCATGATCCTCGCGCCGTATTTGTGCGCGAGCTCAACGATCTCGGGCAGCTTCGCGATGTCGCCGCTCATGGAGAAAACGCCGTCGGTGATGATGAGCTTGCCTGCGGACTCGGGAACCCTTTTCAGCTGCTCCTCGAGGTCCTCCATATCGGAGTGGCGGTACCTTAACATCTTGCCGTAGGAGAGCCTGCAGCCGTCGTAGATGGAGGCGTGATTCTCCTTATCGCAGATCATATAGTCGTTCCTGCCGACTATCGCGCTGATGATGCCGAGGTTCGACTGGAAGCCGGTCGAGAAGGTCATGACCGCCTCCTTGCCTAAAAACTCGCCGAGCTCCTTCTCAAGCTGAACGTGAAGGTCGAGCGTGCCGTTTAAGAAGCGGGAGCCGGAACAGCCGGAGCCGTACCTTTCGAGCGCCTCAACGCCCGCTTTTATCACGCGGGGGTTGACCGTGAGACCCAGATAGTTGTTCGAGCCCAGCATTATGCGGCGCTTGCCCTCCATAATTACTTCAACGTCCTGACGCGATTCAAGGCAGTGGAAGTAGGGATAAACGCCCTCCTCTCTCGTCCTTGTGACGAGATCGTTCACACACTTGTCAAAAAGATCCATATGATTCCGTCCTTAAAAATGAATGGGTATATAAAACCGTATTATTTTATCATAACCGAGGTTTACGGTCAATATTTTCGGCAAAAAAAACGGGCTGTTTTGCAGCCCGTTTGATTTGAAAACTTATCGCTTTATCATTCCGAGGATCTCGGAAACGCCCCTGAACTGTTCGACGCCGTTCGCGGTGACCTTTACGAGAGTCGGCGCCTGGGTGACGCCGTACTTATTGACGAGGTCGATGGAATTGTCGGCGACGACGGTATCGTAGGAGATCCCGGCGTTAT
The DNA here is from genome assembly GCA_024691085.1 of Clostridiales bacterium. Taxonomy (GTDB): domain Bacteria; phylum Bacillota; class Clostridia; order Christensenellales; family CAG-138; genus UBA3857. Next base: position 7,026 of record JAILNX010000024.1, on the reverse strand, counting down.
CGAGGACGGTCTTCGCCGTGCGGCAGTTGGGGCAGGTGTTCGATACGAAGAGCATGATCCTCTCCTCGCCGCCCTCCTTCGGCTCGGCTTCCGCGGTCATCGGCTCCAGCACGCCCTCATGGGTCAGAACGGAGCGCTCGATGACGTAGGTCTGGCGGTCCTTGAACTCCTGCGCTTTGCCGTCGTTCCAGTTCTGGACGGGGCGGTAATAGCCGGTGATGCGGCTGTAGACCTCGGTCTTTCTGCCGCAGACCGGGCAGGTGAAGTGCTCGCCCTTGATATAGCCGTGATCGGCGCAGACCGAATAGGTCGGGCTTATGGTATAGTAGGGCAGGCGGTAGTTCTCCGCGATCTTCCTTACGAGATCGGCGCAGGCCTTCCAGCTGGGGAGCTTCTCGCCGAGGAAGGCGTGGAAGACGGTACCCGAGGTGTAGAGGGTCTGCAGACCGTCCTGGATATCGAGGGCGGAGAAGATATCCTCGGTGTAGCCGACGGGCAGATGCGAGGAGTTGGTGTAGTAGGGCGTGCCGTTCTCGTTCGCGGTGATGATGTCGGGATACTTCGCCTTATCGTGCTTCGCGAAACGGTAGGTCGTGCTCTCGGCGGGGGTCGCCTCAAGGTTATACAGGTCGCCGTACTTCTCCTGATAGTCGGAGAGGCGTTCGCGCATATGGTTCAGGACGTTCTTCGCAAACTCCTGGGTCTCCTTGTGGGTGAGATCCTTCCTGAGCCACTTGGCGTTGAGGCCGACCTCGTTCATACCGATGAGGCCGATCGTGGAGAAATGGTTGGCGAAGGTGCCGAGATAGCGCTTGGTATAGGGATAGAGGCCCGCGTCAAGGAGTTTGGTGATGACGGTGCGCTTTGTCTTGAGGGAACGGGCGGAGATGTCCATCAGCCTGTCGAGACGGGCGTAGAAGTCCTTCTCATCCTCGGCAAGATACGCAATGCGGGGCAGGTTGATCGTGACGACGCCGACCGAGCCGGTGGATTCGCCGGAGCCGAAGAAGCCGCCGGATTTCTTTCTGAGCTCACGCAGGTCAAGACGCAGTCTGCAGCACATGGAGCGTACGTCCGATGGCTCCATATCGGAGTTGATGTAGTTCGAGAAATAGGGGGTGCCGTACTTCGCGCTCATCTCGAACAGGAGCCTGTTGTTCTCGGTCTCCGACCAGTCGAAATCCTTCGTGATGGAATAGGTGGGGATCGGGTACTGGAAACCGCGGCCGTTGGCGTCGCCCTCGATCATGATCTCGATGAACGCCTTGTTGACCATATCCATTTCCTTCTTGCAGTCGCCGTAGGTGAAATCCATCTCCCTGCCGCCGACGATAGCGGGAAGGTTCTCCATATCCTTCGGGACGACCCAGTCGAGGGTGATGTTGGAGAAGGGAGCCTGCGTGCCCCAGCGGCTGGGGGTGTTGACGCCGTAGACGAAGCTCTGGATGCACTGCTTGACCTCTTTCTGAGAGAGGTCGTCGACCTTTACGAAGGGAGCGAGATAGGTGTCGAAGGAGCTGAACGCCTGCGCGCCGGCCCACTCGTTCTGCATTATGCCGAGGAAGTTGACCATCTGGTTGCAGAGCGTGGAAAGATGGCTCGCGGGAGAGGAGGTGATCTTGCCGGGAACGCCGCCGAGGCCTTCCTTGATGAGCTGCCTCAAGCTCCAGCCGGCGCAGTAGCCGGTGAGCATGGAAAGGTCGTGAAGATGGATCGCGGCGGAGCGGTGCGCCTCAGCGACCTCTTTATCATAGACCTCGGAGAGCCAGTAGTTGGCGGTGATGGCGCCGGAGTTCGAAAGGATCAGTCCGCCGACGGAATAGGTGACTGTGGAATTCTCCTTGACGCGCCAGTCGTTGATCTGAAGATAGTTGTCAACGAGATCCTTGTAATCGAGGAATGTCGAGCCGACGTTCCTGATCTTCTCGCGCTGCTTGCGGTAGAGGATATAGCTCTTTGCGACGTCGGAATAGCCGGCCTCGGAAAGCACCTTTTCCGCGCTGTCCTGGATGTCCTCGACAGCGATCCGGTCGTTCTTGATCTTCGGCTCGAAATCAGCACATACGCGGAGCGCGAGCATATCGATGATGGACGGATGATACTGCTTGTCACAGGCGTCGAACGCCTTGGTGAGCGCCGCAGAGATCTTCTTTATATCAAACTCCGCAACTTTGCCGTCACGCTTTACAACTCTGTACATTTTTATATTTCCCCCTGAAAGCATCGCGTTTTTATGTAATACCGCCCTTCGGCGATTTTGCTTACTTTACCATTATAGCAGACGGCGGGACGGCTGTCAATACCCGATCACCACATTATGTGCTATATATTTTAGTCCGGCACAAGATATTGTGGTTTTCGCGGGCGGCGGCACAAACGGAAAAATCCGAAAGTGATTGACAAAAAACGCGGCGCGGGTTAATATATATATGTATTTTCGAATGAAGGGGGGCTTCGGACGTAATGAAAAGACTGCTGTCTTTTGCGCTCGCGCTCGTTTTATTGTGCGCGGCGTCTTCCGTTTCCGCATCCGGGTCCCGGGCTCCGTCGGGTTACAGCTCCGCCGATTACGAGAAGATGGCGGCGTTCCTCGAAAAAACCGATGAAAGCGGCGTTAAGAACGGTTTGAAGCTCTCCCCCGCCTACGTCAAGTTGGATCCTTCCACCTGGGCGGGCGTCGTGTTCACCGGGACTTCGCCCAAAAAGATATTGAGCTTTACCGCGGTGGACGTTCCCCTTGTCGGCGAGCTCGACCTTTCGGGGCTTACCGCGCTCGAAACGGTCATGCTGCGCTGGAACGCAGTCACCCGCGCGGACTTTTCGGGATGCTCGGCGCTTAAAAAGCTCACGCTCGGGAACAATCTCCTTGAGTCGATAAACATCTCCGGCTGCCATGAAATATTCTATCTTCAGCTCGGTTCGAACTCGCTGGGCTCCGTCGATCTTACGGAGTGCCCGAAGCTCAAATTCCTTTATCTCTTTGACAACCTCCTTCCCTCATTGGACCTCACGCACTGCCCGCTGCTTGAAAGCATCAACATTACGGGCAACCTCATACCGACTTTCGATGCGACTGAATTCCCGAATCTTACCGTGCTCGACTGCGCGGACAACGGCATGTACAGCCTTACCCTGCCGGTATCCGATCTCGTTTACTACCTTAACTGCCGCGATAACGACCTTACCGAGATCGACGTTACGGGGCTTCACGGTCTCAACACCTTTGACGCCGCCAACAACGATCTGCGTGAGATCGACCTTTCGGGATGCCCGTTGCTTCGGTCGCTCGATCTTAACGGGAATCTCCTTCTCGACATAGATCTTACGTCGAACGAATGGGTCTACTTCGACAGGGTGTACTCCATGCCGGGCGGGACGGCGGGCTTTGCCATGAACGACGGAGGCGATTATTATACCTTCTCCGCCGTGCCGGAGACAGGCATGCAGTTCCGCGGCTGGTACTATGACGACGGGACGCTCGCCTCTGACAAGACCGATTTCAGGATCTGGAGCTATCAGCTTTCGAACAAGCCCCGGGTCATCGTGGCGCGCTTCTCGGCTCCCGACGAATATCCCGAGGGCGACGCCGACGGAGACGGCTTCGTATCCGCGGCGGATGCGCTGAAGGTGCTGAGGCACATAATGCACATCGCCCCGATAAGCCCCGATACGCTGTGGCTCTGCGACCTCGACCGCGACGGGAACGTGACCGCGATCGACGCTTTGATGATACTCAGGAAGAGCATGGGGATCTGACGGATAAAAAAACAGTCCGGGGGTACCGAGTATCCCCGGGCTGTTTGTTTTTCAAAAGTCTTATTCCTTCTTCTTTTTCTTCTTCGCCGCTGCGATCACGATCACGACGACAATTATCACGGCGACGATTATCGCGATCCAGATGAATATGCAGAGGCCGAGAGGCTGCGGGCAGAAATGGCAGATCGGGCATTTCTTTTCCGGCGCGGGCTCGATAGCGCCGCCCTCGCTGCCGCCGCTGTTGATGTCGTTCGTTCCGAAGGAGATTATCTTGGAATAGTCGGAATAGATATCGTCCATTCCGGGCTGGGAACAGCGATACCTGCAGCGGAGCTCGATCACGGTATCCCTCGGGATGCTCGGGCGCTCGGCGTTCACAAGCGTCAGGAGCGCGCACTCCATCTCGCCCGCCTTGATGATCCAGTCGGAATTGCCCATCAGCGTCCATTCGGTATCGCCCTTGACGCGCGCCTCGGTCTCGATGACTATCGTGCCGCCCATGGCCTCTGCCCTGGCGGCGTTCCTCATCAGCTCGTCGGGAACGGTGAGGGTGAATGCCACTACGGGATTGCCGTTGAACTCCTTGTCGGTCATATGCAGGTCGGTGATGACCGGAGCGGGGACGTCGGCCTTCGTCAGGGGAACGATCGCCTCGGCATCCTTGCCGGCGCTCGCGATATTCGACCAGTCGGAGAAGTAATACTTGTCGGGAGCCCCTTCCACTCTGACGGTGACGACGAAGCGGGCGCGGAAATAGAAGGTGTGCTGAGTAAAGTCGATATAAAGGGTCTCTTCCTCTTCGTTATAGGTGTACTGATCGGGCCTGAGCTGATCCTTTACACCGGGCATATTTGTTTCGGGATCGCCGTTCCAGCGGTCGTCGTTCGGAACGCCTCTGGTCACCCACATGTCCTGAACGGTCTCAGTGGCATTGTTGAGCGAGCCATCGACCACGTCCCATTCGCTGTAACGGCGATTGCCCTCCTCGTCGTGTCCGAGACCGAAATAATCGTCTCCGTCCCAGTACCTCGTATAGTGCCAGCCGGATACGCTGTCGTTTACGTCGTCGAGCGCCCAGTCGATCTGAACGTTCATCCAGATATCGTCGCAGCCGACGTTTTCCATAAACCCGTCGATCGTGCCTTCCAGATGTGCGTTCTCCATATCTTTGAAGAACGACGTCATCTCGTTCGTCAGGGTGTATGCGATCCTGATCGTCGTGGGCGAGTCGTTTTCTTCGAGCCACGCGGCGGTCAGATTGCCGGGCGCGGCGAGCTCGAACGGAAGTCCGGTCTCCGCCGCCGAAGCGAAAGCCGCCATCGGGGCAATGAGCATTATTATCGCGGTCAGCGCCGCAAGAAGTCTCTTCATAGTTATGCTCCTCTCGGAATTATTGGTTTCCCCGCGGGATATTATCAGTTTATCACACTTCGCTCATCAATGCAACAGGCGCCGCGGTCATGGCCGGGCATAGATAAGGCGCGGGCCCTAATGGGTCCGCGCCTGCGGTGCATAATTTGTTCGGTATTATTCAGCAGAAGCCTTCAGCTCATCGGCAGCCTTGGAGTAGCGATAGAGCGCTACGGCGGCATACTCGCCTAGGGTATTGCTGGAGTATGTGTCGAACATAAGATTCGCATAGCTTAAGCCGGAACCGACGATGGTCAGCGTGCCGCCTTCAGCAGTCGCGATCGTGATCGTGTACTCGCGGCTCAGCTGATGTGCCTGCACGTCCTTGACCTCAACCATGTACATGGTATCCGTAAGTTTCGTAACTTCGGCGTCCTTTCCGTCGACAGTCGCGGTGAACTCGCCCTCGAAGTCTTCGGCGACGGTTATGAAGACGCGGATCGCCATCTCCCTCTCGAGATCCAGCGCATACTGCAGACCTTCGATATCGGAGTTTTCGCCGGTAATAGAGAGCGCATGATCGGCAACAAAGGCGGTCGCATCGGCGACGTCAGCTTCGGTGTAGGTCGTGAAGAACTTATCCATCTCGGCATGGTCGCCTTCCTCGACGCTCCAATCGTTGTTGGTTTCGTCAAGGAACGCCTGCATGTAGTGACCAAGGTCGGCAAGCGCCTTGATGACGTTGGCCATCTCGGGAGCGAACGCGTTCGGGTTCGCGGAGTAGGTCCTGTCGAACCATTCGAGGTAGCTCTTTACGGAATATTCCTTCGAGATCGTCCTCTCAACGCCGTTGTCGAGATAATAGAACGTCGCGGTGATGGTGTCGGCCATCTGGATCGTGTTCACGTAGAACGTGAAGCCGTAGTAGCCCTTTGAGTTCTTCGGGAGATCCTCGCTGAACTCAACGGTCGCTGCGGCACGGTCGGCGTTCTTGCCGCTGATCGTGAAGTCGACGCGCTCGTATTCGAAGGCGTCGTTCTCGGGCAGGCTCATAAAGAACCTTACGCCGATACGGCCCTGGAGCATGAGCGACTGAGACCTGAACGCGGGGCCTTCCTTGAAGTAGACCTTGACGACGATGTCATAGTCGGGCATATTGAAGGTCAGCGCGGTATCGTTCCACTGGACGGAGCCGAGGTCGATCTGCTCGCCGTTACCATCATAGATCTCGGTGTAGGCGTATACGTAACCCTTGTTCGGAGTTACGGTGAGCGTTACTTCGGCCGTGTAGTCGGGAGCAGCGGGATCGATCGAAGCCGTGCCGTTGCCGTCGGTCTCGACGGTGACGGTGTGCAGAGCGGAGATGTAGAAGAATCCGCCGGTGTGGAAGCTCTCCCAGTCGCTATTTCCGGCGGGACGGAAGTAAACGTTAACGTTGCCGGAGTGAGCGGTGTCGACAACATAGTTGTCTGCGTTGTCGGGATACCACGCATTCGTGGCCGTGCCGGTCGCTTTGACGACCTTGATCTCGGCGCCATCTGCAAGATCCGGGACGTTAAGAATGTACTCTTCAACAGAAGCGTCTTCATTCAGCGTGAACTTGTAGTTCTCGTCGACCTGCCAACCCGTCATCGTGCCGATCAGATAGTACGCCTCCTCGGGAGCGATAACGGTTACTTTACCGTCCTGGATGTCGAAAGCTACGTTATCGTCATACTGATCGAATACGTTATCCTCGTCATAGGTGACGGTGACAGTGTAATCGCCGGCGGCAGCGGTTTCCTTGACCGTGAAGACCAGGGTCGCGAATACGCCGTCGAAATCAACGTTGTGGCCGGACGGACCGAACCAGTTGACATATCCCCTGTCGACCCTGGGGTTCCAGGTGCCGGTGTAATCGCCCTGCTCGACGTCGGTCCA
>JAILNX010000014.1 GCA_024691085.1 Clostridiales bacterium | reverse complement strand
CATGACTTCGGGGGTTTTCGATAACGTAAAGCCCGTGTTCGCGACAGAGCTCGTCGGATACTTCCCTAAGCCGCTGATGATCCCGCTTGTGGTTCTCGTATTTCCTTCCCGTGCGGAAGGATACGGAATTGACTACGAAATGATTATGTACGTTCTTGGTATTCAGATGGGTGGTCACGAGCACCTCGTATTCATCGCCCCACATACGCCTTGCCGTTTCCATTCCTATCGCGTGAGCTTCCTCGGGAGAGACTTCTTTTCCATAGAAGCTCTGGAACCCGTGATAACAAGTGTTGCCGCCGAGCTTGCCGTATCGTTTCTTCGTCGCCGTCATCCATTCATACGCCTGCTGCCATGGGCAGTTGAGAGCGGAGACATACATGAGCTTATCCGTCTTACCGGGATCGGAGGTATAGCGCAAGACCTTTTTGAGGTCATCGGTCATATCCTCTGGAGCAATCGTCTTCTCGGGATTGACGGTGTAATTAATTATTCTTGAGATACTGTCACCGATCGGCCAGAAGCCGGTTATTGCCATATCACTTCGCCTCGCTTTCGAAGAAGGCCCTGCGGATATCGGTGAGAAGATCCAATACCGCATTTTCCGCTTCGGATGATAACCCGCCGTTCGTGAGCTCCGAGAGCCTTCCGGTGATATCGAAAAGAGCATCGGTCGGAGCCCCGCGCGGCTCGTAACCCAATGCTCTTTTTCTCACGTATTCGCTTATCGTCAAACCGCACTTTGCGGCTTTCCGGCAGATGGCGCTCTTCTCGGATTTCGTTACCCTCAGTTCCAAGCGCTCTTTCTTCTCCTTCATGGCGCCACCGCCTTTACAGGGGTATTAGGGGCTTCCCCTAAAAAGACCGCCGTTCCCCGAATCGGCGGGGCGGAACTTGCCGTACAAGTTCCCTGCTGGCTATCGTTTTTTACATGGATACCCGGTATGCCGGCCGGCGGGGATGAGTGCTTCCGCCGGGCGTGGTTATTCGTGCTTCCATGTGGCGCCATCGGTTTATCGGACGCAGGCCTGATGGCGCCAAAATCGGGCGGTTTGGCGTCACGTGAACATATCGAGCGTTTCAAGTACATTTCGATCATTCTCCTGTCTCTCCTCATCGGTCATTTCCGCGGGAGGCGTGAATGCGGGAGCGGTCTCACGCGGGACGAGATCGAGCTCCTGTATCTCCTCGCGGAACATATCCCGCAAGTCGTCAAGTGAAAAATCGAATCGGCCGCGACCGGAAAGGCGATCAAGATATTCCCCGATCGCCTTTATCGCAAATGCGCTCATCGATCCGTGCTCTTGTCGGTCGATCTCATGCAGTGCTTCGTACACCTTCCGCTGATTAGGATCCGAAAGGTCGAATCTTACGCTTATCCTGTGAGAGTCCTTCATACGCCCCGCTCCGCTTTCAGCTGCAGCTCAGCAAGGTATTCGTAACCCTTCGCCGCCGCGCGGATGTCATCGATAAACCGCACGCGGCTGCCCTTCGTGCGATAGAAGTTTTTGACGAGGCACCCGCCGCCTCCAGTGACGTAAAGCGTCATGGTCAGCTCGTCATACCCGTGCTCGCGCAGCCTGCGGAATATGCCGCCGACGTATCGCTCCACGACGGTGCGGATGAGTCTTAGATCATCCTTCCCGATATCCGCAGTGCCGTTTATCAGCACGCTGTCGATTATCGAGTCGTCGATCTCAGCGCCACGCCCACGCATCAGCGCCTCGCGGATCGCGAGCGTGCATTGGTGCGTGCCGAACTTCTCCGTGAACATACGCCCAGCCTGAGGTCTGCCGTCGATGATGAACAGCGTGTTCATAGTCCCGTTGCCGATATCGACGATGACGTTCACTCCCTTCATCGACGGCGCGAATTCGGCCACCGCAGCGTATCCCTGCGGGTAGATCCTCGCTCCGAGTATGCGGATGTGATAATCGACCTTGCGGAAGATGAAGCTCACGTCCTCATTCCGTGTGAGGTACGCGGCAAACTCTGCCTTCTGCCCGGTCGTCCATGTGAGCGGCAGCCCCGCGGCGATGATGACGTCCGCTTCGATGAGCCCTTCGATTTTAAGCTCCATCGCGATCCCCGCAAGCGTGAGCAGGTAATAATCCTCGTCGCTCTGCTTTTGCGGCACGAATTCCTTGTGCCCCTCTCCGATGACGTAGTACCTCCCGCCATATACGAGCATGTCGCCCGTGAACAGCGGCTCGTGATCGAAGCTCGCCACTCCCGCCTTAAAGATGTGGTTCGCGGTCTTGATGTTCCCGTAACCGTGGTCGACGCCGATGATGACGGCGTCATTGATTCTTTTCATTTTGTTTCTCCTTTCAATGGTTGTTGTTGATTTCTGTTGGCTCTGCAAGGAAGCGATTAATGTCCCATTGCTCGACCAGATAATCGATAACGTCATGCACATACTTCGCGCGCAGACGTTCCGATTGCATGATTTCTTTTGTCAGCTTAGGTTTTTCCAACAATTTACCTCCTAAATATATAATTCGCTGTACCATAACTGGTACTCGATTTCGTTGCATTCGCTGTCCCTTTACTGTATAATTCTGTTCCGGAAACAGTAACCGCTTGATTGTCTGTTGAGCGCTGTTAGTCGATCATGGCTGCCGTGAGCCTCCTTTCGTTTTGTACTGCGGAAATGTAACCTGTTAACCGCCATTGTAGATTACTTCCTCTACTTATAGGAGAAAAACAGGGGGCAAAACGGAACCGTTTTAGAACAAATTTAGAATATATTTTAAGGAGGTGAGAACCATGAGCGTTTCCGGTGATAATGATCCGATCATTGGACGTGATGATCTTGCCTTTTCTGATGGAATGACAGGCAAACAGCGCCGCCAGCTGAGGCTCGAGCGATTGGGTTTGCTGGAGGATGAGCTTGAGAAGGACGACTGTTATCCCGAATATGACGACGAAGATACCGGCGAGGAGAGGCTTAAGCGGGAGATCCAGGCCGAGGCGCTTCGCAGGTTGGAGCTTGCCGCGCGTACTGAGGAAGATTTTGCTTACATCATCAAACAGTGGGACAGGCTTGACAGGAACCGTGAGCGCCGGGAACGCGATCACGAAGTGCTGCGCGGTGATATTCCCCTTGAATATCAAGCAGTTCCGAACCCGAAGATAATCCCGCTCTGGATGAACGATCCCGCGTACAGGCAGCTTAACAGCGGATATTTCCTTGACGTGCTGTTTGACTGTCCATATGAAATGCATGAGCTCATTACCGATGAATTC
>JAILNX010000007.1 GCA_024691085.1 Clostridiales bacterium | reverse complement strand
TACGTCCATGAAGGTGTAGAGATCGCCGTCGTTGTAAAGGTACTGCATCTCACGGGTCTCGATGTGAGCGGTGGGATACTTGTCGGTGGGGGAGAAGGTCTTTTCGAGAACGGCGCCGGTCATGACGTTCTTAAGACGGGTGCGGACGAACGCCGCGCCCTTGCCGGGCTTAACGTGCTGGAAGTCCGCGATGGACCAGACCTGTCCGTCGATCTCGACGGTTACACCCTTGCGAAAATCGCCTGCTAAAATCATAAATTACCTCCAAATAATATGTTCTTAAAGTTTATACACCAGCGGACGAAACCGCATTGGGGTTCAGATAACGATCATTTCCTTGGTCGTGTGAGCGAGGTTAATGAATCCGTCCTCGGTCAAAACGCAGTCGTCCTCGATGCGGACGCCGCCGAGACCCTCGACGTAGATGCCGGGCTCGACCGTGATCGTGCAGCCGGGCAGGAGCGTGTCCGCGGAACGCGTGCTCGCGTAGGGCGCCTCGTGAATGTCAAGGCCGAAGCCGTGACCCAGGGAATGACCGAAGCACTCGCCGAAGCCCGCCTTCGAGATGACGCCGCGGGCAACGCCGTCGAGCTCCTTCGCGCTCATGTTGGGCTTAAGCGCGTCGAGGGCGGCAAGCTGAGCCTCGAGGACAATGCCGTAGATCTTCTTAAGCTCGTCGCAGGGCTCGCCGATCGCGACAGTGCGCGTCATATCGGAGCAGTAGCCCATGTGCTTGCAGCCGAAGTCGATAACGACGAGATCGCCTTTTTGGAGCTTCCTCGGGCCGGGGGTCGCGTGGCAGAGAGCGCCGTTCGGGCCGGAGCCGACGATGGTGTCGAAGGAGTTCTCGTCAGCGCCGTGTTTCCTTAACAGGTGGTCGAGCTCGTTCGCGACTTCCTTCTCGGTCATGCCCTCGCGGATAACGGTCAGAAGCTCGGAAAAAGCGGCGTCGGCGATGGACTGCGCCTTCTTGAGGCACTCGATCTCGTACTCGCTCTTGACGAGCCTTACCCTGTCGATCTCGGTCGTATGCGGGACGAGTTCAACGGGCAGATCCTTATAGCTGTTGAACGCGCGGACCGTGAGATAGCCGTCCTCGAAAGCGCATTTTCTAATGCCCATTTCCCTTATAACGGCGGCGATCTCTTCCGTCGCGATGGCGCGGGAGGTCTCGATTATCTCGAAATCGGGACTCTGTTCCTTCGCCTGGATGGTGTAGCGGAAGTCGGTCAGAAGCACGCGCCTGTCCTTGTTGATGAGGAGCACCGCTTCGTCGCTCGTGAAGCCGGAGAAGTAGCGGATGTTGGTCTTAGAGGTGATGAGAGCGCCGTCAACGCCCAGAGGGGCGAGAACGCCGATCAGCTTTTCACATCTTTGTTTCATAAAAACTCCTTTTGCCGAAACAATCATGCGGGCTTTTCAAAGCCCCCTTTTACAAAATAATATTATAGCACAGCGTAAGAGCAAAAAACAAGAGGAAAAAGCATTTAATTTGCTTTTTCCTCATTGAAATACCGTGTTCAGTTCGCCTTGGCGCTAACCGTATTGGAGAACTCGCTCAGGAAGGCAAAGTCAAGGTACTTGTCGTACACCGCTATCCTGTAGAAGTATTCCGTGCCGCTCGTTACGTCCGTGTCGGCGTATTCCGACGCGTCTCCCGGAAGCACTGCGACTTCGGTGAAATCCGTTTCGTTTTCGCCGCGGCGGAATACGTGGATCTCCTCGGCATTTTTAACAGGCGTCCACTTAATTGTCACGGCGTTCCCGGCAGTCACCTTGGTTATCGCGGGCGTGCTGCGGGCGAGCGTGCAGTCGACCTGGCTCATGCTGTAATACTTCACGCCGTTATCCTCGCATACGGCAAGAAGACGGTAGTAGTAGACGACGCCGTCCTCGGCGGTATCGTCGACGTAGCTCGTGCCCTCGACCTCGGCAAGATCCTCAAAGGCAAATCCCATGCCGGTCCTGCGCTGAATGACGTAACGCGCTGCCTCGGGGATGGCGTTCCAGGAAAGGGCGACGCTGCCGTTCCTGTTTTCGAGCGTGAACTCGTCGGGCATATCAAGGTAGACGCCGGAGACCTCGGGGGAGAAAGCGCCCTTCAGCGCGCCCTCGTTGGGAACGACCAAGTAGGTGTATCCGCGGCCGGAAACGACGTCCGCGTCCTCGTAAGTCTCGCCGACCGCATTGTCGGTAAGAAGGACGAGCTCGCCGCTTTCGGTCTTTTTGTAAACGCTGAAGCTCGAGCAGTCGTCGCACACGTTCCAACGCACCTGCATGGCGCCGTCAAGGCTCTTCAGCTGGGCGATATGTCCCTGATAGATGTCGCAATTCTTCTTGCTCGCGGTCTCGTAGTATTTTTCAACGCAGGCGTCCCACGCGGCCTTGTTCTCCGCGGAGAGCGGAGTGGGGGAGAGTCCCATATTTTCCGTAAGATAGCTCCCCACGGTCTCGCTGAACTTGCGCATGCCGTAAACGTTCAGCCTTCCGGTATGATCGCCGTAATCCCAGATCTCGAAATTGTTGTTTTCGGGAGCGTGAAAATCCACGAACGGGATACCGAGCTCTTCACAGTAATCGCGGACCAGCTTGGTATGCGAGTCGTCCCTGCCCCAGCGCAGATAGTTCGGGCTCTTGACGACGAAGACGCGAATGCCCTTTTCGTCGCAGAGCTGCTTGATCTTGGGAACGAATTCGAGACAGTTGTCGGTCAGCTTATCCCCGTTGAAAACGGTGTTGAAGAAGTTGCCGTCGTTCCTCGTGTAGGTGTACTGGGGAACGCCGCCCTTATAGAAGCTGTATTCGCCCGGGGTAAAGAGCTTCTTAAGATCGTTCCTCCCGAGATCGTTGCGGGAGTGGTAGCGAAGAAGAGGGAACAGATACCCGGCGTAGGTCATGAGCCTGTCCGGAGTCGTCGGATCATACTGCCGCATGATCTCCGTCTCCTGCTTCGAAAGCTCGTTCAGATACTCGAGCTTGTTCCAGGAGAGAGGCATATAGTCCGCGCCGAGGCGGTTATAGTATTCGCGCTTTGCGGTATTCTCGGCAAGGAAGAAGAGCGATTCGATCATTACGACCTTGATGTCCTGAGTCTTCAGCGCGTCCTTAAGGAAATAGTAGGAGGAGGAGAACTCCTCGTCGGGACAGCAGAAGTTGTAGCAGGTGATGCCGTATTTCTCGTACAGCACAACGGGGCTGAACGAGCTGTAAAGGTTGCACGAACCTAAGCCGAGAACGTCGATAGTGTTCTTGGGCTCCTTATAGAATCCCGCGACCTGCGAGTTTTCGCCCATGCTCGAACGCTTGGGAAGAAAGAACAGGTTCAGAAGCGCGAACAGCATCCCGAATATAAGCAGGAATACGACCGCTTTAAGAACCGTTTTCAGTTTATTCGATTTCATACCGTCCTCCGATCTGTCGCCGCGTGTTCGCCCGCTTTACGGCGGCGCTTTCTCATTCCGCGGCCCTTATGCTCACGGTGTTGGAATATTCGCTCGTTATGTTAAAGTTTATATAGGAATCCAAAGCGGCTATAACGTAGTAATACTCCGCTCCGCTCAAAACGTTTCCGTCGCGGAAGGAAGTCTCGTCTCCGCCTATAACGGCTATGCAGGTGAATCCTTCCTCGCCGGGACCGCGCCTTAAAACCGCAATCTCGCTGAGATTGTTAAGGGGCTGCCACGAAATGACCGCCTCGCCTCCCTCAAAGGCGACCTCTGTTATCTCGGGAGTCGACCTCGGAAGCTCGTAAACGATCTCGCTCATGCTCTGGTACGAATCCTTTCCGTCGTCGCTTTCGGCGAGGAGTCTGTAATAATAGACCCTGCCCTCGACCGCGGAATCGTCAGTGAACGAGGTGCCCGTGACGACCGCGAGATCCTCAAAGGCGAAGGATTTGCCCGACCTGCGCTGAAGAACGTACCTTTCAGCGTCGTCTACGGCGTCCCAGCTTAAAAGTATCTGTCCGTTCACGTTGCGGACGGTGAAATTATCCGGCATATCGAGATACTCCGCGTAGACCTCGGGCGACTTCGTTCCGGCAAGAGAACCGCTGTTGGGGACCACGTAATAGGTATAGCCCCTGCCGGATACCACGCCCGTATCCTCGTAGGTCTCGCCGGAAGCGCTGTCCGTAAGGAGCACATAGCTTCCGTCCTGCCCTTCGCGGCGGTAGACGGAGAAGCTTTCGCATTCGTCGCAGACGTTCCAGCGCACCTGCAGGGCTCCGTCAAGGCTGCTGACGCGGGCTATGTGACCCTGATAGCAGTCGCAGCCTTTTTCCTGCGCCCTTTTGTAGTAAAAATCAATGCATTTGTCCCACGCAGCTCTGTCCTTATCGGAGAGTGCGGTGGGCTTAAGCCCCAGATTTTCCGTAAGATAGGATCCGAGGGTCTCGCTGAACTTCCTCATGCCGTATACGTTGAGCCTGCCGGTATGATCGCTGTAATCCCAGATATCGAAATTGTTGTATTCGGGAAGCTGGAAGTCCATGAACCTTATCCCGAGCTCCTCGCAGTAATCGCGTACGGGCTTGGTATAGGAGTCGTCCCTGCCCCAGCGCAGATAGTTGGGACTCTTTACGACGATCATCTCTATCCCGTTGCTGTCGCAGAGCTCCTTGATCATGGGTATGTACTTGAGAGTCATCTCGTTCAGCGTATTGCCGTTATAGACCTGATCGTAGAAATTCCCGTCGTTGCGGGTGTAGTTGTACCACGGCGTGCCTCCCTTGAGATAGCTGTACTGACTGAGCGCGAAGGGGGACGCGAGATCCTCGCTGTTGAAATCGTTTCGGGCGTGGAACCTCAGTATCGGGAAGAGATACCCGGCGAATGTGAGCGGGATATCCGGAGTGGTGGGATCGTACTGCTTCATCCACTCGGACTCCCTGACGGAAAGCTCCGACATAAGCTCGAGCTTGTTCAGCGAAAGAGGCATGTAGTCGAGCGCAAGCCTGTTGTAGGGTTCGCGCTTTTTGGTGTTTTCGGCAAGGAAGAACAGGGCCTCCACCACCACGACCTTCGGAGACTGGGTCTTCAGCGCGTCCTTCAGATAATAGTAGGAGGTTGAAAACTCCTGATCGGCGCAGCAGATATTGTAACTCGTTATGCCCGTCTTTTCGTACATCACAACGGGGCTCAAAGAGGTATACAGGTTGCAGGAGCCGAGGCCGATAACGTCGATGGTGTTCCGCGGTTCCTTATAGAAAGCGCCGACCTGCCCGAATTCGGAAACGCCGGCATGGCTTGGCGTGAAGAGCAGGTTCACCGCGGTGAAGAGAAGGGCGAATATCGCAAGATACAGTACCCCCCTCAGCACGGCCGACAGCTTTAAGCTTTTTTTCATAGCCGCCTCCCGATCAGAATCCCGCGTAGATGAAAGCGGAGGAGTTGTAGCCGTAGCCGTAAATGCCGAATATGATTATCGCGAAGATCATTATGTACGAAAGCCCCCAGCGCAGCCAGCGGCGTCCTGTCGAAAGCTCTGCCGCGATGTTCTTCTTGGACGCAAGGCTCCTGCGGTGAGCGATGACGTCAACGACTATCGCCGCCGCGAAGCAGAGCACGAAGGGCCATACGCCGAAGAAAGCGTCGATGCCGAAGAGCGTGTTCTGAGGACCGGCTTTAAGCTGAGTGAAAACGTATTTGATGAATCCGACGAAGCGGAAATGCGTGAATATGCGCTTGAATACGGCAAGAGCAAAGGAGAGCTTTTCCGTGCGGAAGAATACCCATGTGAAGGTTATCAGGATGAAGGTGAGGATCCTCTTGAGCTCCCTGCCGATGAAGGTGCGCGGAGCCTTTTTCACGTCCTTGCCCCTCTTCTCACGCGCGCCCTTTATCATGTTTTCTATGTTGACGTAGACGCCGTTAAGAAGTCCCCAGATAACGTAGCCCCAGTCGGCGCCGTGCCAGAGCCCGCTGATGCCGAAGGTCACGAGGACGTTGAAACGCCTTTCGCGCTTTGAGCAGCGGCTGCCGCCGAGGGGGATATAGATGTATTCGGTCAGCCAGCGGTTGAGCGAGCAGTGCCATCTTCTCCAGAACTCGGACACGCTCAAGGACATATAGGGCTGGCAGAAGTTCGGGCTGAAATCGAAGCCCAGCACCTTCGCCGCGCCGATCGCCGTGTACGAGTAGCCGGCGAAGTCAAAATAGATCTGGAACGAGAACAGGACGGTCGCGAGCAGTACTGCCGCGCCGCTGTACGTTTCAAGATCGCCGTAGATCGTGTTCACGATTATTGCCGCCGTATCGGCGACGACCATCTTCATGAACAGGCCGTATATGGCCATCAGCATGCCCTCGCGGAAACGCTCGAGGTCAAAGCTGTGCTTTACGTCAAACTGGGGAAGTATATCCCCCGCGCGCTCGATCGGGCCCTGGACCACCTTCGGGAAGAAGGAAACGAAGAGCGCGAATTTCAGAATGTTCTTCTCGCTCTTTATCTTGCCGCGGTAGACGTCGACTATGTAGGAGATAACTGTGAAAGTGATAAAGCTGATCCCGAGGGGGACGAGCCACTTGAGCGTTATCGGCTTCATCTTTACGAACGACGCGGCCGTGGAAGACAGGAAGTTGAAGTATTTGTAGAACGCCAATACCAGAACGTTCGCGCAAACGCCTATTATCATCCAGACCTTCGCTCCCTTGCCTTCGCGGGATCGGTCGATCAGAATGCCGATCACGTAGGCGAAGAGCGTCGTTATGACAAGATACGCCGTAAGTTTAAGATCGTACGCCGCGTAGAAAACGTAGCTTGAGATCAGAAGCAGCGGGTTTCGCAGCTTGTGCGGAAGCAGAAAATACAGGACAAGCGTTGCGAAAAACAGCAACAAAAAGTCGAGAGTGTTGAATGACATCGGATACCCTCCTCAAGCTTTCGTACGATTCGACATTAATCATCGAATTATGAGTATTATAGACTAATTGTACGCCGCCGTCAAGCAAAGCAGGGCAGGAAAAAGCTTTATTTTCAAGCATAAAAAGGACAAGCCTGGAATATGTTTATATGAGGAAAGGCGGTCGGGATGCGGTGAGGAGAAGAGAGGAAGAGCATATAAAGGAGGAGACGAGGGGGCTCAAGGACAGAGCCGCCGCGCTTATCTCCGCCACCGTGATAATGCTCACGCTGCTCTTCTCGTCCGCGTTCCCCGAGTCGGTCAGGACGAATATCGTCGACGTGCTCGAACCCGTGTCTGCCGAGATGATAAAAACTGCGGTCACCGAAAAGCCGGACTACTCGGTATTCATCCGCCTTGCCGACGTCGACAGCGATGTAAGTCCCGAGGTGGTGATAAGGCTCATCAATATCTCCGGCGGCCCCGACCCGGTCGAGCTCAAGGGCGACGAGCCGAAGGTGCTCATCTATCACACGCACGACTCCGAGGCGTACAGGCAGACGGAGGACTCGACCTACGTCCCGACGGGTGATTTCAGGACCGACGACAACGAGAAGAACGTCTATGCCGTTGGCGAGGAGCTCAAAAGGATACTTCGCGAGGAATACGGGATAATCGCCGTGCACGCCTCG
This sequence comes from Clostridiales bacterium, assembly GCA_024691085.1. GTDB lineage: Bacteria > Bacillota > Clostridia > Christensenellales > CAG-138 > UBA3857. Next base: position 51,624 of record JAILNX010000007.1, on the reverse strand, counting down.
GAGAAGCACGAAAAGCCGAAGCTCACGGAGGCGTATTCCCGCTCGCTTGAGACCATGCTCCGGTATAAGACGCTGTATCCCACGATCGAGATGTTCATAGATATCCACAGGGACGGGGTGGAGGATACGGGCTACGAGAACGATTTCGTCACTGTTGACGGCCTTGAATGTGCGCGCATGATGTTCGTCGTCGGCACGGGCTCGAGCGGCAAAAGCTCACAGTACGCGCCGGAGCCCAAGACGGAGGCGGAGCTCATGATGCCGGACTTCGAATCGAATTACGCTCTCGCCGCAGCGCTTATGAAGGAGCTTGATTCCTATGAGCCGCGCTTCATGCGGAACATCCGCGTCAAGGCGGGCAAATACAATCAGCAGGTCTCGTCCCAGTGCCTCCTCGTCGAGGTGGGGCATAACGGTAACACCCTCGAGCAGGCGAAGAACTCAATGATATTCCTCGCGCGGGCGATAGCGAAGGTCTGCGGAGGCAAATAAAAAACGCAGGCATTGCCTGCGTTTTTCTGCATTAACTTTTATAATACCGACGACAGATTCATCATGGCGGGATCGATGTACCACTGGCCGTTGACCTTAAGTACAATGACCTCCATCTTCTGGGTCTTCTTCTCGCCGTCATCGCGGTAGGTGATCTTCAGAGTGACCTTCTTTGCCGCGCCTATCTTGAAGTCGTATCTGTCTCGCTTGTTTTCAAGATCCGATGTTTTCAGATTCTTTACGTTTGCGATCTTGATCCCCAGGATCTTGTAATCGCTGTCGTCCCTGTTTTCCTCGGCGTACTCATAGATCTTGTCGAGATACTCCTGAAGCTCTTCCCTGAGCTCTTTAACGGACATATCCTCGTCTTCCGCGACCTCCTTGAAATACTTATCGGGGAAGAAGCTCATGAGCTTGTTGGCCTTGAGCCTCGTGGTGTACATCTTGGAGATGTAGGTCGCGTAAGCCTTCGCCTTGCGCTGAGGAGCGGTGGCGGAGAGAACGATTATGAGGACGAGCATGATAAGGAACACGCCGCCGGCGATGCCGATTATGAGCGGCAGCTTTTTCTTATCGATCTTCGTGCTGCCGAGAGGCCCGGGGAGCTTGACTTCATTGGCGGGAGCTTCGGCAGCGGGAGCCTCGGGAGCGGGAGCGTCCTGAGTCAGCTTTGCGCCGCAGTTATCGCAGAAGAGGGAATCGTCGGGGAGATTCGCCCCACAGTTCTTACAAAACATCTTTCTCCTCCTGAAAATAGTTTTTTCCTTTTATAGGATTTGTTATATTATACAAAATCCGCATTCCTTCGTCAAGGCTTATTTTTCCATATTGAGCTCTTCCGCGACGATGTAAAGAGGCCTTGCCTTCAGCTCGTCGTACATGCGGTTAAGGTACATTCCCTGGAGGCTCATGAACAGGAGCGTTATCCCGTTCAAAGCCACCATGCCGACGAGTGCCCAAAGCCACGCTGGGAATGGCACCTTCAGACATGCGAGCACGATAAGGGCGATCAGCCCGAGAAAATCGAGAACGAGGAGCCCGGTCCCGAACTCGCCGCATAGGGTGAGGGGACGGTCGGAGAAGCCGACTATGCCGTCGGAGGCGAGCCTAAGCATCTTTTTAAGCGTGTACTTGGTCTTGCCGGCGTAGCGCTCGTTCCTCACGTATTCGATCGGCACAGCCTCGAAGCCCATCCAGCCGCTCATGCCGCGCAGGAAACGGTTGTGCTCGCGCATACGCAGGAACACGTCCGCGACCTTCCTGTCGATAAGGCGGAAATCGCCGGTGTCGAGGGGGATCGCCGATGCGCTCATGGACTTGAGCACGCGGTAATACATAAAGGCGGTGAACTTTTTGAATACGGTTTCGCCCTTTCTTTTAAGCCTCTTGCCGTAGGCGATGTCCGCGCCGTTCTCCCATGCCTTGACCATGTCGGCGATGACCTCGGGCGGGTCCTGCAGGTCAACGTCGATTATGATAAGGGCGTCTCCGCGCGCGGCGTCCATGCCGCAGGTGACGGCGGTCTGGTGACCGAAGTTCCTGCTGAACGAGCGCACCTTGACCTGGGGATTATCCTTCGCGATGGCGCGGAGTATTTTCATCGAGCCGTCGCGGCTGCCGTCGTTTATGTAGATTATCTCGTAAGGATAGCCGATCTTCTTCATCTCGGCGTCCATTTTCTCGAACGAAACATTAAGAACCTCTTCCTCGTTATATACGGGGACTATGAGAGAAAGCATTTTTTCCATGTACCTTTCCTCCGTAAGTATTCTGTTTATATTATAAGCGGATGATCTTATAAAGTCAAACGGAACGGATAAGTTGAAAAAGCCGCGCAGGGGTATTATAATTACCAATGTGTAAGAAAAAGGCATAAAAGCGTACTTATATGGTGAAGGGAGGCGATCCGAATGGCGGATAAGTTCAGCTCCGAGGTAATCAGCGGGATCGACGAAAAGCTCGTACCGGAAGCTGCCGAAGCGCGGAAGAGAAGACGGGGAAGGATCATATGGAGATCCGCCGCGGTGTGCGCGGTCATAATCCTCGGCCTCGCCGTATTCTTTTTCGGCGTCGGGAAATATGCCTTTCTTGAAAGGTTCCGGATAGAACGCTTTAAGCCTATCGGCATAGGCGGGGGAAAGTTCACGTTCGATATACCCGATGAAAAGCTCCCCGAGGCAAAGGAGGCAAATGTTTACAGGGTAAAGAGGGTGATTCTCGGCAGGGAGACCGTCATACGCGTCGCCGCGCTTTTGGGCTCGGAAAGCACGGATGTTTTGGAAAACGGGGACGGGAGCCTCCTCTTAAAGGACGGAAACATCGGCGTTTCCTCACGTGCGGGCTTCTTTGGCGCACACGTTCGCGGCAAAGAAAACCGGGACGCAGTAAGGCTTCCCGACGATGAGTATATAAGAAAGGCATGGGCTTTCCTTGAGAAAACGGGAATACCGCTGAATGATTATGAGCCCGAGCCGGAGCTCGATTCTTATTCCGATGACGGTGTGATCCTCCTTTTTCCGCGCCGTCCCATCGACGCCGTCGTTACCGAGATCGAGGGCGAGGGAACGTCGATAATGGTCGAGCTGAACAGAAGCGGGGAAATAACCGGGCTGAGCATCAGACCGTATGAGTTCACGTTCATCGGGACCTATCCGCTCATGGATGCCGCGGAGGTCATGAATCTATGCGAAACGGATCCTGCGGACGCGGTGTTCGTCAACAGCCTGTACGGCGAAGGAGGGATCGCAGCGGAGGCAAGGCTCGCGTGGTTTTTGATTCCCGTGACAGCGGTCTCAAAGTCGGGCGAGCGGTCGGAGGATATTCTGCTCCTTCCGGTGTACATATTCAGCGGCGGCAGCGGGCCCGACGGCTTCTATGTTATTGCGAGGGCGCTTCCTTCCCGGTATCTTGAGATCGTTCCGGATGAGCCGAAAGGGTAAAGAACGGATGTTTAACGAAAGCCTTGCTTTGATTCGGCGGGGCTTTTTCTTTTTATACTGGCAATAATAAAAAAACATGGTATAATAAAAGGTAATTAACGAAAGGAAACAGCCCCGATGATCCTTCCCGATGAAGCTAGGCTTAAAAGAGGCCGCGCCGCGGCGATCGACTGCGGACTTATAGAATGCGGCGTCTGCGTCAAGGCCTGCGCCTTTTCTGCGGTCGGCATAAGGGACGGCGAGCTTTGCTCGGATCCCGCAAGGTGCATAGGCTGCGGAGGCTGCGCCGCCGTATGCCCCGAAAAACGGATCATACTCCTAAAGGATCGCCTTGACGGATCGTGGGAGGTCACGTTCGCGCGGGACGGAGTCCTGCCCGAAATAGGCGACGCCGTCGATTTTGGAGGCGTATCCGCAAGGGTGCTCCAGATAATACCTAAAAGAACCGAAAACGGCAGCGCGCTCGTTCGCGCCGCGGCCGATGAAAACGAACTGAAAGGAATACTTTTATGAAGCTCGCTCCGATAGTCACAAGTCTGCTTGACACCGATCTTTACAAGTTCAACATGGATCAGGTCATATTCCACAAGCATACCGATCTCTGCGGTCAGTACTATTTCAAATGCAGGAACGAAGGCATAGTGTTCACCGACGAGATGGTGAAGGAGATCAAGGAACAGGTCGCGCACCTGTGCTCGCTCCGCTTCAAGAAGAACGAGCTCGATTACCTCCGCTCCATCAGGTTCATCAAAAACGACTACGTTGAGTTCTTAAGGCTCTGGCATCCCATCCGCGACTACGTCTCGGTCGAAAGCACCGAGAACGGCGGGCTGTCCGTGGTCGTCGACGGGCCGCTTTTCTCCGCGATGCAGTTCGAGATATACCTCCTCGAGATAATAAACGAGGTCTATTTCCGCATGGCCTACGACTATGATAAACTCTTAAAGTCCGCCGAAGAGCGCCTCGATAAGAAGATAAAGGCGTTCAACGACGGAACCTATACCTTCAGCTTCGCCGAGTTCGGCTGCAGAAGAAGGCTCTCAAGAGAGTGGGAGGACGTCGTCGTAAGAAGGCTCGCTGCCGAAACGAAGAACTGCGTCGGCACGTCAAACGTGTATCTCGCCATGAAGTATAACCTTACGCCGATCGGCACCTACGCGCACGAGTATGTGCAGATGTATCAGGGCATCGACGAGATACCGCTCGCCTATACCAACCATTTCGCCATGCAGGACTGGTACGACGAGTACAGGGGCGACAACGGAACGGCGCTGACCGACACCATCACGACGGAGCTTTTCTTAAAGGACTTCAACCGCTCCATGGTCAACAACTACAACGGCGTCCGCCATGATTCCGGCGATCCCTACAAGTGGGGCGAGATGATAATCGAGCACTACTTAAGCTACGGCGTGGATCCCAAGACCAAGCTCCTGCTCTTCTCCGACAGCCTTGACTTCGACAGGGCGCAGGCGCTCTACGATTATTTCAAGGACAAGGCAAAGGTCTCGTTCGGCATAGGCACTTTCTGCTCGAACGATACCGAGGTCGAGCCTCTGAACATCGTCATCAAGCTTCAGTACGTCAACGGCAGACCCGTCGCGAAGCTCTCCGACACTCCGGGCAAGGCGATGTGCAAGGATACGGAATATCTCGAATACCTGAAACGCTCCGTCGCCTTCCGCCTTGACCGCCAGAAGGACGACAAAAAACAGTGATCCGGGGAAATTCGGATAATTCTAAATACCCCTTGTAACGAAAACAAGTTTTTCTGCATTAACATACGGAACCGATAAAACGCAGGGGGGCCTTAAACGTGAAACAGATGGAGGATATCTACAGCCGGTACGCCAGTACCGTCTATAAATACCTCCTTTCTCTTACCCGCGATCCGGACGCGGCGGAGGAGCTCACGCAGGAGACCTTCTGCCGCGCGATAAGGACGGTCGAAAGGTTCGACGGAAGCTCGAAGGTGTCCACCTGGCTTTGTGCCATCGCAAAAAGAGCGCACCTCGAGTACGTGAGAAAGCGCGGCCCGCTTCGCGGCGCGGAGGACATAGACGCCCTCGAAAACGCGCTTATCTCGGAATCCGCGGAGCAGACGGCGCTTAAGAACGAGGAGAGGATCGCGCTCCTAAAAAAGCTGCACGGGCTCGATGAACCGTTCCGCGAGGTCATATATCTCAGGATGACGGGCGACCTCTCGTTCAGGGAGATCGGCGCGATACTCGGCAAAACGGAAAACTGGGCGCGGGTCACGTATTATCGGGGCAAGGAAAAATTAAGAAAGGAACTGGACCGTGATGAGCAGGATACCATGTGACGTAATAAAAGATCTTCTTCCGAGCTATACGGACGGCATCGCGAGCGAAGAGACGGCAAAGCTCGTTGACGAGCATTTAGCGGAATGCGATGAATGCCGCGGTGCGCTTGACGCCATGCGCGGCGAGCCCGAAAGGACGGAGGACGACGGAAGGGAGATCGACTATCTTAAAAAGAACAAAAGACGCAACCGACGCATCGCCGCGGTCTGCGTTCTCGCCGCCTGCCTCCTGGTCGCGCTCGCGGCGTTTCTGAAGCTCTTCGTAATCGGCTCCGTCGGCGACGCCTCCGGCATGAGCTATATAGCGTCCGTCGAAGGGACGAAGCTGACTTCCTCCGTGTCGGTCGACGGGGAAAAGAGGAGCATAAAGAAGCTCGAATACAGGGAGCTTGACGGAGTCGTCTACGTCACTCCGCGCACGGTCGTCTCGAAGCTGTTCGGGAAGACCGGGCTGACCGACGAATACACCGCGAAGGAAGAGATAAAAAAGGTGGTGTTCAATAACGTGATAGCATATGACGCGACGACAATGGGAAGGAAGTTCTCCGACGAGCTCACGGCGCGGCTCGTCGCAGCCTGGGAGAAATGGAACTCGCTTTCCGATATGGACAGGATGCTTTCAAGCACCATGCCCGGTCACGGCACGGAGTATTTCACCGAGTGGGAGGCTGCGGTCTCGTTCGTGGGCTTCGACGTGTTCAATCCGTTCGAGGATGAGCTCTCGCTCGAAAAGATGAACTTCGTCGGCACGGACAAAACGGGCGTTCTCCATCCCGGCGATACGAATCTCTACCACGCGAGGGTCGAATGGATGGGCGAGGAGGACGGCTCGGTCACCTTTGCCGAGATCACCGCGGGCTATCGGGTAAGGACGTTCGACCTATATACCGTGAGCAGCGATCAGCCCCAGATAAGGCTTGTCTATACCGTGTCGCTTACCGCGGTCGGACCCGAGGCGGAGACCGGCTCCGACAGGCTCGAGCTTGAAAACGGGCAGGTGGTCTATGTGCGCCGCTCCTCTGCGTCGAATTATTCCGCGATAGACATCTTCTATAAGCTCGACGGCTTATCGTACACCGTAAGGCTCATAGGCGGACCGAACGACGCGGGGAGCCTAACTTCGATCGCGGGCGGAGTCCTGCATATCCTGTTCGGGGCGGATTATCCTTACGAGATGCAGAAACCGTAATGAAACAATAAAAAAGCTGTGCCTTCCGACACAGCTTTTTTGTTCGTTGTCAGAACACCTCGACCTCGAACCGGTCGAAGTCGACGGATTCCATAAAGTCCGCGGGAAGGAATACGGTGTGTGAAAACTCGGTCAGCTCCCTGACGTGCTTTTTTAAGATCACGGGCCGCGAGAGGTTCATCCTGTGACAGAGCTCCGCAAAAGGCTCCGACCAGTCCTCGACCTCATAGGCGCTCTTCGCGTGCACGACGACCGTTTCGCTCTTCACGATACGGGTATCGACCTTTGTTTTTCCCCACAGCTTCATATCATTTCACGACTGTAAGCGCAAGGTCGGGCTTGTCGGTGATTATGCTCGTCACGCCCATCGCCTTGAGCCTCTCCATCCAGACGGACTCGTCGACAGTCCACACGTTCGTCTCGATGCCGGAGCGGATGCATTCCTCGGCCATGCCGGGAGTGCGCGCCATGGTGATGTAGTGCGGGTGCAGACAGTCCGCGCCGAGCTCCCTCGCGTACTTCCACGGGGCGACGAAGCCGCACATATAGAGCAGGCCGACCTTGACCTCGGGCCTTAACTCCTTCATTTCCTTGACCGTGTAGTGGTTGAACGAGGAGTAGATTATCCTGCCGTTCATCTTGAACTTATCCTCGAGCACGAGCAGCTTGTTGCAGATGCCCGGATAGTCGAGTATGTCGGTCTTGATCTCGACGTTGATGAGCTTGTCCGTATCGCGGAACAGCTCGTAGACCTCCGAAAGAGTGGGGATCTGAACGCCCGCGAAGCCGTCCTTGTTGTAGGAGGCGTCGAAGCATTTCAGCTCCTCAAGGGTGTAGTCTTTGATGAAGCCCTTCGCGTTGGTCGTGCGGTCGAGCCTCTCGTCGTGCATGACGATAAGCTCGCCGTCCTTCGAAAGATGCACGTCAAGCTCAACGCCGTCGGCGCCCTGCTCGAGAGCCAGCTCGAAGGCTGGCATTGTGTTTTCCGGCGCGTAGAACGAAGCGCCCCTGTGTCCGAGAACCCTTGTTTTCATATCGTACTCCTGTTATAAAATATTTCTGTTTTTAAGCTCTGTGATGACGCTTCCGAGGATCGCTTCCGGCGCGCGCATAGCGCCGTCCTCCATGCAGCCGATAACGGCGATATCGCCGTACCTTTCCGCGGCCTCGAGGTACATATTCCTCGCGCGCTCCTGTATCCCCGCGCTCTTTTCGTAAACGTCGCGGCCCGTTCCCACGTAGTCGCGGAAGCCCTTTTTGTCGACGTTCATCCCGGCGCGCTTCGTGTTCACGTCGAAGAATATGTTAAGATCGGGGCGGGGGAGCCCGAAATGCCCGTATTCCAGGTCGAACACCCAGTCCATTATATCTGGCTTGCCGAGATCGCGCTCGCGTATGCTCTGATATACGGCGTTCGAAAGGACGTAGCGGTTCATTATAAGGAAATCGGTCTCGCCGGGAACGTAGTCACGGAAGCTCTCCCAGCGGTCGAGCGCATACCACAGCGCCATGCTCTTCTGGTCGACGTCGGTCGCGAGCACGCCGTCCTCGCCGGAAAGCAGCTTTCCGACCTGTCCCCCGAAGAAGGAGGTGTAGACGGGGAACTCGCGGGAGGCGACGGAATATCCCCGCGACAGGAGATACTCCTTCAGAAGATTGAACTGGACGGTCTTTCCGCTGCCGTCGATGCCCTCGATGGTGATGATCCTTGTTTCCATAAAAACCTCGTTATTTCAATAGCTTTTTGAGCTGTCCCGCGTCCTTTTCGTCAAGGTACGCCTTAACGTGCGTGCCATCCTCGAGATGCTCTTCCAGAACGACCGTGCCCTTCTCGTGAATGAAGCCGACCGCCTCGTACTTCGAATAGGGTATCACGACGTCGACCGCCGTGCGCATCGCACTCAGCATCTCCTCGACCGACGTGAGAAGGAAGTCTGTCCCGCGGCCGTCCCTTGCCGAGATGAACGCGCGCCTCCGCGCGCCGTCCCTGCCGGGGCTTTCGGGAAACTCCGGAAGAAGATCGCATTTATTGAAAACGTCGATCCTCGGCGTATCGCCCGCTCCCAGCTCCGAAAGCACGTCCTCGACCACGCGCATCTGCGTGTCGTGATAGTCCGAGGAAACGTCGATCACGTGGAGTATGAGATCCGCCTCGCGCACCTCGTCCAGAGTCGAACGGAATGCGTTTATAAGATCGTGCGGCAGCTTGTTGATGAAGCCGACCGTGTCGCTCAAAATTATCCCGGTGCCGTTCGGCGGTTCGATCTGGCGGACGACCGGGTCGAGAGTCGCGAAGAGCTTATCCTCCGCAAGCACGCCCGCGTCCGTCAGGGCGTTCAGGAGCGTGCTCTTTCCGGCGTTGGTGTAGCCGACCAGCGCGACGAGCGGCGTCTTACCTCCTCGCCTTCCCGACGAGCGGAGCTCGCGCTGCTTCTCCACCTCGGAAAGCTCCTCCTCGAGCTCGAATATCCTGCGGCGGATGCGCCTTCTGTCGATCTCCAGCTTCTTTTCGCCGGGGCCCCTCGTGCCTATGCCGCCGCCGAGCCTCGATAGCGCCTGCCCCTGCCCCAGAAGGCGGGGGAGACGGTACTTGAGCTGCGCGAGCTCGACCTGCAGCTTGCCCTCGCGGCTCTCCGCGCGGGACGCGAATATGTCAAGTATCAGCGTCGTCCTGTCGATGACGGACGCGCCGAGTATCTCCTCAAGATTTCTCTGCTGTATCGCGGAAAGCTCGTCGTCGAATATGAAAAGATCCGCTTCGAGCTCCGAACCCATCAGCGACAGCTCCTCGGCCTTGCCGCTGCCTATGTACGTGGCGTTGTCGATCTGACGCTTCTTTAAAGGAACAGAGCCGACGACCTCCGCGCCCGCGGTCTTCGCGAGCTCCTTAAGCTCCTCGAGAGTGTCGTAGTTCTCGCCGGAATCGATCCCGACGAGTATCGCCCTCTCCGGCTCCGACTCCGTGACCGCCTTGGTGACGGAACGGAAACGGTCGTCGGATAAGTATATCTCCGCGATAAGCGCGGCGTTCGGGAGCTTATAAGGACGCAGCGGCCCATAAACGAGCGCCTCGCGCCCGCCCTCGCCGTTCTCCTCGCCGATGAAAGCGGCATAAAGCTGCGTGGGCTTGCCGTTCATAACTCCGACGCTCGCCATCGAATCCAGCTGCATCGAGCGGAGCGTGCCGAGGTCGACGCCCGACGGTCTGCCGTCGCCGTTCGGATGCGTGTGCAGACAGCGCACTCCGCAAAGTCTGTCCTCGTTCCTTACGACGCGCATGGAAGGCATATCGACCTTTTTGTCGCTGCCGACGGAGACGTCCGCGATCCTTCCGTCCCTGGTGATATAGACGGAGATCTCCCTGCCGATCTCTCCGGTCAGCTCGGACATAAGGGAAATGAGCTCGAAGGAAGCGAATTCCTTCTGTCCCATCTTAAGTTCATAGATCGAGCTTATGCGCTCGACCGTAAGAGACCTTATTCCGCTGAGATTTCCGTTTACCTTCTGTGCCATCTTTTGCTCCTGAAAAACGATTCATCTTTTATTATAATGCCTTCGTCGCCTTTTTTCAAACATTTTATACGCGTTTAAGTCTCTTTTCACGACTCCCGACAGCGACAGGAGCATCACGACGTTCGGAAGCGCCATTAAATAGTTCAGAGCTTCGCCCGCGCGCCATACACAGGAAACGGGAACGACCGCCCCGAGCGCTATGGGGAACAGGAATATCACCCTGAAAGGGAGCACGCTCCTCTCGCCGAAAAGGTATTTTACGCAGCTTTCGCCGTAGACCGACCAGGCGACTATCGAGGTGAAAGCGAATACGAGCACGAGAAACGATGTGAACGCGCCGGAAAACACGCCGAGAACTGGGGAGAACGCCTCGGCGACGAGCGCAGTCCCCGGGGTGTTCGCCTCGCCGTAGGGAATGAATATCCCGCTCGAGAGCAGCGCGAGCGCGGTCAGAGTGCACATTACGATCGTATCGAAAAAGACCTCGAATATTCCTGCCATGCCCTGCCGTATGGGGTCGGTATCGTTCGAGTTCGCGTGCGCCATAGGAGCGGAGCCGACGCCCGCCTCGTTGGAGTATACGCCCCTCGCGACCCCCACGCGGATCGCGCGGAGCATCAGCGCCGCCGACATCCCGCCAGCCGCGGGACGGACGCCGAACGCGGAAGTTACGATCAAGCAAAAAACGCCGGGGAGCCTTTCAATATTCATCACGATAACGGACACGGTCGCCGCGATATACATGAGCGCCATTACGGGTACGGCGGCTTCCGATACCCGTCCGATCCTCACGGCGCCGCCGAAAATGACAAGGGCGGTCAGCGCGGCGGTCAGAACGCCCGAAACTGTCAGCGCGGGCAGCCTTTCCAAGCCTGGGAAAAAGCCCGAGAGCATATGGTAAACGGAATTCGCTACGGTATTCGACTGGACGAGCCCCGTCCCGATCATGCAGCTTGCGGCGCCGCATACGGCGAACATGATCGCGAGCGGACGGAACCTTTTTCCCATGCCCCTCTCGATCGATATCATCGCCCCGCCGTGAAAGCGCACCGCAAGGGCGATTTCCGTAAACTTCGTCGCCATGCCGAAGACCGCCGCGATCCACATCCAGAAGACCGCGCCGGGACCACCGGTCACTATCGCTCCCGCGACGCCCGCAATGTTCGCCGTGCCGATCGATCCCGCAAGCGCCGTTGCCATAGCCTGAAAACCCGTCACGCCTTTTCCGCCGCCTTTACCGGAAAAAGCGGCTTTTACGGCCGGGATGAAGTGCGTGAACTGGATAAAACCCGTCGGGAACGAGAGATATATCCCGGCGCCTATAAGAAGAAAACCCATTATGCAGCCGAATATGTCCATACGGAACGATATGCTTGAAAACGCGCCGGGATTCTGTGCTTAAAGGCGCAAAATAATGATCCCCCGGCATAGCGGGGGGTATTTCATTTTCGGGCATAGCCCTCATACTACTGGCTGCCCACACGTGGGCACAGGCCGCCTGCCAGCACGCAAAAGAATACTATTTCACAGACACAGCCGTGTTTATCAGCTCTTCCAATTGAATTGTCCTGCTGATCTCCCTCACGCATTATTCTTCTTTATCTGCTTTTCATTCGCATACTTGCAGTGCTGTTTTTTAGGGCTTGAACTATATGCCTTTATATGGTATATTGTATTAAATGTAAAAACAGAATATTTAATCTTGAGGGGGGTAACAGAATGGCTTTTTGTGCGAATTGCGGCAACCGCGTTGAGGACGGCGTTAAGTTTTGCAGTTTTTGCGGTGCAAAAATCGACAGCAGTTACATTCAGAACAGTACTCCTGAGACTGCTTTTCAGCAAATCAACGAGCATTCTTATCAAAGAAAAACGGTTTATGATGGAGAAATACACAAATGTCCTCATTGCGGAGCACCCCTTGCTTCATTTGTAAAGAATTGTCCTGATTGCGGTTATGAAATAAGAAGTTCTGCCGATGCCAGCTCTGTCCATTCATTTGGCGTTTGTTATGCGAACGCTACAAATAATGCGCATAAAATTGATTTGATTCGGACTTTTGTTATACCAAACACAAAAGAGGATATTCTTGAGTTTGTTTTTCTTGCTCACTCTAACATTGATACAAGTTCGTATTTCAAGGATGATATTGTTGCCGACGGTGTATCCCAACAGGATATTACAGATGCATGGATGGTTAAGCTCGAGCAGGCATATCAAAAAGCAAACATCCTGTTATCGGATGATCCGTACTTAGATAAGATTAATAAGCTTTACCTTGACAAAAAGAAAGCTTTGGATTCTGCGCGCGCTAAATCAAGGAGCAAGAAAAGAGCGTGCAAATTTTTCGGGAAAAAAGGCAATATAATATTTCTTGCTGTTTTTATCACAGTAATAATCATCGTAGGTATCCCTTTGATCTCGGCAATTGTTCAATCGGTCGGTAAGCAGAATAATGATCCGGAAAGCCCTAGAAAGATGACCGCAAGCGATTATTACGGCACATGGAAAGCTTGTGGAATTACCTTATCAAACGGAGAGTATTATTCGGTTGAGGACCTTGAAAAAAAAGGCAACTATTCCCTCAGCGATTGCTATATCGTTTTCAAAGCAGAAAATGTGCATTTTCACTTAAACGATGAGAATCAAGGGGATTACAAATGGAAAGTTACCGAGAAAGGAATTGCCTTTGCAAACGATGAATATCCATTGGTCTTGGAGAATGGCAAACTAACCATGGAATCTGAAGATAATACCATGACTTTATACTTTGAAAAGAAATAAAAACGAAGAAGTGGCTCTTTCAGTTCTATTGCGCATCTGCGAATATCTTGATTGCAACATTGGTGACATTTGTGACGCGGTAAGAGGTTAAACCAACCGGAGAGAAAAAAATGGAGTATTGTTCAAAATGCGGTGCAAAAAGAAACGGTTCTCAACAAACTTGCTCATCTTGTGGACATCCTTTTTCCAGCAATGAAAGTGATGCGGGCAGACGGATTGTTTACAATGGTGTTCTTCAAAAATGCCCGAATTGCGGGGAGCCAACGAATCCTTTCTCTAAGTTTTGTGATGCTTGTGGATACGAGTTCCGTGATGCTGACAGCACATCTTCTGTGAGCGTTTTTTCTGATAAGTATCAATCTTTGGATTCAAACGCAAAAAGAGTTGATTTAATTCGCACTTTCACTATTCCGAATACAAAAACCGATATCCTCGAGTTCTTTATACTCGCAACATCTAACATTGTCGCTCCCAGCTACGCTGATGTGACGAGCAGTAATATGAAGGATATGTCTGTGATGGATGTATCCGAAGCATGGGCTGCGAAGCTGCAGCAGCTTGAGAGCAAAGCAGAACTTGTACTCTCGGGAGATTCTCTTCTTGAAAACATTAAAGAAACAAACATAGAAAAGCAAAAGCTCGTTCAGCAGTATCGAAGAATTTATGATAAAAAAATCCAAAAAGCGCAACATCGTGTTTTGAGAAGAGTAATAAATATTATTGCTGTTGTTGTAATGTGTCATCTCATTATATTTGCCTCTATCTTTCTTGTGAAGCATATTTCAAATGCAGCACGAGAAAAAGCCTTAAAGCAAAAGGAAACGGAGTTAAGCGCTGTAGTTGAAGAAATTGAAGAGCTGATCGAAAAAGGTGACTATGTTGCCGCTCTTAACAAAACTGAACTGGTCTATTTGCATGATAGTCGTTACATCGAAAGCGAAAAGAAATGGGAAAACACGCGGAAAGAGTTGGTTTTGCGAATCATACAAACGCAAGATGCATCCCTGGAAGAGAAAATAATCTTGATTGAAACGCTGATTGAACTGGGAGAGTTTGAACTTGCCATGCAAATGGCAGACGAGCTCAAGCCATTAAACAGCAGCAATGACGCAACAAAACTGAAATGGGAGGAAATAAGAGAATCTTTGCGGCTAAAGATCATAGATGCGCGAGAGTTTTCACAAGGAAAGATCAAAATTCCGGATATTGCTTATCAAGGAATGCATTATCTTAAAGTGAAGGAAGCTTACGAAGCAGCTGGGTTCTTAAATGTTACTACCGAAAAAGCATCTGATACATTGTTCGGTTGGGTTCACAATGTTGGAGAAGCATTTGAAGTATCTATCGATGGATCGACAGACTTTGCGCCGGGAGAATATGCCGATATGCATGTTCCGATTATTATAAAATACCATGGCAAAATATTTGATAAAGGAGACCAGGATTAAGATGTTTGGAAAAAATGCGAAATACGGCGGGATAATGAATGCTATCCGCTGTGATGAACCGAACTATTTGATTTGGAAGTGGCATCCCGCAGGAACTCAAGCCGGGAATAACAAACGTGAAAACGCTATACGTTGGGGGTCTGCCCTGCGTGTGAAAGACGGCGAGGTTGCCGTATTTGTCTATCGTCAAAAAGACGGAACGATGCAGGATTTCATTGAAGGCCCTTTTGATGAAACAATAAAAACTGCAAATCTTCCTGTGTTAGCTTCTATCATAGGATTAGCATACGGCGGCGATACCCCATTCCAGGCGGAAGTCTATTTTATCAATCTTGCTAAAGTTGTTCAGACGCGCTTTGCAGTACCTTTCTTTGATGTGTATGATCCGCGTTTTATGGACTTTGGAGTACCGGTTGCGGTCAGAGGCACTGTGACTTTCCATATTACTGACTACAGAGAGTTCATCAAACTGCATCGGTTGATTGACTTTGATCTTGATGCGTTTCAAAAGCAGATCCGGGACGCGATAAGTCGGTATGTTAAGGATGTTGTAACAAACGCCCCCGCAGCAAACAACATTCCCGTAATACAACTTGAGAGTAAAACCGCCTTAATTAACGACGCCATCGAGTACGATATACGCGCAAGATTAAAAGAGTCCTTTGGAGTAACAACGACTGGCGTCGACATCGGTGCAATCGAGATTGATAAAACCAGCGACGGATATAAGCATCTCATGTCTGTAACAAGAGATGTCGCATCTGCCAAAATTGAAGCTGAAACAGCAGATTATGTAGAACGGTTGCGTATTCAGCGAGAAGAAGCGCAGTATGCGGCACATAAGCAGACACAAAGCGCAAACATCGGAGCCTATCAGGTTGAGAAGCAGGCAGAGGTCGGAATTGCCGGTGCAAATGCGCTTGGTCAAATGGGTTCAAACAGTGCAGGATCGATTAACCTGGGCGGTGAATCCGGCGGAGCGGGGTTTAATCCTGCTACCATGATGGTCGGTATGGCATTAGGAGGTGCAGTTGGACAGAACATCGCCGGAACGATGAACGGGATACTATCTAATCCTAATGCACAAAGCGTTCCCGTACCACCTGTGATTCCGGTTGTAGCATACCATGTCGCTATTAATGGACAAGCAACCGGCCCCTATAATCTGGAAGTGCTTCGCCAAATGGCTGCTTCAGGTCAGCTTCACCCCAACACTTTGGTTTGGAAGCAGGGGATGGCAAACTGGGAACAGGCGCAAAACGTTGCAGAGTTAGCGTCTTTGTTCCAGCCGATTGTGCCGCCTATTCCTAATAACTAGTTACATAAATAATGATCCCCCGGCGAAGCCGGGGGTATTTCATTTTCGGGCATAGCCCTCATACTACTGGTTGCCCACACGTGGGCATGGAGTGCTTGCCAGCACGCAAGGGATTACTTGCTACCCGCAAACGGGTCTTTAGGGTCAAACAAGCCCATGATATTTGCAATTCCATTTGGTATGTGCTAAAGTATTACTGTCATTATTTTGCTTTTGCATTTTAATGTCCTCCTGATGTGTTTTCGGCGTAACTGGCAGGTCACGCTTGTACTATAACACATCAGGAGTTTTTTTGTAACTGTTTCACCGCTAAAGCTCCACGGAACCCCGCCACTATGGCGGGGTTTTCGGGATACAAAAAGCTCCGCGAAGACAATTCGCGGAGCGTATCATCATAGCGTCAGTCCTTATGGAAAACGTACATGCAGGTGAATTCGTTCATGGGATCGCCGTTATAGATCTTAAGCTCGGTGCCCGAAAGAACGCCGGTGTACTCGATCTTAAGAGCGAGGAACCTTTCGGTCAGGTAGAGCTTTTCCCCGTCGAGCCTCCACTCGACGTTATAGGTCTGGCCGTCGCGGTTGAACTTGCCCGTGCCGTCTTTGTCGAGCTCGATGCTGAAGGGCTCGGCGGTGACCTTCGCGCTGTCGGGATCGCCTACGAATTTATAATAATCGCCGGTATAGGTCCCCGCGCCGGGAACTTCCTTGCTACCGCAGGCGGCAAGGGACATGACCGTAAGGACCGCGAGCGCGATCAGACAAACGGAAACGGCAAAACGTTTTTTCATTCAGTGATTCCTCCTGTGGAATTATTCTGCTGCTCCGCCGATTATAGCATCTGCCGCCCTAAAAGTCAAATGCGCCGCTCCCGCTTGAAAACCCGCGCGCGCGGGAGTATAATTCATGATATGAACAGGATCGTTGTAAGCGGATCGGGAGACGGCTGGTTTAACCTTGCCATGGACGCTTTTCTTCTTGAAAAGCACAGGGCAGGGGAGCTTTCGGGCGTCACGCTCTATTTCTACGTCAATTCGAACGCGGTAATAGTGGGGCGCAATCAGAACGCGTGGCGCGAATGCCGCGTCGACCGCATGGAGAAGGACGGCGTGCAGCTCGTAAGACGGCACACCGGCGGCGGAGCCGTGTATCACGACTCGGGCAACCTCAATTTTTCGTTCATCGCGGACGAAAGGCTTTACGATAAGGAAAGGCAGAACGCCGTGATAGTCGCGGCGCTCGCCTCGCTCGGCATTAAAGCGGAGGTGAACGGCAGGAACGATCTGACCGTAGACGGCTTCAAGGTCTCCGGCTGCGCCTACGCGCTGTCCGGCACGGCGCGCGGCATGCACGGCACGCTGCTCGTCGACGTCGATACGGAGAAGCTCGGAACGTACCTGACGCCCTCGAACTTAAAGCTCGAGGCGAAGGGCATAAAGAGCGTAAAGTCGAGGGTAAAGAACCTCGTCTTATTCGCTCCCGTTACCGTGGACGAGGTGAGAAACGCCGTGATCGACGCCTTCAAAAACTCTTACGGCGACTGCGAAAACACGATATTAATACGATCGTATAACGATCCTTTTATACGACCGTATGAAAGCTTTATGAAGGAATACGAGAAGCAGCGCTCGTGGGAATGGCGGCTTGGAAAAACGCCTGCGTTCGACTTTTCCATGGAGGGCAGGCTGTCCTTTGGGGAGTTCAGACTCGAGCTTAATGTCAAAAACGGCCGCATCGTTTCGCCCGTGCTTTATACCGACGCGCTCGCTTCGGGGCTCGCGGGCGAGATAACAGCTCTCATTTCGGGCGTGAGATTCGACAGAGGTTCCATTGCGGAAGCGCTCGAAAAGGGGAGCAAAGAGGCAAAGGAGCTTGCGGAATACGTTCGTAAAAGGGGTGACGGGGAAATGCTTACGGAGGAACAGAAGGAACTTATCGTTTCTTTAAGGAACGCGCTTCACGCGTGTCCCGAGCTTTCGGGCAGGGAGAACAGGACGAAAGCGTTCCTCATCGATTTCATAAAAAAGAACACCTCGCTGGAGGTCGTCGATATGGGCGCGTGGTTCTACGCGAAGCATGACGAGCGCGCCGAAAAAACCGTGGCGGTCAGGGCGGATTTCGACGCCGTCGGCGTGGACGGCGAGGCGAGACACCTCTGCGGCCATGACGGTCATTCGGCGGCGCTTTCAGGGCTTGCGCTGCTCCTTGAGGGAAGGACGGTCGGCAGGAACGTCATACTTCTTTTCCAGCACGCGGAGGAGAACGGCGCGGGGGCGGAGGAGTGCCTTGCGCTTTTTGAACGCGAAAAGATCGACGCCGTGATCGGCTGCCACAATATCCCCGGAAGGCCGATGGGCGCCGTGCTTCTTAAAAGCGGCACATTCGCCTGCGCTTCCTGCGGCATGGAGATCGCCTTCAGCGGAAAGCCGACGCACGCGGCGTATCCCGAAAACGGCATAAATCCGTCGGAGGCCCTCGCGCTCTTAACCCTTAAAGCGGGCGAGCTCGCGAAGGAGCTCTCCGAAAAGCATTCCTGCATGACGCTCTCGACCACGGTAGGGCTGAAGGCGGGTGAGCGCGCGTTCGGCGTGGCGGCGTCGGAGGGATGCCTTCTGCTCACGCTCCGCTCGGAAAAGACGGAGGCGCTGAACGAGCTTGCGGAAAGAGTCCGCAAATACGCAAACAAGCTCGCCGAAGAAAGAGGACTCGGCGTTAGGACCGAACTGTGGGACGTGTTCCCCGCGACGGTCAACGACTTAAGGCTTCTCGATTCAGCGGAGCGCGTCCTTAAAAAGGAAATGTTACCTTATATTATAATTGACGAGCCGTTCCGCTGGTCGGAGGACTTCGGCCATTACGCGAAGCGCGCGCCGTCCCTCTTCTTCGGCATAGGCTCCGGCGAGGAGACCGCGCCGCTCCATACGGAAAAGTACGAATACCCCGACGCGCTCGCGCCGGCCGCGGCGGAAACGTTTTTCAAGCTGATCAATATGGAGCTGTGAAAACGGGATCTATAACAGATGCGTTCCGATTTCGGGACGCTTTTTTTACGGGGAGAACGAAACAACGGACGGGGGTCGAGACCCCTCGGTTTCGCAGTAAAGGATGCAAACAAACGGACGGGGGTCGAGGCCCCTCGGTTTCGCAGTAAAGGATGCAAACAAATGGACGGGGAGTCGAGACCCCTCCGCCTCGCAACGACCGAAGTAAAGCCGACCATCGTGAGCGAGGCGTTAAAAAACTTGCTTAGCAAGTTTTCGAGGGGGTCGACATATTACCAAATAATAAACAACAAAGGGAACGCGAAGCGTTCCCTTTGTTGTTTGGTACCTGGTAGGGGAGTCGAACCCCTGTTACCGCCGTGAGAGGGCAGCGTCCTAGGCCACTAGACCAACCAGGCAATTGTTTTTCGCCTTTTCGGCGGGCATTGACTATTATACAGGTTTACCGCCGTTTGTCAATAGCTGACGAAGATATATTATTTCATGCATAAAAAATTTTTTTTGCTTATCTCAAATTAGCGGTTGAAAGTAAATCGGCCATATAGTATAATGTATACGTATACTTGTGGTCACACATATGACCGACATTTTGTACTAATTTTTTCAGGAGGAACACAACATGACAAGAAAACTCTTGAGCATCCTGATCGCTGTTCTCATGCTGGTGTCCGTCGTTCCGATGGGCGCCCTTGCGAATGCGGCGGATGAGCAGCCTGAGAGGGCCGTGCTCAGCGAGATCCGCATCACCGGATACACTGAGCCCGAATGGGGCGACAATATTGCCGAAAACCGCGCAAAGATCACCCTTGAGAACGCCTCTCAGTATAATTTCAGCTGCGGTTGGTTTACCGGCTCCGGTTCTTCTATGACCGAGCTCGGCGTTGATGAAGACGATAACTACATCAACGACGCGGTATTTGATCAGGCCGGCGAAATATACCTGCTGATTATGATCCAGCCTGCCAGCGGCAACACCTGGGCCGATCCCGAGACCGTTGTCAACAATATCACCATCAACGGCAGCACGGATCTCATCGACCCCGACAACTATTACGCCGGCTGGTATGAGAACCAGAACGGCTGGATAGTCTGCACCACTGCCGTCAAGATGGCTGAGCCCATCGACGGCGAGCTCATTCAGGGCTATTCCTTTGAGACACAGGCCGAGTTTGACGCCTGGACGAATATCGCCAAGGGCGAAGGCAGCGGCTGGGAATGGTACTACGACGAGTCTTCTACCTACTATTCTTATGAAGGCCACGGCTCCATCCGCGGCAGATCTTACTTGTCCGGAACCGGAGATCTCAATGCTGACGACTGGTTCATCTCCCCTGCGATCGAAGTTCCCGAAAACGGCTTCATGACCTTCTGGACGACGAACTGGCTCAGCAGCTATCCTGACAATCTTCAGGTCTTTGTCGGCGAGACCAATGATCCCGACGAGATGACCGCGGTGACCGAAGTGTTCAAACCCGGCACCAAATACGAGATGAAGACGGTCGACCTCTCCGACTATGCCGGCAAGACTGTTTATGTCGCCTTCAATCACACGGGCAATGGCCAGTACTTCCTGCACGTCGATCTCGTACAGTTCTGGAAGGGCAATGCCCCCGACGATCCCATTCCCGAAGATCCCACCGACAAAGTGATCACCGAGGTCCGTCTTACGGGTTACGTCGAGCCGGCTGCCGGCGAGGCGGTCAACTGCGGCATTCAGGCCGCTGAGGGCGCGAACTACTACGTTCCCGTCGACACCGAGACCGGCGATCCCCGCGTGATCTGGTACTACAGCTATGAAGAAGACGGCATGTGGTCCGACTACGAGGAGTACGGCGGAACGATCTACGGCGAAAACGACAGGTATCGCGCGTATATCGAGGTAGTTCCCGCCGAAGGTTACTCCTTCGCTCCCATCGATCAGCTCAAGGTCTACATCAATGATTCCGAAGAGCTCGTCGCGGATAAGTCCTTCCTCGGCGCTCTCCAGATCATCACCGCTTACGTTCAGACCGGCGAAAACGACGATCCCGGTCAGAACGATCCCAACGAGATAAAGGAAGTCAAGATCGTCGGCTTCACTCTTCCCGAGTTTGAAGGCACTCCCGACAACAAGCTCCAGATCGGCGGCGTTGCTTACGTTGACGTCACCAAGGCCGAGTGGAGGACTGCCGAAGGCGTAGCCGTCGCGAACTTCAACGTTGAAGGCAAGTATTATCAGTATATCGAGCTTACCCCGATCTACGATCAGTTCTACTTCGCGGAGGATGTCGCCGTTACCATCAACGGCAATGCCGACTTCGTTGCTTCCGCGGTCGCTGAGGACGGCGTGCTCATTGTTAAGACCATTGAGTTCCAGGTAGGCGAAGAAGGCGGCGACGCCGATCAGTACATCATCAGCGAGATCAGGCTCAACGGTCTTGTAGTTCCCGTTTGGGGCGAGGCTCCCGCTGCGAACCTCACCGTTCCCGCTGACGCGAATTACACCGTTCAGTATCCCGGCTGGGGTATGTGGGACGGCGTCATGAACGACGACGGCACTATCGGTACCGATCATCTCGGCGTGATGGAGGACGGCGACGTCTTCGAACGCGACGACGTCTACTTCTTCATGTATGCCTATGTATTCCCCGCATCGGGCTATCAGTTCGCGGACGAGGTCACCGTTTATTATAACGACGAGGCTGTCGCCGTAACTCCGATCAAGTCCTATTATAATGCGGATCAGGGTTGCTACGTTGCGTTCAGCTCCCTCTACCAGGTCGAGGATCCCAACCTCGATGAGCCCGAAGATAAAGTCATCACCGAGGTCAACGTCATCAACTTCAAGGTTCCCGTATGGGGCGAGACTGCGGATACCTCCGGCTTCTCCGTTCCCGAAGGCGCCCATTACACCGTAGCCTATGACTTCACCTTCTGGAAGTATTACGGCAACGGCAGCGGTTATCCTGAATACTTTAACGATGCTACCGTATATTACTACCTGCAGGTCGCCGTTACTCCCGAGGACGGATACACTTTCGCCGACGGCTGCGAATTCCTCCTCAACGGCGATGCCTCGTATGTTGACGCCAGCTACAATTCGTATAACGCTTCTTACAACGTCTACTACACTCTGTCCATCGACTTTACGGTCGAGAAGCCTGAAGGCGAGGAAGAGCAGGTCATCGACACGATCGAGATCATCGGTTACCAGGATCCCGTCTGGGGCGCTGCTGCCGACGTTTCCGGCTATACCGTTCCCGATGACGCCCATTACTACATCGATTTCAACCGCACCTACTGGGTAGCCTATGATGCTGCGAACTGGGATTCCTATATTGCGGAGTATTTCGACGATGAGGCCATAGAGTATTACCTCACTTGCGCGATCTACCCGGAGGACGGCTATGCCTTCGCTGACGATGTGACCGTTCTTCTCGGCGGCAGCAGCGATTCCTATGACGACTACTACAGCGGATATAACGCAAGCTACGGTTACTTCAGGGTCTACTCCATTGAGTTTACGGTAGAGGATCCCAACGCAATAACCTCTATCGAGATCAACTACGTTGATCCCGCGTGGAATGCGACCGCTGCCGACAGCGAGCCCACGCTCCCCGAGGACGCTAACTACTCCATCTACGAATATGCATGGGTATACGAAGAGGGCTCCGATTACGGCGAGCTTGCGGACGAGGACGTCTTTGATAATGAGCTCGCGCGCTATTATCTCTACATCGCTATTATGGCCGATGAAGGTCTTGGCTTCTCCTCCGCGAGGACTGTCGTCTATATAAACGGCGAGGAGTACATGATCGATCCCGAATACGGCGGATACTATCCCGACTACGGTATCTACGTTGTCTACACCCTTTACTACACGGTAGTCGATCCCGCGACCCTCATTGCCGAGTTCAACTTCGAGACCGATCCCGAGGCCGATGGCTGGAAGTTCGTCGATAAGGACAACGACCATACCTCCGATCTCAACTGGTACTGGGAGGTCATGGGCGAGGATTATTCTCCCATGAGCGGCTATCAGGGCAGGGGCCTTCTCACCTCCGCTTCCTATGTAAACGGCGACGGCGCATATGCGCCCGACAACTGGGCGATCTCCCCCGCCATCAAGGGCGCGCTCTATATGAGCTTCTACGTATCCGGTCAGGATGCCAACTACGCCGAAGAGCACTTCGCTGTATATGCCGGCACGACCGCAAGACCCGATCAGATGACCGAGATGCTTGCCGAGACCGAGGCGACCGGCGAATACATCAGGTATGAGATCGATCTTACCGATTTCGCAGGCCAGACCATCTACATCGCGTTCCGTCACTTCAACTGCGAAGATATGTTCAGGCTGAACATCGACCACGTTGTTCTGACCAAGCCGATCGTATGGGGCGACGCCGATATGGACTGCAAGGTCACCGCGGCCGATTCGCTTCTGATCATGCGCTACGTCCAGGAGATCATCACCGAGGACGACCTCGACATCAGGTACCTTGACGTCAACGCCGACGGCAAGATCGACTTTGTCGATGCGCTTCTCGTTCTCCGCAAGGCGATGGATATCTACACCGATCCGTTCCCCGCGGAGCTTCCTCCCGAGGACGATCCCGAGGATCCCGCCGAGCCCTGACGACTGAAAAAACACGACCGAAGGCTCCGCGCTTTAAAAGGCGCGGAGCCTTTTTATATTATTGCAATCTATTGAAATCGGCCGGCACTTGCGATATAATTCATTTATCCAAATTTCGGAAAAACTAAATGGAGGCAGTTTCATGATTCAGTTTGACCTTATTCGTGCGCACGACCCCGAGCTTTGCGACTATATGGAGCAGGAGCTTGCCCGTCAGCGCGACCATCTGGAGCTCATCGCATCCGAGAACTTCGTTTCCGAGACCGTTATGGCCTGCATGGGCAGCCATCTCACCAATAAGTACGCCGAGGGTTATCCCGGAAAGCGCTACTACGGCGGCTGCGAAAAGGTCGACATGGTCGAGAACCTCGCCAGGGAAAGGGCTAAGCTGCTCTTCGGCGCGGATCACGCCAACGTTCAGCCCCATTCCGGCGCGCAGGCGAACCTCTCCGTTTACTTCGCGCTCCTGAATCCCGGCGACACCATCCTCGGCATGAACCTCTCCCACGGCGGTCACCTCACCCACGGCAGCCCCGTAAACATGAGCGGTAAGTACTTCCACTTCGTACCCTACGGCGTTTCCGACGTTGACGAGCGCATCGACTACGACGAGCTCGAGAGGCTTGCCGTCGAGAATCAGCCCAAAATGATCGTCGCGGGCGCCAGCGCTTATCCCCGCGCCATCGACTTCGAGCGCATCGCCGAGATCGCGCACAAGGTCGGCGCTCTCTTCATGGTCGATATGGCTCACATCGCCGGTCTTGTCGCCGCGGGTCTGCACATGAACCCCGTGCCCTATGCCGACGTCGTCACCTCCACCACCCATAAGACTCTTCGCGGTCCCCGCGGCGGTATGATCCTTTGCAAGGAGCAGTTCGCCAAGGCGATCGACAAGGGTATCTTCCCGGGCACTCAGGGCGGTCCTCTCATGCACATCATCGCCGCCAAGGCCGCCTGCTACGGCGAGGCCTTAAAGCCCGAGTTCAAGGTATATCAGCAGCAGGTCGTCAGGAACGCCGCCGTCCTCGCCGAGTCCCTTGCGGAGAACGGCCTCCGGATCGTCTCCGGCGGTACCGACAACCACCTCATGCTCGTCGACCTTACCCCCGTCGGACGCACCGGCAAGGACGTTGAGCATTGGCTCGACGCGGCGAACATCACCGTCAACAAGAACACCATCCCCAAGGAGACTTTAAGCCCCTTCGTTACCAGCGGCCTCAGGATCGGCACCCCCGCCGTCACCACCCGCGGTTTCAAGGAGGATGACATGAAGGTCATCGGCTCCCTTATCGCGAAGGTCGCTCTCGAGGGCGAGGACGCCATCCCCGCCGTCAAGGCGAAGGTCATCGAGCTCACCAACGAGCATCCCCTTTACGAATAATCGTCAGCCTGCTGACGGGCGGAAAAGCATTTCGCTTTTCCGCTCTTTCTTTTTGTTTTTTCTATTGTTTGCGACAATGTTTTGTGGTATTATCTATCTGTAAAAAAATAAGCAGAGGTTTGACTTGATGAGAAGACTGGTTGCGTGGATCGGGATCGTTCTTGCGGTGAGCGGGTTTGTTCTGCTCGCTCTTTCCATTTGGCTCAACATCTACTATCTGATCCCAATTGGCATGATCGCGGCGGCGTTTGCCGCGCTTATGATCGCGAAGAAGATGCCCGCGGAGGAAAAGACGGACAGTACGGCTCAGCCGGAGGGAGAGGAGAACGCGCATGAATAAGAAAAAGAAAAGCAATATTGCGAGATTCGCGTCGTATTACCGCCCGCATCTTCCGCTCTTTGCGGTAGATATGATCTGCGCGCTCCTTATCTCGGGCGTCGACATCATCTATCCTCTCATCTCGAGAAAGGCGCTGAACGAATACATATTCCCCGATTCGCCGTGGATAAGGCCGTTCATCATTCTGATCGCGGTCAGCATTATCCTCCACGTCGCGCGCGCGGGATGCAACTATATCGTGACGTATTACGGACACGTGCTCGGAGTCCGCATCGAGGCGGATATGCGCCGAGACGTTTTTTCGCATATGCAGAAGCTGGGCTTCAGCTTCTACGATAAATCCCGCACGGGCAAGCTGATGGCGCGCTGCACGACAGACCTATTCGACGTCGTGGAGCTTGCTCACCACGGCCCCGAGGACGTGTTCATATCTGTCGTGACGTTCATCGGTTCGTTCATTGCCATGGTCACGATCAATTGGCGCCTTGCGCTCGTTCTGATCGCCACCGTGCCTCTGATGATGATATTCGTCATGTACTTAAGGAAGCGCCTGCACTTGACCTCCAGGAAGGTCAAGGAGAGCGTCGCCGTCATCAACGCGGACATCGAATCCGCGATCTCGGGCGTGCGCGTCGCCAAGGCGTTCACGAACGAGGAGTACGAGGTCGAAAAGTTCGAGCGCGGCAATGAAAACTACATCTCCGCCAAGGGCAAGAACTACAAGGCGATGGGCCAGTTCATGTCCGGCATGGAGTTCTTCACGTCGATACTCCGCGTTATCGTTCTCGGCGTTGCCGGACTTCTTATAATTCTCAAAAAGGGCAGCATGACCACGAACGACCTCGTCGTGTTCCTGCTTTATATCTCGTCGTTCACCACGCCGATACGAAAGCTGGCGATGTTCATGGAGCAGTACACGGCGGGCATGGCGGGCTTCACCCGCTTCGTCGAGATCATGGATACCGATCCCTCGATATTCGATAAGGACGACGCCATGGAGCTTGAAAACGTCCGCGGCGACATAGAGTTCAAGGACGTCACTTTCTCCTATGACGGCGGCAGGAGCGTGCTCGAGAACATAAGTCTGACCGTTCCGCACGGCAAAACAGTCGCGCTCGTCGGGCCCTCGGGCGGCGGCAAGACCACGCTCTGCCATCTGATACCGAGGTTCTACGACGTAACGAGCGGCTCGATCTCAGTCGACGGGCATGACATCAGGGACGTCACCCTGCATTCGCTTCGCGGGAACATCGGCATAGTCCAGCAGGACGTGTTCCTCTTCGCGGCGTCCGTCAAGGATAATATCCGCTACGGCAGGCTCGACGCGACTGACGAGGAGATCGTCGCCGCGGCAAAGGCGGCCGAGATACACGACGACATTATGAAAATGCCCGACGGCTACGACACGATGGTCGGCGAGAGGGGCATAACCCTCTCCGGCGGACAGAAGCAGAGGGTCAGCATCGCGAGGATCTTCCTTAAGAACCCGCCGATACTGATACTCGACGAGGCGACCAGCGCGCTTGACTCCGCGACGGAGGCAAGGATCACCGGCGCTCTGGAGAGGCTGAGCCGCGGCCGCACGACGCTCGTAATCGCGCACAGGCTCTCGACCGTCAGGAACGCCGACGAGATAATCGTTATCGACGAAACGGGCATCATCGAGCGCGGCAGTCACGACGAGCTTATGAAGAAGGGCGGGGCGTACAGGCTTCTGAACGACGCGCAGAACCTTCTTTACGGGCCGAGGGACAGAGCGTAGTTTTCTTGAAACAGGGGGGACAGCATGCAGCACGAGATAAGCGTTCCGGCGCCGCTTCTTAAGGAAGACGGCTCGCTCACCGAGGCGGGATACGCCACCTATCCGATCCTCGTTTACGACCGCGCCCTCGTAAAGGGCGGGAAAAGCCGCATCAAGGAATGGGATTATTATCTCATCTATAACGACAGGTACGCGGTCGCGCTGACTGCGGACGACAATTCATACATGGGCATGATGAGCGTTTCGTTCATCGACTTCGAAAAACGCTCCGAAATAACGAAAAGCGTGATTCTGCCGTTTACGGGCGGCAGGATCGGCTTTCCTTCGTCCTCTGCCGCGGGCGACGTAAAATACGAATCGCGCCGCGTAAAGCTCAGCTTCACGCACGAGAACGGCGGGCGAAGACTCAAGGTGCTCTTTAAAAAGTTCAAGGACAAGGAGGATTTCGAGTGCGACTTCTTCCTCGATGAAGAACCGCGAGACTCGATGGTGATCGCGACGCCCTTCCCCAAAAAGAGCACCGCGTTCTACTATAACCAGAAGATAATCGCCATGCGCGCCACCGGCACAGTGTGGCATGACCGCAAGAAGTTCAAGTTCACGCCCGGCAACACATTCGGCCTCCTTGACTGGGGCAGGGGCGTGTGGACGTACGACAATACCTGGTACTGGAGCGCCGCGCAGGGGACGGTGAACGGCTTAAGGTTCGGCTTCAACCTCGGTTACGGCTTCGGCGACACGAGCGCCGCATCCGAGAATATGCTCTTTGTGAACGGTATCGCGCATAAGCTCGAGGGCGTCACGTTCAACATCCCGAAGGACGCGAACGGCAGGGACGACTATCTTTCGCCGTGGACGTTCACCTCGTCTGACGGCAGGCTGACGCTCGATTTCACGCCGATACTCGACCGCAAGTCCAAGACCTCCCTCGGTATCATTATGAGCGATCAGCACCAGGTCTTCGGCAGATTCTCCGGTACGGTGATACTCGACGGCGGAGAGAAACTTGAGATAAAGGACCTTACGGGCTTTGCCGAAAAGGTCCGCAATAAATGGTAAAATCAATCAGCGAAAGGATAGATCATATGGAAAAGATGCTCGAAGAACTCAAAAAGATCATCTCGATAGACAGCCCGACCGGCTTCACGAAAAGGGCCGCGGACTATACGGTCGAAAGGCTTAGGGAGCTCGGCTACGCTCCCGAAAAGACCAATAAGGGCTGCGTGCTCTGCTGCCTCGGAGGCGAGGGGAACCCCATCGTGTTCTCGGCGCATCTCGACACCCTCGGCGGCATGGTTGCCGAAGTCAAGGGAAACGGCAGGTTAAGGCTCACCCGCATCGGCGGAATGAACGCCAACAACGCCGAGTGCGAGAACGCCAGGGTCTATACGCGTGACGGCCGCGTATACGAGGGCTGCTTCCAGATGAACGACCCGAGCGTGCACGTCAACGGCGATTATTCCAAGCAGGAGCGCAATTGGGACAGCATGGAGCTCGTGCTCGACGAGAAGACGGCTTCGAAGGACGACACCGAAAAGCTCGGAATCGCCACCGGCGACTACGTCTGCTTCGATCCCCGCTTCCGCGTGACGGAGAAGGGCTATATCAAGAGCCGTTTCCTCGACGATAAGCTCAGCGTCGCGATCCTCCTCGATTTCGCAAGGAGGATAAAGGAGGAGGGACTCAAACTCACCCGCAAGGTCTACATCTACATCACCGTCTTCGAGGAGGTCGGCCACGGCTGCTCGTCCGGAATTCCCGCCGACGCAAAGGACATTATCAGCGTGGACATGGGCTGCGTTGGCTTAGGTCTTGCCTGCCGCGAGGATCAGGTCTCGATCTGCGTCAAGGACTCCCACGGCCCGTACAATTACGATCTTACCGGCGAGCTCATCGACACGGCGAAGCGTTTGGGACTTGACTACGCGCTCGACGTGTACCCGTATTACGGCTCCGACGCTGACGCCGCGCTTGACGCGGGCTATGACTTGAGGCACGGTCTCATCGGCGCGGGCGTTTACGCCTCCCACGGCTACGAGCGCTCGCACGTGAAGGGCGCGGAGAACACCCTTAAGCTCGTCATGGGCCTTGTCATAAAGGAATAAACCGAAGTGAAGACCCTTGTTGAACTGTATGTGAACGAACAGTTTGACGACCTTGCCGCATTTCTTTCGTTCAGACCGGAGACGGTACTGTTTCTGACTCCGGGCACTGTTCCGTCAAGATCGGCAAGGGAGGGTATAGTGCGCTTTGTTCAATCCATAGACCCTTCCGCAAAGGCAGGCTTTATAGAGGCGGGCAACCGCTCGCCCGACGCGATACTGACTCGTCTCGAAAACGTCTTTGAGGAATACCCGGACTGCGCGGTCGATCTTACCGGCGGCAGTACGACCCTGCTCCTTGCCTTCTCAAGATTCGTTGAGAAGAAAAAGGTCAAGGCATTTTACTTCGACAGCCTGAAAAACGGGTTCCGAAGCGTCCGCGGAATGGAGAAGGAGATCGAGCGGGCGGGTCTCCCCTCGATCGATATCGAGACCCTTTTCAGAATGGGCGGCGCAGCCGTCACGGGTACCGCGCATACGACGGGACCGTACCGCGAGAATGCCGAAACCGTGAAAGCGCTGCTCGACGTTTATTCGGAGCATATAGACCGCTGGAACGCCTTTTCCGAGTATCTGCAGTTTGCGGTAAGAAGCTGCTACGACGCGAGGACGCAGCGCTTCCTTGCGCCGTCCGCGGTATCGAACAGGGGAAACCTGTATCTCGCCAACCGTAGCATACTGAAAAAGCTCAACGACTGCGGCGCGATATCGGATCTCGAGACGGAGGGCGAGACCGTCGGCTTCCTGTTCAGAAACAGCTATATCAAGGAGATACTCACCACGGTGGGCATGTGCCTTGAGCTCTATATCTACGTCTCCGCACTCGAAAGCGGGCTCTTCGACTCGGTCGCTATGAGCGTCGTTTTCGACTGGGACGGCGTGATAAACGGCCGCATGAACGACACCACGAACGAGCTCGACGTACTTATGACCAAGGGCATATCGTCCCTTTTCGTCTCCTGCAAAGCCGCAAGGCCGGATACGCGCGATCTTTACGAGATAAGCTATCTTGCAAAGCGCTTCGGCGGAAGGAACGCCCGCGCAGTGCTTGCCACGGCGGCGGATCTTTCCTCCGATTCGTGGCCGAATTACATGCGTGCAAGGGATATGGGCGTGACCGTTATTGAAAAATCGGACATAAGAATGGGAAGGGAGAGGGTCATAAAGCTCCTCCTCGATCCGGAATGGTATCCTGAAAGACCTCATAAATGAAGATCCTGCAATGAAAAAATCGACGTCAAGGATAATCGTGATCGCTTCGCTGATCGCAGTCATACTGATGTTTGCGTTCTTCCTCAAGGATATCCTGATCCCGTACATCCGGCTTGAGCTTGCAAACGATCTCGACGGCGCGAAGGAGCTCCTCATCTCAAAGGGCTTCCTCGGGCTTCTTACCGTCGTTCTCGTGGAAGGGCTCGAGATGGTCGTCGTGTTCATTTCGGCGGAATTCATTCAGATCGCGAGCGGCATGAGCTACCCGTTCTATATCGCGATAGCCCTGTGCGATCTCGGCGTCTGCCTCGGCGCAAGCATAATATTCGTGCTCGTCAAGGCGTTCAAATTCACAAGCCAGGCATATGAAAAAAACGAGGAGAAGATAGCGAGAATCGCCCAGAAGTCAAAAAAGGACAGGAGCACCGTCCTCCTTATGTATCTCCTCTTTATTATGCCGCTCATACCGTTCGGCGCCATTTGCTACTACGGAAGCAGGACAAAGCTTAAATACGGACGCTACATCCTTACCGTCGCGACAGGCGCGATCCCGTCGATCGTCACGAGCATACTGATGGGCACCGCCGCGAAATACTTTATCGGCAACGATCTTCCGCTGCCTGTGCTGATACTCATAATCGTCGCTCTCGCCGCGGTACTGTTCCTGATACTGTTCATATTCCTTGACCGCGTCTATTTCAAAGAGAACGACAAGACGCCCGATTCCGTCATCTATTCGCTCTTCTTCCGGATCGCCGAGTTTTTAAGAAAGAGGCGCCAGAGGCTCATTATCGACGATTCCGCTCTCAAGGAGCTTAAGCCTCCGTTCATAATACTCGCGAATCACTGCTCGTTCTACGATTTCTATTACGTCAAAAAGTTCGTGGGCTGGCTTAATCCCGCCTACGTCGTCAACCGGCACATCATCTCCGCGCCGGTCATAAGAAAGCTCGCGCACAAGGCGGGCTTCATTCCGAAACGCCTATTCAACGTCGATTTCACAACGCCCATCGGCATAATGCGGATGATCAAGGCGGGCTATCCCGTCGTGATATTCCCTGAGGGCAGGCTCTCGATCACGGGCAGGAACTACCCCGTTGTCGAAAAGAGCGGCAATTTCTATAAAAAGCTCGGCGTGGACGTCGTCATCGTAAAGATAAAGGGCGCGTTCTTCGCCAACCCGAAGTGGAGGAAAAGCTTCTATAAGTCGGATATCTCCGTCGGCGTCGAAAGAGTGATAAAGGCCGAGGAGCTTAATACGATGACCGCTGACGGGATCGACCGCGCGATTTTGGAGGCTTTGAGCTACGACGAGTCGAGGGACGCGGAGCCCGTCTGGACGCAGCACAAGAAGGCGGAGGGGCTTGAAAACATTCTCTACCGCTGCATAGACTGCGGCGCGCTGTACTCGACGAAGGGCGAAGGAAACGATCTCGTCTGCTCCGAGTGCGGGAGCGTCCGTCACCTCAACGAATACTACCGTTTTGACGGAGAGCCCGGTTCGATCGACGGCTATTACGAAAGGATCAAGGCCGTCGAGCGCGAGGAGCTTACAAAGCCCGATTTCAGGCTCGAGACCGACGTAAAGACCGTCGTTTACAGCGAAAAAGGCAGGTTCAAACGCAGAAGTTCCGGCAGATGCGTCCTCACGAAAGAGGGACTTTCCTATACTTCCGGGCACGAATCGTTCATGATCGAAAGATCAATGCTCCCCGCGCTGCCGTTCTCGTGCAGCGAGGAGTTCGAGGCCTATCACGACGATAAGCTTTACTATTTCTACCCCGTCGAGACAAGGCGCCAGGTCGCGCGCTGGGCGCTCTTTCTTGATCTAATGGAGGAGTCGAAGAATGAAACAGAAGGATAACAAGAAGATCATCGACCTTTCGACCAAAACGTTCATACAGGTCGTCCTGTTCCTGTTCGCCATCGTGATACTGTCCATCGTGCTGACGTATCTGATACCGAGGGGCGAATTCGGGCTGAACCCGGACGGCAGCATGAACTATCTCGATTACAGGGAGATTGAGGGCGAGAGGGGCATAAACATTTTTAAGGGCATATTCGCGCCGGTATTGGTTTTCACCTCCGATAACGGCTTAACGCTCATAATGCTCTCGCTGTTCCTTATGGTCGTGTTCGCGTCCTTCCAGGTCATGAACGACGTAGGCGGCATTAGGGTGCTGATAGGCGCCGTCGCCGACAGGTTCAGAAAAAGGAAATACCTGCTTCTCGCCGCGCTCGTACTCGTCTTTATGTGCTTCGGCGCGTTCCTCGGCCTGTTCGAGGAGATGCTCGCGATGCTTCCGATAATCACCGCGCTTTGTGTTGTGGTGGGCTTCGATTCGTTCACAGGCTTCCTCGTATGCATAATCTCCTGCGGCTTCGGCTTCGCGACAGCCATCACGAACCCGTTCACTGTGCTCCTCGCGTCGAAGATAATAGACGTGAACCCAATGGAGAACATCTGGTTCCGATTCGTGATTTTCGCCGCCATGTACGCGCTTATGCTCGCCTTCGTGTTCATCTACGCGAGGAAGGTCGCAAAGGATCCCGAGAAGAGCCTCACGCGGTCGCATGACGAAAAGCTCCGCGCCGGCGGTATGGAGAGCGGGGAGGAGGAAGCGCCCGCACGCAGGAAGCGGACGAAACTCACCTACACGCTTTTCCTGACCGTCTGCCTTGCGATCATAATCGTTTCATCAACGGTCGAGGCGATAAGGGACTACACGGTCGTGATCCTCATCGCGTACTTCCTGATATTCGGCCTCGTGTCGGGCTTCATCTCTTCGAAGAAAGCAAAGCCCGTTCTCAAGAGTTTTTTGAAGGGCTTCATCGGAGCGCTTCCGACGATCGCGTTCATCGCGCTGGCGTCCGCGATCAAGTACATTTTCGACGAGGGCGGAATAATGCCGACCATCGTCCACCAGGTCAACGAGATCACCGCGGGCAAGAACCTGTTCGTGATAGCGCTCCTCATCTACGGCATAATCCTCGTTCTGGAGTTCTTCATCACGTCCTCGACAGCAAAGGCGATACTCGTCATGGGTATGCTGACCGTGGTAAACGTTGGGCTATCGAAACAGATGCTCGTCCTCATCTATACCTTCGCGGACGGCTATACCAACGTTCTGTTCCCGACCTCGCCGGTACTGCTCATAAGCCTATCGATGATCGAGATGGACTATTTCAAGTGGATAAAAAAGAGCTGGCCTCTGTTCATCCTGAACGCGGCTCTCATACTCCTGTTCCTGTTTATCGGCATCTCGATAGGATATTGATCAAAGAAAAAAGACAGCCCGGGCTGTCTTTTTTGCTGTTTATTCTTGACGTGAAACATATTTATGGTAAAATGTACTTTAGGTCAATATGACTTGAAAATTTCCCATTCTTTTTTCAGGAGGCACATCAATGAAGAATCTTAAGAGGCTTTCGGCGCTTCTGATCGCGGTATGCTTTATCGTGCTCATGATCCCCGCAGCCGCGTCCGCGGAGACTCGCGCCGCTGCTCAGACGGAGCCGACCCGCAGACTCCGCAGCTCCGTTAAGCTCGACACCGACCCCGAGGGCGGCTACGAGGGCGACTACGTCGTCATCTACAACCCGTCGGAGACCACCACGTCCGGCGTAACCACCGGCAATCTCAGGAATCTGATAGACACGACCGTCAGCGCGAACGTTCTGGCAAAGGCCGATATCCCCGAGGGAAAACAGATCATCGACGTAGATCCCCAGATGGAAGAGCTTGCCCGTGAGATGGGCGTATACGACGCGGAGCGTCACCCGAATGCCACAAGGGAAGAGCTTGTCGTCGGCAGCACTAAATCGATCAGGATCTACAATGAGAATCCCGACGGACAGGACGGCAACATCACGTTCAAAGTCCTTGCCATCGGCGATCACTGCATCGTATGGACTCCGACCACGAACGGCAACGGCAAATACCATCCTCTTGACGAGATAGACACGTCCTTTGGCGACCAGGCAGCGAATGAGTTTGATGAGAAGTTCGAGCTCATGTATGCGTCCTTCGGCGATTTCTATGATCCCACCGGCGACGGCAAAGTCAATCTGATGTTCTACAACATCGAGGAAGGCTGGACGGAAGACAGCAACGACGGTTATATCGCCGGCTACTTCTGGGCGGCAGACCTTTATTATGACGAGTTCGTGAGTCAAGGCTACGGATACATGAACAATATGGCTATGATCCATATCGACACGTATCCCGCCATAGACTATCCCGGAGAAGGCGTCGATCTTCTCCGCGGATTTCCGACTCTCGTGCATGAGTTCCAGCATCTGATCAACTTCTCGAACTGCTATATGCACTCATGGCTGAACGAGTCCCTCTCCGCCGCGGCGGAGGAGCTCTGCTATCCCGGAAGCGAGGCGCTGCTCCGCACAT
This sequence comes from Clostridiales bacterium, assembly GCA_024691085.1. GTDB lineage: Bacteria > Bacillota > Clostridia > Christensenellales > CAG-138 > UBA3857. Next base: position 16,800 of record JAILNX010000007.1, on the reverse strand, counting down.
ACAGCTGGGTCAATTCCGCGACGGTTTCGAATGAGTTCAAATACAATTCCAGCTACAAGCTTCATAAGGGCGGTTCGCTTGCCTATTGGAACAATAACGACTCCGATATCCTTGTAAGATACGGCGAGGTCCTCCTGTTCTCTCAGTATCTGTATACCCAGTTCGGATCGGAGATCTTCAGGGAGATAATCACGAATTGTCCCGACGAAGAGGGCACGGTCGCGGATTCGTTCACCGCTCTTAAGGCCGCTACCGGTGAAACGATGGAGACGATCTGGCGTGTGTTCTTCACGAGCATGGTCGCCAACTGCCGTAACTTCGACTGCGGCTTCGAGCTCAGCGAGGGATACGATCCGAACGGCATAGGCTGTTACGGCTGGCCGGATCCCTATGCTCTTCTCGCTCCGGTCATCTACACCAGCACTTCGGCCGCAAGCATCCAGGGCGGCGGCTTCATAACCGTCAAGCCGAAGAACGGCGTTTACAACCCTCCCAGGAACGCTTCGAGCACCCTTAAGTACGTCGGCATCAAGATGAATCCCGATTACTATACGGTCAGCTTTGACGCCAACGGCGGCGAAGGCACAATGAGGGTCCAGGGCTTCCTGATGGACGACGTCAAGGCGCTCAGGACCAACGCCTTCACCCGCAAAGGCTACGTCTTCGTCGGCTGGAACACCGATCCCGACGGACTCGGCCACACCATCGCGGACGAGACCGTTGTCGGTCACCTCACGACCACGAGCGGCGACAACATCACCTATTACGCTATGTGGCGCGCCGACGACGCTCCCTATTACGTGTCCTACCGCACGGAGATCAGGAACAGGCCCGAGGAGGACGCGTACAGGGATCTCCGATTCAGGATGAAATACGTCTACAACGGCAACTCGTTCTGGAAGATCTTCGGCAACACGGAAGGCGATTACGAGGTCAAGGATCTCTGCCTCCGCGTCACCTATACGACGGGTTCCGAGCATACCTCCGGCTGGGTAAGCACGGTCAAGAGGATATTCTCGAACAACGAATACTTCGAGGTCTCACTCGTCGTGACCGGCATACCCTTCACCAGCGATACCGCCAATATCGAGTTCGTCGTCGATTCCGCGATCAACTATCAGGACGGCGATGTGCTTGTGAGAGTTAACGGTCTGACCGTGTCCGGCACCCTCGGCGATACTGCCGACTGATCAGAAAGGATGATGTGAATGAAAAAGTATTCAGAACCCAGCTTTGACGTGATAGGCTTTGACGTAGCGGACGTTACGAACATTTCGTTCAGCGACGGTCATGAAGAGCCCTTCAATCCCAACGGCGCCGGCGAGGTCGGCGGGGGATCCGAAGAGCAGGAGTGGTAAACTTAAGAAATAATTAAAGGCAGTCTCCAGACTGCCTTTTTTATTGTTTTTCGGCGATTATTTCAGCTTTATTATCCTCAGCCTCAGCGCGTTCGAAAGCACGGTGACGGAGCTTAAGCTCATCATCAGCGCGCCGAGCATCGGGCTCAAGAGCAGGCTGGGATTACCGGTTATCGCGTAAAGCACGCCCGCGGCGATGGGAATGCCGAGGCAGTTGTAGCAAAACGCCCAGAAGAGGTTCTGCTTTATCACGCGCAGAGTCGCGCGCGAGAGGAGTATCGAATCGGTGATGCCGTCGAGCCTGTCACCCGTCAGCACTATGCCGGCTCCTGCGAGAGCGGCCTCCGCTCCCGAGCCTATCGCGATGCCCGTGTCGGCGGACGCGAGCGCCGCGGCGTCGTTCACTCCGTCGCCTACCATAGCCGTGGTCTCGCCGCGTTCGCGGCAGGCGGCGATGTATTTAAGCTTATCCTCGGGAAGGGCGCGGCTCACGACCTCGTCGATCCCCGCCTCGTTCGCGATCTTCAATGCGGCGCTTTCGTTGTCGCCCGTCACAAGGCTCGCCTTTATGCCCATAGAGCGGAGCTTCGAAATGACCTTCGCCGCGTCGTGCTTTATCGGATCGGTGACGCCCACCATACCGAGGCAGGAGGTCCCGTCCGCAAGCATTATCGCGGTATAGCCGTCTTTCATAAGGCCTTCGTACGCGGCCTGATCGTACGCAATGCCGTATTTGTCCATAAGCCTCGAGTCGCCCGCGTAATAGGTCTTTCCGTCGATCTCGGCGGTCAGCCCCATACCCGTCACCGCGTCGAAACGCGAAGCGGGCTTGTACGAAATGCCGAGCTTATCCGCGTATTCCGTCACGGCTCTTCCGAGCGGATGCTCGGACGGAGCTTCGACTGCGGCAAAGAGCGCTATGAACTCCGCCTCGTTCCCGCCAGTGATCACCTTCTCGACGGAGGGATGCCCCGTCGTGAGCGTGCCGGTCTTGTCAAGCACTATTCGGTCAATGCCGCAGGCGCTCTGGAGCGCCTCGCCGTTCTTGATGAAAACGCCCATGTTCGCTCCGCGGCCCATTCCGACGATCAGCGCCGTCGGTGTGGCAAGTCCCAAAGCGCAGGGACAAGCGACGACGAGCACGGACACGCCTATCTGCAGGGCGGTGTCGAAGCCCGCGCCGACAAGCATCCAAACCGTGAACGCGACGATCGCGATCAGACCTACGGCAGGCACGAACACCGCGCTTATCCTGTCCGCTATATCGGCGATGGGCGCCTTGCTGCCCTGCGCCTCCTCGACCATGCGGATCATTCCGGCGAGCTTTGTATCGTCGCCCGTGCGGAGCGCCTTCATTACGACGCTTCCGTTAAGGTTTATGCTTCCGCCAGTCACCTCGGAACCTTGCTCCTTCTCGACGGGCATGCTCTCGCCCGTCAGCATGGACTCGTCGGCGGAGGTCATACCCTCCGTTATCACGCCGTCCACGGGGAACGAGCCGCCGGGACGGATCCTTATCATATCCCCGACGACGAGCTCCGAAACCGAGACCTCCTTTTCCGTTCCGTCCTTCAATATGACGGTCGCGGTCTCGGGCGCGAGCCGCATCAGCGCGGCGACGGCCTCGCCGGTCTTGCGCTTTGCGCGCGCTTCAAGGTATTTGCCGAGCATGACGAGGGCGATTATCATTCCCGCGGAATCGTAATAAAGCCCGTTGTGCGCGGCGTGGGTGTGCCCCATAAGTATCAGCACCGTAAGGTAAAGCGAATAGCCGAACGACGCGATCGTGCCGACGGCGATGAGAGAATCCATATTGGGATGGAGCTTTACGAGCGCCTTGAGCCCGCGCGCGTAGAAGCCCCGCCCGACTATCACGATGGGGATCAGCAGCGCGAGCTGAGTCAGCGCGTACGGAACGGGCGCGTCGGGCGATACGGGGCAGGGGAGGAAGGAGACCATGTGCGCCATTGCCGCGTACATAAGGAGCGCGGCGAATATGAGCGCGACGATCAGCCGCCTCTTGTCCGTCTTCAGCTTTTTTTCACGCCGTTCCTCGTCGAGCTTCGACTGAAGCCGCGCGCTCTCGACGGGCGAAACGCCGAAACCTACACGCGTGACCGACGCGATGACGGCGGCGGAAAGATCCTCTTCGCTTCTTACGTAAAGGCGCTCGGCGGCAAGATTGACGGAGCACGCCTCGACGCCCGGGAGCTTCCTTACCGCGCGCTCTACAGACGAAGAACACGCGGCGCAGCTCATACCGGTTACCGAATACTCTTTTAACATACTTTCACTCTTTCGAAATATTGAATAATAAAGTGCATATCCTTTTAATGTATTCTACCCCAGATCATGTAAAAAATCAACCTTTTAAGGAGAACGGCGGTTTGGCAAACAGGAGGAAGGGAGAGGTCGGCGAAAGGAAACGCGCTTCGCTCATAAGGGCAGGCAACGCCTTCAACGCGGTCGGCATGCCCGCGGACGCGAGCGGCAAGCTTCCCGTCATCACGCTCTCAGCGGGACGGTTTTTAAGGGTCGCACATCACAGGGGAATACTCGTTTTTACCCCCTCGTGCGTGCGGCTTTATTCCGCGCTCGGCATAATCAGGATAACGGGCGAGGAGCTCGTTTCGACGAGCCTGGACGGGAACGATCTCATACTTGAGGGAAAGATAAAGTGCATCGCCTTCGAATAAAGGCTTGACGAAAGGTTTTTTTCAATGAAAGTATGGAAATATTTCGCAGGATATGTTAATATAGGTATAGTGGGGAAGTATCCGGAAAAGCTCATCAACCGCTGCTTTTCCGAAGGCATTGCTCTTTTCGGTCTCGAAAGGCGCGATTGGGGCGCGCGCGCCGTCGTAAGAGCGGCGGATTTCAAGAGGCTGAGAAAGCTCTCCCGCGGGAGCGGAGTTACGATACGCATCCTCAACAAGCGCGGAATGCCGAGACTCAGAGCCTTTGTAAGGCGCAACGCGGTTTTCCTCGCAGCGCTGGCGGTTTTTCTCGCGGCCGCGTTCGCGCTCTCGACGAGGCTGTGGTTTATCGAGGTAAGGACCGTTTCGATCCCCGAAGAAGAGGTGATCGGAATGCTCAAAGAGCTCGGCGCCTATTCAGGCGCGAGCAAGCGCGGCTTCACGCCAAATCTGATAGCGAAGAGCCTCGACCTCGATCCGAGGATCGCCAACGCGCGCGTAAAGCTCTCGGGCATAACGCTCACGGTCGACATCTCCGAGACGATCGGACGGGCTCCCGAAAAAGTTGACCCATCGCCCGCAAGCATATACGCGGACAGGGACTGCGTGATAAGGTTCATCTCAGCGGCAAGGGGACGCGCCGCGGTTAAGGAAGGACAGGCGGTCAAGGCGGGCGATCTTCTTATAACGGGCGACCTATCCGACCTCAAGGAAGGCTGCCTCGTTGAGGCCGACGGGCTGATACTCGGCGAGGTGCTCTATTCGGCGGCGGCGACAGTCGCTCCCGGAGTCGAGAAAAGCGTCCGAACCGGCGAGTCCGTCACAGCCGTAGGCATAGGCGTATTCGGCAGGGTGTTCCTCTTCGGGCTCCCGTATGACGAATACGAGTCGGAACCGGTAAAAACGGGAATACTCGCGTCAGCGCCGTTCCCCGTATCGGTCACGGAATACCGCGTGTACGAGCTTAAAAACACGCTCATTCCCGATACCGCGTCGGGCGTCGAGGAGCGGGCAAGGCTCGCGGCACAGGAAAAGCTTAACGGGATACTGCCGCGGGACGCAAGGATACTCGCGATCAGCACAGAATGTAAAATGAACGATGACGGATCGGTGACTGCGGTCATCAGTGTCACGGTCATCGAAACGATAGGCATCCGGAGGGATATTTAATGGAGGAAAGTTTACTTAAGACGACGGTTCAGGTCGAGAATATGGACGAGCTTGTAAGGCTATTCGGCGTTTTCGACGAGAATCTTTCGATAATCGAACAGGAGACGGGCGCGCATATTTCCGCGGACGCCGACTCGATCGTGATATCGGGCGGCGAGGAGGAAGCGGGTACTGCCGCTGCCGTGATCGAAAAGCTCCTTTCGCTCATAAGAAAGGGCGAAGCCGTTGACAGGGGACGCATCCGCTACGCCGTCGATCTTGCCAGGGAGGGCAACGCGGATCTTATATTGGAGCTTGCGGACGACGTGATCGCCTTTACCAACAAGGGCAAACGCATCAAGTGCAAGACTCTGGGACAAAAGAAATACGTCCAGGCGCTCAAAAAGCACACGGTCGTATTCGGCGTTGGCCCCGCGGGAACGGGCAAGACCTATCTTGCCGTAGCGATGGCGGTGCTCGCGCTTAAGAACAAGGAGGTCTCGCGCATCATTCTGACGAGGCCTGCGGTCGAGGCGGGGGAGAAGCTCGGCTTCCTGCCGGGCGATCTTCAGAACAAGGTCGATCCGTATTTAAGGCCGCTCTATGACGCGCTCTACGAGTTCCTGGGCTCGGAGAACTTCAAACTGCTCTCGGAGAAGGGCGTTATCGAGGTCGCCCCGCTCGCGTACATGCGCGGCAGGACGCTGAACGACGCGTACATAATCCTCGACGAGGCGCAGAACTGCACGATCGAACAGATGAAGATGTTCCTCACAAGGTTCGGCGAAGGCTCAAGGGTGGTCGTCACGGGCGACATAACGCAGATCGATCTTCCGCAGGAAAAGAGGAGCGGTCTTGTCCACGCCATGCATGTGCTTTCGGACGTCGAGGGTGTCGCCATGATAAGGCTCACCGCGAGGGACGTAGTGAGGCACGAGATGGTTCAACGCATAGTCAGAGCATACGAGCAGTACGCTCAGCGCTCGGGCAAGGAGGGAAGAATTGGAGATCAGGGATAAAGATTTGGGCGAAGTGACCGGCGAGCAGATGGACTTCAAAAAGGAGATCGGCTCGTTCAAACGCGTGGAGGAGACCGAAAAGGCTCCCGAGGCAAAGCCCAAGGAGAAAAGGCCTGCGCGCAAGGTCAAACAGAAAAAGCCGCCGAGGAAGCTTCCTCTGTGGCTCGCCATACTGCTTCTCGCGATAACGTACGCGATCACCGCGGCGTGCACGACGGTGTTCTTAAAGGGCATCGGACAAGCAGATACCACCGTTGTCGGCATGGCGATCGCTCTGTTCGTCAGCTTCGGCGCGTTCGGCATGTACCTCGTGATGAGAAAGCGCGAGCTCATAAGGAGCGTGCGCCAGACGCTTCTTATCTGCGTCTGCATACTCGCGGCGGTACTGCCCCAGCTCATAACCATGAGCATCAATATCGGCTTTATGCCGTTCATGCTCGCGATACTGCTCCTCGCGCTCATGTCGAACGAGCGCGTCGCGATACTCGCCTGCCTCCCCGTAGCCGCAAGCGCGGCGATGATCGCCGAGGCTATGGGACAGGGCGAGGGCGTTCCGGTCGCTCTGATGCTCACGGTAATGGTGTCGAGCATAGCGTCGGTGCTCTCGCTTAACATAAGCAAGACCAGAAGCTCCACGGTCATCGCGTCCGGCGTGGGCGGAATAGTCGGCATAATCTGCTACGCTGGGATCATGCTCGTCTCGGGCGAGATGTTCTTTAACTACTGGCAGCCGCTTCTGTGGATACTCGGCAGCTGCCTCGTTTCCGGAATACTCGCCGTAGGCCTCATGCCGATATTCGAGACCGCGTTCGACATAGCGTCCGACGCAAGGCTGAACGAGCTTTTGAACAACAACAATCCCCTTATAAAGCGACTCATGCTGGAGGCTCCCGGCACCTATCACCACTCGCTGATAGTTGCCTCCCTGGCCGAGGCCGCCGCCGAGGAGATCGGCGCGAACGCGCTCCTCTGCCGCGTATGCGCCTGCTATCACGACGTGGGCAAGCTCCGCGCTCCGCTCTATTTCAAGGAGAACCAGCACGGCAGGAACATCCATGACGAGCTCGATCCCTATGAGTCCGCAAGGGCGATCACCGCGCACGTGACGGACGGCGTGCTGCTCCTCGAAAAGCACAAACTGCCCGGCGAGGTCGTAAGGATCGTTTCCGAGCATCACGGCGATTCCGTCATGGTCTACTTCTATGACAAGGCGCGCAAGCAGGCTGAAGACGGCGCCGAGGTCGACGAGAAGCTCTTCCGCTATCAGGCGAACAAGCCCACGACCAAGGAATCCGCCATACTGATGCTTGCCGACTGCTGTGAGGCGGCTGTGAGGAGCATGACGAATCCCACCATGATGGAGGTGCGCCAGAGGGTCGGCGACGTCATCACCCACAAATGGGACAAGAGGGGCAGCATGCTGTGGAACTCGCCTCTTACATTCGTCGACGTCAAGAAGATCGAGAGGAGCTTCCTCAAGACCTTCGCGGCTCTCTATCACGAGCGTATCGAGTATCCCGATCTGGAGGATATTGACGTAAGATGACAAAGGTCGAAGTGTTCTTTAACCGGGCGGACGAGACCGAGCTTTATAAGGAAGCGGCGGCGCGCGGATCTTTAGCGGCGATGAGGTACGAGGAGGCCGACGGCGAGATCTCGATCGAGCTTACGAACGACGGGGTCATTCATGAGTACAACCGCGATTTCCGGCACGTTGACCGTCCTACGGACGTTTTAAGCTTCCCCGCTTTCGAGGGTGACAGCATCATCTGCACTCCCGACGGGCATTTGGGCGATATCATGATCTCGGTCGATACCGCCGAAAGACAGGCCGCGGAGCTCGGCCACAGCGCCGCAAGGGAGATAATGTTCCTCGCCGTTCACGGAACGCTGCACGTATTGGGTTACGACCATATGCGCCCCGAGGACGAGGAGATAATGACGTATAAACAAAGAGAAATAATGAGGTCAATGGAATAATATGAGGACTATGCACGAATTCGAGATCAAAAAGATGATCCGCTACGCCGCGGAGGCAAAGGAAAAAGCCTACGCGCCCTACTCCAACTTCCGCGTCGGCGCCTGCCTTAAGACCGCGAGCGGCGCGTACTATCTCGGCTGCAATATCGAGAACGCGGCGTTCACGCCCACCAACTGCGCCGAGAGGACCGCCATGTTCAAAGCGGTCTGCGACGGCGAGCGCGACTTTGAGGCGATCGCCATCACGTCGGACGGCGCGAACCTGATCGCTCCCTGCGGCGTCTGCCGCCAGGTGCTCGCCGAGTTCTGCGGGCCGGATATGCTCGTTATCTGCTCGGACCGCGAGGGCAATTATGAGGTGCACGAGTTAAAAGAGCTCATACCGATGGCGTTCACCGACGCCGATCTTAAGGACAAATGAGCTTCAGGTCGGGATTCATCACAATAATAGGCTCGCCGAACGTCGGCAAATCGACGCTTATGAACCTGCTCGTGGGGCAGAAGATAAGCATCGTTTCCGAGCGCGCGCAGACGACAAGGAACCGCATCGCGGGCGTCGTCACGAGGAAGGACTATCAGATCGTATTCCTCGACACCCCCGGCGTTACCGGCGCGAAAAACCGCCTCGGCGAGTATATGCTGAAGGTCGCTTACGATTCCCTTAAGGAGGTCGAGTGCATACTGTTCATGCTCGACGCCTCGAAGGGCATACGCGATATGGACGAGGCGCTCATCGCGGCTCTTCGCGAAAAGGCGGGGAATACTCCCGTTGTCGCAGCGATAAACAAGTCGGATCTCGTATCCTTCGACGCGATCGAAACGGTGCGCGAGAGGCTTGAAAAAGAGGGCTTCATCAAGAAAACCATCGCCGTCTCTGCCGAAACGGGCAGGAATACCGACAAGCTCGAGGCGATACTTGCGGGATACCTCGTCGAAGGCCCCATGTACTATCCCGACGACATGGTCACGGATCAGCCCGTGCGCGTCATCACCGCCGAGATAATAAGGGAGAAGGCGCTTAAGTCGCTCAAGCAGGAGATCCCGCACGGCATAGGCGTCGACATCGAGAGGATAGAGCTTCGCGACGACGGCATAAACGACGTCTCCGCCGTGATTTATTGCGAGCGCGAGTCCCATAAGGGCATCATCATCGGCCGCGCCGGAGCGATGCTCAAAAGGATCGGCTCCGCCGCGAGACCGGAGATCGAGACGCTTTTCGGCACGAAGGTCAACCTTAAGCTCTGGGTCAAGGTTCGCCCCGACTGGCGAAACAGCCCGAACGCGCTCCGCGAGCTCGGTTATAACGACGACTGATCCTGCGGCTCCTTGTTCCTGTCCCGCTCGGACTTCGGGTTCTCGGCCTTTCTGGCCTTGCAGTATTCAAGATAATCCGTGAGCTTTCCGCTCTTCGCGAAACGCTCCCACATCTTTTTTGATTCGCTCATGTTCTTTTCTCCACAGGCTCTATTATCCCACTTGGGGAAAGGCTTGAAACACAGAAATTAATGCCAAACGACGTTTTAAACGGAATAGTGCTGAGGACTACCGACTACCGCGAGAGCGACAGGATCCTGAACGTGCTCACGAAGGAGCGCGGCCTTGTCGCCGTCACGGCAAGGGGCTCGAGGAAACCCAATTCGAAGCACGCCGCCTTTGCCTCGCAGTTCACCTACGGCGAGATGGAGGTCAACGAGCGGATGGGCAAGCTCCAGCTTTCGTCCTCGACCGTTTTCGAGAGCTTCTATTCGATAAGGGAAAGCTACGAGCAGCTCCTCTCTGCGGCGCGCATCGCCTCCGCCTGCGAACACGTCGCGGACAACAATCCGAACGACGCGCTGTTCCTGCTCCTCTATCACGCGCTTTCCGTGATATCCTACGGCGATAACGACCCGAAGGACACGGAGCTCTGCTTTATGGCAAAGCTTTTGAAGCTCGAGGGCTTCGCACCGACGCTCACCTACTGCGTGCGGTGCGGCCAGGATCTTCGCAAGGAAAAGGAGATCCGTTTCTCGAACGCCATGGGCGGCTCCGTGTGCGAACGCTGCGGCAGCGCCTTCGTTACGGCAAGCGCAGTCGCGCTTGAGGCCTTCCGCCGCATGATGCTCATCGACCTTGCGGATATGAGAAAGGTGCGTCTGCCCGAAGCGGTAAGGAACGAGCTCGACTCTTTGATATATAATTATGCGGAATACGTCTTCGAGTTTACGGTAAGAAAGTGATAAATAATCCAAAAATCGCCATAATCGGCTATTCCGGCAGCGGGAAATCGACGCTCGCCGCTTTTTTAAGCGAGAGGTTTTCCGTGCCCGTGCTCTATATCGACACGGTGCAGTTCGAGCCCGGCTGGGTAGTCAGGGAGCATGAGGAGAAGCTCGGTATGGTCCGGGCGTTTCTTAACGAGAACTCCGAGAACGGCTGGGTGATCGACGGCAATTACAGGAAGCTCGAGTATGACAGGAGGATGGAGGAGGCCGACCTCATCGTCTTTATGAACTTTAACCGCATAAACTGCCTGATGAGGGCGTGGAAGCGAGCGAGAAGGTTCAAGGGAAAGACGCGCCCCTCGATGACCGCCGGCTGCGACGAGAAGTTCGATCACGAGTTCAGAATGTGGATACTCAAAAACGGACGCACGAAAGAGGTAAGAAAGAGGTACCGGGAGCTGACCGGAAAGTACCGCGACAAGTGCAGGGTAATTAAAAACCAAAAACAGCTCGATGCGTTCATGAGATCGATATAAAAAATAAGCCGCCGTGCAGGAGCACGGCGGCTTTCGGTTTATTTCTTACATGGCTTCGACGATGGTCGCAACGCCCATACCGCCGCCTACGCAGAGCGTGGCAAGACCGGTCTTGAGGCCGGAGTGCTTGAGCTCATAGAGAAGCGTTACGAGTATGCGGCAGCCGCTCGCTCCGATGGGGTGACCGATCGAGATCGCGCCGCCGTTGACGTTGACCTTGTTGATATCCCAGCCGAGATCCATGCCGACGGCGAGGGACTGCGCGGCGAACGCCTCGTTCGCCTCGATGCGGTCGAGCTGGTCGATGGTCATGTTCGCCTTCTTAAGGGCCTTCCTCGTGGCTGCGACGGGACCGACGCCCATGATGCTGGGTTCGACGCCCGCGCTTGCGCCAACGACGAACTTCGCCATGGGCTTAACGCCGAGCTCCCTGGCCTTGTCAGCGCTCATGATTACGACCGCGGCAGCGCCGTCGTTGATGCCGGACGCGTTGCCCGCGGTAACGGTGCCGTCCTTCTTGAAGGCGGGGCGGAGCTTCGCGAGGGCTTCCATCGTGGTGCCGGGACGGTTGTGCTCGTCCTTCTTGAACTCGACCATTTCCTTCTTGACCTTGACCATGACGGGGACGATCTCCTCGTCGAACTTGCCCTCTTCCTGGGCCTTGGCGGTATTCATCTGGCTCCTCAACGCGAACTCGTCCTGCATCTCGCGGGTGATGCCCCACTGCTCGGCGACGTTCTCGGCGGTGATGCCCATATGATAATCGTTGAAAGCCTCCCACAGACCGTCCTTGACCATCATGTCGACGATGTTGGCGTTCGGCATGCTCATGCGGTAGCCATAGCGCGCATGGGGAATGGCGTAAGCGGTGGCGGACATATTCTCCATACCGCCGACGACCATGCAGTCGGCTTCGCCCGCCATTATCATTGCGGCGGCAAGGTTGACGGCCTTAAGACCGGAACCGCAGACGTTGTTGATGGTTTCCGCGGGGACCTCTACGGGGATGCCGGCCTTTACGGACGCCTGACGCGCGACGCTCTGACCGAGACCTCCCTGGAGGACGCAGCCCATTATGACCTCGTCAACGTCGGAGGGAGCGATGCCCGCGCGGCGGACGGCCTCCTTGATGACGATGGAGCCGAGCTCTACGGCGGGAACGTCCTTTAACGAACCGCCGAAGGTGCCGACGGCGGTACGGACTGCGCTGACTATAACAACTTCCTTAGACATATACTATATACCTCCGTAATTATTTATATAGGGCAGGAAAAACTCCTGCCCTTTAAGCTCTCAGTCAATAACGTCCATCGCCTTGAGATCCACGGGAACGATCAGCCTCGCGTCCGTAGCGGCGAGCACCTGCTCAACGGTGTAGTTGGGGTTGATCTCCTCAAGCACGATGCCCCTGTCGGTAACGCGCATGAAGCCCATCTCGGTGATGATGTAGTCAACAACGCCCGCGCCGGTGAGGGGATAGGTGCAGTTCTCGACGATCTTGGGGTTGCCCTTCTGGGTGTGCTCCATCGCGACGACGACCTGCTTCGCGCCGGAAACGAGGTCCATCGCGCCGCCGATGCCGCCCATCTTGTTGGGGAGGCACCAGTTGGCAAGGTTGCCCTTGGAGTCGACCTGGTAAGCGCCGAGGATGGTCATATCGATATGACCGCCCCTGATCGCGCCGAAGGAATCGGTGGAGATGATGAACTGCGCGCCGGGCTTAACGTCGACCATCTGGCCGCCGGCGTCGACCACGTTGGGATCGCCTTCGCCTTCCTTGGAATAGCCGCCCGCGCCGATTATGCCGTTTTCGGCATGAACGATCAGCTCAACGCCCTCGGGGAGCCAGTTCGCGACGAGCTGGGGGATACCTACGCCGAGATTCACGACCTCGCCGTCATGAAGCATCTGAGCGATACGCCTTGCGATAATGTTCTTGTTATCCATAGTTTATTACCTCATTAGTCCTTCTTGGGGATGGGCACTACGGCGTTGACGTAGATGCCGGAAACGGTGACGAGCTCGGGATCGATACCGCCGACGGGAACGATCTTGTTCGCCTCGACGATGACGTAATCGGCAGCCGTCGCCATGGCGGCGTTATAGTTCTTGGAGGAGCCCTTCATGAAGATGTTGCCCATCTCGTCGGCGACCTCGGCATGGATGAAAGCGACGTTCGCGCGGAGCGCGGTCTCCATGATGTACTTACGGCCGTTGAACCAGCGGGTATCCTTGCCCTCTTCGATAATGGTGCCCACGCCTGTGGGGGTGTAGAACGCGGCAATGCCGAATCCGCCCGCGCGGATGCGCTCGGTCAGCGTGCCCTGGGGATTGATGTGCAGGCACTTGGGGTTGGCCTTGTACATCTCCTGAGCGGCGGGGTTCCTTACGATCCAGGTGCAGACGATATCGGTCACGCGGCCTGATGCAAGCAGGGGAGTAAGGCTGGATCCGTACTCGCCCATGTCGTTGTTGACGATGGTGAGGCCCTTGGAGGGATGATCCAGGAAGGTGTGGATGAGATACTCAGGGCTGCCGCACATGAGGAAACCGCCCACCATTATGGTGTCATTGTCCTTGATGTGCGAGAAGGCTTCCTCAACGGTTGTGACTTTGTTCATTCTAACCTCCTATTTTTTCTCCAATGTGATTGAAAAGCACACTGATTCCAATGTATACATTTTACCGAAAATGCCCTTTCCTGTCAATGATAATAAGGGTGAACGGCAATATATATTAAAAAGCGGGAACGGTGATCTGTCCGTTCCCGCTTTGCGCCGGGGGATCGTCAATCCTCCGAAAAACCGATCCTTATGTCTCCGGTCGAAGCCCTGGCATTCAGCTTCCTCGGTCCCTGCCCGAATGCCTCGGGCAGGTTGTTTTTGCCGGTCGAAACGTGACTTTCGACCGTGTAATCGGTGATGCTCCCGACGAGCGTTCCCGTTATGGAGCCTGTGGTGGTCTTAAGCGTTATATCCTCCGCGTCAAGATCGAAAAGACTGATGCTGCCGGTGCTCGCGTGTATGTTGGCCTTCTTGGCTCTCACGCTTGATATCTTTGCGCTGCCGGTCGTCGTGCCGATATCCATATCTCCGCAGACGATGTTTTCAAGCTCGATTTCGCCTGTGGTAACGCTGACCGAAAGGAAGCCGAGCTCGGTGTTTTTAATGATGACGTCGCCGGTCGTACCGGACAGGCCGAGGCTCGATGAAAAATCACAGCGGTACACGTTGACGTCGCCGGTCGTGACGGTTATGACGGCGTTTTTCGCAGCAGCGTTGACGACTGATATATCGCCGGTCGTTGCCTTGAGCTCAATGGTCTCGGCGCTCCTTATATCCGAAAAACTCATGTCGCCGGTCGTGATTTTGGATACGATGCTTCCTATGAAGCCTTCCGGAATGAGCACCACGACAGGGTATTTATCAGTATTCGGGACGAACCAGAACATGGGATTCTTCTGCCTTTGCCGGAAGGTGATCCTTTCGTCGGTCTCATCAAACGAGTACACGACAAGATCCTCGTTCATATAATAGCTGAAATGGATCTTATCGTCGCCGGACGGAAGGATCTCGGCATTCAGGTTCGTCAGGTCGATCTCGACGAGCCTCTTTTCGTCAAGCTCGAAATAGTTCTCGGTCTTCTCCCATTCCCCGGCATTTGCGGCGTTTACTAAGCCGAGCACGGCAAACGCACCGCTGCCGATGACGGCAAGCCCGATAACGACCGATAAAACGACGATCAGCGCTTTCACGGCCGTCGGCATGCCGCGCCTCTTTATCTCCACACCGCGCTCCTTCGCGTCGGCAATGATATCGTCCGCGATAGTCCTTACGTCGCCCATAGCGGCGACCGCGGCCTCCTCGGTCGAGCCCGCTTCCTTGCGGTCCTCTATAAGCTCGTCGTAATAGGCGATAGTCTTCTCCCTCTCATCGCGGGGAAGAGTTGAAAGAGCCCGGTTGAGCCTCTTCAAAAATTCCTTCTTAGACATGTGCTGCCTCCCTCTCAATATAGTAATAGACCTTCATGATGCTCTGCCATTCGGTCAGGAACTCCGTTATCCTTGCTCGTCCGGGTTCCGTTATCTCATAATACTTACGGAGCCTTCCGTTATGCTCGGCGCTCTTTACCGTCACGCAGCCCGCGGCCTCAAGCCGCTTTAATATGGGGTAGAGCGTTGACTCCGAGATCTCCATATAGGGCGAAACGTCCCGGATCAGCTGGTACCCGTAGGTCGGCCCGCGAAGCATCGCCGCCAGCACGCAGATCTCGATCAGCCCGCGTTTTAACTGTATGTCCACTCGAACACCTCCTTACGCGTAATACTATATAACGCATAGTATAACGTGTCAAGGGGTATTCAGAAATATATTATCATAAAACGGCGCCCTTTCGGACGCCGGGGGATTCAGAGCGTTTCGTTCAGGAACTCTTCAAGGTGACCATAATACAAACGGATCAGCCCGTAAAAGAGCATCTGCCTTTTTACGGCGTAGGTGTCGTCGTAAAGATCCTTCGCGAGGAGAGGCGCCGCGAGGGCTGCCTTCAGGCCGGTCTTGACGTCGAGCCGCATCTTTTTGTCTTTCTTAAGCTCCGGGGGAAGGGGAAGGGAGGAGAACTCCGCGAGGAAGGCGTCGTAAACGTACCGGCCGCGGATCTTTCTCAGGTCGGCGTCCACGTATGCGCAGCCACCTATCCAGCCGTATTTTACGCCGTATTTCTCGAAGCGGGGCTCCATGAGCTTGATATCGTTCTTCGCGCCGGGAATATCGCCCATCACGATGACCTTGTCGTTCGTGGCGTTCGCGTTCCTGCGGTAGCGCCACTTCTTCTCGTCCCAGCGGACGAGCCGCACGGTGCCGTCGCGGGTGCCGACGATCCTGTCCTCCTCGTCGTCATTGGTCTCGACGAGCTTGCGCATCTCGGAGAAGAGGAGATCGTCTTTCGTCACGAAGGCAAGGCTCCGCTTGCCGGCAAACTCCGGCTCGGCCTGCATATAGCCCGCGTTGCGCGTGGCTATCATGTTCGCCTGATGATCGACGAGCAGGTGCAGAAGATGATCGGGAGACGCCGCAAGCGAGTAGCCGAGTATGGTTGAGAGCAGATCCTCGGGCACGCGGTCGACGAAGAGCGAGGCGATCCTCGTGGCGGGAAATATGCCGAGTATCGTGATAAGTGTGTTCTTCGCCTGCTGGGGGTATTTCATAACGAGTTCCGAGGTGTCGAAACGCTTTAAAACGTCGGCGGCGGTCTTCCACGAATCGGCGGTCCTGTCATCGTAGCCGAGCGTCTCGCGGAGGATAGCCCTCTTTTCGCGGTCGAGCATGAACTCGTTCTTCTCGTTCTCGATAACGTCGAAGAGCGTCATTATCCCGTCCGGACTCATCCTGTCGACTATCTTAAGAAGCTCATCCGGTTTTCCGGTTTTATTATTCACAGCGGTCTCGTTTGACATTTCTGTACCTCCAGGAGTATCGTTTTACAAAAACGCAGGAATGGCGGCGGCCATTCCTGCAATGGTGTGATCTTATTTGTTCATCGCCTGTGCAACTGCGACGGCGACTGCGACGGTGGCGCCGACCATGGGGTTGTTGCCCATGCCGATGAGGCCCATCATCTCGACGTGCGCCGGAACCAAGCTCTAGCCCGCGAACGGCGCGTCGGAGGGCATGCGGCCCATGGTGTCGGTCATTGCTTAGCTGGGCGGGCCGGGCGGCGTGTTGTCAGCAACACGCCCTGTTTACTTTTTGCAAGTTTTATGGCATAGGACGGGCAAACAGGGCTAAAGGAAGGTTTTTCACTTGTTTTAGGCACGTTTTACCTTGTCTGAGTTGCGGTGGATTCGGAGTTTTGGTATA
>JAILNX010000017.1 GCA_024691085.1 Clostridiales bacterium | reverse complement strand
TGCAAAGGCATAGGCTCTACTGTTTTGCGCATGGTAGAAACCCACCTGTCGGAGCTTGGTGCAAAGCAAGTTGACCTAAACCCTGAAGAGAAAGCAAAGCCATTCTATGTTCGCGATGGATTTGTTCAAATACGCATGACTATCGATGGTGAGCCAGTTTTCGAAAAGAAAATAAAGGAGTAGACCAGAGGTCTTCTGCATATTGCGGCGGCCAACGGCCGCTGTTGCGGAGCTAAACGGTCATTTATCGAGCTCATACAACCAAATACACATTCATTGCCAGCACTGCTTCAGCGGTGCTTTTTCATTCAATAACATACCGAAAGGAGATTTCAAATGGCAGAATACAAGATGAGCATGACGCAGGATGAGAAATCCGTCATACAGAACGCTCTCATCAACATGCGTTATACCTCGGCGGTGGACGAGATACTTGCCGAAAAGCTCGACGCGCTCATAGCCCAGATTCAGGCGCTGCGTCCCGTGCCGAATTGCGGATATGAACGATAAAAAGCAGGAGCGATGGGTGTATGCCGTCGCTCTGCTGATACCGGTGGTGTGGCTCGCTCTGCTCACGGCCCCGTGTCTTGGCGGAAGCATAGTTGACGTAATGAAGCGGCTGACAGAGGCGATCAAGTCGCCGCTTCACATAGTATGGTGCAAAGACAGCATCAAGTGCATATTGGTCTTTCTGGGGATGTATGCTTTCGGCATACTTCTCTATTACGGAAGCCGTGGCAATACCCGCGACGGCGAGGAGCACGGCTCCGCTAAATGGGGCACTCCGCAGGAGCTCAATAAGCAGCTGAAACAGAAGGAGAACTTCCCGCTCTCGAAGGAGATACGCTTGGGAATGGATACGCATAAGCACAGGCGAAACCTTAATGTGTTCGTTCTCGGCGGCTCCGGCGCGGGTAAAACAAGATTCGTGGCGCTGCCCAATATCCTTCAGGCGAATTGCAGTTACGTTATCACCGATCCGAAGGGCGAGATACTGGCGAATACCGGCTACTACCTTTTGGAGCAGGGATATGACGTCCGCGTTTTCAACCTAGTGGATTTCAACTCTTCGGATGGATACAACCCGTTCAAATACCTTCGTGACGATAAGGACGTATTGAAGCTCATAACCAACCTCATACGAAATACGACTCCGAAGGGTTCCTCTAACACCGATCCCTTCTGGGAGAAGGCGGAAACGGCTTTGCTGGAAGCGCTGATGTTCTACCTTCTTTACGAAGCGCCACCCAATGAGCAGAACTTCGCAATGATAATGAAGATGCTCTCATACGCCGATGTGCGCGAAGAGGATTCCGCTCATATCTCCCCGTTGGATCTCTTATTCCAGCAGCTGAGCTATCAGAGCCCCGGGCATATCGCGGCGAAGCAGTACGCGGTGTATAAGCAGGCCGCGGGCAAGACGGCAAAGAGCATCAACATCTCACTTGCCGTCAGACTTGCGGCTTTCAACATGAAGCAGCTGCAGAAAATCACCGACGTCGATAACATGAGCTTCGGAGACCTCGGAGAAAAGAAGATGGCTATATTCGCCGTCATTCCCGATAACGATACCTCGCTTTCTTACCTCGTCGGTATGCTCTACACTCAGATCATACAAGAGCTATATTTCAGAGCCGACCATATCCACTACGGAGCGCTTCCGATACATGTCCGTTTTATCCTTGACGAGTTCGCTAACGTCAGCCTGCCCGAGGAGTTCGATAAGTCCCTGGCTACCATGAGATCGAGGAACATGTCAGCGACCATAATCGTTCAGAACCTCGCTCAGCTCAAGGGACTATACAAGGACGGAGCCTGGGAGACTATCACCGGCAACTGCGATTCGCTCGTTTACCTCGGAGGCAACGAACAGAGCACCCACGAGTACGTTTCAAAGCAGCTCGGCAAGGAGACCATCTGGACAAAGACCCACGGACAGACAAAGGGCAAATCGGGCTCATATTCCACCAATCAGCAGCTTACGGGACGCGAGCTGCTCACACCCGACGAAGTGCGTATGCTGGATAACAGATACGCGCTTATTTTTATCCGCGGCTTTCATCCGGTGAAGGATGAAAAGTATCCCCTCGAACGTCATCCCGCATATCCCATGACGGCTTCGGGCGGATATCCCAAATACGACCACGCATTGCAGCGGCTCTCCTTTGAAGAGTTCAGCGGGGACATCGCCGTTGCAAGCACAAACGAACAATCAAACAATAAGGAGGCAACTACTGATAATGCATCTTAACAAAAGGACCAAAAGGATCTTTGCGATCCTGTGCGCGGTGTTGCTCGTGCTCTGCACGGCAGTCGCCGCGTTCGCGGAGGGTGACGACCCCATTCAGGTGGTCAACAACCTCTCCGATTTCATATTCGGCTTGATAAGGGCTGTGGGCATAATCCTGCTCGGCTTCGGCGTACTGCAGCTCGGTATCTCGTTCAAGTCCCACGATCCCTCCGCCCGTGCCAACGGTATGCTGACCATCGCCGGCGGTATCGTCATCACCTTTACGAAGGAAATCCTGACGCTCATCACGGGCTGACGGATCATACGGAAGCGGCGGCGCTTTTGCCGCCGCGATCCCTTGGAAGGAGGTGACGGCTCATGGGATCAAATAACTGGATCGTCGATATCCTGCAAAAAGCGCTCGGGACGTGGAGCTATTTCCTGCGACTGATATGGAGCCTGCTCACCACCTCTCCCGCCGATTTCAAGGGCGGAACTATATGGGAGATCATGGTCAATATCCATGAGGGCATAAAGGGTATAGCTTACGGCCTGCTCGTGCTGTTCTTCGTGGTAGGCGTCGCGAGAACGACCACCAACTTTTCGGAGATCAAGCGACCGGAACAGGCGTTGAAGCTCTTCCTGCGGTTTGCTATCGCCAAGGCGGTAGTGACGTACAGCATGGAGCTGATGCAGTCGATATTCCGCATAATCCAAGGCATACTGACGCAGGTATCGACGTCTGCGGGCTCGATCGTTACTGGCGGCGTGGAGCTGCCGGATTCGGTCATCTACAAGATAGAGTCCTGCGGTTTTTTTGAAAGCATACCGTTGTGGCTCGTATCGCTGATCGGCGCTCTGATCATTACCGTGCTCAGCTGCGTCCTGCTGCTTACCGTCTATTCCCGCTTCTTCAAGCTCTACATGTACACGGCTGTGGCCCCGATCCCGATGAGTTCATTCGCGGGAGAAGGCACGGCGCAGGTCGGAAGGACGTTCTTGAAGAGCTATGCCGGAGTTTGTTTGCAGGGAGCGATAATCATACTCGCCTGCATAATCTACTCGGTGTTCGCGGAATCGGCTCCAATGGTCGATGAAGGGGCTTCGGCAGCGTCGGCGGTATGGTCATATCTGCTTGAATTGATCTTGAATATGCTCGTGCTGGTCGGTGCCGTAAGGATGAGCGACCGCATTATCCACGAAATGATAGGCATGTAAAAGGAGCGCCTTCAAAGCGCTCCTTCATGTCATTCAGCTGTGTTCATTTGCGTGCGTTTGAGTTCTTCGACGAATCTGAGCTCTTCCTCCCGTTCGAGCTTCCGCTCAAAGGCTTTGTCCGAAAGAAAACGGATGAAAGCGATGAGCCAGATAAGGACTACCGCAGCATATAGCCCGTAGGCGATACCGTAGGCAAGCGCGTGGTTCTGCTCCGCCCAACGGGAGAAGAAGAATCCGACGACGAGCCCGTAAAGGGTAGGAATACCGAGCGCCGCAAGGCGGATGTTCCTCATGCTCATGCCGAGCAGCCAACCGATCAATCCCGCTATGAATATGTACTTCATCTTTATCACCTTCCTTTGGCTTGATTATACATCGGGCTTTGGGAGGTGTTGAGGATGTCGA
>JAILNX010000038.1 GCA_024691085.1 Clostridiales bacterium | reverse complement strand
TCCGCAAGGCCGAAGGCATCGACCTCCGCGGGGACAAAATGGCGATGCAGCGCCTGAAGGAGGCAGCTGAAAAGGCAAAGATCGAACTCTCCAGCATGACTTCCACGAGCGTGAGCCTTCCGTTCATCACGATGGATGCTTCCGGTCCGAAGAATCTGGACGTGACGATCACCAGGGCGAAATTCAACGAGCTTATCTCCGATCTGATCGACAAGACCAAGGACTGCGTATTCAAGGCGATGTCGGACGCGGGGCTCAAGAACAACCAGATCGACAAGGTCATCCTCGTCGGCGGATCCTCCCGTATCCCCTACGTGCAGGAGCTCGTCAAGAACATCACCGGCAAGGAACCCTTCAAAGGCATCAACCCCGATGAGTGCGTAGCGATCGGCGCAGCCATCCAGGGCGGCGTCCTCGGCGGCGAAGTCAAGGACATCCTTCTGCTCGACGTCACCCCGCTCTCCCTCGGCATCGAAACGGTCGGCGGCGTCTTCACGCGTCTGATCGAACGGAACACCACGATCCCCACGAAGAAGAGCCAGATCTTCTCAACGGCTGCGGACGGTCAGACCAGCGTCGAAGTGCACGTTCTTCAGGGCGAACGTGAACTCGCCCAGTACAACAAGACGCTCGGCCGCTTCCAGCTGACCGGCATCGCTCCCGCGCCCCGCGGCATCCCGCAGATCGAGGTCACATTCGATATCGACAGGAACGGTATCGTCAACGTCTCCGCTAAGGACCTCGGCACAGGCAACGAGCAGAAAGTCACCATCACCGCTTCCACCAACCTCTCCGAGGATGATATCAAAAAGGCCGTCCGCGAGGCGGAGCAGTTCGCCGAGGAGGATAAGAAGCGCAAGGAGCAGGTCGAGGTCAGGAACCACGCCGACAGCATGATCGCCGCGACCGAGAAGTCCCTCAAGGAGATGGGCGACAAGATCTCCGACGGCGACAAGGCGCGCATCAACGCCGAGATCGAGAACGTCAAGAACGTTATGGGCGGCAGCGATACCGACGAGATCAAGTCCGCTGTCGAGAAGCTCACCGAGGTCTCCTACGACGTGTTCGGCAAGGTCTATCAGCAGCAGGCTCAGGAGGCTCAGGCCGCTCAGGGCGGTCAGTCCTACGGCGAGCCCCAGCAGCCCAATGACGACGGCGTAGTCGACGCCGACTATGAAGTTGTCGACGAGGACAAGAAATAAGAGCGATTCGTCCGTGCAGGGGAGTTGATATCCTCTGCACGGACGGTAATGAATACTGAAAACATTATATGAATTTTGATCGAAGGAGATCCCCGGAAGGGGGATTTTCGGCCGTTTGGATCAGGCTTTCAGTATTCATTATTCACTAACGTCTTTGCCGGTATTCGGGCTTTGGCGTAATATGGAGGCTATATGGCTGAAACCAAGAGAGATTATTATGAGGTCCTCGGGGTTCAGAAGACCGCGAGCGACGATGAAATAAAGGCCGCGTTCAGGCAGATGGCGAAAAAGTATCATCCGGATCTTCATCCGGACGATAAGGACGCCGAAGCCAAATTCAAGGAAGTGAACGAGGCGTACGAGGTGCTGTCCGATGCGGACAAGCGTGCCAAATACGATCAGTTCGGGCATGCCGCCTTCGATCCGTCGGCAGGCGGATATTCCGGCGGTTCTCCCTTCTCGGGCTTCGGCGGGTTCTCCGGCTTCGGAGGATTCGGGGACATCTTCGGGGACATCTTCGGCGGAGGCAGCCGCTCGAGCGCAAACAATTACGGCCCGATGCGCGGTGAGAACTTAAGGCAGTCGATAACGATCACATTCGAGGAGGCCGCTTTCGGCTGCGAGAAGGAAGTCCAGTACAGGCGCGAGGAAAACTGTTCCGTCTGCGGCGGCTCCGGCGCGGCTCCCGGAACCAAGCCCCAGACCTGTCCCACCTGCGGAGGCCGCGGTTCAGTTACAAGGGTGCAGAACACAATACTCGGCTCCATGCAGACGACCGTTCCGTGCTCAGCTTGCGGAGGCACGGGCAAGATCATAAAGGATCCCTGCAAGAACTGCTCGGGATCGGGACGCGTAAGGACAGTACAGAAGCGTAAGTTCCGCATCCCCGCCGGTATCGACGACGGACAGACGATAAGGCTTTCGGGCGGAGGAGACGACGGGCTTCGCGGAGGTCCGAAGGGCGACCTTCATATCTCAGTCCGCGTGAAGCCGCACAAGCGTTTCATCAGGGACGGCGCCGATATCCACCAGAACATAGCGATCCCCGTTACGACCGCTATCCTCGGCGGAACGATCAACGTGCCCACTCTCGATAAGGACGTCAAGCTTACGATCCCCGAGGGTACTCCCGCGCAGAAGACATTCCGCATGAAGGGAGCAGGCATCCAGAAGCTCAACTCGCAGGATAAGGGCGATATGTACATCAATATCACCGTCGATATCCCCAAAAAGCTTACCGATAAGCAAAGGGAGATCATCAAGCAGTTTGCCGAGGAGACGGGCGATTCCAACGTCGCCGGAGTCGAGAAGACAAAACCTTCGAGAAAAGGTCTTTTCAGAAAGTAAAACGGGCGCATCTCCTACAGATTAAAAAGAAAACAAAGAAACGAAGAAAAACCTATCATCGGGTTTTTCTTCGTTGTATTTATGTGTTTATCGTTATACTTTTATCGTTCCTTCCATGACGGCCGCCGAATTGCCGCCGACGCGTACGCGGCCGTTTTCCGAACGGACGGAGATCACGGAAGGCCTTCCCATAGCCTCGCCCTGTATGAAACGGACTTCGCCGGAGACGAGATCGTATTCAGAAAGATAATGATAAAGCGCTCCGTTCGACGTCCCCGTGGCGCATTCCTCGGGTATGCCGTAAAGCGGGGCGAAGTTGCGGCAGTGCGCGGCGTATCCGTCGTCCGTTATCGCGAACATATGCACGCCTGTGACGCCGAGCCTACGGCTTAATTCGGCGATCTTCGTCTCGTCCTGCTTTGCAGAATCAAGCTCGTCAATGCTTGCGACCGGAAGCATGATATCCGTAAGCCCGACGGAGACGATCTTGGGAACGAGCCCGTTCACGCTCTCGCGAGGGGGGAGCCCGAAGGCGCTATAAAGCTCATCGGATACCCTTTTTTCAACGAGGGAGACCGTTTTCGCCTCCGCCATATCGAGCATGATCCCGTCCTTCGAAACTGTTACTCTTATATCGCCCGACTTCGTATGGACGAGCATATCTCCGAACCCCACGAGCTTCTTATCGCGAAGATATCCGAACGACGCGACTGTCGCGTGACCGCAGAGAGCGGCTTCGCATACGGGCGTGAAGTATCGGACAGCGAACTCGGTCTCCGTGATCTTCCTTACGAAAGCCGTTTCGGAGAAGCGGAGCTCCGCGGCTGTGCGGATACACACAGCCTCGTCCGGGAAAGGCTCAAAGCCCAAAAATACCATGCCCGCAGGATTCCCGGAATATGGCTTATCCGCGAACGCGTCGACTATCGCCGCGGGAAAACTCGAAGATCTATCCATGTTACACCTCGGATATAAAGCAGGGCGACCCGACAGGGTCGCCCTTTTGTCATGCCGTGATTCAGATCTCGGCCAGCTTCTTGTAGTAGTCGTACTTGTCGGCAGCTTCCTTCTCGGAGCGGGCGAACAGCTCGGCGGCGAGCTCAGGGAACTGCTGCTTCAGCGCGGTGTAACGGCCCTCGCCCATGAGGAAGTCCTGATAGGACGCGGTCGCGGGCTTGGAATCGAGGATGAAGGGGTTCTTGCCCTCGGCCTCGAGATCGGGGTTATACCTGTAAAGGGGCCAGTAGCCGGCCTCGACAGCCTTCTTGGCCTCGGCCTGAGCCTTGCCCATACCGGCCTTGATGGTGTGGTTGATGCAGGGTGCGTAGGCGATGATGAGGGACGGTCCGTGATAAGCCTCGGCCTCGGCGATCGCCTTGACGAGCTGAGCGGGGTTAGCGCCCATGCAGACCTTGGCGACGTAGACGTAGCCGTAGCTCATAGCCATGAGGCCCAGATCTTTCTTCTTGGTGCGCTTGCCGGCAGCGGCGAACTTCGCAACGGAGCCGGTAGGAGTCGCCTTGGAGGACTGTCCGCCGGTGTTGGAGTAGACCTCGGTGTCGATAACAAGCACGTTGACGTCCTCATCCTGAGCGAGAACGTGATCGAGTCCGCCGTAACCGATGTCGTAAGCCCAACCGTCGCCGCCGAAGATCCACTGGCTCTTCTTGACCATGAGGTCGCGCATATCGTAGATCTCCTTGGCGAGATCGTCGCAGTCGCAGCCGCAGTCCTTGCAGCTCTCGACGAGCTTCAGGAGCGCCTCGGAAGCCTTCTTGGAGCCCTCGGCGTCATTCATGTTCTCGAGCCAGGCATTGCAGATGGCCTTGGTCTCGTCGTCGCAGCCGTCGGCAAACTGACGAACGAGGTCAGCAAGCTTATTCCTGCGGTGAGAGGTCGCGAGGTTCATACCGAAGCCGAACTCGGCGTTATCCTCGAACAGGGAGTTTGCCCAGGCGGGGCCGTGACCCTTGGCGTTCACGGTGTAGGGAACGGTGGGAGCAGAGCCGCCGTAGATGGAGGAGCAGCCCGTAGCGTTCGCGATGATCATCCTGTCGCCGAAGAGCTGGGTGATGAGCTTGATATAGGGAGTCTCGCCGCAGCCCGCGCAGGCGCCGGAGAACTCGAAGAGGGGCTGCAGGAACTGACTGCCCTTAACGGTGTTCTTCTTGATGTTGGCGGGAAGCTCGACAGCGGGAAGCTCAAGAGCCTTCTCCCAATTCTTGTGCTCGGTCTCCATGCACTCAGCAAGCGGAGTCATAGCGAGAGCCTTGGTCTTGGCGGGACATACGTCGACGCAGTTGCCGCAGCCGGTGCAGTCGAGGGGACTGATCTGGATACGGAACTTCTTGCCGGGGATACCGGTAGCGGCCTTGGTCTCGAAGGGAACCTCGGTGCCTTCCTCAACGAGGAACGGACGGATACAGGCGTGCGGGCAGACGAGCGAGCACTGGTTGCACTGTATGCAGTTTTCGGGGATCCAGGTGGGGACCTCAACGGCGATGCCGCGCTTCTCGAACTTGGTGGTGCCGGTCGGAACGAATCCGTCGGGAGCAAGCTTCGAAACGGGGAGCTCGTCACCCTTCTGATCGAGGCAGGGCTTAATGAACTCGTTGAAATAAGGATCGTCGGTGATGTGCATCGCGACGGCGCCCTCGGTGGCGTTTGCCCAAGACTCGGGATACTTGACCTCGGTAAGACCGTTGATGCCGATGTCGATGGCGTTGTAGTTCTTCTGGACAACGTCCTCGCCCTTCTTCATGTAGCTCTTCTTGGCGGCGGCCTTCATGTAACCGATGGCCTCGTCAACGGGAATGACCTCAGCGAGCTTGAAGAAAGCGGACTGCATGATGGTGTTGATGCGGTTGCCCATGCCGACCTTCCTGGCGAGGTCGATAGCGTCGATGTTGTAGAAGCGGATGTGCTTCTTCGCGATATCCTGCTTCATCTTGGCGGGAAGCTCGCGCTCCATATCCTCGACCGTCCAAGCGGAGTTGAGGAGGAATACGCCGCCCTCCTTAAGAGGAGCAAGCATGTCGTACTTCGTTACGTAGCTGGGGTTATGGCAGGCAACGAACTCGGCGGTGTCGATGAGGTACGGGCTCTGGATGGGGGTCTTGCCGAACCTAAGATGGCTGATGGTCAGACCGCCGGACTTCTTGGAGTCGTATGCGAAGTAGCCCTGAGCGTACATATCGGTGTGGTCGCCGATGATCTTGATGGAGTTCTTGTTCGCGCCAACGGTACCGTCGGAGCCGAGGCCGTAGAACAGGCAGCGGATGGTGCCTTCGGGTGCGGCGTCGATCTTCTCGTTAACGGGAAGGCTGGTGAAGGATACATCGTCAACGATGCCGACGGTGAAGTGGTTCTTGGGCTCTTTCTCGGCAAGGTTGTCATAAACAGCCTTGACCATGGAGGGGGTGAACTCCTTGGAGCCTAAGCCGTACCTGCCGCCTACGCACTCGATGCCGGTTCTGCCCATCTCGGTAAGGGCGGTGATGACGTCCTCATAAAGAGGCTCGCCGAGGGAGCCGGGCTCCTTCGTCCTGTCGAGAATGGCGATGCGTTTTACGCTTGCGGGGATAGCGGCGACGAACTTATCGGCAGCGAACGGACGGTACAGGCGGACCTTGATGAGGCCGACCTTCTCGCCGCGCTTGTTCATGTAATTGACGGCTTCCTCAGCGGCGTCGGCGCCGGAACCCATGATCACGATAACACGCTCTGCGTCGGGAGCGCCGACGTAATCGAAGAGGTGATAATGACGTCCGGTGAGCTCGCCGACCTTTTCCATGTAATACTCGACGGTCTCGGGGATCGCCTTGTACATGTTATTGGCAGCCTCACGGCCCTGGAAGTAGATGTCGGGGTTCTGAGCGGTACCGGCAAGGTGAGGATGCTCGGGGTTAAGAGCACGCTCGCGGAAACGCTTTACGGCCTCGAAATCGCAGAGAGGACGCATATCCTCATAGTCGATCTGCTCTATCTTCTGTACCTCATGAGAGGTGCGGAAACCGTCGAAGAAGTGGATGAAGGGGATGGAGGAGCGGATCGTCGCGAGATGGGTGACGAGAGCAAGGTCCATGACCTCCTGGACGGAAGCGGATGCGAGCATGGCGAAACCGGTCTGACGGCAGGCCATAACGTCGGAGTGATCACCGAAGATGGAGAGGGAGTGCGCCGCGAGTGCACGTGCGGAAACGTGGAACACGCCGGGGAGCTGCTCGCCCGAGATCTTGTACATATTCGGGATCATGAGTAAGAGACCCTGAGAAGCGGTGAAGGTGGTGGTCAGAGCGCCGGCGGCGAGGGAGCCGTGAACAGCGCCTGCAGCGCCGCCCTCGGACTGCATCTCGGCGATGCGGACTTTCTGTCCGAACAGGTTGGTACGGCCGTTGGCAGCCCACTCATCAGCGACCTCAGCCATGGGGCTGGAGGGGGTGATGGGATAGATCGCGGCTACGTCACTGAACGCATACGCAACATGCGCGGCAGCGGTATTACCGTCAATGGTAACAGTCTTTGCCATAGAAGATTATCCTCCTGTTTATAATAAGCTTTTACCACAAGCGCGAAGATTCGTCACTCATGGCTATAATCCACTTTCCATTATACATTTTCGCGCAGATTAATACAAGGAGTATTGATTAATAAGATAAAGTATATTTTACAGAAAATCCGTGCTTGAAATAGTATGCGTTCTATATTACAATAGAGAAAAAGATGCGGAGGTCAATATGGAAACGAACAGATTTTTTCCCGAGATTCACGGCCGGTTCGGATTCGGATGTATGCGTCTTCCGATGAACGGAAAAGAGGTCGATCTTGAGCAGTTTTCGCTTATGGCGGACGAGTTTATCAAGGCGGGTTTCAACTATTTCGATACCGCTCACGGCTATATTGACGGCAAGAGCGAGCTTGCCATAAAGGAGTGCGTCTCAAAGAGGCACGCAAGGAGCGAATTCCTTCTTACCGACAAGCTGACGGGGAGCTATTTCGAAAAGGAGGAGGATATCGTCCCGTTCTTCGAGAGCCAGCTTGAAGCGTGCGGCGTCGAGTATTTCGATTTCTATCTGATGCACGCGCAGAACAAGAACAATTACGAGAAATTCAAGGCCTGCCGCGCCTACGAGACCGCCGCGGAGCTCAGAAGACAGGGGAGGATAAAGCATTTCGGGCTTTCGTTCCACGATTCCGCCGAGGTGCTCGATATGATACTCACCGAGCATCCCGAGGTCGACGTCGTGCAGATCCAGTTCAATTATCTTGACTATACGGATCCGTCCGTCGACAGCCGCGGCGTTTACGAGATCTGCGAAAAGCACAACAAGCCAGTCATTGTTATGGAGCCGGTGAAGGGCGGTCAGCTCGTGGGACTTCCCGAAAAAGCGCAGGAGGTCTTCGATTCTCTGAAAGGCGGCTCGAACGCTTCATACGCGATCCGCTTCGCCGCCGGTTTCCCGAACATCTGCATGGTGCTCTCCGGCATGAGCAATACGGAGCAGATGAACGACAATCTCTCCTTCATGACGGATTATAAACCGCTGAACGAAACGGAGCTCACGGCGATAGAGAACGTCCGCAAGATACTCGATTCCCTGAACGTCATCCCCTGCACAGGATGCAGCTACTGCATAGAACAGAACAAATGCCCCCGCGATATCCCAATACCGGATTTCTTCGAGCTCATCAACAACATGAGCAAGTTCAGAGACTTTAACGGCAAACGCTATTACAACTGGTACACCTCGAAGCACGGCAAGGCATCCGACTGCATACGCTGCGGCCGCTGCGAGAAGGTTTGTCCGCAGCATATCGAAATAAGAAAGATGCTCATGAAGGTCTCGGAGACCTTGGAGGACTGATAAAATAAAAAAACGATTCAAGGGCGCGAAGCGGTTTGCTTCCCGCCTTCTTTTTCGTCCGCGTTCTTTACCTGCTCCTTGTGCCTTATCTCTTTTTCGGAGGGATGAGGCTCCCCGCCGAGGACGCCTCCCATATCGAAATGCCTGTGTCCGTCTTTCATACGAAGCGTCCCGTGCCGGAGAACCTGACCGCCGTGACCGTGTCCGTGCTTTCCTCGTCCGGTGCTTCTAAATCTATCCTGCTATCCGCGAACCTTGCACCGTCGTAGGACGTGTTTTTTTTAGCGCCTGCGCCGGTTACGAGCATTATCGCGAGCACTATGACCGCAAGTAGAATAAATGCGGCTAAAAAAGGTTTGAGCTTCCTCATGACCAAGTCTGTCCTTTCATTTGATTCAAGCATAGTATAAACGGTCTGGCCGGTTTTGATTCAAACGTTCTTTTATCAAAAACTGCTGATAAATGCATGTTTTAACAATTCCTTTATTTTCGGCATAGTATGAAATGACCTTAATAAAGGAGGAAAATGCTGAATGTATATATGCAATTCATGCAGGCTCGACGGCATGGCGGAGTGCGAAGAGAACACCGTGATGGCCGGAGACGCTGCAAACGGGCTTTCAGGATGCGGGTACGAAACGGCATCCGCAAGGCTTCCCAGGCTTTACGCCGCCGATCAGAAATATTCTTCGGGCTTTTGCCCCAACTGCGCGCTTGAGAAGGGGACGATGTTCCCCGAACTCGTGAGCGAGTATTAAGGAGGATAAGATGAATCAGTGCGAGCTTCAAAAAAGGATAAGCGAGGTGCAGTTCGTATGCATCGAGCTGAACCTCTATCTTGATACTCATCCCGACGATCAGGCAGCGAGGAACGACTACTACACCTATTCGAGGCTTTTAGACGAGCTCATCACCGAGTACGAGACCGAGTACGGACCTCTCCTCGGCTTCGGACATTCGCCGACCGACGTCGGCTGCTGGGTGTGCTCCGAATGGCCGTGGGAAAGGAAATAAGGAGGTAAAAGCGTATGTGGATCTATCAGAAAAAACTTGAGTTTCCCATCAATATCACGAATCCCGATCTTAAAGTCGCCAGAGCGCTTATGGCGCAGTACGGCGGACCGGACTCGGAGCTTGCCGCAGGCATGCGCTATCTCACCCAGAGATTTTCCATGCCCGACGACCGTATCCGCGCAACACTGAACGATATCGGCACGGAGGAGATCGCCCATTGGGAGATGATCGGCACCATGATCCATCAGACCATGGAAAACGCGTCCCTTGCAGATCTCGAGGCGGCGGGGCTTCTCGGCTACTATACCATACACGGCAAGGCGGTCTATCCCGCTGATCCCAACGGCGTTCCCTTCGTCGCGAGCTATATCCAGGCGACCGGCGACCCGATCGCGGACATCGCGGAGGATATGGCCGCGGAGCAGAAGGCGCGCGCGACCTACGAGCATATCATGAACCAGACCGACAGCGAGCAGTATCTTGCGCCTCTCCGTTTCCTGCGCGAGCGCGAGGTCGTGCATTTCCAGAGGTTCTCGGAGTGCTGGAACATCCTTAAGGAGCTTTATCCCGACGGAAGGCAGAACAAAATATTCAAATAAGGCGTCCGGGGGATCTCTGTTTATATAGATAACGGAGGACGAAAAAGGAGAACGGATCAAAAAAACGTTCTCCTTTAATATTTTCCTCTTAATTTTTTGCATAAAGTGTGCTATAATCCTATCATCAGACAATACTCGGAGGAAAAATATGAACAATACACCGGGTTCCGGCGGCAGAAAAACCAATGTCACCGGCAGCGCAAACGTAGGAAAAGGCGAACAAGTCGGCACGACCGGCCCTGTAGGCCGTCAGGACGGCTACAGCGGCAGGAACGGAGGCGGCTCGGGCTCAAGGCCTCAGGGCGCTCCCTCGGCAAGGGGCATAATCCTCGGCAACTCGAAGGGCGGATCTCTTGGCAGGATCGTTGCTCTTCTTGTCGTGGTCGCGCTCATCTTCATCATCTCCCGCAACTGCAAGGGCGGGCTTAATACCGGGGATCTTATCAATCAGTTCATCCCTTCGCAGGGTTATGACAACTACGATCCCGCGGACGCCTATGCTCCGACCGCGTCGAGCGCGAGCACTTCAGCCACGAGCGCGGATCTGTCCGTAGCAGGCGAGGCGAGGGCGAAGCGCACCGTCTTAAAGGGCGACGGCTCCGATACCGTCACCATCATGGTCTATATGTGCGGCACCGACCTCGAGTCGAAGTACGGCATGGCGACCAACGACCTTAATGAGATGCTTCACGCCGAGCTCAACGACGACCGCGTGAACGTCATCGTCGAGACGGGCGGCACCAAACAATGGAAGAACACCGTTATCTCGAGCTCGATCAACCAGCGCTGGCGCGTCACAAATAAGGGACTTAAAAAACTCGAGGAACTCAATAAGAGGAATATGACGGATCCCGCGACGCTGTCCGACTTCATCAATTATTGCAAGAAGGAATTTCCCGCCAACAGATACATGCTCATATTCTGGGATCACGGCGGAGGATCCCTCTCGGGCTACGGCTACGACCAGAACTTCTCCGGCTCCATGACGCTTGACAAGATCAACAAGGCGTTGAAGGACGGCGGTACTGTATTCGATTTCATCGGCTTCGACGCGTGCCTCATGGCTACCATGGAGACGGCTCTCGTTACCGAGCAGTACGCCGACTACCTTATCGGCTCCGAGGAGACAGAGCCGGGCTGCGGCTGGTACTACACCAACTGGCTCACCGAGCTTTCGAAGAACACCTCTATCAGCACGGTCAAGCTGGGCAAGAGGATCGTCGACGATTTCAACGACGTATGCAAGAAGAACAACGCAGGCGACGCTACGACGCTCTCGATAATCGATCTTGCGGAGTTCGCGGGCACCGTTCCCAAGGCGTTTGCCGCCTTCTCGACGAACGTATCCGAGCTTCTTGACGGCGACGAGTATTCCACCGTCGCGAACGCGAGGAGCGGGGCAAGGGAGTTCGGCAAATCTGCTGGCATCAACCACGTCGACCTCGTCCACCTTGCGATGCGCATCAACACCGAAGAGGCCAACAGGCTCGTAAAGGCGCTGAACGGCTGCATCAAATACAACCGCACCTCGTCCTCAATGGCGAATTCTTACGGTCTCTCGATCTATTTCCCGCTGACGAGCTTCAAGAACGTCGGCTCCGCGGTCAAGCTCTACGACTCCATCGGAATGGACGAGAACTATACCGCCGCCGTCAGAAGCTTCGCAAGTCTTGCGGCGGGCGGTCAGCTTGCGACCGGCACGTCCTCGTCGCCTGTGGGATCGCTCCTCGGAAACTTTACCGGCACTTCGAGCGGCACCTCCTCGTCGAGCGTTCTTTCGACGCTTCTCAGTGGATACTTAAGCGGCGGCTCCGACACCTCGGGCGGTCTGCTTTCGTCACTGATGGGCTCGGATTATTCGAGCTGGTTCGACGGGAACAGGGTCATGGCGAACACCGAATACTATGACGGCCACGCGCTCTATTCGGACGATATGCAGCTCACCGAAAAGAACGGGGGATGGGTGCTCAGCCTCTCTGCGGAGAAGTGGGCGATAGTCGACAGCGTTCAGCTCAACCTCTTCGTAGACGACGGTCAGGGCTATATCGATCTCGGAATGGATAACGTGTACAGGTTCGACGAAGACGGCGACCTTGTCATCGAATCCGATCGCTCGTGGCTTGCTCTGAACGGCCAGATCGTTCCGTATTATATGATAAGCGAAGTCCATGACGGAGACAGCTATACGATCACCGGCCGCGTTCCCGCCCTTCTGAACGGTGAGCTCGTCTATGTGATAATCGTCTTCGACAACGAGACTCCCGAGAACGAGTACGGCTATGTTGCCGGCGCAAGGTACATCTACGACGATTACGAGACCGATACCCTCGGCAGGGGCCTTATCGCGATCAACAACGGCGACAGGCTCGAGTTCGTATGCGATTATTACCGCTACGACGGTACCTATGAGGGCAGCTACAAGCTCGGCGACGCCCTCGTCGTAAACGGAAAGATCACGGTCTCCAACGTGACGATCAACGATCTTCCCGTCATCGCTACCTGGTGTCTCGCCGACATCTACGGCAACGAGTTCTGGACCGAGTCCAAAAAGTTCTGACGTTCCGCGCGCCTCCTTTTCATGGGGGCGCGCTCTTTTTGAAAAAGGAGGATATATATGCTGTTCAATATTCTTTCGCTCGTTTCGAACGCTCTGATCTTCGTTCTAACGGCGTATTCCGTCATCTCGTTCTACGTCAAGGGCGGAGACGCGAATATGAAGGTCAGAAACGAAAAATGCTTCGAATACTTCACGGTCGATTCGAACATACTCGCCGCGATAACCTCGGCCGTCATGATCGTATTCAACATCATGAGCTTCTCTAAAGGCGGGTTCGCTGCCCCCATGTGGGCGCTCGTCTTCAAGCTCGTCGGCGCTACGGCGGTGGGACTTACGTTCCTCGTAGTCGTCACGATGCTCGCACCCTTTGCCGAGAAGGGGTTTTTCTCCCTTTTCGAGGGCTCGAGCTTCTTCATGCACTTCCTGACTCCGGTGCTCGCGATGCTTTCGTTCGTGCTCTTCGAGGGCGGCATGCGTATCGGCTTTATCAACATACTCTTTGCCCTTATCCCGACGATCATCTACGCCGTGGTCTACTTCATCATGGTGCTGATAGTGGGGGAGGAAAAGGGAGGCTGGAACGATTTCTACGGATTCAATAAGGGTGGGAAATGGTACATAACCGCTCCCGTGATAATCGGAATGACCGCTCTTATATCGTTCGGGCTCATAGCGCTTCACAACCTGACATCATAACTACGCAACAAAAAAGAGGCGGTCCCAATGGAACGCCTCTTTTTTCTGGAATAACTATTTGACTTTCTCGACCCACTCGGCGATCTCTTCAATGTCCTTCTTGCTTACGTTGCCGTTCGCATAGAAAGCCTTTAAAAGATCGGCGACAGAAGCACCGGGCTCGCCGGTGAAAAGCTGCCCCTTGGTCAAAGCAAGGTATTCGGCCCTTGTCACACAGGGCACGTATTCAAAGCTGCGCACACGCTTGCCGACCATCTCGATGAAACCCTTCATGTAGAGACGGTTTACAAATGTCTGAACAGTCTGATAAGTCCATTTGTTCTCACCTATAGCCTGCCAGATATCCTTAATAGTGATAGGCTTGTCGGCGTTCCAGATCATTGTCATAACTTCAAGCTCTGCGGCAGAGACGTCCTTGATGATCATAAGGATACTCCTTTCATTCTCTGTATACAACATTATATCCCGACGATCTCGGTTGTCAAGCGATTTTTCACATTTTTGAAAAAAAGTTTAATTAATCGACACGATTTCGCATACGAAAAGTCACGGAATATGCTTAAGAGTCAGCAATAATTTCATCTTGTAAGTTAGATCTTTTTACAGACAAACCATCGTCTGTAAAAAAATTACAGGCTACTGTGCTTCTCCCCCGATATTTGACAACAGATCCGCATATCTGACCGCCGCCTTGATCCTTACCGCTTTTAATGACGAAGCGAACGCAGTTCTGTCGGATGCGTTTTGCGAAGCCTCGGTGAGCATTGAGCTTATATCGTTCAGATAAACGGAGAGATATGACAGCATCCTGCTTCGATCCTTTGCCTCGGCGATCCCCGCGCAGGCGTTCGCCGCGTTTGTCCTCATCTCGGACAAGACGCCAAGGCCGTATTCCACGCTTCTTCCGCTTGCGTCGAAGTCGATCGCAAGCTCGTCAAGCTGTTTAAGAATGTCAGATGAAAGCGCGAACGCGGTCTTAATGGGAACGAGCATCCCGCTTCCCGCGGTAACCAGAAGATCCACACCCGAGCGGCTGAAGCGGAACACGCTTGTCTCGTATCCCTCCGAGGCAAGCCTTGCTCTTACGCTCTCCGCCGACGCCTCGTCGCCGTATGCCGCAGCGATAAGCCGGAGGCTTCCGCCGTCGTCGTAGATATAACCTGCGGCGCCCATTGCCTTTAAGCTGTCGGCGAGCTTCAATGCGCTTTCGGCATCGCTGAAAATGCCCATCTGCAGCATGTATGCTTCGACCGCGGGAAGGCTTATCCTCAGCGTTTCACCCGTGGGGACGGGGGAGGGCGCTTCAGTCGGAACAGATGTTACTGTCGGGAAATTCCCCGGCGCCTGCGTTGATTGAGTATGCCCCTTCAGTCTGTCGTAAAGCGATACCGCGTATCTGTCGCGGAGCTTCGTTCCGAGCCCTGTCCCGAATATCATGTATCCCAAAGCGCCGAAAACGAGCAGGAGTATCACCGCCTGTATGAACCCCGATCCGGAGCCTTGTCCTCGCGCGTAACCCGTCCTTTTCTTTCTTCTCCGACCGTATTCCATATCTGATCGTCCTTTCGTGTTTTTTAAAAATCGTATGCCGCCCCGGGGAACAATATAACCCTTCGCGCACTTGACCTTTATGGCCGATTGCGATATAATTAATAGGTTAGAAAAATAAACACAAAGAAAGGTTTTTTAATATGGCAGTTATCATTGACGGAAAGTCCCTGACGCTTGATGACGTAGCCGCGGTAGCGCGCGGCCGCGAGAAGGTCGTTATGTCCGACGGCGCAAAGGCCGCGGTCATAAAGGCAAGAAATTATGTCGAAAAGAAGCTCTCCGAGGGCGCGGTCATTTACGGTCTCACCACCGGCTTCGGCAAGTTTTCCGACACGTTCATTCCCGCAGATGAAACGGCTCAGCTCCAAAGAAACCTCATCATATCCCACTCCTGCGGAATGGGCGAACCGCTTCCCACTGAGGCGGTAAGGGCGGCGATGCTTCTTCGCTGCAACGCGCTTTCAAGGGGTCACTCCGGCATACGCCTTTCGACCATCGAGACGCTCCTGAATATGCTCAACGCCGGCGTTCATCCCATAATCCCCGAAAAGGGTTCGCTCGGCGCGAGCGGTGACCTTGCTCCGCTTTCTCACATGGTTCTCGTCATGCTCGGCGAGGGCGAGGCGGAGTATAACGGCGTCCGCATGAGCGGCAGGGAGGCCATGCAGAAGGCGGGCATCCCCACCATCGAGCTCGCCGCGAAGGAAGGCCTTGCGCTCATCAATGGCACGCAGATCATGACCGCCATCGGCTCGCTTTGCACGATCGACGCTCTCGATCTCATGAAGACCGCCGATATCGCCGCCGCGATGACCGCGGAAGCTCAGCTCGGCATCAAAGCAGCATTCGATCATAAGGTACACGACGTCCGCGGCCATCAGGGTCAGAAGGACGCCGCTGAGAATCTCCTTAAGCTCCTCGAGGGCTCCGAACTTGCGCTCAGGACTCAGCCAGACAAGGTGCAGGACGCTTACGTCGTAAGGTGCGTCCCGCAGATCCACGGCGCGAGCCGCGACGCCATCAACTACGTCAAGGCGGCCGTCGAGCGCGAGATCAACGCCGTGACCGACAACCCCATCATATTCCCCGATGAGGACGAGGTCATCTCGGGCGGCAACTTCCACGGTCAGCCCATGGCGCTCGCATTCGACTTCCTCGGCATCGCCGTTTCGGAGCTCGCGAACGTCTCCGAAAGGAGAACGGAGCGCATGGTCAATCCTGCGCTCTCCTTCGGACTTCCCGCTTTCCTTACCAAGCACGGCGGAGTCAATTCCGGCTTCATGATCGCGCAGTATTCCGCGGCGAGCATGGTATCCGAGAACAAGGTCTACGCGCATCCCGCCAGCGTTGACTCGATCCCCTCCTCCGCAAACCAGGAGGATCACGTCTCCATGGGCACCACCGCCGCGAGGAAGTGCCGCATGATCGTCGACAATGCCCAGAAGGTTCTCGGCATCGAGCTGACCGCCGCTCACCAGGCGCTCTGGCTCCGCTCGGAAGAGGGCAGGGGACATATGGCTCCCGCGACGAAGGCGGTCTACGATCTCCTCGAAACGAAGATCAAGCCCATCGAGACCGACGTAGTTATGTATGTTAACCTCAAGGCTGCCGACGAGCTCATCAAGGCTCACGCGATCGTTCCGGCCGCCGAAAAGGTCTGCGGTGAACTTAAATAATCAAGAAAGGACATCAACATGGAAAACAGAGAGATCTCAGGCGCAATGACCATTAAGCTCGACGCGACACTTCCCGAGTATCCGAAGTTTGAGGAAGGCCGCCGCCGCGCTCCGGACAGGGGCTTCCGTCTTACCAAGTCCCAGACCGAAATCGCATTAAGGAACGCTCTCCGCTACGTTCCCGAAGAGCTCCACGAAAAGCTCGCTCCGGAGTTCATGGAGGAGCTTAAGACACGCGGACGCATCTACGCATACCGTTACCGTCCCGAGGGACGCATATACGGCAAGCCGATCGACGAGTATAAGGGCAAGTGTATCGAAGGCAAGGCTTTCCAGGTCATGATCGACAACAACCTCGATTTCGAGATCGCGCTCTATCCCTATGAGCTCGTCACCTACGGCGAGACCGGTCAGCCCTGCCAGAACTGGCTCCAGTACCGTCTTATTAAGAAATATCTCGAAGAGCTTACCGATCATCAGACCCTCGTTCTCGAGAGCGGTCATCCCGTCGGACTATTCCCCTCGAAGCCCGAGGCTCCGCGCGTGATCCTTACCAACTCCATGATGGTCGGCATGTTCGACAATCTCGAGGACTGGGAGGTCGCGGAGGAGATGGGCGTCGCCAACTACGGTCAGATGACTGCCGGCGGCTGGATGTACATCGGCCCGCAGGGTATCGTCCACGGCACGTTCAACACCATTCTCGGCGCAGGCCGAAAGTACCTCGGCATTCCCGAATCCGGCGACCTTACCGGCCGCGTATTCGTTTCCTCAGGTCTCGGCGGAATGTCCGGCGCACAGCCGAAGGCGGCGAATATAGCGAACGCCGTCGGTATCTTTGCCGAGGTCGACCGCTCCCGTATCGAAACAAGGTACAACCAGGGCTGGGTCAACGTCATCTCCGACGATCTCGACGAGGTCTTCCGCCTTGCCGACGAGCACAGGAAGAACGGAACGACCATCTCCATCGCGTATCACGGCAACATCGTCGATCTTCTTGAGGCGGCCGTTAAGCGCAGGTTCAAGATCGATCTGCTTTCCGACCAGACCTCCTGTCATAACGTTTATAACGGCGGCTACTGCCCCGTAGGCTATACCTTCGAGCAGAGGACCGAGCTGCTTCATACCGACCGCGATAAGTTCCGTGAGGCGGTTAACGCATCTCTCCGCCGTCATTTCGACGCGATCTGCGAGCTCAAGGTCGCCGGCACCTACTTCTTCGATTACGGCAACTCTTTCATGAAGGCTGTCTATGACGCAGGCGTCAAGGAGATCTCGAAGAACGGCTACGACGAGAAGGACGGCTTCATATTCCCCTCGTACGTTGAGGATATAATGGGCCCGATGCTCTTCGACTACGGCTACGGTCCGTTCCGCTGGGTCTGCCTTTCCGGAAAGGAGTCGGATCTTATTGCGACCGACCACGCCGCTATGGACTGCATCGATCCGAACCGCCGCTTCCAGGACAGAGACAACTACAACTGGATCCGCGACGCCGAGAAAAACAAGCTCGTTGTCGGCACCCAGGCGAGGATACTCTATCAGGATGCAGAGGGCAGGACGCGCATAGCTTTGAGGTTCAACCGGATGGTGCGCGAAGGCAAGATCGGCCCCGTCATGATCGGACGCGACCATCACGACGTATCCGGCACGGATTCCCCGTTCCGCGAGACCGCGAACATAAAGGACGGCTCCAACGTAATGGCGGATATGGCGGTACAGTGCTTTGCCGGAAACGCCGCTCGCGGAATGAGCCTCTGCGCTCTGCATAACGGCGGCGGCGTCGGCATCGGCAAGAGCATCAACGGCGGCTTCGGCCTCGTTCTTGACGGCTCTGAAAGAGTCGACAACATAATCCGCTCCGCTATGATGTGGGACGTAATGGGCGGCGTCGCAAGGCGCGCATGGGCAAGGAACCCCCATTCCATCGAGACAAGCATCGAGTACAACAAAAAGCATGAGGGCGAGGCGCACATCACCCTGCCGTATCTTGTTTCCGACGAGCTCATCGAGAAGATGACCAAGGATATGTAATTAAATTTTCAAATAATTAAGGAGATTTTCAATCATGGCAAAGATCATTGAATGCGTACCCAATATTTCCGAGGGCAGGAACCTTGCGGTTGTCGAGGCCTGTGTTGACGAGATCAGGAATACCGCGGGCGTCACGCTCCTCGACTATTCCTCCGACGCGAGCCATAACCGCAGCGTCATCACCTTCATGGGCAGCCCCGAGGGCGTTCTGAACGCCGCCGTCGCGCTTGCCAAGAAGGCCGTCGAGCTTATCGACCTCAACCATCATACCGGCGAGCATCCCCGCATGGGCGCCGTGGACGTATGTCCCCTCATCCCGCTCAAGGACTGCTCCAAAGAGGAGACCGTCGAGTATTCCAAACAGCTCGGCCAGCGCCTTTGGGAGGAGGCCGGCGTCCCCGTATTCCTCTATGAGGACTCTGCTTCCGCTCCTCACCGCGTGAACCTTGCCGACATAAGGAAGGGCCAGTTCGAAGCCATGCCCGAAAAGGTCAAGGATCCCATGTGGACTCCGGATTTCGGCGGCGCGTTCTGCCA
The DNA here is from genome assembly GCA_024691085.1 of Clostridiales bacterium. Lineage (GTDB taxonomy): Bacteria > Bacillota > Clostridia > Christensenellales > CAG-138 > UBA3857. The sequence goes on along the minus strand of JAILNX010000038.1, from coordinate 60,603 downwards.
TCCCACCGCAGGCTGCACCGCGGTCGGCTGCCGTATGCCCCTCGTTGCGTTCAATATCAATCTTTCCACCGATAACGTCGATATAGCGAAGTCCATCGCGAAGATCATCCGCCGCAAGAACGGCGGCTTCGACTGCGTCAAGTCCAACGGCTTCCTCATCGAGGTCCCCGCCGACGAGGAGAAGGGCACTCCCGCAAGGAAGTACGCGCAGGTCTCCATCAACATGACAGACTTTAACCGCACTCCGCTTTACAGGGTCGTCGAGGTCACGAAGGCCGAGGCGAAGCGCTGGGGCGTATGGGTGACCGGCACCGAGATCGTCGGCCTCACTCCGATGCGCGCGCTGATCGATTCCGCCGAATACTATCTCCAGATCGAAAACTTCGATTTCGATAAGCAGGTTATCGAGAACTACATGCTCTGATGGCTATGCTCCTTATTAAAAACATAGGCGTGCTTGCGACCGCTGTGGGCAATTCGGCTCACGGCGGCGCGGCGCAGCATGAGGGCGTGCGGCTTATTAAAAACGCCGCCGTTCTTATTAACGGCGACACGATCCAAAGGGTATACGAAAACGGAGAGGCCCCCGAATGCGGAAACGTAATAGACGCGGGCGGCAGGCTCGTGACCGCCGGCCTTATAGACGCGCACACGCATCTCATATTCGGCGGCTGGCGTCAGCACGAGGTTCCCCTTAAGCTCCGCGGCGCGGGATACCTCGAGATCCTCCAGGCGGGCGGCGGCATTCTCAACACGCTCACCGCAACTCGCAGGGCGACGGAGGACGAGCTTTATGAAAGGGCTGAGAAGGTCCTCAATGAAATGCTCGCGTCCGGCGTCACGACGGTCGAGGCGAAGTCCGGCTACGGGCTCGACGAGGAGAACGAGCTCAAGCAGCTCCGCGTTATCAGAAGACTTTACGACGAGGGCGGCTTCTCGGTCGTTCCCACGTTCATGGCCGCACACGCCGTACCTCCCGAGTTCAAGGGCGATCCCGACGGGTATATAGAGTTCGTAGTTACGAACATTCTCCCCAAGGTCGCGGACGACGAGCTATGCGAGTTCGTCGACGTGTTCTGCGAAACGGGAGTATTCAACGTCGAACAGAGCCGTAAGATGCTTGAGTTCGCAAAGATCTACGGCTTCAAGACAAAGATCCACGCCGACGAGATCGACGCGATAGGCGGATCGGTCCTCGCGGGCGAGATCGGAGCAACGAGCGCGGAGCATCTTATCGCGATCGACGATAAGGGCATTAGCTCCATGGCAAAGGGCGGCACCATCGCGTGCCTCCTTCCCGGGACCTCGCTCTATCTCGGCAAGGACTTCGCTCCCGCAAGGAAACTGATAGAGGCGGGCGTTCCCGTCGCCGTCTGTACGGATTTCAATCCCGGCTCCTGCCCGAGCTGCAATCTCCAGCTCTGTATGAATCTCGGGTATCTTAAGTACCGCATGACACCCGAAGAGGTTCTGACCGCCGTTACCCTAAACGCCGCCTGCGCCATCGGCCGCGGCGAAACGGTCGGCACAGTCGAGGCGGGCAAGCAGGCCGATCTCGTTATCTGGGACGCGGAAGACCTTGATTTCCTCGTTTACAGAATGGGCTCCAATTTAGCAAAAACCGTTATAAGGAAAGGAATTATCGTAAAATGAAACTCACAGAAATGACCGTCAATGATTATCTTGAGCTCGTAGCGTCCGACGCGCCCGCTCCCGGCGGCGGAAGCGCATCCGCTCTCGTAGGCGCGCAGGGCGTCGGCCTTTTCACCATGGTCGCGGGGCTTACGCTCGGCAGGAAGAAATACGTCGATTTCGTCGATAACTGCAATGAGATCATCAAGGAAGGCATTCCCGTTCAGAAGGAGCTCATTGCTCAGATCGACCGCGATACCGACGCTTATAATCTCATTTCCGACGCGTTCAAGATGCCCAAGGAGACCGATGAGGAGAAGGCTGCCCGCAAAGAGGCCATTAAAAAGGCCACCATCGTCGCGACGAACGCCCCTCTTTATACCCTTGAGCTTTGTCATAAGGGCATGGAGCTCGGCAAGATGCTCATCGGCAAGTTCAACACCAACTGCGCGTCCGACTTCGGCGTAGGCGCTCTCAATGTTAAGGCCGCAGCTCACGGTGCCTGGATGAACGTTCTTATCAACGTTACCGGCCTTGACGAGGCTATGGCTGCCGATTATAAAGCTAAGGGACAGAAGCTCGTCGACGAGATCGACGAAGGCTTCGAGATGATTTATAAAGAGACCATGCAGTATATGCAGTGATCGGATAAGCCCGTCCGCGTCTGCGGACGGGCATTTTATCGGCAGTGAAGATCAGACACGCACTTATCTTAATACTTGCGGCACTTATGGCGTACGCGTCGTTTGGTTGTACAGGCGGAGACCCGACGGTCGATATCCCGACCAAGGCGCCCACCGTCGCGCCGACGGCCGCGTCGACGGAGACCCCTGCGGTCTCCGAGACCGCCGAGCCGACGGAGGTCCCGACGCCCGATCCGACGTATGATCCGACGGAAGCGCCGACCTCCGCGCCTACTCCCGCGCCCACGCCAAAGCCCGCGAATACTCCCGCGCCCACGCCAAAGCCCGCGAATACTCCCGCGCCAACGCCAAAGCCCGCGAATACGCCTACGCCCAAGCCGTCCGACGGTACGGAGCCGCCGGCTTATTCGCCGCCTCCGACGCAGGTGCCTCCGGTCGATCCTGATCAGAGCGTTTTCGACGATGCGGTGCTGATCGGCAATTCGGTCCTTCACGGGCTCTACTATTTCCACGTGATCACGCATGGCGATTTTCTCACGAAGGTCGGGCTGAACGTCAACACTATCTACACGTATACGATGACAGACGAGTCCACGACCAAGATCATTGACGAGCTCAACGGCAAGGGGTACAAAAAGGTCATAATCAATTTCGGGCTCAACGAGGTCAGCTGGCCGTATCAAAACGTGTTCATACAGAAATACTCGAAGCTGATCGACGACATACTTTCCCGCGTTCCCGGGGCGAAGGTCTGGGTCGTCGCGGTTACTCCGGTAACCCAGAAGTACTCCGAGGGGAAGGGGAACGAGATAAACATAACGATGGAGCGCATCAACGCGACCAACGGGCTGATAAAGCAGATGTGCGCTGAAAAGGGCATCAACTTTATCCCGACGCCTTCCTCGCTGCTTGACTCGAGGGGATATCTCCCCGCGGACGCGTCGTCGGACGGCGTGCATATGAATCTTAAATACGATCGCCTGTGGGCTGATCATATCACCCTCAGCGTAATGGGAGTAATATAATAAAAACCTTCGGTTATCCGAAGGCTTTTTCATACGGCCGCGGCTTTATCGCGCCGTTTTATTATCGCTGTCGGCACTGTCGAGCCGGGCAAACAGGCGGATCTCGTTATCTGGGACGCGGAAGATCTCGATTACCTCGTTTACAGAATGGGTTCCAATTTGGCAAAAACCGTTATAAGGAAAGGAAATATCGTAAAATGAAGCTTACCGAAAAACTGCCGCACGGCTTTTGCCGCGCGGCAGTTGAGCTGTAAGCTGTTCAGCGCCGATCCATCAGCATTTCGCAGAACTCGTCCGCGTCGTCATGACTGCTGTTAAAGCGGTATTCGCATTCGATGGCGTCGAACGAGCCGTGCTTCGTTTCGAGCATCTTTTCCACGGGCGGCGGAAGCGTTCCGTGCAGCCTTTCCTTAAAACGCGCCTTTATATCGCAAAGCTCCGCGCAAACGAGTATCCGGACGGCTCCCTCGGGCAGAAAGGCGATATGCTCCTTCTCCGAGACGACCCAGATGAGGTTTTCGCCGCCGACGGCCTCCTTGAGCTTCTTTTTGAAGAGCATGGCGGCCATGCTCTCGGACTTCGCCAGACGCAGATAATCCTTTCCGCTCATTATCTCTCCGCCGAGGAGCGCGTTCAGCTTCCCGGCAAGCGTGGATTTGCCCGCGCAGTTTTCACCTATTATCGCGATCAGCATAGTATTTCTCCTTGTCGAGTCTGTATTTTCTGAACCCGTCCTCCTCGCCCGTGAACTCGAACCCGAGCTTCTCCAGGACGTGCTGACTTCTCGTGTTCTTTATCAGGGCGTCCGCGAGCACGGCGTCCATACCGAGCTCCGAAAAGGCGTATTCTGTCGCAAGTCTTTCCGCCTCGGTGCCGAAGCCCCTGCCCTTGACGGAATCGTCGATAAGGTGGATCCCCAGCTCGCACGTCTTTTCATCGCGGTCGATATGCTTGAGGACGACCTCGCCTATAACGCGGTCCCCGAGCATAACGGCTTTCGTTACGGAGTCGTTTTTGGAAATGCGGCTGTCGTAACGGGCATCCGTCGTTTCGGGGTCGTAAGCCGTGCCGCGCGCCCTTTCGAACATCTCCATATCCATGAAAACGTCGGGGTCGTATTGAAACCCGCGGAACAGCTCGTGAAAGAGCCCGCGGGTCATTGGCTTAAGTTCAACGCGCATTTCGCTTCGCAGCTTCGGCAACGTGGCTCATAAGTACGCTCGTGGTGACGCCGCCGACGCCGCCGGGAACGGGGGTGAGCTTTTCGACGATACCCTCGACCTCATCGAAATCAACGTCGCCCACGATCTTTCCCTTTTCTTCGCTCCAGTTGATGCCGACGTCGATAACGGTCTGTCCTTCGCGAACGAAGTCCTTCGTGACCATACCGGCGGAACCTGCCGCGGCGACTAGGATATCTGCGTTTTTCGCGATCTCCGGAACGTTCTTCGTTCTCGTGTGACATACGGTCACGGTCGCGTTTTTCTTGATAAGCATCATCGCGACGGGCTTGCCTATAACGAGGCTCCTGCCGATGACGGTGACGTTCTTACCCGTAAGGTCGACGCCGTAATGATCCAGAAGCTCTATTACCGCCTGCGCCGTGCAGGGAGGGTAGCCGAGAGGTTTCTGCGCGTAAACGCCCGCCATCGCGAGGTCGGTTATGCCGTCCATGTCCTTTTCGGGTTTAAGCGCGTTGCAGACGCGCGTCTCGTTGACGGAGCGGGGGAGAGGACGGAACATAAGCACGCCGTGGATCGAACTGTCGCAGTTGATCTCATTGATCGCGGCGATGAGCTCATCCTCTGAAACGTCGGTCGTGAACGTCCTTTTTACTACGTTCACTCCGACCGCGAGCGCGCGCTTTACCGCGCCGTTTTCATATGAGAGGTCGTCGGGACGTTCGCCAACGCGCACGATGCACAGGGTGGGAACAACGCCTTTTTCCTTCAATTCGTTAACACGGGCGATCGTTTTTTCATTAAGCGCCGCAGCGACCGCGCTGCCCTTAAGTATCTCTGCCATAGCTTACTCCGTGATAGTATTGCTCGTCTGGAGCATTATCTTCAGTATCTCGCGGTCGGTCTCGCGCATGCCGTCCTTGCCGAGTCGACCGACGTTTGCTATCGTATTCTCAACGCCCTTCGAAATGATGCCGTCGCCGCCCTGAAACTCCATACCGCGGACGTACATCTGGTAGCCTAGAATGCCCGCGTCGACCGCGGAAGCGATCTTCGCCGCGCAGCTCGGCTTCGCGCCGTCGCAGACGATGCCGCTGACTATCGCGAGCGAATTGACCAGCGTGTGCGCCACGACGTCAAATCCGCCGCCCAAGAGGTACGATATGCCCGCGCCCGCGCCGCAGCCCGCGTTGACCGCGCCGCAGAAAGCGGAGAGGCGGCCGATCCAGGTCTTCTGATGGATGGTGACGAGGTTCGATACGCAGAGCGCGCGGAGAAGCCTGTCCTCGTCCATATCGTATTCGCGGGCGTAGACGATAACGGGCAGCGACGCCGCCATGCCCTGATTGCCCGAACCGGAAACGATGATGACGGGCATCTCGCAGCCGCTCATCCTTGCGTCGGAGCCGGCGGCGGCCATGGCCTTTGCGCGGATCTTCACGTCGTAGCCGTATACGTCAAGGAGTACGCGGCCTACTCTCGCGCCCCAGTTGCCGCGAATGCCTTCGTTGGCGATCGCGGTATTGTATTCGATCTGGCGCTCAAGCACCTCTCGCACGTCGTCAAGCTCGACCGTGTCGGCAAAGTCGACGATATCCTTAATAGTAAGAAGACCGCGGTCGGTAAGACCCTGAGAGCTTATCTCGATCTCGGGAGCCTCGAACAGCGTTTCGCCGTTTCTCTTAATGAGCACGACGTTAGTGTGATAATCCTTTATGCGGAGCCTTGAATAATCGCTTCCGGCGTGAAGAGTGATGTCGATATCGAAGATGACCTCTGCGGTCGACGGACGCACAATCATCGGAACGGACTTGATGAACTCCTTGATTCGGGGCTTGTCCTCGTCCTTGACTTCGGCGAGCACCTCAAGGACTTTGTCCGCGTCTCCGACGGCAATACCCGCAGCCGCGGCCGCTTCGATGCCTTTAAGCCCGCCTGTATTCGGAACGATAACGGACTTGACGTTCTTGATTATGTTGCCGCTTACCGTGATCTCGACGCGGTCGGGCATACTGCCGAGGACTGCCCGCGCCTTCGCTGCCGCAAAAGCAATGGCGATAGGCTCGGTGCAGCCCATCGCGGGAACAAGCTCCTCTTTAAGAATATCGATATAGGCCTTATAGCGTTTGTCGGAAGGAAGCATAGACGTACTCCTTACATTTCGAATTGCATAGACTACTCTTTATTATACATTAAAGGACAATTCATTTCAATAATAGGAGAAGTTATTTTTATTCATCGCCGAAGGGCGGGAGAGACGTTGCACAATTTTCACGTTCCGGTGAAATTTTTGTAATTTTGAAAATTAATAGTAAGAATTGTTGACAAACATAATCATATAGGTTATAATATATTAGAATATGGGCTAAAAGAAAGCGTAGCCCGAAATACTTACGGGAGAGATAATTTATGAGTACACAGCTTAAAGACATTGCAGATGAAATGCATCAGAAATCGATGGCGGCAAGGGACTGGGTCTTCCAGGTAATTCGCACAGCTATCATCCGCGGTGTCCTGCCGGGCGGTATGCCTCTTCGTCAGGATGAGATCTCCGCACAGCTTTCCGTCAGCCATATTCCGGTAAGGGAAGCGTTCCGTCAGCTTGACGCGCAGGGCCTTGTCCGCATCTATCCAAACAGGGGCGCAGTCGTTACAAAGCTCAGCAAGGACGAGCTTGAAAACGCGATGGATACGCGCATCATTCTCGAGCTCGGCGCTATACGCATGGCGGTTCCCCGCATCACCGACGAGTGCATAGAAAAGGCCGAAGCCATTCTCAAACAGGCGGAGGAGGAGCAGGATCCCAACAAGCTTGAGGATCTGAACCTCGATTTCCATTTCGCTCTTTACGAGGCGGCCGGCAACCCCTACATTCTCCAGCTTATCGAGCAGCTTCACGCGAACGTCGACAGGTATATCAGGCCCTATTATACTCCGTCCGAGGCCTACGCCCAGACCGTAGGCGAGCACAGGAACCTCATCGAGGCCTGCAGGAACAAGGACGTCGAGTACGCCTGCGCGATCCTGCGCACCCATCTTGAAAGGACCAAGGTCCTCTCGATGAATTCTCCGCTTCTTGCCGTCTGACGAAATAAAATAATAACTGCTCCGCTTATTTAGAGGAGCAGTTTTTTATTGTGTAATTATCTTCTCTTCCAGGCGCTGCGGGAGAAGAGCACGAGGATCGGGAAGATCTCGAGCCTGCCCGCAAGCATGTCGAATATCAGGATCAGCTTTGAGAACCAGCTGTAACCGCTGTAATTCAAAGTCGGTCCGATGCCCTCGAGTCCGGGGCCCATGTTGTTGAAACAGGAAACTACGGCGGTAAGGTTCGTCATGGTCGAGAAGCTGTCGAACGATATAAGGATGAAGCTCGCTAGTATTATAACGACGTAGGTACAGAGATACGCGTTGGTGTTCCTTAAGACGCCCTCGTCGACAACGCGGCCGTTCATCCTTACGACCTGTATCTTCTGGGGATAGAGGACTTGGCGGACGTTCCGTCTTATCATCTTGATCACGAGCAGTCCGCGGCCTACCTTGAAGCCGCCGCCCGTAGAGCCTGCGCTTGCTCCGATGAACATCAGCGAGAATATGATCGCCTTTGAGAGTGTCGGCCACTTGTCGAAATCGGTCGTGGCAAAGCCCGTCGAGGACATGAACGTGCCGACCTGGAACGCGGAATGTCTGATAGTCTCGCCCCAGGAGTTGTAAACGCTTCTAACGTTAAGGGTGACAACGATTATCGAAACGAGAGCGATGCCAAGGTACCAGTGGAGCTCCTCGTCCTTAAGAACGTTCTTGAGCTTGCCGCAGAGCAGTAGATAGTAGCAGGTGAAGTTCACGCCGAACAGGAACATGAACACCGTGCAGACGTTCTGTATGTACGGTGAATAGCTTGCGATGCTGTCGTTCAGTACGCCGAAGCCTCCCGTGCCGGCCGTTCCGACTGCTATACAGACCGCGTCGAAAACGGGCATTTTTCCGATTATAAGGAAGATGAAATCGAGCACGGTCAGCCCGATATAGAGCGCATAAAGTATCGTCGCAGTCTGCTTCATCCTCGGCACGAGCTTGCCGACGTCGGGGCCGGGGCTCTCCGCGCGTAGCAGGTGCATAGTGAAGCCGTCGTTGCGTCCGCTTATGGGAACGAGGGCGAGCAGGAACACCAGAACGCCCATGCCGCCCAGCCAATGGCTCATGCTTCGCCAGAGGAGCATGCCCTTGGGGAGCGCCTCTACGTTGTTTAGTATCGAAGCGCCCGTTGTGGAGAAGCCTGACGCGATCTCAAACAGAGCGTCGATGTAGAAGGGGATAACGCCCGAGATCCTGAACGGAAGCGCTCCGAAGAGGCTCATCACGATCCACGAAAGACCTACGCAAACGAGGCCGTCCCTCGAATAGAAACCCTTCTTGGCTTTCCTCGACAGGAGCCACAGAACGCTCGAAACGGCGAGGATGATGCCTATCGTTATCAGAAAGGCGACCGCAGATACGGTTTCCTTCTGCATGGCGCAAAGCAGCATGGCCGGAAGCATAAATACCGCTTCGACCAAAAGTATGAATGAGAGTATGCGCCAGATCATTCGGAAGTTCATTTGAAAAACCTCATTCGAATATGTCGTTCAGCCGCGAGATCGCCTTGTCGCTGTCGGAAACGACTATAACTGTATCGCCCGGCTCGAAAGTCGAGTCGCCGTTTGGGATTATGCACTGGGAAAGATGCAGTATCGACGCTATCAGGACGTTCTTTTTAAGGCGGATCTTTTTAAGGGGAACGCCGATGTTCAGAGTATCCTTCGTGACGTGGAACTCCGTCGCCTCGGATTTGCCGTCCGCGATGCGGTGCACGGCGATGGACGCGCCGGAATGGTTCTTCATACCGCGTACGTAACCCACGATATTGTTCGAGCAAAGCTCTTTGGGCACGATAACGCTGTCAAGGCTAAGATTGTCGAGTATCGCGGCGCTTTCGGTACGGCTGAGCTTTGTGATGACCTGCGATACGCCGAAGGACTTGACGTAGAGCGAGATGATCATGTTGAGCTCGTCGAGGCCTGTCATCGCAACGATCGCGTCCTCCTCGGAGAGACGTTCGCTCTCCCAAAGGGAAAGATCCGACGCGTCGCCGTTCACTATGCTCGCGTTAGGAAGAAGCTCCGCGAGCTGCAGGCATTTTGCTGCGTCGCGCTCGATTATCTGTACTGAAACATTGCCTTTTTCAAACATCTGGGCAAGGTAGACGGTGATGCGTCCGCCGCCGCAGATGATGACCCTCTTGACCCTGTGCTTGACTATACCGAGGTTTTTGAGAAGAAGCGCGAGCTCGTTGGTCGCCGCGGTGACGAAGAGCCTGTCGCCCTCGTGAAGGACGAATGAACCGTTCGGGGCGATGGCCTCGCCGTTCCTTAAGACGGTGCAGACAAGCGCGCGGCATTTCGTGACGCCGCTCATGTCCATGAGCTTTATGTTGTTCAAAGGGCTGTCAGCGTTTACGAGAAGCTCCGCGATCTCAACGCGGCCGTGAGCGAATTTCTCGCGCTTTCTGAAACCGGGATAACGGATAAGACGTTCGATCTCCTGCGCCGCCTGCTTTTCGGGATTGACGAGAAGCGAAAGGCCGAGGAAATCGCGCATCATAACTATCTGTTCGGAGTATTCGGGATTTCTTATCCTTGCGATGGTGTGGATGTTCTTATTCAGCTTATACGCGGTAAGACAGCAGAGCAGATTGATCTCGTCCGCGCTGGTCGCCGCGATAAGAAGATCGGCGTTCATTACGCCGGCTTCCGTAAGAACGTCCATCGTGGCGCAGTTGCCGTAAACGGCCATTACGTCGTAAAGCTCCTGACCTGACTCAAGATTCTTTTTATTGGAGTCGATGATCGTAAGATCATAACCCTCGTCAAGAAGCTGACGGGTGAGCGCGGCTCCGACCTTGCCGTAACCGGCGATGATGATTTTCATGAATGTGACCTCGGATACATAATATTCCAATTTTAATTATATCATAAATAAGTTAGAATGCAAGGTGTATGGCTAAAAACGGGGGAGAAGCGGGGGATTTGCTCTCGCGCGGCTCGCCGTGCTCTGTCAGGGCGGAACGGGCAGACGCAGCCGCACTCTGCTCGCTTTTCAAGCAATGATGTAAAACAGCGGGGATTTAGAACCCCGCGTTCGGAGAGACTTGGAATCGGCAAATCTTGCGTGAAGGAACGCTGTGAGAATCAGCAAGCTGATTCTCGGGGGTTCAAACATTATCTTTTCATGAAACACTAAAGGGATGCCGTTCGGCATCCCTTTAGTGTTTGGCGGAGAAGCGGGGATTTGAACCCCGGCGCCCCTTCGCAGAGCCTACTCCCTTAGCAGGGGAGCCCCTTCGACCTCTTGGGTACTTCTCCATAATATTCGATTTGGCGGAGAGAGAGGGATTCGAACCCCCGGTGCCTTGCGGCATCACCGGTTTTCAAGACCGGCGCCTTAAACCACTCGGCCATCTCTCCGTGTTGAGCGGGCAGAAGGGATCGTCCCGTTGTTACGCAACAAACGGATTATAGCAAAATATAATTCGGTTGTCAACCACAATTTGGACAGCCGAATTATATAATTTATTGATCATCGAGCTTCGCGAATATCATTCGGCCGGCGCTTGTCTGAAGGACGCTCGTCACGCATGCGGCGACGGTCTCGCCCACGAGCTTAGCCGCTCCGTCCACGACGACCATGGTTCCGTCCTCGAAATACGCGACGCCTTGTCCGTGCTCCTTGCCCTCTTTGACTATCGTGAGTTCTACTATCTCGCCGGCGACGACACTGAGCCTTAACGCATTCGCGAGGTCGTTAATATTGAACACGGGCACGGACTGCACCGCGGCGACCTTGCCGAGGTTATAATCATTCGTAACGACGATGCCGTTCATGTCTATCGCCAGCCTTAAAAGCTTCGTATCGACCTCGTCAAGATCCTTATAGTCGGTGCTGACGACCGTGATGCTTGCCGCTCCGTCGTTCTGCATGGCGTTGATAGAGTCAAGCCCGCGTCTGCCGCGAGCGCGCTTCAACGCGTCGGGACTGTCCGCGATGTGCCTCAGCTCGTCAAGTACGAATTGCGGAACGATTATCTTTCCCTCGATAATGCCGGTTTTATACACGTCGAAGAATCTCCCGTCGATTATCGCGGAGGTATCGAGGAGCTTCGGCTTTGCTTTCAGGCTTTCGGTCTGCTGTACCTGTTCGCCCTTTTTGAACCAGTTTGGGAGGTTCAGCTCCTTTATCCTGCTTGTCGGGATCTTGAAACCGAGATACCCGAGCGACACGAAAACGATGATATCGAGCAGTATCACGATCGAGGTGATGGGTATCTTGGCGATAAGCAGGCTTATCAGGAGAGCTATCACAAGCCCCAAAAGCAAACCGATAACACCCACGAATATCTGCTGCATCGTGAGCTCACGCGAGCGTTTTTCTATACGGCTTACGAGCTTGGCAACGCCATTGATTATACTGGGGGATAAAAAGAAAAAAATAATGCCGAATATTATTGAAAAGACCCCGTATAAAAGAACGTTGACCCATGGCTGCATGTTTTGAAAAAGCTCCTCGAGGCCGAGGACCTTTTGATTCTTGTTGACCAGCCAAACAATGCTCAAACCCAGAAAAATGCCCAGAAGCGTTATTAAAACGCGAGCAATTTTCTTTCCCAATTCAGTTCTCCTTTCAACTGATTTTTTCTTCTATTATGCTCTGATCCACGTTAAGTACCGTGGCAAGCTCGCCGAGAACGATAAGCTTAGCCGTCGCGAGCATCTTGCGTTCGCCGGCGGAAAGCCCCTTTTCGGATTCGCGCAGCTTCAGACACTTAACAACGTCGGAAACGTCGTAAATGCCGCCCGAGCGCATCTTCTCCATATTGTCGCGGTAACGCTGATTCCAGTTGTCGTTTCCGCGATCGCCGGGCTTTTTGAGGTATTCGAGCACGTTATCGCACTCGTCCCTGTTTATCAGCGACCTTAAGCCGACCCGTTCCGCGGTTTTTACCGGAACGAGCGCAGTCATCTTTCCGCCCGAAAAACGCAAAGAATAATAGTCAGCAGTAACCCCCAATACAGTCTGACTAACGATCCCCTCGACCTTGCCGACCCCGTGCATGGGATAGCAAACCAAATCTCCGACTGTAAACACAATACCCTCCAAACAACTCAAAAGGAACCGAAAGAAAAACCGCAAACCGGTTTAAACAGGTTTTACCATAGTAATCCCCCTATGTAATATACTGCAAAACTGTCGCCTTGTCAAGTGAAAATATACAAAATTTGCTTAAAAATTCAAACATATTATTGTATAATTGGTGTAAGAAACCCTCATTTCAAGCGCAGTAATATGTGAATCGGTTCAAATCTCAGCGGGGGGAGGTGATCTGTTGACGGAAGAAAAGCTCAAGAGACTTCTGAATGACGCTCCGGATAAAGGCATGCGTCTTGTTATTGAACGCTATTCGGGACTTGTAATATCGATCATCGGAGCAAGGCTTCGTCCGCCCGCTTTCTCCGGGAGCGACGTTGAGGAATGCGCGGCGGAGACCTTCGCTGAGTTCTGGCGCGACAGGGACGGCTTCGATCCTTCAAAGGGCAGCATGAGATCGTGGATCGCTCGTCTTGCCTCGAACAACGCCAACGACCGTCTCAGGCGTTATTACCGCGAATCGGGCAACGTCCCGCTTGACGAAGGAGCCGATATCGCGGAAGAAAGAAGGATAGAGGACGCGATCGAATCGCGCGAGGAAAGGGCGGCGCTCGTTTCCGCGCTCAACTCACTCGGAAGGAAAGACCGCGAGCTGATCACAAGGAAGTTCTTCCTCGGGCAGCCGTCGAAACAGATCGCTTCCGATATGGGCATGACCGTTTCGAACGTCGACACGAGGACGCACAGAGCCATTAAAAAACTGCGTGAAAAATTGGGAGACATGTAAAATGGATAATGATATCCTCGATAAACTTGGTCAAGAAGAGCTCGAAGGCATTCTTGATAACGTAAAGGACAGTAAGCCCGACCGCGAACGCGCGGAGCGTATCATGGCGCGGTTCGACGAAAAAACGGGGCTTGAAACATCGGGCGCAGGGAAGACCTCACGCTGCTCGTTCTCTGTGAAATGGGCGGCTGCCGCGGCGGCTGCGCTCGCATTGATCCTCGGCGCAGGCGGACTCTTCCTTGCAAGGGAGGCAAAGGCATACGGCGAGGCGGAGGCGTTCTTTACGGAAAACGGACTCTCGACGGAAGGGCTTTCGCGTGCGGAGATAAAGGCCGTTTACCGCGACATAACTACGGAAACATTCACCTACTCGAAGACGGCTTACGTAATCTCGCACAGCATGAAGACGAACAGCGTCCCGGGATACGAGCTTTTTGAAAACGGAGAAACGCTTTCGAAGGATATGATGAGAGATATTTTAGACGTTATTATCGCGAGGAGAAACGCATCGGGAGTAAGATACGGGACGGGTATCACCTATATTCATCACGAAGCGTCCGGCGGAGACGGCGAATGGGAAGAGGAGTCGGGCTCTTTCGTCGGAAAATACGACGGCTCCGCGCTCATCTGGAAAAAGGAGCTTAACGGCCGCTATATCGAAAAAATGCTCGTCTGCGGCGATGGCGTCCTCGTCGTCGATGCGCAATTCGATCGGACGTTTTCATCGGCTGCATCCCGCGCCGTGAGGATCGACGGGAACGGGAACGTTCTGTGGGACGTAAGCTTCGGCGAGAAGGACGAACGCGTATGCGCGCTGCTTTCGGAAGAGGACGGACAATTCACGGTATTTTCCCGGATATCCGGAGCGAGGCTCTCGTTTACGAGGCTCGACAGCGAAGGCAAAGTCGTCAAAAGAAGGATCACCGAAAACTTTCAAAAGGGCGTCGTGAAAGCCGCCCACTACAAAGGCGGCTATCTCGTTCAGCTCTTCGACTACAAAAACAACGAGTACGCTTCATTCGCTAAGGTCGACGGGGACGGCGTAATTACGGATATCGTCAACTTCACCTCAGAGCTTGAGGAGTATCACATCGTTGATATGATCGAATATGAGGGCAGGATCTATCTCTCCGTATACGCGGCTGCTTCCGAGGATAGCGGCAACGTGTTCGGCTATCCCGAGGGGCTTGGTTCTATAACACGGTACTGCATTAACAGCTTTTCGGAAAAGCACGATCTTGACATACCGGAGCTTACGGGAATGATGAAGGATCATTACACGGCGATGCTTCTTATACTTGAGCCGGAGGGAGGCACGGTCAACGAATTCTACTCGGTCAAGGGAGGATTCGGAGGAGCGCTCGGGATCGACGAAAACGGCGATCTTACGTGGGATTTCGACGGAATATCCGTCGCCGCTTTCTCGCCCGCGACGAACGCGTTCTCGTTCTACGGTTACACCCGAAGCGTGAGATACCGTTTCGACGGGCTCGGCGAAATAAAGGACAGAAGCGACACCGGCGAATATAAGCAATTCACAAGATAACAAAAAGAGCGGATCAGTCGATCCGCTCCTTTCATATGTGCTGTTATTCAGCGACCTCTAGAGCGAGCTCCATCATCTGGGTGAAGCTCGTCTGTCTTTCTTCTGCGGTCGTCTCCGGCTCGTCGTTAACGATGCTGTCGGAGATCGTGCAGATACAGAGCGCGTTCTTTCCCGCTCTCGCGGCGTTCATGTAAAGCGCCGCGGCTTCCATCTCGACCGCGAGGACGCCCATCTTGGCCCATTTCATGGTGCCCATAGAATCGTCGTAGAAGGTGTCGGAGGAAAGGATGTTGCCGACCATAAACTTAAGTCCCATCTTCTCAGCGGCGTCCGCGGCCTTTTTAAGGAGCTTATAGCTCGCGATCGGGGCGTAATTGCCCGGAAGCTCAAACTGCGAAGCGTAGTTGGAGTTCGTGCATGCCGCCTGTCCGAGAACTATGTCGCGGATGTGCAGATCCTTGTGTATCGCGCCCGCGGAGCCGACCCTTATGATGTTCTCGACGCCGTAGAAGTTGAAGAGCTCGTATGAGTAGATGCCGATCGAAGGCATGCCCATTCCGCTTGCCATGACGGAAACCCTCTTGCCCTTATAGAAGCCGGTATAGCCCTGAACGCCGCGGACGTCGTTCACGAGCACAGCGTCCTCAAGAAAGTTGTCGGCAATGAACTTTGCCCTCTTGGGATCGCCGGGCATGAGTACGGTTTTTGCGAAGTCTCCGACCTTGGCGGAGATGTGAGGTGTGGGAACGGCCATTCTTAACTCCTTACTCCCTTGCGCGGGACTTGACTTCCTCAACGACCTTCGACATGAAGTCGTCGAGCTTCATCGTGCCGAGGTCGCCGCCCTTACGGGAACGCACGGCGACTACGCCGTTTTCGACCTCTTTGTCGCCGATTATGAGCATATAGGGGATCTTCTGCATCTGCGCCTCGCGGATCTTGAAACCGATTTTCTCGTTCCTGAGGTCCGTTTCGACGCGGAGACCCGCCTTGTCGAGCGTGTCGGCGATCTCCTGCGCCTTGTCCGCCGTGCGGTCCGTCATGGCCATGACCTTGACCTGGACGGGGGAGAGCCACGTCGGGAACGCGCCGGCGAAGTGCTCCGTAATGACGCCGATGAAGCGCTCGATGGAACCGAACACGACGCGGTGGATCATAACGGGCCTGTGCTTTAAGCCGTCAGCGCCCATATATTCGAGCTCGAACCTCTCGGGAAGCTGGCTGTCAAGCTGGATCGTGCCGCACTGCCATGTGCGTCCCAGACAATCCTCAAGATGGAAGTCGAGCTTCGGGCCGTAGAACGCGCCGTCGCCCTCGTTGATGATGAAATCCTTGCCCATCTCCGTTATGGCGGCCTTCAGTATCTCCTGGTTCTCGATCCATTCCTCTTCCGTGCCGATGTGATCTTCGGGCATCGTGGAGAGCTCGATCGTGTACTTGAGTCCGAAGAGGGAGTAGACCTCGTCAAAGAGCCTCGCTACGCCCTTGATCTCGTCCTTCATCTGCTCGCGCGTCATGAAGATATGCGCGTCGTCCTGTGTGAAGCAGCGTACACGGAACAGGCCGTGCAGAGCGCCGGAAAGCTCATGCCTGTGAACGAGACCGAGCTCGCCGCAGCGCAGGGGCAGCTCACGGTAGGAATGCGGCTCGAGCTTGTAAACGAGCATGCCGCCGGGGCAGTTCATGGGCTTGATCGCGTAGTCCTCGTCGTCGATGACGGTGGTGTACATATTGTTCTTGTAGTGTCCCCAGTGACCGGAACGCTCCCAAAGTGTGCGGTTGAGGATGATCGGCGTGGAGATCTCGACGTAGCCGTAGCGCTTATGCACCTCGCGCCAGTAATCGATAAGGGTATTCCTTAATACCATGCCCTTCGGAAGGAAGAACGGGAAACCGGGGCCTTCGTCCATGATCGTGAACAGACCGAGTTCGCGGCCGATCTTGCGGTGGTCGCGCTTTTTGGCCTCTTCGATCCTTGTGATGTACTCGTCAAGATCGGCCCGCTTCTCGAAAGCCGTGCCGTAGATGCGCTGGAGCATCTTGTTCTTTTCGCTTCCGCGCCAGTATGCGCCGGCGATGCTCATCAGCTTGAAGTTCTTGACCTTGCCCGTGTTCTCAACGTGAGGGCCGGCGCAGAGGTCGACGAAATCGCCCTGCTTGTAGAAGCTGATGATCGAATCCTCGGGGAGGTCCTCGATGAGCTCGACTTTGTAGGGTTCGTTCCTGTCAGCCATGAACTTGATTGCCTCCTCGCGCGGGAGCTCGAAACGCTCGAGCGGGAGCTTGGCCTCGACGATCTTCGCCATCTCTTTCTCAATAACGGCAAGCTCGTCGGGAGTGAATGGCTCGTCGACGTCGAAGTCGTAATAGAAGCCGTTGTCGATGGCGGGACCGATAGCGAGCTTCGCCTCGGGACGGACCTTCTTCACAGCCTGCGCAAGGATATGCGAGCCGGTATGGCGGAGAGTCCATTTTCCGTCGGGATCGTCAAAGGTGAGAAGCCTTAACGAGCAGTCGTGGTCGATGGGCATAAAGCCGTCGCGGCGTTCGCCGTCGATCTCGGCGGCAAGGACGGCCTTCCTTAAGCGCGGGCTGATGGACTCAGCCACGTCAAAGGCAGTGACGCCGTTTTCGTACTGTTTTACAGAGCCGTCGGGCAATGTAATGTTGATCATAGCAGTATCTCCTTAAACAATTATTTAAAATAAAAACCGTCCTCAAAAACGAGGACGGCAGTTTACCGCGGTTCCACCTCGATTGGGAATAAACCCCTCTCGGCGCGGCAGCTTCCGGAGCGCCGCATTCCGTATCGGTAACAGGGTGGTGGTCGCTCAAACCCGCTGCACGGCTTCCAGCCAAGGCCGCGCTCTCTTTGAACGGGGGTCGTTTGACGCGATCGTGTTCCTGCTTCAAACCCGATTATTACGCTTAAAAACTATTATACCTCAAAGAGCAAATAATGTCAATCACAATTTTTCGCAATCTGAACATATTAGTAGTGTAGCGTCAAAATTGGGGGTAAGAATGCCATATCTGATCGTTTCGAGCATGGAATACGGAGATATCTTTCCGAAGCTTCTTTTAAAAAGACTCGGAGCAGGCGGCGAAGGATCGCTGCCGGCGGGAGACAGGTGCATAATAAAGAAATCCGACCGCGCGGCGAAGGCGATCTCCGAAACGCTGCTTTACGATCTTAAGCCTTTGGAGATGGCAAGGATCCTCAATTTTCTTCCCGTATCTCTCAGGGATAAGAAGGAGATCCTTCCGAGAGCCGTTAAGCTCGTGCCCGACGAAAAACACGCGGACTACGTTCTTAACGCCGTAAAGGAGTATATGTCGAATGAAAACGTTCTTATCGCGGAGGGCTTCTTAAGGTTCCGCCTGCCTCTTTTACTTGACGAATGGGCGATAGCTGTCGACAGAGCGGGGGAGGAGCATATCCTTTCCGAGGAATACAGCGCGCTTATCGATTACTTAAGTCCCGAGGAAAGCGACGGCGAGGCGAATATGGTGCTTTACGGAGACGGCAAGATAGTTCTGAGCCTCGATAACGGCAGCCGAATCGAGTCGACGGGCGAGGAGGAAAACGGGATACTGAGCCTGCTCTCGGCGCTCGATCCTAAAAGCATATTCGTTTACGATCTTTCGGGAGGAAAGTCCGGGAAGCTC
The DNA here is from genome assembly GCA_024691085.1 of Clostridiales bacterium. Taxonomy (GTDB): domain Bacteria; phylum Bacillota; class Clostridia; order Christensenellales; family CAG-138; genus UBA3857. Next base: position 41,938 of record JAILNX010000038.1, on the reverse strand, counting down.
CTTACCGGAATAAGAATGCTTTTCGGTGAGAGAGCTTGCTTTTTCGTGAAAAGGGACTGATTTTTCTTAAAAAAACAAAATAGGTGTCGAAATACCGCTTCCGATGTGTTATAATGATATAAGTATAAGTGCGGACATCCGTAAAAGGAAAGGATCATCGGCCGATGGCAAGGAGAAGCGGAGCATTCAAAGCTGTATTGCGCTGGCTGCGCGTACCGTTTATTTTCTTATTGGCGGTAGCGGCGGCGGTACTTATAGTGCTGCCCGCGGTGCAGAAGCTGAGGCTTATTGACGCAAGCTCGAAGTTTATCGCGCCGACTCCGACGGCTCCTCCCAGAATAACGGAGCGCCCGACCGAAACGCCCGTCGTTACGGAAGTGCCGCCGACCGAAACGCCCGCCCTTCCCGGCAGGACATTCTCGATAGGCGACGTTGACGACGCCGTCATCAGCATTCAGACGAGGCTCATGGCGCTGTTCTATATGGCGTCGGACGAGCCCTGCAATGAATACAATCTCTCAGTGGCGAACGCCATTAAGCTCTTCCAGCGCACCCATTACATGACTCAGACGGGCATAGCGGACGAGACGCTTCTCGAGCTTCTTTTCTCGCCGAACGCAAAGGCGTACGTGCTCGAGTTCGGCAATACGGGCGAGGACGTTGCTACGCTTCAGCAGCGCCTTACCGACCTTGAATACTATACAGATAAACAGAACGGCTATTTCGGAGTCGCCACCGAGGAGGCGCTTTTGAGGTTCCAGCAGATGAACCGGCTCCCCGTTAACGGCAAGGCCGATATCACGACGCGCGAACTGATCTTTTCGCTTGACGCGATCGACGCTCACGGCGTATCCGCTATCGAGAAGCTGAGCACCGAGGAGCCGACCGAGGAACCGACGGAGGCGCCCACGCCGACTCCGACGAACACGCCCAAGCCTACAAACACTCCGAAACCGACCAACACGCCGACTCCGAAGCCCGCGAATACGCCGAAACCCACTAACACTCCGAAGCCCACGAATACGCCGGCTCCGACCGATACTCCCGAGCCCGGTACGACTCCCGCGCCGACTCCGGTACCCACGGACACACCGGAGCCCACTCCCGAGCCTACTCCCGAACCCACTCCGGCGCCCACACCGGTTCCAACTCCCGAACCCACTCCGGTGCCCACTCCCGCGCCGACCGACACCCCCGTTCCGACGAACACCCCGAAACCCACGGACGCTCCCCCGCAGACCGGCGGAGTAGAGGATTTCATTGCCGTTCTGATGGCGCAGATAGGCAAGCCCTACGTCCTCGGCGGCAACGGCCCGAACAATTTCGACTGCTCCGGCCTCGTCTATTACAGCCTTAAGCAGGTCGGTATCAACATCGGCAGGCTCACCGCCGCCGGATACGCAAGCTACAACGGCTGGACGAAGGTATCGAGCCTCTCGAACCTGAAACGCGGCGATCTTATGTTCTTCTATAACGACGCTCACACGTACATCAGCCACGTCGCCGTATGCCTCGGAAACGGCTATTATATCCATGCCTCAAGCTCACACGGGCAGGTCGAGATAACAGATATCGGTTCGTGGTCTCAAACGCACTTCGCCTGGGCAAGGAGGGTATTCGACTGATGATGAAAGTCAGGATGCTCCTTCTGCTCGACATCCTTACAGAGCTTTCGGATGACGAGCACATACTCAACAGCAAATCGCTCCTTGCCGAACTGAACGACCGCGGCGTAGTTTCGGACAGGCGCTCGGTCTACCGCGATATCGAGGCTCTGACCGACTACGGCTTCGATATCGTGACCACGTCCAAGGGGTTTTATCTGAGGAACCGAAGATTCACCATTGCCGAGATAATGCTTCTCATATCCGCGGTGCAGGCGGCTCCGTTCGTGACGGAGCTTAAGACCAAAGCGCTGATGAACAAGCTCCTCGGCTTTTTGAGCGAGTATCAGCAGGAAGGCTTAAAGAACGCCGCCAATATCAGCGGCGTTAAGTTCCTGAATGAAGAGGTATACCGTACCATCGAGATGATCAATTACTGCATCGCCTCGGGCAGATGCATATCGTTTCTCTACTACAAGCGCTCCATAATGCGGCGCGATATCGTACAGAGGCGCGGCAGACGCTACGTCGTCAGCCCATACGCGATGGTATGGGTACAGGACAGGTATTATCTCATTTCGAATATGAAGGGCAAGGAAGGCCTTACTCACTTCCGCCTCGACCGCATACGCGACGTAAGGATAGAGGAAGCGCCCGTGCGCCCCGTATGCGAGGTCAGCGAGTACAAGGATCGGTTCGACGCCGTCGATTACGCGTCCAAATGCCTTAATATGTTCGGCGGCGAGATCACGAAGATAACGTTAAGATGTCATATGGAGCTTCTTAACGAGTTTTTCGACCGCTTCGGCGAGGATATCCCCGTAAAGAAGGACGGGGAGGACCACTTTATCGCAAGGATCGAGGTCGCGGCCTCAAAGGGCTTTTTGAACTGGGTATCCCAGTTCGGCGATATGGTCGAGGTGCTTGAACCGATCGATCTTCGCGCCCGCGTCGGCGCCTACCTTAAGGCCGCCGCCGACCTTTACGCAGAATAAATATAATCTTTTGTTTGTTTAAGATAAGCATATCATATGATATAATTATAATAATAACGGCATCAGGGAGGAAAAACGGTAATGAAGAAACTCGTCAACGAAGAAGAGATCATGGAAAACATCCGCTTTCTCAAACAGCTCGCGAAATCCTTTCCAACGCAGGAAGACGCGATGACCGAGATCGTAAACTTGAGCTCCATACTTGCTCTTCCGAAATCGACCGAGCATTTTATGAGCGACCTTCACGGCCAGGGCGACGCCTTCGAACATATCCTCAACAACTGTTCCGGCGTTATAAGAAACGAGATCTCGAGGCTGTTCAAGGATGAGCTCTCATTTGAGGAGATGGAGACGCTCGCGACGATCGTCTATTACCCCAGGCAGAAGATCGCGCTCGAGCTTCAGCACGTAGAGGATAAGGACGGGTGGTTCAAACGCACCCTCAGGCTCCTGATCCAGCTCGGACGCAAGGTCTCGAGCAAATACACCAGGTCGCGCGTCAGAAAGAACATCAATCCCCGCTATGCCTATATCATCGAGGAACTCCTCACCGCAAGGATCAATTTCCACGACCTTGACGCCTATTACGACGAGATCTTCGATTCCATAATCCGTTACGACTACGCCGAAAACGTGATAGTCGCGCTGACAGAGACGATCAAGCGCCTCGCCGTTGAGCGCATGCACATCGTCGGCGACATCTACGACAGGGGACCCGAACCTCACCGCATACTCGATCTGCTTCTCGATCATCCCTCCGTCGACATCCAGTGGGGCAACCACGACATCCTCTGGATGGGCGCCGCGATGGGCGACAAGACCTGCATATCCGGCGTGCTCACCAACAGCTTCCGTCACGGCAACCTTGAACTCATCGAGGACGTCTACGGCATAAACCTAAGGCATCTTCTGATGTTCGCGCAGGATACCTACAAATCCGCGCTCGTGTTCAGACCGAGAAAGACCAGCGTCGACGCTTATTACGACAATCCCGAGGTCAACATCAGGGCGAAGCTGCACAAGGCGATCTTCGTTATCATGCATAAGCTCGAAGGCCAGATGATAAAGAGGAACCCCAACTTCAAGCTGGATCACAGGCTCCTCCTCGAAGGCATCAACAAGGAGCATTCGACCATCACGATAGAGGGCGTCGCGCATCCCATCAAGGACGCCGATTTTCCGACGATCGACCCGAAGGATCCCTATAAACTCACCGACGAGGAGCAGACGATCATCGACGAGCTCCAGCAGTCGTTCATCAAGAGCCCGAGGCTCCAGCGCCACATGCGCTTCTTTATCGAGCGCGGCTCCATGTACCTCGTAGTGAACAACAACCTCCTGTACCACGCGCTCGTTCCGATGAATGAGGACGGCTCGTTCAAGGACGTCGAACTCGGCGGAGTCGCCCGCCACGGCAAGGAGCTGTTCGACTACCTCGATTCCGAGGTCAAGAGGATCTATCATCTCGATCCTTCCGAGAGGACCGAGTCCGAGCTCGACCTTATGTGGTATCTGTGGTGCGGTCCCGATTCTCCGTTCTTCGGCAAGAACAAGATGACCACCTTCGAGCGCGTCGAGATCGACGATTCCAAGACGCATAAGGAGAAGAGGAACGCCTATTATTCCTATCAGGATACCGAGGATATGGCGATAAGGATCATGCACGAGTTCGGCATCGAGAACACCGAAAACTCCGTGATAGTAAACGGCCATATTCCCGTAGAGAAGATCAACGGCGAGAATCCCATCAAGGCGAACGGCAAGCTCATCGTCATCGACGGCGGCTTCTCCAGATACTACCAGAAGACCACGGGCATCGCAGGCTATACGCTGACCTATGACTCCCGCGGACTTTACATCGTCGCGCACGAGCCGTTCGTAAGCCTCGAAAAAGCGATCGCGGAGAACGCCGATATCCACGCAACCATCGAGGTCCAGGATATCCTCGCCACAAAGGGCCAGATGACCATTCGCGATACGGATAAGGGCGCCCTGCTCGAGGACGAGATACACAGCCTTGAGATGCTCGTACAGGCATACGAATACGGCTTCATCAAGGAAAACCCGAACCAGAGGCTTGTAAAGGTCTCCACGGTTTACTGAGAATAACTAATAAAAAGCGGCGTTTGCCGCTTTTTTGATTGGAGAAGAGATGGACGTCCGTCTGCTGAACAGATTAGAATTCGAAAACTCCAAGGCGCTCTGGGCGAAATGCTTCGGAGACGGCGAGGGGTTTATCGAGTTCTACTACAGATCGAGAACGAGACCGGAATACGTGCTCGGCGCGTTCGACGGCGCGTCGCTCATCGGCATGATACACATGCGTCCGATGAAAATGGTATTCGACGGAAGCGTCAGGAATATCTGCTTCGTTGCGGGAGTATGCACGGATCCCGAATACAGGAATCGCGGCGTATGCACAAAGCTTTTCAAGAGCGCGTATCCGATAATGGAGGAGAGAGGCTTCGACGCAAGCGTGCTTCAGCCCTTCGATCCGGCGTTTTACGAAAGACTCGGATACAGGACATATATCGAAAGGCAGGAGCTTACCCTGATCAACGGGGCAGGGAATACATTATACGACCGTATTGACAATGCTATACGACCGTATAACGCTCAACAAATTAAGGAATTGTACGACGGTTTCATCAAAAAGTTCGAAGGCGCCTCGCTCCGTGACGAAAAGTACTTCGAGGGCTTTATAGAGGAGTATTCGGCGACCGACGCACGGCTCACCGTCAACGAAAACGGCTGTTCGGCGGGGTACACCGAGGACGGCACGTTCTTTGTCGACGAGCTGTTCTTTAAAGACGGGACGGACGTTCTGACCCTTCTGCCGCCCGGTTTTTCGAAATACGTATTTCCGCTTCCCGTTTCTTTGGAAGCGCCGGCCGGATGCTCGTCAAGCCTTGTAAAGTTCAGTATGATAAGGCCGATAAAAGCGGGTTTTCCGGAAAAACGTAATGATACGTACGGCTTTGACCGGTACTGAACGGGAAAAATCTTTTATTCACATATCCTTCGCCGCTTGACTTTTTTGCGTTTGTAGTATAATATTATCCTGTTGAAATACGGCAGAGCCGATATACGAAAGGTAAAACAATAATGTTCTCGTTTTTAAGTCGTTTGACAGTTCTCGCGAGCCTCATCTCCTGCGGCGGAGCTGACGCAGGCACGTCGTCGTCCTCCGCGTCCGCTTCTCAGGAAGGACTCGCCGGTTGCCTCGGCAGCGGCGGCAGCACCGGCATCATGATGATCGTCATGCTCGTCGTGATGGTCGGACTCTTCCTCGTTATGAGCATTCCTCAGCGTAAGCGTGAGAAGAAGGTCAAGGATATGCTTGCCGCGCTTAAGCCCGGTGACAGGGTACGCACCATCGGCGGCATCTACGGCACGGTCACCAGCGTTAAGGACGACGTCGTCACCTTAAGCACCGGTCCCGACAAGATCCGTCTTGTCATGGCAAGGGGCGCTATCGCCACGATCGAGGACGCTCCCGTTGAGGCGACCATCGACGGCGACGTTAAGGACGTTAAATAGTTTAAGACCACAAAGCGGGAAGGGCGGAAGTCCTTCCCGTTATTTTTTTCTGTCATCCGGAATATGCTTTCATGAGCTATTCAAGGAGGGCAGAGAACCGGATGAAAACAAAGACCGTAAAGGAAAAGAACGCAGTCCTGACCATACTTAAGGCGTCCCTCGCGGCGGCTGCTTTGAGCGTGCTGCTCGTCGTTCTATTCGCTTTCGTGCTTCAGAAGCAGTGGCTCAAAGTGGACACGATACCTTATATTAACATTGCCGTAAAGGTGCTTGCGGCCGTGCTTGCCGCCATCATCGCGGTACGCTCCGGCGCGGGGAGAGCGCCATTGATGGGAGCTGCAGCAGCAGGCGCGTATATGCTTATAACATTTATCGTTTTTTCCCTCTTTGCGGGTAAATTCGATATCGGCTTGTCGCTCCTTACGGACGTTCTTATGTGCGTGATCGCGGGCGCCGCGGTGGGCATCGTATCCAATTTGCGGCGGGCGTGAACGGGAAAAACGGCATTGTTTCTTATTCTATAAAAAAAGGGTTGAAAAAGGGCGCCGAATGGTGTATAATTTACAATAAATTAATATGTTCCACAGGAGGATATTTTTATGAAGCACATCAAGAACATTCAGAAGCCCTGCTTAAGGTCCGGTGAGAATACCGCTTGCGGCGAGTGCCAGGCGTCCTGCCAGTCCGCTTGCAAAACTTCCTGCACTGTCGCGAATCAGAAGTGCGTTAAGACGGCTAAGTAATAATGATCCACGCATTTGAATATCGCGGCACATATCTTGTGCTGGATGTTGAGAGCGGAGCCGTACACGAGGTGGACAAACCCTCGTTCGATGTAATAAGCGCTTTAGAGCGGGGCAATGCACTTTACGCATTGCCCTATTCTCGTTCATTGATAGACGAGATCGTCGAGGAGATCGAAGAGCTTAAATCAGAGGGTCTTTTCGATACTCCCGCGCCCAAGCCCGTTAAGGCCGACGGCGCCGTTTCTCCCATCAAATCAATGTGCCTGAACGTAGCGCACGACTGCAATCTTCGCTGCGCCTACTGCTTTGCCGAAACCGGCGAGTTCCACGGCGGCAGGATGCTTATGCCGTTCTCCACGGCAAAGGCCGCGCTCGATATGCTGGTGAAAAGGTCCGGCGGCCGCTATCATCTCGAGGTCGATCTTTTCGGCGGCGAGCCTTTGATGAACTGGGACGTCGTGAAACAGATCGTCGTCTACGGACGCGAGCTTGAAAAAAAGCATAACAAGCATATCAATTTCACCATTACCACCAACGGCGTCGCGCTTGATGACGAGAAGATCGATTTCATAAACAAAGAGATGTACAACGTCGTTATCTCGATCGACGGACGCCGCGAGGTGCACGACGCGTTAAGGGTCACTCCAAACAGGAAGGGCTCGTATGACGTCATCGTTCCCAAGGCGCAGAAGCTCGTTAGGGAACGCGGCGAAGGCGAGCATTACATCAGGGGAACCTATACGGCGGACAACCTCGACTTTACAGAGGACGTAAAGGCGCTGACCGATCTCGGGTTTGAACAGATCTCGATCGAGCCGGTCGTGCTGAAGCCCGACGAGCCCCACGCGATCAACGAGTCGAACGTAGAAACTGCGATAAAGGAATACGACAGGCTTGCCGATTTCGTGCTCGAGAGGAAGAAGGAGGGGAAGCCCTTCAACTTCTTCCATTTCCATATCGACCTTGACAACGCTCCATGTCTCGCAAAGCGCGCGCTCGGCTGCGGCGCAGGCGTCGAATACGTTGCGGTCGCTCCGAACGGCAACGTGTATCCCTGCCATCAGTTCGTCGGCGACGAGAACTTCCTTCTCGGCAACGTACTCGATGCGGACGAGAACGGCGATGTCAGGCTTAACGACGATATAAGGAGGAACTTCGGTTCCTGCAACATCTTTACCAAGGAAAAATGCTCGAAGTGCTGGGCGAAGTATTACTGCTCGGGCGGCTGCGCGGCGAACGCGCACAAGCTCAACGGCTCGATCTTCGAGCCCTGTGATATAAGCTGCAGGCTTTTGAAAAAAAGAACGGAGATCGCCATAGGTATGGCGACGAAGAAGGATTAACTAAGAATGATAATCTACTCGCCATCGAGATATTACACACCCGAAACGGAAGCCGACCGCAATCAGGCGTTCCTTCCGATCGTGATGCGTGCGCTCAGGGCGAGGGGGATCGTCACCGAAGAGGACCGCAAACGGTTCATGTTCCCCGACATATCCGTGCTCAGGGATCCTTACGATCTTCCTAACATGGACAAGGCCGTCGAGAGGATCGAAAAGGCCGTAGAGAGCGGCGAAAGCATCTGCATCTACGGCGATTATGACGTTGACGGCATCTGCGCGACGACCATTCTTCTGCATTATCTATTAAGCATCGGCGCGGAGGTGTCCTACAGGATCCCGTCAAGAAAGGACGAGGGTTACGGCATAAGCGAGAAGGCGATCGACGCCCTTTACGAGGCCGGCGTGACGCTTATCATTACCGTCGATAACGGCATTTCCGCAACCAAGGAGATCGCCTATGCCAGAGACCTCGGCATCGACGTCATCGTGACGGATCATCATATCCCGCCGGAGGACATACCCGAATGCACGGCGGTCGTCTGTCACACCATCGCGGGTGACGCTTATCCGAATTATCTCTGCGGAGCCGGTACGGCTTTGAAGCTCATACAGGCGCTCGGCGGCGTCGAAGCGGCGAAGGATTACATATTCCTCGCAGGAGTGGCGACCGTCGCGGACGTCGTTCCGCTTCTTGACGAGAACCGCTTTTTCGTAAAATACGCCCTCGAGGCTTTGAACAAAGGCGAATGCTGTCTCGGCATGAGGATGCTGCTCGACAGTTTGTCGTCTACCAAGAAACCCTATTCCGTTTATACGATAAGCTACGGCATCGCTCCGAAGCTTAACGCTTCCGGACGTATGGGAGACGCGTCGCTCGGCGTGGAGCTGTTCATGACCGAGGACGAGGAGGAAGCAGCGAGGATCATCTCCCAGCTTTCCGAGATGAACGAGCAGCGCCAGGCGGAGGAGCAGAGCATCCTTAACGAGGCGATAAAGATGGTCGAGGAACTCGACGTATCCGATAAGCACGTTATCGTTCTTGCCTCTGATAAATGGAATCCCGGCGTTATCGGAATCGCGGCGTCAAGGCTCGCGGAGCTATACAACCGTCCAACGGTCCTGTTCTCGGAATACTATGATATCTATAAGGGCTCGTCCCGTTCGATAGAGGGGATAAACATCCACGACGCGCTTAAGGCCAACGCCGATCTTTTCTTAAGATTCGGCGGTCACGCGAAGGCGGCCGGCGTGTCGATGGAAAAGAGCATGTTCAAAAAATGCGCCGACGCCCTTGAAGAATACTTCGCAAACAACTGCTCGCCCGATCTGTTCGTGCCGAGACGCTGCTACGAATTCGACGAGGATTTCGGCGAGATCACGATGGAGCTGACCCGCCAGCTTGAGATGCTTTCGCCGTTTGGCGAGGGCAACCCCTGCCCGGTGTTCCACGTGTCGAACGTCAGCCCATTCCATATCAAGCGCTTCGGCTGCGACGGTCAGCATCTGAGGATGGACTTAAGACAAGGCAGATCCTCGTTCGAGAGTGTGTATTTCTGCGGCGGGTCGAGCTTTGAATCGATCATGCGCGCGGAAAGCATTTCGCTCCTTTATTCTCCGACTGTCAACAACTGGAACGGTTCTGAGAACCTGCAGATGAGGATCATCTCCGTAAGACCCGATCTTCCGCGCTGCACGTCAAGGTTCTTAAAGAGCAATATGACCTGGTTCTACGAGGCGTTCCTTCACGGCCAGACGAAGACCGAGTCCGGCGGCACGCTTCCCGACGTTTATCCCGGCAAGGTTTCGACGCTCGTGAAGAGTACGTTTGCCGGGCTTCTCGTGCTTGTTTTCTCCGTCGAGTGCGCGGAAAACGTAATGCGCGAGCTTGCGTCCGAGAATGCAGAGAACTTCGAGGTCTATTTCGGAAACGTTCCGGAAGGCGTGTTCGCGGGCAACGTCGTACTGCTTGCCCCGAATATGGACAGACTTCCGCAAAAGGGATTCAACAGGATACTGTTTGCGGACGAGCCTTATTCCGCCGGCGCGTATGACGCGGTAGCGAAGGCATTCCCCGGGGCAAGGATCGAAAGGACTCCGAACTCTTCCGACTTTTCCGATATCATCGGCGGCTTCTCGATAAGCCGCGACGAGATGGGACTTTATTACAAGACCGTCTTCCGCATGATAAACGCGAGGAATTACTCGCTTCCCGAGCTCGTATCGGAGCTTTGCGAGGTGCTGAACCGTCCGAAGTATCAGACCGAGTTTGCTATCAGAGTGTTTTCAGAGCTCGGATTCATAACCGACAACGGCGGCAAGGCCGTAAGGATCGGAAATACAGAACGCAGATGTTTAAGCGAAAGCCCGCTGTATGCGAGGGTGTCGAACGTGCAGTACGGCGAAAGCTCATAATAAATCGATTTATTCAGGAGGCTAATTATGTTCAGCGAACAGGATTTTAAAAACGTTATCAGAGAGATACCCGATTATCCCAAGGAAGGCATCCTGTTTTACGATATCACTACGCTTGTAAAGGATCCCGAGGCGTATAACCAGCTCATTTCCCAGCTTGCCGACAGCCTCCGCGATCTCAACGTCGATATCGTTATCGGTCCCGAGGCGAGGGGCTTCGTCATCGGAGCGCCTGTAGCCTATGCTCTCGGCGCCGGATTCGTCCTCGCGAGGAAGCCGGGCAAGCTCCCCGCAGAGGTCTTCAACTTCTCTTACGGTCTCGAATACGGCAGCGACTGCCTCGAGATCCATAAGGACGCCATCAAGCCCGGCCAGCGCGTAGCTCTCGTCGACGATCTGCTCGCGACCGGAGGCACCGCAGCCGCAACGATCAAGCTCGTCGAGAAGATCGGAGCGGAGGTCGTCGCCGCGGCGTTTGCGATCGAGCTCACCGATCTCGGCGGAAGAGAAAAGCTGATCGGCACCGACGTCAAGTCCATCATAAAGTATTAACAGGAACAAAAAAAACGAGAAGGAGGTGTAACGTATGGATCGTCTTATGAGCATTTGCGAAAAGAAGTATTCGCCTGAAAAGGTCGAGCTTATCCGCCGTGCTGAGGAGTTTGCGAAGAAAGCTCACGAGGGACAGAAGCGCGAGTCCGGCGACCCGTACTACATACACCCGGAAGCCGTCGCTATCCTGCTCGCGAACATGGATATGGACGCGGAGACGGTCGCCGCGGGACTTCTACACGACGTCGTTGAGGACGGCTTAGACATAACTGTCGACAAGATCAAGGAGTCCTTCGGCGAGGATATCGCGCTGATGGTCGACGGAGTTACGAAGCTCACCAAGACAGGACATACAAGCGACCTCGAATCGCGCGAGGAACGTCAGGCGGAGAACTTAAGAAAGATGTATCTCGCCATGGCGAACGACGTCCGAGTCGTTATCATTAAGCTCGCCGACCGTCTTCACAATATGCGCACTCTCGGCATTTGCGCTCCCGAGAAACGGCAGAGGATAGCGAGGGAAACGCTCGACGTTTACGCACCGCTCGCCGACCGCTTCGGTATGGGCGCGATCAAGGCTGAGCTCGAGGATCTTTCCTTCGAGTACCTCTATCCCGAGGAGTGGAGGCATCTGTGCTCACTTATCGAGCCTCAGCAGGAAGAACGCATGAGGCTCCTCAATTCCGCGGTAAAGACCATCGTCGATTCGCTCGCGAAGGCGGGTATCCGGTGCGAGATTAGCGGAAGAAGGAAGCACATGTATTCCATATTCCGCAAGCTGAAAAAGAACAACAAGAGCCTGAGCGAGATCTACGATCTTGTCGCGATAAGGGTCATCGTCGATACGGTCAACGACTGCTACGCCGCGCTCGGCGTTATCCATTCGATATGGAAGCCCATGCCCGGAAGGTTCAAAGACTATATCTCCATGCCGAAGACCAATATGTACCGCTCGCTTCACACGACGCTCTTCAGCGATCTCGGCATGCCCTTCGAGGTGCAGATCAGAACGCAGGAGATGCACAGAACGGCGGAATACGGCGTCGCGGCGCATTGGCTTTATAAAGAGGGCAGGGCAAGACCCGATGAGCTCGATTCGAAGCTCGCGTGGGTACGAGATCTAATCAACTATGATTCCGACGCCGATTCCACTAAGGAGTTCATCGAGAATATCCGCAAGGACTTCTTCTCGGACTACGTTTACGTACTTACTCCGAACGGCGAGATCATCGACCTTCCCGCGGGATCGACGCCCATCGACTTCGCTTACCGCATTCATACTAACGTCGGAAATCACATCCAGCACGCCAAGGTCAACGGCGCGCTCGTCAAGCTCGATCATAAGCTCAAGACACACGACGTTGTCGAGATCATCACGAACCAGCAGGCGACACCCGGCCGCGACTGGCTGAATTACGCAAAGACTTCGCAGGCGAAGACCAAGATCAGGCAGTGGTTCAAGAAGGCGAACCGCGAGGAGAACGTCCAGAGAGGACGCGAAATGCTCTCCGAGGCGGCAAAGCGCCAGGGGAAGAAGCTCTCCGATCTCGTCAAGCCGGAATACTTCGCGCCGCTTCTTAAGCGCTTTACCCTTAACGAGATCGACGACGTTTACGCCGCTATCGGCTACGGCGGTATGACGACCGGTCAGGCGCTCCATAAGCTCATGGAGGAGTACCGCAAGGCGGAGAAGCAGGCCGAGCTAGAGGAGAAGCTGCTCAAGAAAGAAGAGCTTCACGAGAGCTACGACGACCAGGGGCGCGGCATAGTCGTGAAGGGCGAGCACGATATGGTCGTGCATTTCGCGAAGTGCTGTACGCCCGTTCCCGGCGATCCGATTTTCGGCTATATCACGAGGGGCAGGGGAGTTTCCGTTCACAGGCAGGACTGCCCGAACGCCGAACAGCTCATGCTCGACGTCGAGAGGATAATCGAGGTCGAATGGGTCACGGGCATCAACCAGGTGTTCCCCGTCACGATCCACGTTATCGCCGGCGAACGCGCGGGCATTATGATGGAGATCACGCAGCTCCTTCTCAGTATGCGCATCAATACCAAATACCTTACCGCGAAATCTCTGGGCGATTCGGTTGATATCACGCTCACGTTCGACGTCAGCAACTCCGAGCAGCTGCAGAATATCATCAAGAGCATACAAAAGCTCGACAACGTTATCTCGGTTGAGAGATCGAGCTGAGGCGGCGAAATGCGAGCGGTAGTACAAAGAGTAAATAACGCCTCCGTCACCGTTGACGGCAGGACGATAGGCAGCATAGGACGGGGTTTCCTCGTCCTTTTAGGCGTTCACGTATCCGATACGGAGAAGGACGCCGATTATATCGCGAAGAAGATATCCGGTCTTCGCGTGTTCGAGGATCCGGACGGCAAGATGAATCTTTCGCTTAATGACGCGAACGGCGAGCTCCTCGTCGTATCCCAGTTCACGCTTTACGGCGACGCCCGTCACGGCAACCGTCCTTCGTTCATCGAGGCCGCGCTTCCCGATACTGCGATCCCGCTTTATGAGTATGTAGTTTCAAAGCTCCGCGAGAGCTTTCACGTTGAAACGGGCGAGTTCGGGGCGGATATGAAGGTCAGCCTCGTAAACGACGGCCCTGTGACGATACTCCTTGACAGCAAGAAATCATTCTGACAGATGGAATCAAGACTCAACATAGTTTCGGTACAGACAGGCCCGTTAGCCGTCAACACCTATATCGTGTGGCGTGACGGCCTTGATAAATGCGTCGTCATCGATCCCGCGAGCTCGTCCAAGGTGCTTGATGAGACGCGAAAGCGCGATCTAAATGTATCCGCGATACTGATCACCCACGGCCATTTTGACCATATTCTCGGCGTAAAAAGGCTTTCCGAGGCGACCGGCGCGAAGGTCATCATAAGCCGCATCGACGCGCCCGCGCTTAAGGACGGCAAGGCATGCCTCGCGTCGCTTATCGGCGTCAGATTCGAGCCCGCGAAGGCGGACGTTCTTTTGAAAGACGGCTCGGTTTTCACGGAAGCCGGAATCACCTTCTCGGCGATACTCACACCCGGACACACAAAGGGCAGCATGTGCTTTGTCATCGATGACGAAAAGGTCATCTTCTCGGGCGACACGCTTTTCTATTCAAGCTACGGCCGTTCCGATCTTCCCGGCGGCGACGCCGCCGCACTCTGCGACTCGATCATCTATCGTCTGTTCGCGCTTAAGGGCGATTACAGGGTGCTTCCGGGACACGACCGCGAAACGACGCTCGAATTTGAGAGGCAGAACAATCCCTGCGCCATATACGGTATCTGCGAATGAAGCTTAACACAAACACACCTGAATACTATAACGACGTCTCGGAGGAGATACGGCTGTTCGTACCCGAAGCGGAGATCTCGCTCGACGAACAGGAACTCGACGACGGCATGACTTTAAGCGTTGCTCATACCGAATTGGACAGCTTCGTTTCGACGGTCGTGTTCGATCGGAACGGAGAGACTTTTTCCTATACGCATACGACGCCTTATATAGACGGCGACGAGATAGTTCGCAAACGTTACGCCAAAAGAAATATAAAGGTAGCGATATTCCGCTGCTTAAGATCGGCTTATCCCGACAGGCTGATCCCGTGGGGATCCCTTACGGGCATCCGTCCGACAAGGCTCCTTGCAGAGCTTGCGAGGACGGAGGGGGAAGAGGAAGCGGAGAGGATGATGAGGGAGGAGTTCGACGTTTCTCCCGAAAAGATAGCTCTCGCAAAGGAAATAAACGAAGTCCAGCTTCCGGTCTTTGCCTCGGCGAAAAGCAGCGATATCGGCGTCTATATCGGCGTTCCCTTCTGCCGCACGCGCTGCCTTTACTGCTCGTTCGCGTCCGAGATACGCACGAAGAAGACCGACATGGAGGCGTACCTTAACGCATTGTTCAAAGATATCGCGCTTGGGTCGTCGATGGTAAAGGAGCTCGGTCTGACTCCGCGTTCGTTCTACTTTGGCGGAGGCACGCCGACTGTGCTTACGGCGGACGAGCTTGACATGCTCCTCGACGCGCTCGCAGCGTCATACGAAATGACGGGGAAGGAGTTCACCGTAGAGGCGGGAAGACCCGACACGATAACGAAGGATAAGCTCAAGGTTCTGAAAGAGCACGGCGTAACGAGGATATCCGTCAACCCGCAGACCATGTGCGACAAGACGCTGAGGCTCGTCGGGCGCGATCACAGCGCAGCCGACATAATCGACTGCTTTATGACGGCAAGGGAGCTCGGCTTTGATTCGATCAATATGGATCTTATCGCGGGACTTCCCAACGAGACCGAAAAGGACATGGAGCACTCCCTCGAAGAGATCGCCGGGCTCGATCCAGACTGTCTTACCGTGCATACGCTTGCGATAAAGCGCGCGTCGCGTCTGAAGGAACATATGAACGAGTACGTTCTTCCCGACGTTGAAACTGTCGAACGGATGGTTCGCCTTGGCAGAGAGTGCGCGGTGGGCATGGGAATGAAGCCGTATTATATGTACCGTCAGAAGTACATGGCGGGCAATCTCGAGAACGTCGGTTATTCGAAGGAAGGTCATATCTGCGTCTACAACATCGATATGATGGAGGATAGGATGAGCATCCTCGCGCACGGCGCGGGAGCAATGACAAAGAGGGTTTGGCAGGACGGCGGCAGGATCGAACGCGTCCCGAATCCGAAGGATATCACGACGTATATAGAAAAGCTCCCGCAGGTGGACGCCGAGCGGAAGAGACTTTTTAAAGAGTAAAACAAAAAGCTCATCTTAAGATGAGCTTTATTGCTGTTAAGATCAATACTTGCGCTTTCTGGCAGCCTCAGCCTTTTTCTTGCGCTTTACGCTGGGCTTTTCATAGTGCTCGCGGCGACGTGCGTCGGCGAGGATACCGGAACGGGCACACTTACGCTTCCAACGCTTGAGGGCGCTCTCCAGGGACTCATTTTCACCAACATGAATTTCCATTAACCTATTTCCCCCCTCTCTTATGCGGGACATCCGTTTCATCCGGCTTAAAGCCAAATATGACTTCAAGCTCAAAACACCAATACATTATACTTGTTCGGATCGGCTTTGTCAACAGCAAACGCCGACTTTTTTTGATTAGAGCCATAATATATCACGCCGCGATTGACACGGAGAGTGATTCGTTATAAAATCGGTTAAGAATATTAAAGGAGAACCGATATGCTTGAAGAAAGATATGCTATTGAAGCCGAGAGAATATTGAAGCTCGAGCTCGAAGCGGAAGCGGATCTGGAGCACCCCGTATTCGGCGACGGTAAACCCGACCGCCCGCTTATAATGTTTATCGGCGAGGCGCCGGGGAAGGACGAGGCCGCGTCCGGCAGACCCTTTGTCGGGAAGGCGGGGAAGCAGCTCGACGGGATGCTCCGCTTAGCAGGAATCGACAGGACGAAGGTTTTCGTTACGAATTCAGTAAAATACAGACCGACAAAGCTTTATGAGCACCGTGTTTCGAACCGTACTCCGTCCGTTACGGAAATCAAGGACGGACTTGAGTTGTTGAAATACGAGATCGAAACAGTCCGCCCAACGGTGATCGCGACGCTCGGAAACGTGCCGCTTTCCGCCGTGCAGGCATTATCCGATATTAAGGGGGAAAAGCTGAACGTCGGAATGGCGCACGGCATGCCGACGGTCGCCAATATCGGTGGCAGACTTATCCACCTCTTCCCACTGTATCATCCCGCCGCATCCATCTATAACAGGGAGCTCAAGCCGGTGCTTGAACAGGATCTTATAAGGCTCGGCGATTTTGCGAGATCGCTGTAAAAGTTTAGGCCGTTCCTCCCGGAACGGCCTTTTGATTTGACTTGATTACTGATTCTTGTCTTCGGCTCTATTGTTGCGTCTGATAACTATCTCTGCGATCGCGAGACCGAGCATGAGAAGCGCAGCGGAACCGGCGACGATGCCGAGGATCCTGAACCATTTCTGAAGCTTCTCGCCGGCCTTGGTAATGAGTCCGTCCAGCCTGCCGCCCAGGTCATTGTCCTCGGTGATAACGCCTATGTCGGAAGAACCGCCCTGCGAAGGATCCTTATAGGGGAACATGGAGCTTACGTCGATCTTGTCGGCGCTGACGTGCGCTTCGTAGGTGTAGACGTTGCCGGACGAATCCTCTGCTGTTAGAACGAACACGAGGTCGCGAACGCTTCCGATATTGATGTCGGTCTGGATCTTGTCGTTCGTGCCTGCGGCAAAGCTGGTCCACTTTTTGATCTCATAGCCGAGCTGCTGCTCCGTTACGGACACGTTGTAAAGATCGAGCTCGCCGGTATTCGCAACGCTGAACTCAATGCCGATAACGTGCTCGTCGTTCATTGAGGAAGCGGTGACGGCGGTGAACTCGAGCTTTATCTTCGACGCGTCGACATATGGCCTTACCGTATAGCTTGCGGTGTTATCCTTGAAAATCGTTCCCGACGGGTCGTAGCCTTTGATGTAGAACACGACGTTTCGTATCTCTTCGGGATTCGGTACGAAGTACTCGAATACGCGGTATTCGCCGACCGCGAGCGAGAATGAATCGGAAGAAACCTGATTGCCGAGCTCGTCGGTGATCTTTAAGCTTTTGAGGTTCAGGTTGCCGTTGTTGGTAAGATAGATCGTGAACTGAACGCCTTCGGGGGTGGGATTGCCTACGACGATCTCCTTCGCGAGCTGAGAATTGATAAGGCCAATGGTCATATCCGCGACCTTGTTGACGAGCTGCGTAGTACCGCCCTGAGCATAGAAGGTAACCTTCGGCGACGAAACGACGGTGGAGGAACCCATTCGCATGACGTATGTGTATTCGACTGTCGCTCCGGGCTCAAGGATGTCGATCCTGTACGCGGGACTTGACCTCATGAATACCTTGACGTCGGTGAGCTCGATGTTTACGAGCGTTACGGGGCCGGCATTCGTAAAGGTGTATTTGAACGTGACGTCGGTGCCGGGAGCGGCACTGACGGGATTGGCGGTACGCGTTACGCGAAGATAGGGTGTAAGGTTGCGGCGCTTGACCCTGCAGGAAACGGACTCGGACACCTTCTGACCATAATCGTACCATGATACTGTAAAAGTAAGATCCGTATCGAGATACTCTTCCGGGATATCCCAGCTACCGCTGAAGGTTTCGTGCTTGCCCGGAGCAACGGAAACGCCAGATGTGCTGAAACCAATGCCGTAGGTGTTAGAAATACTAATACCTGTATAGTAACCGCTGCCCTCGGAAGAGCGTCCTGCAGAATCACCCGAGGGATTGTCCGTCGAAGATGGCGCAGAATTGGTGTTCCTAAGAGCGATGGTAAAGGTTACATTCTGATTTGGACTGGCTTCGTTCGGAGAAACTGATATTGAGACATGGGTGCTGGAGCTTGCTTCCGCACCGAACGGAACAAGCGAGACAAGCACCGCCGCCATAATGATTATTGATAATATTTTATAAGCCTTGTTCAAAGAACACACTCCTTCATCATAGTCATTCAAACTATATTATACCCTATTTTTAACGATAAGCCAAGCATTATATTAAAAATATTCGGAATAATTTACCGATAGGCTGGCGCGAAAGCCGATTCTGCTTGCAATACATGGAAAAAATGATATAATTATAATGTTCGGTCAAAGCATTTGAAAGGAATATCCGGCTGATGATCAAAAAAACTATACGTTTGATAGCCATGGCGTCCGCAGCGCTTCTTCTGCTGACCGCCTGCGCCAATAAGAATAAAACCGATAATATCGACAGGTCGACCCCTGTTCTGTCGATCGGGGACGAATCGGTCAGCTTTGCCATGTACAAGGCGCTGTTCGATAATTATCTTCCCTATATGCAGTATTCCGGGCACGATCCGCTCGAAAGCGAGTCGAGCCTGAAAAGCTATCGCGATTGGCTCGTCGACATCCTTTCGGACGATCTCGTAACACTTTATCAGGCGAAGCAGTCCGGCTTTAAACTCACCGAGGAACAGGAGGCTCAGCTTGCCGCCGATACGGAGAACGAGATAAACGACCTCTATCTCAACTTCATGAAGGTCGCCGAGCAGGAATACTCGGAAGACAATTCCATTCCCGTATCCGCATATTTTGACGGCATCGTCAATTCCGAGTCCGAATACTACACCGGCGTCACGATGGGCTGGGAGGACTATAAGGAATACTACCGCGGTCAGGCGAGGAACTCGGCGATAGTCAAGGCGTACAGGGAATTCGTCTGTTCCGAGTTTCATCCTGCGGACGATGATATAACCGATTGGTACGACTCCGCTGTCGTCAACGACAAGGCGGTCTACACGGCAAATCCCGAGAGGTACAAGACAGACGAGGAGGAATTCGAGCAGTACTTCGGCCTGCGCGACGGCGTGACGCCCGTTGCGTACGTTCCTTCGGGATATTCGAGAATGATGCAGATCGTGGTCTCTCCCGAGGGCGAGCTTTCGGAGGAGTATTCGAAGAAGCTCGACAGGATGGACGAGATCTCGCGTGAATACGGAAGGCTCTCCTTTGAGGACGCGGTAAACGGGACGGACGCCAACGCCTCCAAAATGACCGAGCTCGTGAACGAGTATAAGGCCCTCAAGGAGTCGACGGACGCCGAGTACGAGGAGTACATCAAAGCCGCGCGTGAAAAGATCGAAGCGGCTATGAGCGAGATCGATGAAGGCAAGCCCTTTGCCGAGGTGATGCTGAAGTACACCGAGGACAAGCGCGTTGTCGGCGACGAGAACAGCGAGGGCTGCAAAGCCTTCCGTGAAAAGGGCGAGCTGATAAGCTTAAAGCACACTTCGTCGGCGGATTGGTCGCAGACGATCAAGGACGAGTTCAAGAAGCTGAGTTTGGGCGAACGCTCCGACGTCTTCATGGAGGGCGGCAGCTTCAGGATCATCTATTACGCTTCTGACGAGACCTCCGGCGAGGTGCCTCTCGAGGCGATCTACGACGATATCAAGGCCGTCTGCACCGCGGCGGTGCAGGACGAGCAGTGGGACGCGCTTCTTACCGAATGGAAGAAGGACCCCGCGCTCAAGATAAACGAAGAACTTCTTAACGTTGTCGGAAAGGACAGTTTAAAGAGCTGAAACTATGAGACTTGACAAGTATTTAAAGGTATCGAGAATAATAAAAAGACGCACAGTTGCGAACGAGGCCTGCTCGACGGGCAGAGTTACCATAAACGATAAGGTCGCGAAGCCATCGACCGAAGTGAAAGCCGGCGATATTATTTCGATAAGGCTAGGCGCGAAATTGTTCAGGGCCGAGATCGTCGACGTGCGCGAGTACGCGACGAAGGAAAATGCCGACGAAATGTACCGCGTGATTGCGAACGAAGGGTTCGACGAATGAAAAAAAGTGTTGCCGCCATACTCCTTGCCGCGGGAAGCTCCGTAAGAATGCAGGGCGCAAACAAGATGCTTATCGGCATTAACGGCTCGACTCCGATCGAGATGTGTGTCGAGGTTTTCTCGCGCCATGCGGACAGCATTGTGATAGCGGTTTCCGATTCGACCCGCGACGCGGCTGAACAGGCGGCGAAAAGAGCTTCCGTGCCCGTAAAGATAGTTTCAGGCGGGGCGAGGAGGCAGGATTCAGTCCATAACGGACTCCTTGCGGCTGAAGCGGATATCGTCGCGATACACGACTGCGCAAGATGTCTCGTCAGCGACGAGGTCATCGAAAGAGCCGTCGACAGCGCAATTAAGACGGGCTCCGGCGCCGCGGCGATAAAGATGCGCGATACAGTAAGGCGCGCGGAAACGGGGGAGACCGTAGACAGAAGCGGGCTCGTGCTTATGCAGACCCCGCAGTGCTTCGACCGTAATATGCTGCTTGCGGCATACGGAAAGATCGAAGGCGACGTTACCGACGACGCGTCGGTCTGGCAGGCGGTCTACGGGCCCGTAAATCTTACCGAAGGGAGCATGGATAACCAAAAGCTTACTGAGAAGGACGACGTTCGTTTCTTTGAGAGGCTCGCGGCGAAAAGGAATATGGATATAAGGATCGGCATAGGAGAAGACACGCACAGGCTCGTTGAGGGCAGGAAACTTATCCTCGGCGGAGTGGAGATCCCGTTCAGGCTCGGACTTCTTGGACATTCGGACGCCGACGCGCTTATCCACGCGATCGTCGACGCCATAATGGGCGCGGCCGCGCTCGGCGATATCGGCAGGCATTTTCCCGATAACGATCCCGCATACAAGGATATCTCTAGCCTGATACTGCTTGAAAAAACGGCTGCTCTTTTGAAGAATGCGGGCTATGCCGTATCGAATATCGACGCGACGGTCACGGCGCAGGAGCCGAAGCTCAAGCCCTATATCGAAGAAATGAAAAAGAAAACAGCCGACGCGCTCGGCGTCGGCATTGAGAGAGTCAGTATAAAGGCGACTACCCCGGAGCATCTCGGCCCCGAAGGCAATTTAGAGGGTATCACCGCCCGCGCCGTCGCCTGCGTCGTCGGACTCGGGTAAAGCTTCCTTCGCTTCTTCGGGAGCGGCGGAATCATAGACCTCCTCGGAGATCTCATAAGGATCGGCATTCGGCTGTCCGGCGCAAGCCCGGCAGCCTTCTTCTTTTAACGCTTCGCCGTCGCACTCTTCGCCGAAGGGCTTTCCGGCCTTATTCATAAGCTCGCGGAAGGGATACGCGCGCATCTCGAAGGTACCGTCGTCAAGCTGGACCTTCACGGTCGTCGTTTCGCTTATTACGTTGTTGTCGACGACTGTACCCGCGCCGTCGGGCGTAACGACTTCTTTTCCTACGCGAGGCATGATCTTGTGCATGCTCTCGTAACCCGCCTGCTCGAATTTCAGGCAGCACATGAGCCTCCCGCATATGCCGGAGATCTTGGTCTGGTTAAGGGAAAGATTCTGCTCCTTGGCCATCTTTATGGATACGGGAATGAAGTCCGAAAGGAACGCGGAGCAGCAGATGGGCCTTCCGCATACGCCGAGACCGCCGAGCATCTTCGCTTCGTCTCTTACGCCGATCTGGCGGAGCTCGATCCTCGTTTTGAACACGCCTGCGAGATCCTTGACGAGTTCGCGGAAATCGACCCTGCCGTCGGCGGTGAAGTAGAACATTATCTTGCCGCCGCCCCATGCGTACTCTACGTCGACGAGCTTCATGACGAGCCCGTGTTCGTCGATCTTGCGCTGGCAGATGGCAAACGCTTCCTTCTCCTTTTCCTTATACATGCGCCTTTCGGCGTGATCCTCGGGAGTCGCGATCCTCAAAACGGGCTTGAGCTCCGAAATTATCTGCTCACCGGGAACGAAATGCGGAGCCTCGGTAACGTCGCCGAATACTATTCCGCGCGCAGTATCGACGATAACTCCATCGCCTACATGTATATCGAGTTCGAGCGGATCGAAATAATAGATCTTTCCGCCGTCTCTGAACTTAACGCCTATGACCTTGCTCATTTAACACCTCGTTGATTATATCCTTTTGCCGGGGGCCGTTTCCGCGATTACGGAGAACAGTCTGTCAAACGCCGCGCCGCCCGTTGGGGAGACGCTGAGCCTCTCGGCATTCGCCTTTATCTCGTTTATAATACCGCCGATCTCGCCGATTGTAAAGCGGGAACAGCATTTTTCCAAATCTTTCTCACGGTCGCGGCAAAAATCGACGCCGAGGCCGCTCTTAATTTTAAGCATATCGTGACAGACGAGCAGGATTATCTCGTTTGCCTCGTACCATTCGCCTTTATCGCGCTTTATTCTGCTCCACTTATAATCGGGGACGCCGTTCATCGCCGCGATAAGCGCAGTGATCGCGCCGTCCCTCAGCTTGCGCTCGTCCTCCGACTCAAACAACCTGATCGCTCTTGTAACGCTTCCGCCGCTCATAAGGGCATAAGTGGCGGCGTCGCTGTCGCTCGCGCCTTTCCCTTTAAGAATTGCTTCTATCTCGCTGTTTTCGGGGGACGCGCACCGCAGGATCAGACAACGCGAGCGGACGGTGGAGAGTATCCCCGATTCGCTTCCGGTCAGAATAAAATGCGTATTCGCGGGAGGCTCCTCGAGAACCTTCAGCATGGCGTTCTGAACGCTTTCGGATAACAGGCTCGCATTAAGGAACACGGCGACTCTGCCGTTCTTTCCGAACGTTTCACGATAGATCTCGGGGCGTATCACGTCGCGGAATTCACCTATCGGTATCGAGCCCTCATACTCGTGATAATCGGGATCGAGCGCGAGCCTTTCCGTATTGACCGCGGAATACATCATCAAAGACGCAAGCTCACGCGACAGGCCGACGGTCTGTTCGCGGTCGGTGCCGGAGATCAGATATGCGTGCGTCGTCCTGCCCGAAAGGATGGATGCCTTAAGTTTTTCAATCAGTGGGTTCATTCCTTCACAACGGCAACAAGTCCGTCGTCAAGGCCGAAAATGTCCGCGCCGCCGTATCTTTCGGAATCGATAAGACCGATCGCGCGCTCGCTGATCCTCTCGCCGGGGAAGAGTATGGCGATACCCGGAGGATAGCAGCCGACCGTGCCGGCGGAAACTCTGCCGATGGAGTCCTTGTACTCTACGCGCTCGTATTCGCCCATTATGGCCTTCCTTACGGTACAGACTTTATCGCCGAGTATGCGCTCTTTAATGACGTTCGTGTGGTAGATGACGCGCCCTTCGCGGGGACCGATCTTAATAAGCGCGTCGATCACGCGGTCATACCAGGCGTCTCTGTCGGAGGGGCCGGTGATGAGGGTAACGCACTCGAGATCCTCCATCTCGGGATAGATGCCCATGGATTCAAGGCGCCTCGAAAGCTCGTAGCCGGTCACGCCCTCAAGTCCGATATTCACTCTTGTGATATCATGATCGTCGCGGTCGTCGCCGTAGACCTTAACGCCTTTTATCGTGTGCAGTCTGCTTAAAAACTCGCGTATCCTAAGTACGTGCCAATCCCAATTCGGATGGCTGAGAACGGATTTTTCGATGCTCAGCATCAAGGGATAGGACGGACTTGTCGACTGGAACATATTGAGTATGCGCTGGATCCTGCCCCTGGGGAAGGGACAGCTTTCGCCTATGAGCAGTACGGCGGTCTGCGTCATCGCCTCAAGCGTCTTGTGAGAGCTTATGACCCACATGTCGGCCGCCGTAGGTACGGGCGGAAGATTGTCGGAAAATGCGAGATGCGCGCCGTGAGCGCAGTCTACGAGGAGCAGAGCGTTGTGCTTATGGCAGACGTACGCGATCTCGTCGATAGGCGAAACGTAGCCCCTGTAAGTCGGCGAAGTAATGAACACCGCGTCGCAGGGAGTTTCTTCAAGCTGCTTCTCGATCTCATTAGGAGAGAATATGCCGTTCACGTCCGGGAAGAGGGGCACGGCGTCGTGATCGGCGAAGGCAAGACCGTTGATAACTGATTTATGACAGTTGCGGCCGAGCAGCACGCGCTTGCCGCTTCCCAAAAGCGCGAGCATCACAAGATCGCCGACAGTCGAACCGTTGACGAGATAGAACGCGTCCTTCGCTTTAAGCGCTTTCGCGGCAAGCTGTTCGGATTCGAGGATCGCGGCGACGGGATGCTGAAGATTGTCGACGCCGGGTACCTCCGTCACGTCCAGCGGATCGAGCGTCCCCTTATGACCGGGCATGTGAAAACGCGCCGAACCAAGACCGGCATAAGCTTCAACAGCTTTTCTTATTGGATGTACAGCCATTGTTTTGTTTCGCCCCGACAAAGGAGCAGCCTTTCCCGGCAAAACGCCGATGATCTTTCCCGCAGACGGCGGGGATAGGGGATTGCTTTAATTGTTTATTACCTTATAGATCAGGCCTCGAGCATTGATTCGACGTACTTTTTAAACTCGTCGGAAGGTGTGAAGTACATTCTGACGGTTTTTCCGTTCCTGTTTAAAATAAGCGAACGCGATTTTTCTTTTTTTGCGGGACTGTACCGGAGCTCCTCGTCCGCGGCGTATTCTTCGCCGGGCTCGAGAAACTTGACTATCTCGTTCTTCGATATGATTTCCACGATCTCGCCCTTGGCGCTTGAGGTGCGCTCGATAAGGATCGTGCCGACGGGATAGGGGTAATCCTCATGCGTTGTGTAATCGTCGAAGCGAGGATCGTACTCGGGTTCGGGCTCCTTATAAAAGACCGTGTATCTGTACCCGACGATCCTAAGCTTGTAAACGAGTATGATGAGAGCTCCGAGCACGGCGGCAAAGACATAAAGGGGGATATTGCTGCAGAATTTAGCTTTCAGGAACGTTGCGATAGAGCCTGCGAAAAAGAAGAACACGATCAACAGAATAAAGAGCAAAGTATCCGACCTCATCGTGCCTTTCAGCTTGTCGACGCTTTCCTGATGCATACTGAGCCTCCCAAATATATTTAAGGTATTTTATCACCTGTTGACATCAATGTAAAGACTTTTTATCATTGTCGGCATTTTTCGCGCTGTCCCAGCGGAATATGGAGAGATCGACGGCGCCGTTCACGACAGTCACACCCTCGCGGGAAAGAAGCTGCGCCTGCATATTTTCTCCGCCGAACGCGAAGGCGGGGGAGATGCGCCCGTTTCTGTCGACGACTCTGTGACAGGGAATGACGCCGGGTTCGGGATTGACGTGCAGTGCGTAGCCGACGACTCTCGACCATCGAGGGTTGCCCGCGAGAGACGCGACCTGACCGTAGGTCGCGACCTTGCCCTTAGGGATCGATCTTACAACGTCATAGATAAGCTCAAAGGTACTCTTCATAAAAACTCCTTATAAAAATCGGCTGCTGCCGTATTATTGTACAGCAGCAGCCAGATTTATTCAACGATCTTGTCAATAGAGAAGATTCTTCTCGGTGTCCTTGTCGAAGAAGTGCATGACCTTTCCGGCGAAGGTTATCGAGAGCTTTGCGCCGTTGACGAGCTTCATGCGCTCTGCCTCGGAAAGATCGATGGTCGGAACGCGAACGATAATGCGGGTGCCGTCCTCTGTATAGACGTGGAGATGGAGCTCGGAGCCCATCATCTCGTTGACCTCGAGGGTAACGGGGATGCCCTCTGCTCCATCCTTCGCAAGAACGATGTGCTCGGGACGAACGCCGAGTATGACGTCGCAGGGTTTAATGCCCTTCTTTTCAAGGAGCTCGCCCTTCTCTCCGGTGACCTTGATATGAGCGCCGAAGGGAGTCACATAGTAATCGCTGCCTTCCCTCCTAAGTTCGGTGTGGATGATGTTCATCTTCGGAGCGCCGATGAATTCTGCTACGAATAGGTTAGCGGGCCTCTCGAATACCTCGGTAGGCGTGCCGACCTGCATGATGTAGCCGTCCTTCATAATGACGATCCTGTCGCCGAGAGTCATAGCTTCGGTCTGGTCATGGGTTACGTAGACGAAGGTGGTGTCGAGCTTCTGCCTTAACAGAATGATCTCGGCGCGCATCTGGTTCCTCAGCTTCGCGTCAAGGTTCGAAAGAGGCTCATCCATCAGGAACACCTTGGAGTCGCGGACCATCGCGCGGCCGATAGCGACACGCTGACGCTGACCGCCGGACAGAGCGCGGGGCTTACGCATGAGGTACTCGGTTATACCGAGGATCTCGGCGGCGTTGGTGACCTTATTGAAGATCACGTCCTCGGGGACCTTCTTGAGCCTTAAGGAGAACGCGATATTGTCGAATACGGTCATGTGAGGATACAGCGCGTAGTTCTGGAAAACCATCGCGATGTTCCTGTCCTTCGGCTGAAGGTCGTTGACGACCTCGCCGTCGATCTCGACGGTACCGTCGGAGATCTCTTCAAGACCCGCGATCATACGAAGCGTGGTGCTCTTGCCGCAGCCGGAGGGACCGACGAATACGACGAACTCCTTATCCTTTATTTCAAGGTTGAAGTCATGCACGGCGACGACGTTGTTGTCGTAGATCTTCTGAACGTTCGTTAGTTTAACGCTTGCCATATTAATTACTCCTTTACTTGTTCCCGAATTAGCCCTTTACAGCGCCGCCGGTGACGCCTTCGACGTAGTACCTCTGGAGGCACATGAACAGTATCGCTACCGGTATTGCGACGACAACGCCGCCTGCGCAGAACTTTGTATAGCACTGGTTGATCTGGTCATTGCTCAGCCAGTTGTAAAGACCGACAGCAACGTTCATACCCTGAGGTGCGCTGCGGGAGATGTACTGCGCGAATACGTAGTCGCCCCACGGAGCCATGAACCCGGTCAGAACGGTGTAAATGACTATCGGCTTAGCAAGAGGCAGTATGATCTTCCAAAGGACCTGCGCGCGAGTCGCGCCGTCGATACGGGCCGCTTCGTCGAGCGATTTGGGCAGCGTATCGAAGAAGCCCTTGGAAACGTAGTAACCCATACCGGAAGAAGCAATGTATACGAGGATCAGTCCGGGTACGGCATGCTCGCTCGTAAGTCCTAAATCCTTAAGAACGTTATACAGGATGATCATTGAGAGCATTCCGGGGAACATTCCGAGGATGAGCATGAACTTCATCAGGCCCTTCCTGGCTTTGAAGCGGAAGCGGGACAGCGTGTAGCTCATGCAGAGCTGGATGATCGTCTGCATCACCGCGCAGCACAGTGCGATGATCAGAGTGTTCAGATACCAGCGGAGGAAGCCGTTTGTCGAAAGAGTGGTGCTTATCACTTTTCCTGCGTCGTCCTTGTTGACGAAGAGGTTTACGTAGTTGTCAAAGCCCCAGTGCTTCGGAATGACGTAACCGACCTGGCAGAGCGGATCGACACGGAAGGACTGAAGAACGATGCACACGAACGGCGTCAGCCAGATAATGCTTATGACGATGAGCAGAATATGGATGGCGGTGTTGGATATGGCGTTAGACGCGCGCATACCCATGTGATGCTTCGACGAGTCCGGTCCGTTAGCTTCCGAAGCCTGCCTGGAAATGCTGATCGCGCTGAAGAGCACGAGGAGTATTCCGACGATCAGACAGCCGATTCCGATGGACGAATAGATGAACTTGTTCGTAAGATACTCGTGATCGACTTTCCATATCGGGTTAGCCATGAACCTGTTGGCAATGGCAAAACCTCCGAATGCCGATAACAGAACACCCAACACGAGTATTACGACCGTAGTGATCGAAACAGTCTTTTTCATTGGAAGTCCTCCTCATTCTTGACAGAGGGCAGCATGCTGTAAACGATAAGCGTGATGATCGCTATGATAACGAACACCAGTATGCCGATTACAGAAGCCTGATAATACTTGTTGCCGCTTCCTGTCGCGATCTTGAACAGCCAGGTGATCAGAAGATCCGTATGACCGACCGCTATACCCGTTGAAGAAGCCGCGGTATTCAGCGGATTGCCTCCTGTCAGCAGGTATATGACGTTGAAGTTGTTCATGTTGCCGGTAAAGCTGGTAAGAAGATACGGCCCCATAATGAACATCATATAGGGAAGCGTGATCTTGGAATACTGCTGCCAGCCGGTCGCGCCGTCGATCTTCGCGGATTCGTAAAGGTCGGCGGGTATGTTCATCAATATGCCTGTCGCTATCAGCATAAGGTAGGGGATACCTATCCAGATGTTGATTATGATGACAAGCACCCTTGCCATAAGGCCGTTGTTCCTCGTATCTCCCCAGAAGTCGATCGCCTTTTTGATCCATCCGAGATCCATCAGGAATCCGTTCACGATACCGTTCTTCGCGAACATTTTGCTGACGTACAGCAGGGAGATGAACTGCGGGATCGCTATCGTAAGAACGAGGATCGTTCTCCAAACCTTCTTCAGACGGATACCCTTCTTGTTGATCGCGATGGCGACGAGCATGCCGAGGAAGTAGTTGGTGAACGTTGCGAAGAACGCCCACATCAGCGTCCAGGCGAGGATCTCGCCGAACGTCGCCGCATAGGACTGCGCACCATCGGCGCTCTTCCACGAAAGCAGCTCGTTGAAGTTGTCAAGACCGACCCACGTGAACAGGTTGCTGACGCCGTCGTTCGTTCCGCTGTAATTGGTGAACGCGACGAGTATCATGAACACGATCGGCATGACCGTAAATACGAGTATGCCGAGAAGAGGCAGAGCGAGCAGAGTCTTATGGAACTGATCGTCGACCATGGACCTTAAATCGTCCTTGCCGCTCTTCAGCTTCTTGCCGGACTTGATGATGCCCTCGGCGATCTTGTTCTGCTTAACGTTAAGACGCCAGGTGTAGATAAAGCCGATAATGAAGAATATTGTGAGAACACCGTAAAGAAGGATCTTGAAGGTGTTGTCGTGATAGGTCGTGACGTAGGAGTCGTAGATCTCGCTGTATTCCTGAGTCGCGCCGGAAAGCTTCGTCATGTCGAGGGGAAGCTTGGAGATCCAGCTTGCGCCCCAGAAGATCATGTAGCCGATGAAGACTATCTCGAAGAGCAGGAACAGAAGTCCGCGGAGGATCTGTCCCCTCGCTATGCAGCCGAAGCCCATAACGAGATAAGAGACCTTTGTCTTCCAATCCCCGTTGACGAACGTGAGCCAAATATCCTTGAACTCGTCGCCGATCGCTTTGAAGAAACCGAGGATCGCTGACCATACTTTCTTGAAGAAGTCAGCGATGGTCGGGCGTTTTTCTTTTTTGATCTCGATGCCGCTCTTATCGGCCATTCTGTTAAAGCTGTTAGTGCCTTTCAGCTCTCTTAAACCGAGAACCAGAAGAGCAATGGCAATAACTACGAAGACGATGCAGGCAAATAGGTGTACGCCGTAGCCGTCGTCAGCCGCAGCAAGAGAGTCGATGTTGTCTCCGTAAAGGAAGGTATAAAGACCAAGCATCACGGAAGCGAAGAAACCGGGTTTTCCGCCGGACCAGTCAACGTCAAGACTCTTTACGATGGGGGGGACGGCTTTATAGAAAAAGAACAAAGCAACCGCCAGTGCAAGAGCCGCGCATACGAGCTTGACTATAGCAGGGGTCAGCCTTTTTTTGTACATATCTAACCCTCCTCAAAACTCTCGAAGAATCAAAAACAACAGTTTTTGACGAAAAAAGCCAATAAATTAATATATTTTTTATATGGCTATAAAAATACGGTTGGGGCCGTTTGATGGGCCCCAACCGCAGGGGCAGAACTTAGTTCTTAACGATGGTGATGGTCATGGCATCGAGATCGACGGTGACGGTGTAGTTGCCCGCCTCGGCGAAGACGATGTTGTTGTCGTCACCGGCAGCGTCCGCATTGAGCAGATCAGCGCCTTCGGTGACCTGAGCATAACCGAGAGTGGTGTCCCAGGTGCCGATGGGAACGATACGGCCGCCCATGTAATCAGACTGGGGAACCTCAATGGTGATGGTGAGCTTGCCGTCAACTTCGGTGAGCTTGTAATCGGTGGAACTGTTGTCCCAACCGCCCCAAGCGCCTACGAAGATGTAGTCCTGAGAACCAAACAGATCGAACAGAGCCTTGCACTTGTTCTCATAGTTCTGGATGACAGCCTTGAGAGCCTCTTCGCCGTTAGCCTCTTTGACCTCGGCGGCAATGGTGCCGGCTACGCCCCACCAAGCATCGGGAATCTGGCCCTGAGGCTTGGAGTAGGGAGCCTGAGCGAGCAGAGCGGCAAGACCGGGGTTCTGCTTAACGGCATCGGAGCCCTGAACAGCGGTGTTGGAGGGACCCCAGGACAGAGTCTCGAAACGCTCCTGCTGGCACTTCTCACCGGTGAGGTAAGCAGCGAGCTTGTGGATGGCGGCACCCTTCTTGGCATCGGTCTGGGGCTTGACGCCCAGGAGCTTGCAGCCGTTGAAGGAACCGATGTGATACTCCTGACCGTCTACGGTGAAGGAGGGCAGATCGGCAACGCCGAGATTGTCGCCGAGAAGACCCTTAGCGGCTTCGTAATCCCAGGTACCGGAGACAACGACGGCGGCGTTGGACTCGAACTCAGCAACCTTAGCGCTGTTTACATGGAAGTCGGACTTGACGAGCTTCTCAAGACCCTTGACGGCGATGAGACCCTTGTCGGAGTTCCAGTTGTCGTTTACGTCTACGAACTGACCGTCAGCATCGGTCTTCCACTCGGAGACGCAGCCGGTGCCGAAGAACCAACCGGCAACGTACCAACCGTTGGCGCAGTCAAAAGCGAAATACTTCTGCTTGGCTTCGCAGTCGGCGATCAGCTTCTCGAGAGAATCAATGTCCTCATCGGGGATGATGGACTTGTCGTAGTACATGAAGTAGCCGTTATCGGAGGTCATGGGGTAAGCGTAGAGATCCTCACCCGCGGTGGCAGCGGCTACGACACCGGCGTCGTTGGCAGCCCTGACAGCATCGGCAGCCTTAACACCAAGCTTGTCGAGAGCGTTGGCCTGAACGAGACGGGCGAACTGGTCCTGCGCGAAGCAGTAGATATCGGCGCCGGCAGCAACGTCGGTGATCATGTTCGTGCCGGCGTCAGCCTCGGAAACGGGCTGGATCTTCGCGTTGATAACGATACCGTCGGTGTTGGTCTTGTTGAAGTCATCGATCTGCTTCTTGAACAGATCCTGAGCAGCGTCGGCGCACCAAATGGTTACGTCGTAGGTGCCGGCGAGTTCGCCGGAGGGCTGTTCGGGTTCTTTGGTGGTGTTGGGATCAACATTGGGCTTCTTGCAGGCAGCAAGGGCCAGAACCATGACAAGAACCAGCATGATTGCTAAAAACTTTTTCATGTTTCATCCTCCTAAAAATATTTGGAAACATTTTAATAAGGTGCCGGGTCTTTCGATAAACTCAAAATACCCATTTCCTTTCGACTGTAATTTTACTCCCAACCCTAATAATTGTCAACAAAAAAGTTATCATTTTAATGCTTTAATTCGTTTTTTGCCCTAAAAAAACCGTCATTTATATTATCCTGTATACTATTAGTTTCCTCAACCTTGATTCTTGTGTAAATAAAAGGCGGGATGATCTCCCGCCCTATCTGTCGCCATGTCAGTATACTCCGAAACCCTTCATGTACATAATTGTATAGATCACGTAGACTGCCGCAAGCAGAACGAAGACTATCGCCGTCTTCCATTTTTTGTCGCAAATGAGTCCGAACGCGGCGATCAGAGGCACCGCCGCGGAAAGATACCGCACGGAGGACAAAAGCCAGGTGCATCCGATCGAGACCGCGTAATAGCAGAGGAAATAAACCGTGTACGATGCGGGGAGCTTCCTCGATGCCCGGATCATCAAAACGAGCGATCCGAATATTGCGATGAGCTGAGGCAGCCACAGCGCGCGGAATGTGCTGTCGCCGGATTTGAAGGCGCTTACCGCATAGCTGAAAACGTATCGCGGCGTATCGAAGAACGGACAAGAACGCTGATACCAGTTCGACCACTGATACTCGAGGAATTTGAACGGATCTCCGTGGATGGAGTAATTGATAAAAAGGTAGCCAAGCGTACCGAACGTCGATACGGCAAGCCCTAAAAGAAGCAGAGCGAGGGTTTTACCCCAATTCTTCTTCGCTTTGATCAGTGCGATAAGCTCGTTAAGCCCGACAAGCGCGAGCGGCACTGCGCTGATCACGCCGAGTGAGCGCGTAAAACCTGATAGCGCGACGAATATGCCGGAAAGCAGGAAACGCTTCTTCTGCATAAAGTAGAACGCAGAGATCGTGAACAGAAGGAACAGGGGCTCGCTCATAGGCGAATTCATGAATATCGCGCCGGGGAGGAGTATGGCGATGAACGCCGCAGCCCTTGAACGCCTTTCGCCCAAAACGTCCGTAAGAGTCAGATATGTCATGCCCGAAGCGCCGACGGTCGCGATAGCGTTGATCACCTGCGCCGAAACGAAGCTGTTATGAAATACGAGATTGAAAGCTTTTATCAGCACGGGGAGCATTGGGAAGAACACAATAAGAAGTCTGTTGTCTCCCTCGCGTACGTACCAGTTCTCGGCTATGCTGAGGTAATGTCCCGCGTCGGTATTCTGCTTCATCCACGCGTAATTCCATAGAGTCTTCGCGTCGAGGGACGGGTTAAGAGAGGAACAGATCAATACGCCGAGGATCATCGTAAACAAGTGCACGCCGAGCGCAGCAAGCATTATCTGAAACAGCTTCCGCCTGTCTGCCTTCTCGCCGGTACCGGCGTCCGCTTTGCCAGAGAATATGGCGACGAGCTTTGGCATCGATATTAGAAGGATCGCCGTAAAGAGCGCGAGCGAAACGAAGGGAAGTATGAAATGGACAGGCTTATATTCCGCGGCGTGCTTAAGAACGTACATCACGAAGATGAACGCTGCGGCTGCTGCCGAGCCTAAGCGGAGTATCAGCACCGTAGGGGACGGTTTTTTGATTTCTATTTCGTTTGTTTCCATATTATCCGTTATCCGAATTGAGCTTGGCGTCGTCTATCTTGCCCCAGGCGCCGGCTCCCGCTCCTTTGCATTTTACGTGAATGCCGACGGTTACGGTCTGTCCGCCTTCAACAAAGAACCCGGTGACCCACGCGGTGTCCCACTCGTTATAGTAAGTCACTTTGAGAGGAGCCCTGCCGACCTCAACGCCGTCGACGAGCACGTAGATGTAAATATCTGTCTCGCCGCAGTCTCCGCCCATTATCGACATGGAGAACTTATATAAGCCGGCTTCCGTTATTATTATGTCCTGCTCAAGGGAAAAATCGACGGAGTCCTCAGCCGCGCTCCAGAAATGCATGTGATACTGACCGGTAAGCGAATCGGAGAGCTTCTTCTCGACGTACAGCTCGTTTTCATGACCTCGGTCGATAAGACGCCAAGGCTCGAGAAGGCCGGTCTCGAAGCTGTCGTTTATAACAAGGTTCTGCTCTATCATATCGATCGTCAGCTTCGCCGTAAGTCCGCCGGCCTCGCCTTCGATATTATACTTGGCGACTCCTCCGGTCTTCATCTTTTCGATATCCGCGTCAGTAAGCGACCACTTGACGGGAAGCACGGTCTTCGAGTTGTCGTTCATGACGGCGTTTACCGTTTCGGGAAGCTCGATATCGCTTCCTATAACGAACGAAAGCGTTTTGTCCTCGATAGCGTCGGCTTTTATCGGAACGTCGTTCCCGTAACGGACAAGGTTGAACATCAGAAGCGATTCCAAAGGCTTGCCGTCGGGAGCGAACAGCGCCTGGTTGTCGACAGCGGAACCGCCGTAATACTTACCCGCGTCGTTTGGATCGTACGCCGCCGCATAGCTCGTCGCCCAGCCGGAACCGTACTTTTCCCAAAGCTCGTGATTTTCCTCCCAGGAGTTCTGACCGACGGTGATCCAGGCGCCCTCCCAATAGATGACGCCGATGCCGTCGCGCATCCTGTTTACGACCGTATCGACAACGTCGCGGAACTCGTTTACCTGTCCCTGAACGGTGAAGGGATAAGGCTTGATATAGGTTCCGCCCTCGCCGATCGTGTTGCCGGAGAAGTCTGTATCATCGTAGGTATAGGCGTAGGAAGTTTCCATGACCATCACCTTTTTGCCGTAGGTGATCGCGATGCCGTTCAAGACCTTCGCTAGGTTGTCGAGCGTTCCGTGCCAATAGGGATAATACGACGACGCGAACACGTCGTAATCAAGCTCGATATCCATAAGGGAATGAGCGTACGCGGCGTAAGTTCCCGCTTTTTCGGGATTGGCGAAGTGGACCGCTACCAGCGCTTCGGGAAGCACCTCGCGGATGGCCTTCGAGCCGCCCTTGAATATGTACTGCATTTTGTCCCAGGAGTTTTCGCCTGCGATCGCGCCGTCCGTTTCGTTGCCGATCTGAACGAGCGCGACGTCGACCTTCGCGGCCTTCAGCTTCCCTAGGCTTTCCTTTATATAATTATAAGTCGCGTCGCCCTTCTCCTCTGCGGACATATTCATCCATGCGCGGGGAGCGGTCTGCTTGCTTGGGTCAGCCCAGAAGTCCGAAAGATGGAAATCTACGATCAGGCGCATCCCGGCCTTCGTCGCGCGTTTTCCGATCTCTACCGCGGCGTTGATGTCGCAGTTGCCGCCGCCGAAGCCGTTGCCGTCAGCGTCGAAAGGATCGTTCCACACGCGGACGCGGATCGTGTTCACGCCGGACTTCGCGAGCACCGTGAAGAGGTCGCATTCCTTTCCGTCGAAGTCGTAGTATTTCACGCCGCTCTTTTCCTGAGAGAGAACGGAGGAGATGTCCATGCCGAGCATGAAATCATCGGGGACGTTCTCGACCTTCTTGACGAAAACGGAACTTCCCTCGATTTTATCTGTCGGGATAAGGTTCGCGCCCTTGGGGACGCAACCGAAGCACATCACGCCGAGCATCAGCGCGGAGATCAAACAGATGGTTCTTTTCATAGTTCCTCCCGAATTATGGCAGTAAGAGTATCATTTGGGCAATTTTAACAGCTGCGTCGTCCTTTGAATCGTTAAGCTCGCCGAGGTGCGGCGAGGTTTTTGAGAAACACAGATAATAGTTTTCCGATGCGTCGTATCCAATATAAGAGGAAGCGGCTCCGTCAAGAAGCCAACCGTAGACCTCGCCGCCGAATACCGCGTCGCCGTCCGACCGGCGCTCCGGAAGCGGAACGAGATATTCGATCGAAGCTTCCATCTTACTTCCGGGTATTATGTAGATATCGGCTTCGTCATCCATGCCGAAGGTCATCTCCATGTATGAAACGTGGCGGACCTTTACGGTTCTGATTCCCTTCGGGAGCTCATGCTTCAATACCTCTGCAAGCAGGGCGTCCTGGACGCTGACCGTGTCGCACATGACCGTGACCTTCTTAGCCCTCGGCGCGTCGGTGATTATTGTGAATATCCACGTCCAGATAAGAACGGAACCTAGCGCGCACAGCACATACCGGTGAAGATTAGATAAGATGCGTTTAAATACTATCTTCATACTTCCGCCTCATATGCGGTGATAAAGCCGAATACGACTTTTACGCTGACCGCTTTATCCGCGTCGAAGAGTTTTTTCTTTTTATCGAATATCTGGAGAGAGGTAACCTTATCGTTGCCGGAGACGTTGACCTTGGTCATGGCGATCCCTTTTTTGATATAGAGGCGTTCCTTTGTCAAAGAAAACCTTCCAGTGACGATCTCGGCTTCGCCTTTTCTTATAGCTTCGATATGCTTTACCGCCGCCTTGAGATCGGCAATGACGAATATCCTGATAGTAAGGTAGACAGTCCATCCCGCGATCGAAGTAAAGATGACGTAGGGGAGAGTGTCGAACGTTTCGGCCCTGTATGCCGACACACAGAAGAATACGCACACCGTTAGAGCGGCGGCGAGAACGAGGAACGAAACGACGTTCCATACGATCCGCTTCTTCCTGTAAACGGTCTCTTCTTCTTCGCTGTAGAGTTCTATGATCTTTGTGTCCATAATCAAATTATATCACAAGATAATCTCAAGGCAAGCGAAAAATCTCCGCCGTAAAAACGCTTCTCCTTGACAAGGAGCGCGATCGGCTGTAAAATTAAATATATTATTGCTCATGCGGGGGTATTTATGAAAAGATTGATCGCTCTGATACTTGTTTTGCTGACGGCGGCGGTGGCTGTCGCGTGCAGAAACAATAACATTATCGATCCCGACGTTACCGATCAGCCGGAGGAGAGGACCGAGTACGCGGTAAAGGACGCCGCGCTCCTCGAAGGCAGGCCGACCAACGGCAACAGCCGCGTATTCTACGAGATTTTCGTAGGCAGCTTTTCGGATTCGGACGGCGACGGCGTCGGAGATCTGAGGGGCATTATCAACCGCATGGACTATCTTAACGACGGCGATCCCGCGTCCGGCCTGTCGCTCGGCGTGGAGGGGCTCTGGCTTTCTCCCATATTCAGGTCGTCGTCATATCATAAGTATGACGTCAACGATTACTACGCGATTGACGGAAACTTCGGTACCGAGGAGGATCTTAAGGAGCTTATCGGCATCTGCCACCAACGGAACGTCTACGTCATTCTCGACCTTCCGATCAATCACACCGGAAGGGGCAATCAGTGGTTCAAGGATTTCTGCGAGGCACACAGGAACAATGACACCTCGAGCGAATACTACGATCTTTATTCATGGTACGACGCCTCGGTCGAATCCGCACCCGCAGGACGCGCGTTCAGCCAGATCTCCGGCACGCAGCATTACTTTGAGTGCAACTTCTCGGGCGATATGCCGGAGCTCAATTTCGACTGCGAGCTTGCAAAGAAACTCGTTTTTGACGTCGCGAAGTACTATATCGATCTGGGCGTCGACGGCTTCCGCTTCGACGCGGTAAAGTACGTCTTCTTCGGAGACCATCAGAAAAGCGTAGAGTTCTGGACGGAATACATGAACAAGCTCCGCGAACTGAAGCCCGACCTTTACGCCGTCGGCGAGGTTTGGGACAACGACGGCATCACGGATGAATACTATCCCGCGCTCAACTGCTTCGATTTCGCGGTATCTCAGTCGGGCGGACTGATCGCCGAGACAGCCAAGAAGGGCGACGTCAACCGCTACACCGCCTACGTCAAGGCCTATCTTGAAAGGGTGCAGGCGATGCGCGAGGGCGCGACGATCGTCCCGTTCGTTTCGAATCACGATATGGACAGGGCGGCGGGATTCCTTCCCGTCGCGTCGTTCTCGATGCAGATGGCGGCCAATCTTTATATCCTCGGTCCCGGCTCGCCTTTCATCTATTACGGCGAAGAGCTTGGTATGCGCGGCTCCAGGGGCGGCGCGAATACCGACGCGAACCGCAGGCTTGCAATGCTCTGGGGCGACGGCGACAAGGTCAGGGATCCTTCCGGCGCGACGTACGGCTCCTCGACTCAGATCGATACGACAGCCATGGATCAACTCCTCGACGAGAACAGCCTTTATACTTATTATAAAATGCTGATAATGATCAGGAAGGCGAATCCCGAGATCGCCGAGGGAAGCTATACTCCGATCAAACTAAGCGACACCAAGGTCGGCGGATTCATCGCGACTCTCGGATCGAGCTCGGTGCTCGTAATCCACAACACCACGGGACAGACACAGACAATCGATCTTTCGCTGATCCCGGGTATTAACGTTGAGGCTATCCGCGCCGTCATAGGCAAGGAAGACGCGTCGCTTGACGGAAATATCCTTACGATCGGATCGCAGACGAGCGTCGTCCTCAAGTGACGCCTCGCAAAACTATTTGCATTCAGCACTTGAACAACGGGTAATAATACTGTATAATAATTAATCAGATCATCAGTTTTTGAGGTGAGTCCATGATTGAAGAAGAAAGATGTACTCTCTTCTCGTTCACGACGGGCAACGTATTCGCCGCCGCGCTGCATTTCCTGTGCGCGGTGTCCGGCGTATGGTGCCTCGTGTTCCCGCTGCTCTCCATACTGCTCTTCCTGCTTGAGAAGAACGCGAAGGCGCGCGTTGCCTGCCTGCATACCGCGGTAACGTCGCTTTTTGCCGCCGCGCTCGGATTCCTGCCGACCATATTCTGGCTCATCGTTCTCGGCGCGTCGAAGGGGCAAGGGGCGTTCTTCGTGATCGTGACCGTGCTCTTTGCCGGAATTATGCTCATCATCGGCATCGTGCTTCTCGCGGTCGAGGTCACCTGCGGCATCAAATCCTTAAGGGACGAGCCGATCGAGGTGCCTCTCGTGACTTCCATCGTCGCCAAGATCGCAAAAAGACTGTAAAGGTTTTATTTCACTGCTTGACCGCCCGCTTTTGCGGGCTTTTTCTTTTATATTGAAAAAAAGGTTTCTTTGTGTTATAATCAAATATGGCGTTCTGTGGATGCCGAAAAATGCTGTTCCCAGATATATATAACTGTCTGCATCATTAAATGAAGTAATGCAATGATAAAGGAAAGTGAAAATGAAAAAAACCTTACTTGTTTTATTTCTGCTGATGACTCTTGTCTTTATCGGGTGCTCGAAGATCACTTCTTTCGATCCCGTGCACATAATCGACCCCAAGAGCTTTACGACCGCTGACCCTTACTACAAGCCCGATCCGACACCCGGGCCGACGCCGTCGCCGGAGCAGACTCAGGGGCCGACTGCGACGCCGATCATTACGAAGGCTTACAAGAGCTGCGCGAAAACGCTTAACGTAAGGGATCTGCCCACGCTCCGCGGCTCAACGGTCGTCAAGCAGCTTAAGTACGAAGAAGAGGTCCAGCTGATCGAAAAGGTGAACGACGAGTTCTCCAGCATTCTTCTGGACGGAAAGGTCTGCTACTGCTACTCCAAGTTCCTCGTTCCCGCCGAAGAGACGCTCTACGGTTACCTTGAGCTAAACGACAACGGCAAGAAGACCTGCGTCGTCGACGTCAGGCTCTTCATTCCCGATATCGAGGTCTTCCAGATCTTCGCAACGAGCAACAACGTCTGCCACAGACCGCTTTATGAAAGCCCCGTGCCGGTACTGAGGATCGAGACGGTCAGAAAGCTCAAGAAGGCGGCGGAAAAGTTTGCCGCCGACGGCTACAGGATCAAGCTGTACGACGCGTACAGACCTAAGTCCGTTCAGTTCCAGCTCTTTGACGTAGTCAAGGTCGCCGCGTATATCTCCAATCCTTATAACGGCAAGGCGTCAAACCACAACAGAGCAGCCGCGATCGATATGACGCTGATAGGTCCGGATGGGAAGGAGCTGTCGTTCCCGACGCCGATGCACACCTTCGAGAAGATCTCATACCGCTCGAGCCGTGATCAGTGGACTGAGGAACAGCGGAAGAACGTCGATTACATGACCAACGTCATGATGTCCTGCGGATTTACAACGATCCCGAGCGAGTGGTGGCACTTCAACGACAGCGACGCGAAAACGTTCATGGTCCTCTCCTATATGGGAAGGGACAGAAACGGGGAAGAGGTCGAGCTCTATTACGAGATGGACGCTGCCGGCATCCCCAGAAGGACGAAGGACCAGCTTCAATTTGTTATTGAATTGTTTTACGGAGGATGATCCAATTTTATGAAAGCTACAATCAAAATCTTTGCGCTTATTCTCGCGGTCATGATGGCGGCGTTCGCCGTCGGCTGCAAAACCGATCCCGACAGTCCCGCTGCTCCCACGAAAGAGCCTTCAGTCACGAACGCTCCGGACGCAACCGAGAACGCTGACGAAACGCCCGATCCCAACGAGACAGGCGCTCCTTCGGATACCGAGACCGCTCCCACGGAATCGGCTCCCGCCGCCTTTGACGAGGACGCCGATATGTGTGTTATCATCAACGGAAAGACCTTCCGCATCCATGACTACGTAGACGATATCCTCGCGGAGCTCGGCGACGGCTATGAATACAGCGAGGCCATCAGCTGCACCAGGGACGGCTACGAAAAGACCTATGAATACGACGGGATAAGCATCTATACGCTTCCGGCAGACGACGGCGATATCATCTATATGATTGAGATCACCGGTGGCGACTACAAGACCGCCCGCGGTATCGGCGCCGGTTCGACTATGGAAGAGCTCTTCGCCGCATACGGTGATTATTACTATGACGAATACTACTACGTATTCACCAAGTCCAACGATCCCGTCAAGATCTCCGAAAAGAGGATCCAGGTCCATATCGAGAACGGATTCATAACCGAGATCAATCTTCTTGCTCCCGATTACGGCGAGTGAAAGGTCTTCTAAGTGGAATTTGCTTCTGCTAACTTTATATTCGTTTTCATGCCCGTTGTGTTCCTTCTGCACCTTGCGATTCCCGCAAAGTTTACGAAGGTACGCAACTGGCTTTTGATTATCGCAAGTCTTGTATTTTACGCCTGGGGTAATCTTTATTACGTCGGTCTTCTGCTCGTATCGTCCGCGGTTAACTACGCGCTCGCGCTCATTATCAAAAAACGGGCGGGGAAGAACAACAAGCCCGTCCTTATCGCCGCGATAGTGTTCAATATCGGGGTAATGCTCGTAATGAAATACGCCGATTTCTTCATCGAAACAGTGAACGGCGTATTCTCGTCGGAACTCCCGAAGCTGAATATCGTAAGCCCTCTCGGCATCAGCTTCTTCACGTTCCAGGCGCTCGGCTATATCATCGACGCGTACAGGGGAGAGATCGAGCCGACGAAGGATTTCGGAAAGTTCCTCCTGTTCATCTCGTTCTTCGCTCAGCTCGTTCAGGGGCCGATAATCCGCTGGTCGACGGTAGAGCGCGATCTTGATTCGAGGCGCATGACGGCGGAGGGCATAGCGAACGGTCTTAGACTGTTCATAATCGGCCTCGCGATGAAGCTTATCCTCGCGAACACCCTTGGCGGAGTTACTTCGTTCATATACGGCATCGAAGCAGGAAAGCTCAACGCCGCATATGCCTGGACGGGCGCTGTTTCGTTCGTGCTCCAGCTCTATTTCGACTTCGCCGGCTATTCCGTCATGGCGATGGGACTAGGCGGCATGTTCGGAATAACCGTGCCGCAGAACTTCAATTATCCTTATATCGCATACAGCATGACCGATTTCTGGCGCAGATGGCATATCACGCTTTCAAGATGGTTCAGGGATTACGTCTATATCCCGCTAGGCGGCAATCGAAAGGGCGCTTTCAGGACCGGCCTCAATAAGATAATAGTTTTCCTTTTGACCGGCCTCTGGCACGGAGCGAACTGGACTTTCGTTTTCTGGGGCGCGTATAACGGCGTTTTCCTTCTCGGTGAAAACTATCTGAAAAAGACAAAGCTGCGCCTTCCCAAAGTTTTGACTTGGGTATACACCATAATAGCTGTTACGGTTGGTTTTGCCGTTTTCAATTCTCCCGATATGGGTTATGCGTTTGCGATGATCCGCAATATGTTCGCCGGATTCAATATCGGCGTAA